>NZ_CAWUKC010000006.1:0-91425 GCF_963922945.1 uncultured Pseudoalteromonas sp. | reverse complement strand
CCCACTAAACTTGCTATTAAACTTTAACAGTTTTGCGATTAATACCGTAATCTCGTAGCTTATTTGCCACTGCAGTGTGGCTAAGCCCTAAACGCTTTGCCAGTTGTCTTGAGCTTGGGTAAGCCGGATACAATTTACGTAATAAAGTTGCTTCAAAACGTTTGACAGCTTGATCTAATGACCCCTCAAAATCAGATTCTAAATAACCCAAATCGTGTGTGAAGGTAGGCAATTGCAAGTGCTCTACGCGTAGTTCGCTATCATCAAGTAACGACACCGCTCGATAAATTGCATTCTCTAGCTGGCGTACATTACCTGGCCACGGGTACTCTTGTAAAAAACGCAGGCACTCTTGTGATAAAAGCGGAATTGCATGACCGTTTTGCTGTGCGTACTTTTGAATAAAGTGCTCAGCTAGTGGGCCTACATCAGCCTTACGATCTCTCAGCGGTGCTATTTCAAGCGTTAATACATTAATTCGATAGTATAAGTCTTCTCTAAATACACCCTCTTGCACCATGGCCGGTAAATCTTTTTGTGTGGCTGCAATAATACGCACATTAACTTTTACTTCGTTCTCGTCGCCCACTTTTCTAAATGTACCGTCTTGTAAAAAGCGCAGCAGCTTTGTTTGTAGCTGTGTAGACATTTCGCCTACTTCATCTAAAAACACAGTACCACCATCTGCTTGTTCTAACACCCCGCGTTTAGGTGCGGTATTTTCTTCATAGCCGGCGTAGCCAAATAATTCAGATTCAGCCACATCATCGGGCAAAGATGCACACGAAAGAGCAATAAATGGTTTAACTGAACGATTAGAGGCATAGTGACAAGCACGAGCAAGAAGTTCTTTACCCGTACCAGTTTCTCCGGTTATTAAGATAGGCGCTTCTAGCTGTGACATTTTTCGTGCTTCACGCACAACACGGCGCATAGCAGTACTAAAATTGTGAATAGTTGCAAAGCTTTCTTGCCCATAACGTCTAAAGGCACTGACTTGCTGACCTAGTCGGCTTTGCGATTTAATATTTATAACCGCACCAGCTAACACATCACCTTCACCACCTTGCGGGACGGCAATCGGTAAGATATCGGCAATAAAGTCCTCACCAGCCACATCTACACGGGTTGTTTGACCAAGTACTTCTTTGCCTTCTAACCAACGCGTAAAATTAAAGCCTTTAAGTAGGTTATTAATATTGGCTCCTACCACTTCTTTTTCACTTAGTTGCAAGTCTTTACAAGCAGCGTCGTTACACAAACGAACCCATCCTTTTGCGTCAATCGAGATAACACCATCTGGTAATGCGCGCAGCAGTGTATTTAATTCGTTATGCTCTCGCTCAGAGGGTAAAAAGGCAGTGGTGCGAACATCATGCACGCCATCAATTAAACGAATAGAAGGCATAATTTTTTGAAATTGCTCAAATTCAATTTCAGGAAAGCTTACATACATACGGCAATTTACCGAATCAACCTCAATCCCTTTTAGATCAACATCATAGTTAACTAAAATATTTAGGATTTCTTGAGCAATACCTACACGGTCAGCACAGTGAATATCTAGACGCATACATCCTCGAATAAGGAAAAACTATATTTGCCGAATAATACGCTAAGTCAGTTACTCAATACAGTAAATTGTAAACAAATTTGAACAAACCAGCGTCGTTATGGTTATAAACCCACGCCTGTAAACAGCAAACTGTAACAACGCCCACTTTAAAACTAAAAACGCAGCGTATAAGCTGCGTTTTAAAAAGGGTAATGTATATATGTTATTAGTTTTGCGGGTATGGGGTCCAGTCTCCGCCATCTAATTGAATATAAGGGCGCTTATTAACATACATCATTATTGTATCAGCGTTTTCAGCTACTTTAGGTGCGCGAGGCAGCGAAGCAACTAAATCGGCAATATTGCCATTACCTGCAAAAAAGTTTGTGCTAAGTACGCCACTAATTAGTTCCGATAAGCCAAAGTAACTGGTTGATTCGCTTACAAGCGTTTGTGAATAGCTTTGTACGTTTTTACCAATAAACTTAATCGCCACCGGAACAGACACAATACTTGGGCTTGGTATCTCACGTAGCCCAGCAAATTGCACTTTATCACCTTTTAATGCCGCGCCGTGTTCAGGTACTATCATCAGCATGACATTGCGGCCACGTTTTTCTAAGTTTTTAATAAACCCATTAATGTCGTTGAATAAGTTTTTATGCCTAATTGGGTAACTTTCAAGGCTACTCATACGAGGCTGATTTGCTAATTGGTTACCATCATGCAAACTTGTCGTGTTGTAATACATAGCGCATGGCGCACAGTCCCCACCTTTTTCATTTAACCACGCATTAAGCACCGCACCATCTGAATAAATAGGTTTATCATCAAAGCCATATTGTGCAATAGGTAAGTTAGTTATATCGTAAGGTTGCTCGTCTATTTTTCCAAACCTTTTCACTAAGCCTTTAAACTCGTCGAAATGGCCGTCGTGATTCATAACTACACTGCTTTTATACCCTAATTTTTCTAAGTTTTTAAACAAGTGACACTGTTCAGGCGCATTTTCAAATAAAGCTGTTTGACTTGTTTGACCACAACTTGCTCTAAGCAGACGAATTGCAGCAGGTCCAGAATAAGAAGTCGCCGAATTAAAGTCAGAAAACACTAAATCAAAATCGCTGTATAAATCATCCAAACTTACACCGATAGTCTCTAAATCCGCTATTGCCATTGAGCACACATTTAACACAATGACATCGAATAACTCGCCATTGTATTGCTGAGGAAACTGGCTTGTTAGCAAACTTTGCTGCTGATAAAACGCCTTTAATTGCTCATCTGGTGACTTTGCTTGTTGTGTTATTACTTGTGCTTGTTCACGAGGCGCAGCTGTTGTTACGTTATTAGCTACTACTGGCTGTGTCATTAAATCATCTTCACTATGATTACTTTGCCAAGCTACAAATATTAACCCAACGACGGTTACTGTGGTAAAGCGTATCCATTGCGAGCAATACCAAAAACACACCGTAATAACAAACAATGCCAATAACATATCTACATTAATGACACGCGCCATCAGCTCTAAAAAGTAACCCAAGCTAAAATCTTGCACATTACCCGCTTGACGGGTTAAGCGGTCTATAGGCGGTAACCACGAATCTTTATAAAGTAAAGCAATGGCCATTATTGCACCTAACCAATGCTTCGCTTTAGTCAATACAGGGGATGTGTAATAAATAGCAAAAAAAGCGGCTAGCGCAGCATTTGACAGTAAATCAAAATCAATTGCACCATAATAAAAAAGTGCAAACTTAACTAAAAAATAGAGGTTCCATACCCCTAAGCCTGATAATTTCACTATTTACCCTTCTTTATTCTATTTGGTTTGTAAGGTTCGAGTACTTCATGTTTAAACGTAAGCTGAGCATAATATTCTTTTATTTTTTTCAATATCAACGACCCCAACATACATAAAAATACGCCAACTAGCATTGCTAAAATTGCTGTAATTAATAATTGATTAATACTCATACGTTACTCTTGATAGCCATTTTGAACGGCACTGCATCTGCGCGCTCGTTTTTAGTAAACTCGGGTGTTTCTAAATCAGCTGCAACACTTGCATCTATTTTTTGCGAAAATTTATAGCTGTCATTCTCTGCTAATTGAGCTGAATAATCTGTTATATCCTGACCTGCATAATTACGCCTAAGCTGCTTACATTCTTGCTGAATATAAAAATGATCGGAAATAATATTTTGCTGCGCAAAAAAATCGTTTGTCTCTAACTTAAACAAATGTTTTATCGCGTTATTAACATCGTTTTCTCTACACGCGTGTAAATACAAATACACCGTATTTTCCACCAAGCTAAATACATCGCCTTCGCGCTTTATATGAAATAAGTGTAAAGGATGTATAGGGTCAATCCGGGGTAAAAGCTCAAGTTTTACCAACACCCCACTCACCCCTAAATTTACAGCAGAGTCACTGTGTACTTCTACCTGTTTGGTAAATTCTATAAACGGCAAATAGCCTTTAGAAAAAGTATTTTCGGTAAATTGCAGTACGTGCTCAACAGACGGTGGTAGCGGCCTTGAAAATTGAAACCCTTGAATTGACTGAACTTGCGACAGTAACCTAGAAGGCTCTGAAAAACTATACAAAATAAGATTAACGCCTAAGGTCAAAAATAAGCATTCATCTTGATGACGGATCACGCCATCAACATTCTGAATAACCAATTTAAGCCAACGACCACAGTTTTTTCTCAGCTCAAAACAATGCTTAGCAAGCTGAGCTAAATCTGTGTAACGAGAAACTGCAAATACCAGTGTCGCCGCCTCCAACTTAGGCCCTTTTGAGAAAAGCGCGTGATTATCTTCTATTATTTTATATTTGCTAGGAAGCTTAGTTCCTTCAGGAATAGCCCCTTTTACAATCCATACATCGTTTTCATCGGCAAATACACCTGATGCAGCCGTGTGCTTTTCAGTTATGTTCTCTAGTACAACTTTAAAGCAGTCGTTTTCAATGGTTAACGGGTACTGTACATTGGCGATAACCCCTGTGCTGTGATGCCAGTAATCGTACTCTAATACACGCATCGCCGAATCACTCTCTACATACACTACCCCGTCAAAAACCGAGTTTAACTGTCTAAATAAAAAACGATAATTTGTCACCTCAGGACCTGAAGTTAAAAATAAAACAGTCGCCCCTGATTGAATACTAAAATTTTTATAGGCCTTAATACTTTGGGTTAGCTGCTTTTGATCCAAACAGTCCAAATCAGCCGTACTAAAGTGAACAATGACTAAAGCATTATTTAGCTGTTTGTAAGCATTTAGCTCTTTTAGAGTGTTGTTAATTATTTGTTGCTTTGGCCATTCAAGCGTATCTGAAGAGAAGCTAAATGGGTGGACTTTATGTCGATCAAATACGTGGTTTATAGCATCAGTGTATGGACCATCAAAAAATGTTTCTATGTGGGCAGAAACAATATATATATCAGACGCTGAGGTCTTATTAATTGCATGTAATGCCAGTTCTGTTACAAAACTGTCCAAAGGAGCCAAAATAGCAAACATAGATGCTGGTTTTAACTCTGCAGCAGAGGACTGCAGGCCTAATATGTTAAAGTTTTGCAATGAGCCAAGCCTATAAAAGATACTTTTTTACTAGTTTTAGTTGTTATTCTATATATAATAGACAATTATTGTCCACTTTTAATAAAAAGAATAAATTCAAACATAATGACAACAATAGTTAACTTAACAAAAAAAAACTCTGAAACCTTAACATCAAATGATATTGATAATCTTGCAAAACGTTTTGGTGGAAAAAGCGGTGATTACGTTGAAATTGTTAACAGACAAAAAAATAAACAAACAATAAAAAAGTACGCATTACTGAGCGAGATACACCGAACAGTAAATGGGTAAGTTGCAGTTGAATTAACAGGTAAACAATCCCTTGCAAAGAATTTTCCTAAAAGGCATTAAAGGCGGTACTGGCGCTACTTCTATGGTGGCGAATTTAGCCTGCATATTAAAAAAGTCAGGCCCTGACGTTATTGCTATAGACCTAGATGCTAAAAGCGACTTAGGCTTGCACTTTGGGCTACCTTGGCAATACAACCAAGGTTGGAGTAATGAGGCTCGCTTTGAAGATGCCTTAGTGCACTTTCATCAAGACAGTGATGGTATTGTATTTTTACCTTTTGGTGATACAAATGTAAGTAATACAGCATTGTTCGAGACTGTTAATAATTGCAATAAACTAAATTATAACGACGACGCTTGGCTCCTTTTCGACTGCCCTGCGCATATCGATATCACTGAATATCCGCTGAGCAAAAATGACATAGTGATTGAAGTTGTAAATTGTGACGCCATTTGCCACAGCTTAATTTATAAAAAGCTACAAGTATTAAAGCACACTGATAATCAATGGAAACATTTCTTTTTAGTCAACCGTTATAACTCTGCGTCAACGCTTGAGTTTGATCTTTTTTCTTTGTGGCAATCTACTTTGCCACTGATGGCTCCTTTTTTTATTAACAGTGACGAAGTAATTAAAGAGTCCACAGCCTTTAGAAATGTAGCGCTTAACTGTGCACCCTACAGTGTTGCCAACGATGATTTTGAAACACTCGCCGGCTGGCTTGTTAGTAAAGCGGCCCTGTAATCATGAGCTTTTCTTTATTTTATAAGCGCCCAATACACAGTACTTTGTATTTACTGTTAAGTATTTTTTTTACTGAAAAACTTGTCCGTTATATTTTATTTAAGTTTCATAGCTATTTTAACCAGCACAAAGTGAACGTAATTGAGGCCTTTTTAATGCCTTTTATTACGCTAATTAGTTCACTGTTTATCAATATAAAAGATCACAAAATAAACTTTGAACTTATTTTATATGATTACTATCCGCACCTTCGCTTACCCTACCGTACCTTTATTTACTCAAATCTTGTGCGGTTTATCATCCAAAGTGTTTATTTATTATTTTTTAAATATAAACCTAAAAATAGCTCTGTTAGGAAGCGGTTATCAAATCAGTTTTATAATGGAGTAAGTTACTCACTTAAACAATTGCGCTGGTTTGATTTAAAGCTAGGGCGAATGCTAAAACGGTTGTTGTCAAAAAATGCCAAGGGCCCCAAAAAAAGTGCCTTTAAAACTATGGCTGACGCTAAAGTATGGCAAAACAAGCTAGTCAAATATGTGGTTGTAGCCTTTATATTATTTTTACTGGCTATTTTTATAACCATACCATTTAGCCTCGAAGCGCAAGCCGTGTTTATTAGCTTTATTTTAATAGTTGCGTACGGGTTAAAGCGGGTAAAAGGGCAAATGGCTACAATAGTAATGATCACCCTATCGGTGACTACTTCATCACGCTATTTGTGGTGGCGCTACACAGAAACCCTCAATTGGGATGACCCTGTTGCACTCACATTAGGTGCAGGCTTGCTGCTGGCAGAAACCTATGCATGGCTAGTGCTCATTTTAGGCTTTTTTCAAACTATCAATCCGCTAGAACGAAAACCTATCCCCTTACCTAAAGATACTGATTTATGGCCCACTGTAGATGTATACATACCCACCTACAATGAACCATTGAGCGTTGTGCAACCAACCACACTTGCTGCAATGAGCATTGATTGGCCTGCAGATAAGCTCAACGTATACATCCTGGATGACGGCAAACGCCCTGAATTTAAAGAGTTTGCCCAAAAAGTAGGGGTGGGTTATTTAACACGTCCTGATAACAACCACGCTAAAGCCGGTAATATGAACAGCGCCATGCGTTACACCAACGGCGACTATATCGCTATTTTTGACTGCGACCACGTACCTGCCCGCTCATTTTTACAAATGACCATGGGGCAATTTTTAAAAGATAGCAAAGTATGTTTAGTGCAAACGCCGCATCACTTTTTTTCTGCTGATCCGTTTGAGCGTAATTTAAACAACCACAGCCAAATACCTAATGAAAACATGCTTTTTTATGGGTTAATTCAAGATGGTAATGACATGTGGGATGCAACCTTCTTTTGCGGCTCATGTGCGGTATTAAAAAGGCAGGCACTTGATGATATAGGTGGATTTGCATTTGAAACGGTAACTGAAGATGCCCACACTGCGCTTCGTATGCAACGTGCTGGTTATAAAACAGCGTATATAAATATTCCGCAAGCTGCCGGCCTTGCTACAGATAGCTTGTCGGCTCATATTGGTCAGCGTATTCGCTGGGCCCGAGGGATGGCACAAATATTTAGACTCGACAACCCTATTGTAGGTAAAGGGCTCGATATACCGCAGCGCCTGTGCTATCTAAATGCCATGCTGCACTTTTTATCGGGTATTCCACGCATCGTATTTTTAACCGCACCTTTAGCGCTAATATACTTTAATGCTTACATTATTTATGCACCATTTTTAGCTATTTTTATTTACGTAGTGCCTACGTTAATTCAAATAAAAGCAACCAACTCACGCATTCAGGGTAAATATCGTTATTCTTTTTGGGGTGAAGTATATGAGTCTGTTCTTGCGTGGTACATATTAAAGCCAACAACTGTTGCACTAATAAACCCTAACAAAGGTAAGTTTAACGTAACAGAGAAAGGCGGCCTAAATGATAAAGAGCATTACGATTGGGGAATATCTAAACCGTACCTAGTCCTTCTTTTAGTAAACCTAGTGGGAATACTCATCGGTGTTTTACGCTTGGGCTTTGGCGATCCAAGTCAAGTGGGTGTTTTATTAATAAGTATGGGCTGGGCAATCTACAATATTATTATTCTAGGCGCTGCGGTAGCCGTTGCAGCAGAGGCAAGGCAAGTTAGGCAGTCGCACCGCATAAAAGCTAACTTTCCGGCGGGCGTACGCTTAGCAAATGGGCATACGTTAAAAGTTAAGATAATTGATTACTCTGATAATGGGGTGGGAATTGAAACTGAGCACGCTCACTTGTGCCGAGTAAACGATAAAATAGAGCTATTAATGAGCCGCGGCAATAAGCAATTTTCGTTTACAACCTATGTATGTAACACCCGAAAAAAACAAATAGGTTTAACGTTAAAAGACCTGACATTGGAAAAGCAAAAGGCTTTTATCCAGTGTACTTTTTCAAGAGCAGATGCGTGGCTTGATTGGCAGAATAACTTTCGTCATGACCGCCCTTCTTATAGCTTTAAAGAAGTACAAAAAACAAGTTTAAGAGGATTTAGCAATTTATTGTTTCATGCTCCTAAACCATTACAACCCTTTGTAAAATTAATGACAAAAATTGTTGTATATATAAACTCTTTCACTCCTAAAAAACCAATAGTGCATAATAATTATGATTAAAAATTTGCTTAATACATTTCTAATATTGCTTTTAACATGTAGTGCTTATAACGCATGTGCTATTGAGCCAATGCATGATAAATCTGTGTTTATAAATGGCTATCCTGAGAGCGCAAACGTGTCTAGTTTACGATTAGACTTTGCTACTTTAGGCTTTAATGGCTACAGGCTTGATGGCATAAACAACAATTCAAGAGTTGATTTTACAAACCGTATTGACAAATTAAGCACCGACTTGCAACTCAATTTCTCGTATACAAACTCACCCTCATTGATTGCAAACGTGTCGCATTTAAAAGTGTACTTTAATGAAAACTTAGTGACTGTACTGCCCATAAACGAGCAACTAAGTGTGGTTAAAAATACTGTTAAGCACAGCCTTAAACTCAATGCTAAATATGTGCAGGACTACAACCAAGTTCGTTTTGAGCTGGTTGGCTATTATGACTTACGTTGCCAAGACTACTTCAGCCGCTCTATTTGGACCGAAATTAATAAATCGAGTAATATCACTCTCAATCAAAAACAATTAGCAATTGATAGCCGTTTAGAGTACTTACCAGCACCTTTTTTTGATGCCAAAGACTACAATAAATTAAGCTTGCCATTTGTATTTGCAAAAATACCTAATACTAAAACAATTGAAGCCGCTGCGACTCTTTCAAGCTGGTTTGGTGCACAAGCCGACTGGCGCGGCGCTGATTTTCCGGTAGTGATTAATAAGTCATTAGATACGCACAGTGTGGTTTTTATTACCAACGATTCAAAGCCTGACTTTTTAAAAGACTACCCCAATGTTGAAAAACCAACGATTGAGATTATTTCAAACCCTGAACATAGATACAGCAAAATGTTGCTTATTTTGGGCCGTGATGAAGACGATTTAAAAACGGCGGTAACGGGACTGGCCTTTGGGCACAAAGTAATGACCGGCAGAACCGCCAGCATAGAGGCCATTAACCAACTACCGCTGCGTAAGGCTTACGATGCCCCACGCTGGTTACGCGCTGATAGACCTGTGCATTTTGACGAATTAATTGATTTTGATACCCAACTACAAGCACAGGGGTTAAATAATGGCCCCGTTAAATTAAACGTACGTTTTGCACCTGATTTATTTACTTGGCGCGAAAAAGGGATTCCCATTACATTGCAATACCGTAGCACCCCCGAGAGTGAGTCTTTGGACTCTCGGTTAAATATGCTAATTAATCAAAAGTTTATTAGTGGGTACTTATTAGATAATGATGAGTCTGTACTTAATACTACAAAAACGTTATTACCACTTATAGCTAATACTGATACCACACAAAACGCAGAAAACTTCTCACTCAACGGTATAAATTTAGCTACCCGTAACGAACTTAATTTTGATTTTAGATTTGGCGTGCTAAAAAAAGGTGAATGTGCAATAGCCCCCCCTGGTGGTGAGTTTGGTGTTATTGATGGTAATTCAAATATAGATGTAAGCGGATTTGACCACTATATTGCCCTGCCAGACTTGAATGTATTTGCTAACAGTGGCTTTCCGTACACTAAATACGCAGATTTACAGCAAACGCTTGTACTGATTGATCAGCAACCCTCTGCAAAAGCATTAGCTTTGCTACTTAATCTTACAGGTCATTTTGGCGCAATAACCGGCTACCCCACTCACAGAATGAGCGTTGCTCATTTAAATGAAAATATTGATTTAGATGATAAAGATATTTTGGTTATTGCAGAGTCTGGCAGCACAACACATCGACTCGATGACGATGCGCAAACAAACGTGCTCTTAACTAATAACCAGCGCCAAATAAAACAAGCTATTTATAACGGGGCATACGATGCGCAAGCCACAGATAAAATACAAGTGAGTGTAAAAAGTAGCGGCGACATGGCTGTTATTACAGCGTATCAATCTCCTTTTGACTCTGAGCGCTCTGTTGTGTCACTTAATGCCAGCACTAAAAACGCATTTGGCTTAATTAATAAAACCCTTATGGACTCACAAACATTAAGCCAATTAAAAGGCAGTGCCGCGGTTATAAACTCGCAAGGTGTTAAAACTATAAAAACCGAAGAGCAATACTTTGTTGGTCATATTCCTGTGCATACGCTGGTGTGGTTCCATTTATCTGATCACCCATTTATTTTAGCCCTGCTTTCTATATTAACGCTGTTGCTAATTTCATTTATTTTATGGCGATTACTACAAGCACTCACCCATAAACGTTTAGCTGAAGGAGATGAATAATGACCTTATTTAACCGTGCATTATTAGTAGCCGCTTTGTTAAGTTTTTCTGTATCAGCGCAAACGCAGCAGTGCGAGCCTTGGCAGGGATGGCAAACCTTTAAAAACCACTTTATTAGTGATGAAGGTCGCGTAATAGACTTAGGCTCAAAGCAAAATATTACCACCTCAGAGGGGCAATCCTATGCGCTCTTTTTTGCTCTTGTTGCTAACGATAAAGCCGCGTTTGATAGCATTTTAGATTGGACGCAAAATCACCTCTCTGAGGGTGACTTAAGTACACGGCTGCCTGCCTGGAAATGGGGAAAAACAGGCAGTGATACCTATGGCATTTTGGATTCAAACCCAGCATCAGATTCAGATTTGTGGATAGCGTATAGTTTATCGCAGGCAGCCATTTTATGGGACGAACGTCGCTATAGTATTTTAGCTGCGGTATTAGCACAGCGAATTATGCGCGAAGAAACCGCCTACATTAATGGGTTAGGGCTTACTCTATTACCCGCCCCTGCTGGTTTTGAGTATGACAATGATACATTCAAGCTTAACCCAAGCTACTCACCGTTATTTATTTATCAGCAATTTAGTAAGTTATACCCACATTCACCATGGCAGCAACTACATGAAGGCTCTGCAAAACTTATTTTAGATACTGCTAAACAAGGGGTTAGCCCAGATTGGGTAATGTATAGCCCAGCAAAAGGGTTTTATTACGATAAAAAAACAACCGATTTAGGCAGCTTTAATGCCATAAGAGTCTACCTTTGGGCCAGTATGATGGCAAATGATGCCCCATACAAAGCACAGTTAAGCGAACAGTTTTCTCCTTTTGTGCAAGCGATAAACAGCCGTGGTTATGTCCCTCTTAATACCTATGCACGCTCTGGCAAAGCCCAAAAGCGTGGCCCATTGGGTTTCAATGCTGCCCTGCTGCCCATGTTAAAAGAAAAAGGTGACGATTCATTGGTTATGGCCATTCAACAAAAGTTGATGGTTGACAAGTCATTTACACAAACTCGCTATTACGACAGTGTATTAAACTTGTTTGGTAGTAGCGCGCTTAATAAGCGCTTTTCAATCACAGCAGACGGGACGCTCAAGCCAAGGTGGAGCACTGAATGTCGTTAAAATGGGCTGTTATTTGTACGTTAGCAGTCAGCGCAAGTGTGCATGCTAAAACAAGTAATGACATTGATACACGCTCTGTTGAGTGGCTTTTAAGCCAAATCAATATTGGTGAAGTACAAGAAAATAAAGACTTAGTTGCCGATAGCTTGCAAAAGTTATTGGCAATTGCACCTAATCGAATAGAAAGCCAGTGTGCGCTTGCTCGCTATGAGTTTGCTAATGGTAAAACGGTGCAAGCAAATCAAATTTTAAGAAAAATAGATAATAGCAACACACGTATTCACCCTTGTGTTAAGCAACTAAGGTTAATAGCACGGCTAGAAAACGAAGATAAAGCAGACATTCAACAAGCTAAATTACTTGCACGGGCGGGTCGTTTTGAACAAGCACGATTAATTTACAACCGCCTTTTTAAAAACACCTACCCAAGTTTAGCGTTTGAGCTTGAACATTTAAGTTGGTATGCACAAGAGCAAAGCCAATGGCAAAATGTAAAAAAAGGCTACGAAAGGCTGCTACGCACTTACCAAAACATCGGTGCGGTTGATATTGCATACGCGCGGCACTTACTCAGAAACAACCCCACTGATAACACTGCATTATCTATTTTGAGTAAATATGGCTCTACTTCTCGCTACAGTAATGAAGTAGAAGCAATATGGTTAGGTGCATTAACTAATATGCAATTAAATAGCGCTACAGATAAGCAATTCCAGCGTTATTTAAGCGTTTACCCCTTTAGTAGTAAGGGCGAATTACAGTATCAAGATTTTAAAAGCGATTTAAAAGCACGACAAAAATTATTAGCTAATCCGTACTACCAACTGTGGATTAAAGGTGATGCGTTACTTGAAAAAAACAAGCTCATTGCTGCAGAGCCGCTTTTACTAAAGGCACTCAAAGGACGCCCGAAGGATGGCGAGATTATGCGTAGCCTAGGCATTTTATACTTGCGAATGGGTGATAATCAAAAGTCCTATAATTACTTTAAACGTGCGCAAAACAACACTGCTGATTTTGCTGAACGTGAAACATTAAAAGAGTTAGCCGAAACAGCTAAATTTTGGCTTTATATTCGTCAAGCAAAAGACGCTATAAACTCACGCCAATTTAAAACGGCACAATTAAAACTAGACTTAGCTGATACCTTAGAGCAAGACCCCACTACTATTTTATATAACCGTGGCTTATTACAATTTGCACAAGGTAACTACTCTCAGGCAGCCGCCATATACCAAACGGTGCTTAAAAATGAGCCTTTAAACAACGGCGCCTTAACAGGGTTATTAGAAATTGCTGAATTAGACAACAATGAACAATCGTTAATCAGGTTTTATAATGCGCTATCTAGCGGCCAAAAAGCACAACTTCAAACAGCATATTCAGCAACATTAAGTAGTCAACTTCGCGAAAAAGCGCGTCAATATAACGATGCAGGCGATACAGAGCTTGCTGAGCAAACCTTAAAAGAGGCTATTGAACTGGCGCCTGAGCAGCCTTGGCTTTACTACGACTTAGCGTTTATTTATCTGCAAAACGGATTAACTCAAAAAGCAAAAACGTTATTTAATAATGTGCTTTGGCAGTTTCCTCTTAATCCACAACTACGTTATAGCCATGCTTTATTTTTACGATCAATAGATGATTATCAGGGCGCTTTAAACACACTAGAGTATGTACCTGTTAGTGCGCGAGATGACGACATAATTACACTCGAGCAACAGCTTAGGCTCAATGAGTCTTTGCGACAAAGCGAGCGCCACATAAATGCCAAAAATAGAACCACGGCTATTTTTCACTTAAGTAATTTAGAGGCGCAAAATTTAACACCCGTAATGAAAGCCGAGCTCTCGCGCAGCTGGTATCAAATAGATGAGAAAAAGCACGCCCTAAAACTGCTCAATAGTGCATTAGCTTCAGAACCATCACTATCGCCTTATTGGCATATGTTGTATGGAGAGTGGCTACTCGAGCAAAATGAGCGATCAATTATCGAGCAATGGTTTACCAATTACAGCTTGCCTAGTAATGCCAGTTCGGGCGAAATAGAGCAGTACGTCAATTTATATACTACGTATATTAATCAGTATTATGAAGGCGGCGAGCTATTAGCAAAACTTAACCAACTTGATCAAAAGTACCCTAGTACCCCCACAACGACCACTGCATTAATAAATGCTAATCTTGCCCTTGAGCAGCGTGAGTCGGCAATTATTGTTTATCAACAAAAATTTAAAAACAATCAGACAATTGACCCTCAAGCTATGTTAGCAATAGCAAAAGCACACAGAGAATTAGGTAACGACTTTCAAGCAAAAGAAGTGACTGAGCGCGCAATAGCGCAAACTAATGATCAACAAGGCTATTTGCAACGCCAAATTATGACCTCGCTAAATGACTTTAATTACGCAGGTGACGCGTTAGCTTTAGCCAACCAATTAATAGCTAAATCACCCAACGATAAAGAGCTGAGTTATTTAGCCGCACAGGTTGCCCAAAATTTTGATGATCAAGAGCGAGCTCAGCAATGGTATTTAAAAACGCTATCGAGCGAGCAAAGCCTAAACGATGAGTCGTTTTACAAACAAATTGCTCGTATAGATGAAAATGATGCGTGGTATATAAATGGTGCTAAACGCGAACTTATCAATGAGCAAAATAAAAACCAAGCATACATTGCCATTGGGGTTAACTTTAGTGGCCAAACGAGCACTGAAAGCGAAGCGACGCTTGGCGCTGGTGTAGTCCCTATTGAGGCTTACTTTCCACTTTGGCAAGGACAAGGGTTTATTAAAATAGACCCAACTAGCATCAGTGCACAAACAACACGCTTTGATGAGCAATTTGCCGGTAGCCGTTACGGCCAGGGTGCACTGTGTATATTTACCTGCGGTATTGATGAAGTCAGCCCCGAGCAAGACGGGGTCGATATAGGTATTGGCTGGCAAAATGAAAATTGGCGTGTTGATGTAGGGACTACCCCACTTGGCTTTTTAATAGAAGACATAGTATGGGGTGTGAATTACGCAAACAGCATCGGCGACTTTGGTTATAGCCTAGAGCTAGAAAAGCGCCCTGTAACAAGCTCTGTGCTCTCTTATGCTGGGCTTGAAGATGTGAATACCGGTGAAGTTTGGGGCGGCGTGCGCTCAACAGGTCTTACTGCTAACGTTTCCCATGACTTAGGTGGCGACTGGGGGTTTTGGTCAAGCGCTGATTTGACCTTATACAAAGGTCAAAATGTTAAAGATAACCAACGCTATAGAGTTATGGGTGGAACATATTACCGAGTAATTAGTAACCAAAATCGTGAGTTTACAGTAGGTGCAAGCCTATTGCATTGGGCATACCAATATAATCTAAGTGAAGAAACATGGGGCCACGGTGGATACTATAGCCCACAAAATTACATCGGATTGTCAGTGCCTTTGAGCTATGATGCGAGATGGGGTGATGATTTTGTGTATCGCTTAAAAGCAGGTATATCGTATTCACAAACAAAAACCCAAGCGATTGACTTTTATCCAAACGACACTGACCTACAACTACAAGCTTACGATAGAGAGCTTATCACTGGCGTAGATCCAGTTTTTGCAGCTGATGATAGCGCGGGTGTTTCGTACAACCTAGAGGGAAGTTTTGAGTATCGTATAACGCCACATTGGTTCTTTGGTGGCTACTTAGCCATAGACCGTGCTGACTTTTACGAGCCAAATTTCGGCCAACTTTATATACGTTACTATTTTAACCCTGTTTACGGTACATTAGCGTTTCCGGGTACGCCGATTATTCCTTA
Source organism: uncultured Pseudoalteromonas sp. (assembly GCF_963922945.1). Lineage (GTDB taxonomy): Bacteria > Pseudomonadota > Gammaproteobacteria > Enterobacterales > Alteromonadaceae > Pseudoalteromonas. The sequence goes on along the minus strand of NZ_CAWUKC010000006.1, from coordinate 75,398 downwards.
TGCAGACTTTTAACGCAGTGCAAGGTGATACATCGCGAATGCTTCCCCTCGCACTAAGGTATATGTATACTTGTGCGCAATTGTAACTAGGATAAGGGTGTGCCTCTTACCTTGTGGTGTTACTGCCATTTAGCAAATCATTATCTTAGCTACAAATAATAGACAGATGGTCGAGCGTTTAGTGCCTCAGGCACAAAACAGCTAAAGCAAAAAACTATAAGGCCATTACAACAATTCTTAAAGTTAGGAAGTAAATATGAGTTCAGCTCCAGATAGTGGTTGGTTTGGCCACCCTAAAGGACTTTCGACATTGTTTTTCACTGAAATGTGGGAACGAATGAGTTACTACGGCATGCGAGCGATGCTCGTATTGTTTATGACGGCAAGCTTACAGCAAGAAGGCTTAGGCTTCACTGTTGCATCAGCGGCTGCAATTTACGGTTTATACACGGGCGCAGTTTATTTCTTAGGCTTACCTGGTGGGTGGCTAGCAGATAGATTATTCGGCGGCCAAAAAGCCGTGTGGTACGGCGGTATCATTATTATGTGTGGCCATATTATCTTGGCTGTACCTCATGAGTATTCATTCTTTATTGGTTTAATTTTTGTAGCGACGGGTACTGGTTTACTAAAACCAAATATCAGCGCGATGGTAGGCCAATTATACAGCGATGCTGATGAGCGCCGTGATGGCGGTTACGCTATATACTACATGGGTATTAACTTAGGTTCTTTAATTGGTTACTACGTATGTGGTTACTTTATGGAAAATGTAGGCTGGCACTGGGCATTTGGTGCTGCAGCGGTAGGTATGGCAATTGGCTTAGTCCAATATAAACTTACTCTCAATAATCTACCTGATCACAGTGCGTTACCTGCTAACCCATTAAGTGCTAAAGGTGCATCGCGTACTTGGGGTGCCATTGCATTGTTTGTTGCAGTTATTGCTGGTGTTACTATCGCGGCTATGACGGGTACCATTATTATCAACCCATCGGTTGTAGCTGGCTACACAGCCGTTGTGTTTACAATTATTTTCTTTGTCTATTTTGGCCTTATTTACTTTAAAGGTAAGTTAACTGGTGAAGAAAAACAAAGAATGTGGGCACTCTTTTTAGTGTGTGTTGCTTCGGCATGTTTTTGGTCTGGTTTTGAGCAAGCGGGTTCTTCACTTAACTTATTTGCTCGTGATTACACAGACCGTCTTATTGGTACTTTTGAAATTCCAACTACGTGGTTTCAATCTTTAAACTCAATTTTCATTATTGTTTTATCACCGTTTTTTGCTGCGCTTTGGATAAACCTTTCAAAGAGAATGATTTCGCCTACTTACAGCGTTAAATGTGCCCTGGGCTTAATTATTATGGCGACTGGCTTTTTAGTTATGTTTATGGCCGCTCATTACGCAGCCGAAGGTTTAAAAGTAGCACCATACTGGCTTGTTACTACTTACTTTTTACACACCGTTGGTGAGTTATGCTTAAGCCCTGTTGCATTAAGCGCAGTAAGTAAATTATCACCTCGTCGCTATACTGGTCAGTTAATGGGTGTATTTGTTTTAACTTACTCTATTGGTAATGTTATTTCAGGTATCCTTGCTGGTAACTTTGATCCAAATAACGTTCAAGAAATCCCTAACTTATACTTACAAATTGCCTTGTTTAGCATTGGCGTAGGTATTGTTTTAGTGCTGATGAGCTTTAAAGCTAAAATATGGGAAAAACAAGGCTTAGAAGAAGCCTAATTGTGCTCGTTTAAATACACGCATTCTTATTAATATTTCCCCCATACCCTAATGGGGGAAATTTTATCAAATTCCTAGGTCGCCACGCTGTAAACTGCTATTATCTGCTGACTAATTTTTAACTAGTCTCAGGGACGTAGTACATGCACTTGTTAACTTTATCTCGCCCACTGTTTTTAATCTTAAGTATTCTACTTTTATCTGCCTGTGGTGGTTCAGATGATCAAGTGACAATTAATCCTAACGATCCCGTTGAGCCAGAGCCGAGCGAATTAACAGTTTCTGCCAGTACGGGTTTAGAAGCAACTTTAGAAGAAGGGAACTTTCAGTTAGCCATTCCTGCTAATGCTATTTCGCAAAACACAGCACTTACGCACGAATCTCAGCTTTTAGATGAAAGTAGCGCAGCACTGAATATTATCTCCGACATACACACGCTCACACCCAGTACGCTTTCATTTTCAACCCCTATAACCCTTACTATAAAAATACCAGATGATTACCAGTTAGGCGGTCAGCTTTATATTGCCAAGCAATCAGGCGACAGCTGGGTAATTATTGATAACTCTGTTGTTGAGGATGGGTTTGTAAGCGCACAGGTATCTACCTTAGGTACTTTCGCTATTATGATGCAGCGTAATGAAGCCTTTGCAACTATCGGTCCGCAATGTGATGCAGCAGCTACAGAGCAGTCCGTCAGATTTATACATGTTGCTGACTTGCACGCCCGATTTGGTTATGAGGAGCAGTACTTTAGCCGTATAAAGGCCTACTACAATCAAGCACTTACACAAACGCCACACACGCTATTTACCAATGGCGGGGATGATTATGAAAAAGGCACAGTAGCTGAACAGCTGTCTCAAGGTAGTGCCACAGAAGAGGCTATAAAAGCCATGCAATTTGATTTGCGTGTTGTAGGAAACCACGACTATGCATGGGGCCCTGAAAAATTATTAAGCTACTCACAAGATGATAACGCCATTGTACTTGCCAGTAACACGCGCTATGAGGGTCAACAATTGCAAGATTTTGCCGCTGTAGGGTTTGCTAAAGTACAGGTAGGTTGTATCACTTTGGGTGTATTTGGCATGACATCTGTACCGTGGAACGAGTTAGATGAACCAATAAATGACGAACCTATTCCTGATTTTATCAAACAATTTAAAATGAGCTGGCAATGGCAACAAATTGCGCAAAGTATAGTAAACCAATATCAAGACGAGGTTGACTATATGCTAATGCTAAGTCATTTAGGTGAAGGGTTAGACATTGATATGGCAACCGATGTAAACGGTATTGATTTAGTACTAGGCGGGCATACTCATGGTGGAGAAAGTTATAACACGCTAGAGAACGGCGCAGTGGTTATTCAACCTGACTTTTATGCCAAAGGGATCACTGATGTTACCCTTACCTTTAATTTGCAAGACAAAACATCGCCAACGATAGATTACAGCACCATTGAAACTGACAACATTAGTGAACGAGACGAACAAACCAAACTTGCGATTGATGAAATTATGGGACGTTATGCTCCCGATGCAAATACCGAAATTGCTATTTCAGAGAACTACCCAAGTAGTGTAGAGCTTGCTGAGATAACCGCGTTAGCTGCAGCCCATTCAAGCGATATAACAGCTGCTTTACTCAACCCTGAATTAGTGCAAACCCGCTGGACGCCTGGGACATTAACCCAAGAAGACTTTCATAAAGCCTACTATGTTGAGCGCCAGCCCTCTAACACTCCCGGCTTTAATTCGTTATATAGCGTAACAGTGACTGGCAGTGATTTAACCAGCATGTTTGCCAGTCAGCCAGATTGGTTTTTACTAAAACCAGATGACATACAAGCAGCTAGCACCTATCAGGTTGCCCTATTTAAGGGCGCAGCACTTAATCCTGAGTTATTTTTTAATGGGGTAACATTTTCTAATGTAGAGGCCATTGGCGAAGCTTGGTGGTTGCTTGATCAATACGCACGCTTTAGAACGAGCCAGTGCCTATACCTAGATACTGATAATCAACTGTTTTCATGTAATGGACAAGATAACATCACCGTGTGGAATTTTGACAATGCAGATAGCCCTTTAACTCCAGACTATGGCCCTTCTGTATTGAGCTATTTTGATCCAGAACAAACCAACTGGGGCCCCGATGAAACACTATATAGTACAACACAGTCACTCGGTATTGCAGATTTTTCTGATGGCAGCTCTGGAGTAATGGCATTTTCACGTCATGCGCCTACTGAAGGATTATCTATTACATTAAATACACCTGCCAATGGTGATTATGCAAGTGAAGGCATGGTCTCTGACTACACATTAGTGATGGACTTATATTGGCCCGCCGAAGGCAAAGATATTTATCGCGCTATCATGCAAGCAAACACACAAGATTACCTTACTGATGATGCCGACATTTTCATCGATCCATCAGGTGGATACGGTAAATCAACTAGTGACAGTGGCTATTTTGGACAAACAGAACCCGAAAGCTGGCACAGAGTCGCGCTTGTATTTTATACCGCCCCCAGTAATGGAGTTTTTGAAGTGTACATTGACGGCGAGCTTGCTGGTGTTAAAGAGGACGGTGAAATAAATAACACCTGGGCATTAACGTCATCTGTTTTACTCTTTACAGATAACAACTTTGAAACAGTTCCCGGTTATCTAAACGCCCTTTTGTATGCTGGCCGTGCGTTAAGCAGAGACGAAATAAAGAGCATGGGTAGCGCGCAATCAAAGCTTACATTTGAGCCTGCCACCCGTGAACTAAATCAAACTATTGAACGACATTATCAAGCCGCTCCACCAATAAAAACCAATGCATGGATAAAACAACGCAACCTATTTTTTAACAAGAGCACACAAAGTGTAAACAATTAAATACAAAAATATTTTGTAGCACATTATTAAAAAGAGGCTTAAATTATTTAAAGCCTCTTTTTTATTACTATTAAACAATAACTTAATAAAATAAAGCACGCACAACTAGCGCTTTTTGCTCATTAGACCAATTAAAACGTAATGTAAAAAAGCACCTTTTAAGTGAACGTCTTATTTAATTTACAGTATCGCTTTTTGCTAAATATCTCTCACCTCTTCCCCAAATCTGAAATCTAGTTGATTATCTGTCCCAACACGACAACAACTTAATCGCAGTAGCAATATTTATTGCAGGAGTAATAAAAATGAGTGAAGCAAATAATCCACTAGGTTTAGTTGGTATTGAGTTTACTGAATACGCAACACCTGATGCAGACTACATGGATAAAGTGTTTACTGATTTTGGTTTTTCAAAATTAAAACAATTTAAAGGCAAAGATATTGTCTACTACAACCAAAACGACATTCACTTTTTACTAAACAATGAGCGCGAAGGTTTTTCTGCTGAATTTGCAAAAAGTCATGGCCCAGCAATTTGCTCTATGGGTTGGCGCGTAAACGATGCACAGCATGCATTTGAAACCGCTGTAGCACGGGGTGCAAAACCCGCAACCGATTCAACCCATAAAGACTTACCTTATCCCGCAATTTACGGTATTGGCGACAGCCTAATTTACTTTATTGAACAATTTGGTGATAAAGGGTCTATTTATGAGTCTGACTTTGAAGATTTATCATCACCCAATAAAGTTGAAGATAAAGGCTTTATACGCATAGATCACTTAACTAATAACGTTTATAAAGGCACTATGGAAACATGGGCAAACTTTTACAAAGACGTGTTTGGTTTTACAGAAGTACGCTATTTCGATATTAAAGGGCAAAAAACAGCCTTACTGTCATATGCACTTAAATCACCCTGTGGCACCTTCTCAATTCCTATTAATGAAGGTAAAGGCAATAACAACAACCAAATTGATGAGTACTTAGGCGAATATAATGGTCCAGGTGTACAACATCTCGCGTTTTTAACTGACGATTTAGTAAGCTCACTTGATAAACTAGATAAATCAACTATTGCTACTTTAGATATTATTCCTGAGTACTACGACACTATTTTTGACCGTGTACCGTGGGTTAAAGAAGACAAAGAAAAAATTCGCGAGCACCAAATATTAGTCGATAGCCAAAGTGAAGATTGCTACCTGTTACAAATTTTCTCGAAAAACCTATTTGGACCAATTTTTATCGAAATGATCCAGCGTGTAGATGACGGTGGTTTTGGTGAAGGTAATTTCCAAGCCTTATTTGAGTCAATTGAGCGGGACCAAGAGCGCCGCGGCGTTTTATAACTTTTTTGAGTAAATTAAAAGCAGCGATCTTCGCTGCTTTTTGTCGTTTTAATATTTAAAAAGTAGGGTGCAAGATACAAGTATGCTTAAATAAAGGCATGCACCTCACATCAAATCAAAAGGATACGTAATGAGCCAAATTAACGAAACCCATGACATTAATCTCACAAGCTGGGTGAAGTCGGCTAATATTGAAGGCTGTGATTTCCCGATTCAAAATTTACCTTTTGCTGAGTTTCGTACTAAAAACACCAGTGAAGAATTTAGAGGCGGGGTTGCTATTGGCGATCAAGTTATTGATTTAGCAAAGTTAAGCCATTTAAACATTTTTACTGGTGATGCCAAAACAGCCCTTGATGCAGCAAGCGAGTCAACACTTAATACATTTATGGGACTAGGCCAGCAATACTGGTCAGCACTGCGTTTAGCACTTTCAAAGGCACTTCGTGAAGGTGCACAGCAACAAAGTGAAATACAAAGCACGTTAATACCTCAAGCTGATATAGAATTTTCGTTGCCGTGCCGTATTGGTGATTATACTGACTTTTATACCTCTATTTACCATGCCACAGCTGTAGGGAGTTTGTTTAGACCAGATAACCCGCTTTTACCAAACTATAAATGGGTGCCGATTGGCTATCATGGTCGCTCTTCATCTATTGATGTATCGGGGCAAATGTTTCATCGCCCTAAAGGCCAAACTAAAGCGCCCGACGCGGATACCCCGTCATTTGGCCCATGTAAACGCCTAGATTACGAACTAGAGCTTGGTATTTACTTAGGTAAAGGCAATCCGCTTGGTGATGCTATTGCCATTGAAAACGCTGAAAACCATGTCTTTGGTTTTTGTGTTTTTAACGATTGGTCAGCGCGAGATTTACAGGCATGGGAATACCAACCATTGGGCCCGTTTTTAGCTAAAAACTTTGCATCAACCGTATCACCATGGATTGTCACCATTGAAGCGCTGGCACCTTTTAGAACGGCTTGGACACGTGATGAAAACGATCCGCAACCAATGCCGTACCTAGAGTCTGCTGCTAATCGCGAGCAAGGTGCGTTTGATATTCAGATGGATGTCAAAATTCAAACTCAAAAAATGCGAGATGAAAATCATCAGCCTACGCAGGTTTCTGCGTCAAGCTTTAAACATTCATACTGGACTGTCGCGCAAATGGTGACTCATCATACAGTAAATGGCTGTAACTTCATGCCAGGTGATATGCTTGGCTCTGGCACGCAGTCAGGCCCTACACATGAAGAAGCAGGCTCTTTACTAGAGCTTTCTCGTGGTGGTAAGGAAAAAATAACCCTAAGCAACGGCGAGCAACGTAGCTTTTTAGAAGATGGCGACAATGTCATTATGCGTGGCTGGTGTGAAAAAGAAGGCTTTGCCCGTATTGGGTTTGGTAGCGTAGAAAGTACTGTATTACCCGCTAAATAAACAAACACATTTCAAGGCAAAATACAGTAAATAAAAAAGCCACCTAGTTAAACTAGGTGGCTTTTTCGTATCTTAACTGCGCGTTGATTAAAGCTCTTTTTCCACTTCATCAAATTGCGTTGTAATATTCTCTGCAGGCTCTTTCGTCGCTAAGCTTACAACAACAATTGCAATACTTGCTAAAATAAAGCCAGGCACTATCTCGTACATGTAACTACTTAAGCTTTGCCCATCAATCGTAAATGGTGAGTAAATCCAAAACAGCACAGTACCTGCACCAACAACCATACCAGCTAACGCACCTTCAAAGTTCATACGTTTCCAGTAAAGACTAAACAAAACAAGTGGACCAAATGCGGCACCAAAACCTGCCCAAGCGTTACTTACTAAGCTTAATATAGAGCTGTCTCTATCATATGCTAAATAAATTGCACACAAGGCAACTGCCGCTACGCTGATACGTCCTACAGTGACAAGCTCTGTGTCGCTTGCTTCTTTACGTAAGAACGTTTTGTAAAAGTCTTCTGTTAATGAACTTGAGCTTACTAGCAACTGTGAAGAAATCGTACTCATAATTGCAGCTAAAATAGCCGCTAATAAGAAGCCCGCAATTAGTGGGTGGAATAACAATTCAGAAAGAATCAAGAAAATAGTTTCAGGGTCGTCAACAACAATGTTGTTTTCGTACGTGTAAGCGGCACCAAACAAACCAGTACCTACAGCACCAATCGCGGCAACTATCATCCAGCTCATACCGATACGGCGCGCCGTTGGCATGTCACTCACACTACGCACTGACATAAAACGTACGATAATATGAGGTTGGCCAAAGTAACCTAAGCCCCATGCCATTGCTGAAATAATGCCTAATGCAGAGCCCGCACCTATCCAATCAAGCATATCTGGATTAACACTATTAAGGGTTGATTCTAAAGGTTGTTCTAGTAAAGAGTATGCAACTGTTGGTACAAGTATCAGGGCAATAAACATAATACAGCCTTGTACAAAGTCAGTTAAGCTAACCGCTAAAAAACCACCAAATAAAGTATATAAAACCACAACACCAGTTGTAATGTATAACCCCATTTCGTAGCTTAAGCCAAACGAGCTTTCGAACAATTTACCGCCTGCTACAACACCTGACGAAGTATAAAGTGTAAAGAACACGATAATTACAACAGCAGACACTACGCGTAGAAGGTTTGATTTATCATTAAAACGATTAGAGAAATAGTCTGGGATTGTGATCGAATCACTTGCTTTTTCTGTATAAACGCGCAAGCGAGGGGCAACTAATAAGTAGTTTAACCAAGCACCGATAACTAAGCCTATTGCTATCCATGTACTACTAAAACCAGTAACGAACATAGCGCCGGGTAAACCCATTAAAATCCACCCGCTCATATCTGACGCACCAGCAGACAAAGCAGCTACACTTGGAGATAAGCTACGCCCACCTAACATATAACCCGATACATCACTTGTAGACTGTTTGTATGCATAAAGCCCAATGCCAAGCATGACTATGAAATACAATGCCAGTGAAATAATCATTCCTGTTTCCAAATTCGCCTCCACAAAATTGTATAAAACAGGCTTTTAACCCTAATAATGACTCTTAAAATATTAGAATAAAGACACTATTGGGGTAAAAACCATCCGTCCTGACTATATCATGCTTAAAGGTAATAACTCCAACTTGTTACACTGAAGTGAACAAAAAACAGCCTTATTGACTATTTAACCCTCAAAAACCCGATATATGGTAAATTTATTTACATATATAGCTAATTTTTAATAACAATTCATTAAATCAATAATAATTACCTAATGCTATTTAGAGTGTTTTCCCATATATTATAGCCATTGCTATTTATTATTAATTTGTACGGAACTATTTATGTATTTTTATGCTGCACGTCAACCTATTTTAGACCGCGAAAAGGAGCTTGTTGGTTACGAGTTATTATTTCGTGATGGCGTTGATAATGTATTTCCTAATATAGATGGTAATGAAGCAACGACGAAATTAATAGAAGGAAGTCAGTTTAATTTTGGTTTTGAGGACTTAACAGGTAACAAACCTGCCTATATTAACTTCACCCTTGAGACCTTGCAAAAAGGCTACCCGACTATGTTAGGTAAAGAAACCGTCGTGGTAGAAATCCTAGAAACAGTACAACCTGGTAAGCGCTTACTGGCTCTTGTTAAAGATTTAAAAGAAAAAGGGTACACTCTAGCTCTTGATGACTACATCCATCAACCCGTGTGGCGTCATTTTTATCCGTTTATTGATATTTTAAAAATAGACTTTTTAACTACGGATGAAAGCGCAATAAAAACTATAATTAACGATATTAAAGCCTACCCTAACATTAAGCTTTTAGCTGAAAAGGTAGAAACCTATGAAGCTTATAATTTAGCGCTTGAACTTGGGTTTGAGTATTTCCAAGGGTTCTTTTTTTCAAAGCCTGAAATGGTGCAAAGCAAGGCGTTACCGCCATCAGAAATGGCTTTAGCGGAGTTGCTTTACGAAACCTCATCAGTAGAAATGGATCTCAAAAAGATTACCGATGTATTTGAACGTGACGTAAATCTATCCTACAAGCTATTGCGTTATTCAAACTCAGCTGCATTTGCACGCAGAGCTGAAATAAATACAATTAAACAAGCACTTATTGTTCTTGGCGCTAATGAAATTAAAAAACTACTCTCTTTATTATTTGCAGCGCAAGTTTCTGCTGATAAACCCGTAGAGCTTATTAGGCTATCACTAACTCGTGCACGGTTTGGCGAACTCCTCGCTATTTCACACGGGCAATTCAAAGACACGGGTATGGCCTTTTTAACGGGCATGATGTCGCTTATGGACGCAATTTTAGATGAAAGCATGGAAAGCGTTATGCAAAAGCTTCCGCTTTCTACAGAGATAAAAGCTGCGCTATTAAATGGCGAGGGCTTACTCGCTAAATACCTAAATTTAGTTAAATATTATGAGCATGCAGATTGGGAAGCGGCAAATACCATCGCAAAAGAATTAAACCTAGGGGGAGAAGTGGCCGATGCTTACCACGAATCTTTAGCTTGGGTAAATGAGCAAATGCAGCTGATGGTTAAAGAATAATACAGATCAATAGCCGTTTATTTAAGCTCAAAATACACATAAAAATGCCAGCAATTGCTGGCATTTTTATGACTGCTATTTATAAGCTTTCTAAAAAGTCTTCATCAAAGTCTTCAGGCTCTTCTTTAATTGGTGGATTGCCGTCATATAGCTCATAAAGCTGGCGCTGAAAGTATATATCTTTAACAAACAAATACGGGTCAAGAGAGTCATTAAGTAGGCCTTCTTGCGGGATAAGTGCCGCACGTGCTTCTACCGCTTTAAGTGCAAACACTAAAATAGTTTGCGGTGTAGTCAGGGCTATTTCTGGTAACACAAAGTTATCAACCACATCACCCGTTAAGTTACGTGCAGTCGTTGGCCCCATTGCCGGCAACATAATGTACGCACCATCACCAACGCCCCACACACCCAATGTTTGACCAAAATCTTCATCTACAAGCTCAAGTCCTAATGAGCTTGCAACATCAAAAATACCAAATACGCCTACCGTAGAGTTAACTAAAAAACGCGCTAAACTCACGCCTGCATTGCCTGCCTTGCCTTGCAGCCCCGCGTTTATCATATCAACAGGGGCACTAATATTATCGGTAAAGTTAACAATACCATTGCGCACAGGTACAGGGGTCACTTCTACATACCCTACAGCTACAGGGCGTAAAATATAGGCATCAAGAATATCCATATTAAAGTCATACAATGGACGGTTAATGCTCTGTAGCGGGTCGCGCTCATCAACTTTGTTTTCTGGTACTTGTGCACACCCGGCTAGCACCAATAAACATAAAAAAGTAAAACTATGCTTTAACATCTAATGTCCTTAAGGTATCAATGTATCTATTTGAAGTTGGTAGTCACTTAGGTTTTCGCGTTGTAGTGCCTCAGAGCGTCCCTCTAACTCACCACTGCTTGGCATAACTGACTCATCGACAGAAATCCGCGCTGTAATTACAATTTCTTTAGCACTTGATAAGTTTAACCCATCCACCATCGAATTAGCATCGCTAAGTTGTACCGTTAGTGGAAAGCTATACTCAGCTAATTTTATAACCGCTAATGGCATTGGCGAGCCTTGAGCAGCCTTAGCAAAAATAAATAAAGTCCCTTGAGCTGGCAGCTTTTTAACAAGTTCGGGCGCTATACTCACTGTAACACTAATAGCCTCTTTAGCCGATATCGGCATGACAGACCCTTCATTCTGCATTTGCTGCTCTATATCAGTAATACGCTTAGAGATCATTGCATAACGGGTATCACTTTTATCCATGCTTGCAAGCAACACTTCAAAGGCAGCCTTTGCTTGCGGCCAATCCTTTCGCTCATAGGCTATAAGTGCCAATAAAGAAATTGCATCAAGGTTCGTTGGCTCGACTTTGAGTACTTTAGATAACATACTCGCTGCACGTGTCATGTTCTCTTCGCTACCTTCAAGTAATAAGACTTGGCTGTAGCTAATTAATACCTGCATATTATCAGGATTCATTCTAAGAGCTTTATCAAACGACTGCTGCGCCATATCAAATTCGTTTAATGACATAGCTACACGCCCGAGCAACATCCACGCAACTTCGTCATCCCCTGATTCACTAAGCTTAGTACGCAGTGCTAAAGCAAAGGCTTGCAACTCATTTTGGGTTAGAGGTTCACCTTTTTGCATTACCGCACGCTCGCCATAATCGGCAAGGTTATCCATTGCATCATACCATGCAGCTATTTGTTGCTGACTCCCTGTAAAGGTGTAAAAAACGCCGGTGAGGGCTAATAAAAATGCCGCACCAGTTAAAGCAAAAATACGGTTATTACCTTTGCTATTCAGCGATTTTTCCGGTGATAGCTCGTTCAATAAACGACGTTTTAACTCAATAACCGATTCACTATGACTTTGCGCATCAATACGCTGGTTGTCTAAATCGTTTTGCAGCTCAACTAAACGCTGCTCGTAAATGCTGATCAATTCTGCATTAGCATTGTGAGTAATGGTTTGCACGCGCTCTTTTTTTAAAAAAGGCAACATAATAAAAGCCAGTGCAATTAGTGTGAGTAAAGCAAAACACGCCCACATTAAAATCATTAATTTTGCTCCTGACGTTTATTTTCTGCAATTAACTTAGCAAGTTTTGCTTCATCATTACTGTTCCAGGCTTGTTTAACTGACGCCTTTCGTTGGCGAATTACAATAAAACCAAAACCCAAAATAACAATAAGCACAGGCAAAACCCAAAGCACTAACGTGGCTGGTGTTACAGGCGGATCGTAATGAACAAAATAACCGTACCTGTCGATCATGTAATCGATAACTTCGTCTTTTGTTTTACCTTCTTTTACTAGCGCGAGGACCTTATCGCGTAAATCTTTTGCAACAATGGCATCAGAGTCTGCAATATTTTGGTTTTGGCATTTTGGGCATCTGAGCTCTTTGGTTAACTCTTCAAAGCGCACAGCTTGTTGATTATTATCAAATTGGTAGCGATCCTGCTCAGCATAAACGGCCATACTTATAAAAAAGCTCAGGGTTAATAAAAACACTCGCATTAATTTAGCTCCTGCATAACAGGGGCAAATTTAGCACGCCATACTCGCGGGTTTATGTCCCCTGTATGATGCAATAAAATTTTACCTGTTTTATCTACTAAAAATGTTTCAGGGGCACCTGATACACCTAAATCAAGTGACAGGGTACGGTGCAAGTCTAAAATATTAAATTGATACGGGTCACCAGCACGACCAAGCATATCGGTTACATCAGTGCGCAAGGCTTGCATATCAAATGGGCCATCAAAATCAGCGTCATAACCTTGTACATAATACAAACCAATAATTTTTACCCCTTGCTCACGCAGCTTTGTCAAATAACCCAGCTCCACCAAGCATGTTGGGCACCATGTTCCCCACACATTAAGCAAGTAAACTTCACCTTTAAGGTTTTCATCTGTCCAGCGTTTATCATCTTGCATTAAATCAGGCAGATTAAATGCAGGCATTGTTTGCCCAATCCGTCCTGTTTGTAGCTCGCGAGGGTTAGCAAACAAGCCTTGATACAAGAAAACACATAAAAATACGAATATTAATAACGGTGCTAAAGCTAAAACTTTACGGTTCATTATGCATTCTCCAACGCTTTTTTACGTCTACTTGCTGATGCACGGTAGCGTTTATCAAATAAAATCATAAACCCTGCAAGCGATATAAGCACACCGCCTATCCACATCCAGCGAACGTAAGGTTTATGATAAATGCGCAATGACCATGCTCCTTTACTCAATTGCTCACCAAGCGCTAAATAGAGGTCGCGAGTAAAGCCAGCATCAATTGCTGCTTCAGTCATAAACTGCATACCAATATCGTATTTGCGCTTTTCTGCGTGCAGCTCAGTCACTAGCTTATCGTTATTAAATACCGACACGACACCTGCATGCCCACTGTAGTTAGGGCCGCGTATAGCTTTAACACCATCAAATCGGTATTCGTATTGGTTAAGCGTGGCAATATCGCCTTGTTTCATCGATACATCGCGTTCAACCGAGTAAGCTGAAGTCAGCGTAACGCCTGCAATAACAAATGCTAAGCCAACATGCCCAAGCACCATGGCCCAGTAACTGACACCTAACCGTTTAATACCTTCTTTTAGCGTGCTGTGCACAGAGGCCTTTGCGTATAAATCAATTGCCGTTGAAACAGCAATCCATACACCCAAAGTAGTAGCAAGTAATGTGAGTGGCTTAACTACATCGTAACTTGAGAATAACCACGTGCAGGTAATAACCACACTTATCAATACACCCATTAATACTTTATTTTGTAAAGCTGCCCACTTGTTTTGCTTCCAACGTAAAAATGGCCCTATCCCCATTAAAATGGCAAATGGCACTAATAAAATGGCAAACATTTTATTAAAAAACGGTTCGCCAATAGAAATACTGCCAAGACCCATTTCTTTATGCACCATAGGTAGTAATGTACCTAAAAGAACAATTAATGTGGCTACCACCAAAAAGATGTTATTAAGCCATAACGACACTTCGCGTGACACAAACTTGTAACGCCCCTCACTTTTAACTTGCGATACACGCAACGCGTATAATGATAAGCCACCACCAACTACAATAGCTAAAAAGGCGAGAATAAATAACCCTCTATCAGGGTCGGTAGCAAACGCATGCACCGATACAATAATACCTGAGCGAACAATAAAGGTGCCTAATAAGCTTAGAGAAAATGCAGCGATAGCAAGTAGCACAGTCCACGATTTAAACACGCCGCGCTTTTCTGTTACGCTCAATGAATGCAATAAAGCCGTAGCAACAAGCCAAGGCATAAGCGATGCGTTTTCTACCGGATCCCAAAACCACCAGCCACCCCAGCCAAGCTCAGAGTATGCCCACCAGCTACCTATGGTTATTCCTAAACTCAAAAACCCCCAAGCAGTCATCGTCCATGGGCGTGACCATTTAGCCCACGTGTTATCAAGCTTGCCTGTTAAAAGTGCAGCAATGGCAAAAGAAAAAGCAACCGATAAACCTACATACCCCATGTAAAGTAACGGCGGATGAATGATCATACCGGGGTCTTGCAATAGCGGATTTAAATCACGCCCTTCAACAGGGAAATACGGCAGTAAGCGCTCAAACGGACTTGAAAGTAAGAGTGTGTACATCATAAAGCCCACACCCAAAAAGCCAAGCACACCTAAAACACGTGCACGCAATACCCAAGGTAATGATTTAGAGCGCATAGCAACAACCGCGGTCCACCCAGCTTGCATTACAAGCCATAGTAAAATGGCTCCTTCGTGCCCACCCCATGTCGAGGTGATTTTATAATACCAAGGCAAGGTGCTGCTTGAATGATAAGCAACATACGAAACAGTAAAATCATCTGTTAAGCTGGCATAAACAAGGGCCGCGAACGAAAGTAATACAAATGCAAATTGCCCAACAGCTAGCGATGGGGCTGCACGCATTAAACGAAGGTTACCGGTATGCGCGCCCCACAGTGGAAAAATACACAGTAACACGCTTAGCACCATGGCAAGCGTTAAAGAAAAATAACCAAGTTCTGGGATCATATTAGCTACCGCTATCTAAATTGTATTTGGGTTTTTCGTGTTTAATTCCTTTCACGGCTTCAGCAACTTCCGCTGGCATATACTCTTCATCATGCTTGGCCAGTACTTCAAACGCTTCAATCACGTTTGGTTCTATAAGTACCCCCTGCGCTACAATACCTTGTCCTTCACGAAATAGATCTGGCAAAATGCCTTGGTATTTAATGGTAACCAATGGCCCGTTATCAACCAGCTTAAAGCTGACTTGCAAGCTTTGTTCATTTCGAACCACAGAGCCTGGAACAACCATACCGCCAATTCGCAGCTTTTGCCCTATTTGCGGTTTTTCTTTATCTGGGCCTTTGCCCTCTATTAATTCGCTTGGTGTATAAAATAAATTAATATTTTCTTGAAGTGCATAAAGCACTAAACCTACAGTGGCACCAATACCAAACAACACTGCAATGATAGCCAATAGGCGTTTTTTACGTCTTGGGTTCATGAAAGTGGTTCCTGCTTTGCTTTTTTAATACGCGCTTCGCGCGCAACTTGCTGCTCTACCGAGGCCATAATACGTTTTGTATCACGCAAAGAGCTAAATAAAATGCCTAACAGAATTAAGGCGCATGTACCAAAAGAAAGCCACACATAAAACCCGTAACCTCCCATAGCAATAAAATCAGAAAAAGAGTCAAACTGCATAATTTACCCCTTATTTAACAAGGCTCGAACCCAAGGTCGATGCTTTTCACGTTGTAAAATTTCATTTTTAAGGCGAATTAACGTCACAGTACCAACAAAGGCGGCAAACGATAAAATATTCACCATGAGTGGCCAAAACATACTAGGGTCAATGGCTTTAGTATCAAACTTTGTGATTGTTGCCCCTTGGTGCAAGGTGTTCCACCACTCAACCGAATAGTGGATTATAGGTAAGTTAATCACTCCAACAATAGCTAGAATTGACGCAGCACGCCCCGCTGCTTTTTTATCTTCAAATGCATGATAAAGCGAAAGTACACCTAAATATAAAAATAATAAAATAAGCTCAGAGGTTAAACGTGCATCCCACACCCACCAAGCTCCCCACATAGGTTTGCCCCATGCAGCCCCCGTAATTAAGGCAATAGCTGTTACACACGCCCCCACTGGCGCAATAGCAATAACCGCTAACTCAGCGTTTCGCAATTGCCAAACTAGAGCAACTATGGCCGCAATAGCCATAGATGAATATGCGCCCATAGACAAAATTGCCGAAGGTACATGAATGAAAATAATACGATAGCTGTCTTTTTGCTGGTAATCTGCTGGCGCAAAGCCTAAGCCCCAGACCCAACCAACAAGCATACTTATAACTGTAACAACGGCAAAATAAGGCAGTAACGTATTGCATAACTGGTACGCTCGTTCTGCTTTTGCGTAGGGATGTAACCACTTCCACATATTAACTTACACTCACTTTTAATGCTGACGATATGGCGATGGGAGCACACATAATAGCAACTACTAACATGGCCCCAAGAATGGCAAGCTGTCCGCTATAATCCAGCGTCATAGTACTGGTATCAATAGCCGACGTTGCAAAAATTAAAACAGGAATGTACAAAGGCAACACTAATAGGCTCATTAATATGCCCCCTTTTTGTAACCCTACAGTAAGGCCAGCCCCAATTGCGCCAATAAAACTTAACAGTGGGGTGCCTAATAATAATGTTAATACGGTCGCTAACAGTGCAGAGCTCTCTAAATTAAGCAATAAAGCAAATAACGGTGTCATTAATACAAGTGGCAACCCCGTAACAACCCAGTGCGCAGCGACTTTAGCCATCACAGTGAGCGATAAAGGGTATGATGAAGCAATTAGCTGCTCCAATGATCCATCGTTATAATCATCTCTAAACAATTTATCGAGCCCAAGCATGGTAGAGAGCAACGCGGCCACCCAAATAATTCCTGGAGCCATACGTGCTAGTAGACCCGGCTCTGGGCCAATTGCTAACGGAAACAAAGAAATTACTATAAGAAAAAATAAGATAGGATTGATAATTTCAGCTCGCTGGCGAAACGCAAGCTTTACATCTTTACTAAATACCGCACGAAACAGCAGCCAATATGAATGTTGACGAGTCATTAGTGGCGATACTCCAAGGTTACGGTCTGCAGGTTATCAAACTGGGTTGTTAAGTCTTGGTGAGTGGTCAGTAAAATAGCGCCACCACTTTTTAAATGCTCAGAAAAACGTTGTTGTAAAAAAGCGACTCCACTTTTATCAAGCGCAGTAAATGGCTCATCCAATATCCACAGCTTTGCATCGCTTAACCATAACCGTACCAATGCAACACGACGCTGCTGCCCGGCAGAGAGCATTCTTACAGGTACATCTTCAAGACCCACTAAGCCAAGCTTGGCTAAAAGTGGATACAAGTCAGGCCCGTTTGTGTAGCCATTAATGTGTAACCAATACTGTAAGTTTTCCAGTGCACTGAGCTGTACATTGACACCTGTTTTATGACCAATAAATAGCAACTCGCGCGCATACTCTTCATAATGCTGACTAATTGCTTGCTGATTATAAAAAATAGCGCCTTCATCAGGCACACTAAAACCTGCGACGATACGCAATAATGATGTTTTGCCAGCCCCATTAGGACCCGCTAATTGCATGATTTGACCGCTATTTAGGCTAAAATTAAGATCCGCAAACAAACAACGTTCTTGCTTGATGCAGGTGACGGACTTAATGTGTAACAAGATGACGTTTCTCTATGCCAAAAATTAGGCGTTAGTCTACCATAATGATAGGGTAATACGAATATTGCTTTAAAATCGATTCACGAAAATTAGCGAAAACTTGATTTAAAATAATGAATAATCCAACGCAAATCACATTATCTAATTCATTGGTTAATAACCAAAGTGCTCCAACCTCTTCGGACGAATTAGTAGAATTACCCGAGCAGGTACTTGCGGCTAAAAATATACAGTTTTCGAAATCAGTGGTAACACTCGATGTGTTAATTAATAAAAAGTGGCAGACATTGCGCTTAGGGGTTACGAATGCCCCTCAACATACAGATAAAATAGCAAGTGCTAACATACAGCTTAGCGCAGACGGTAAGCAACTAACTATAACGCCTAACAATACCAGTATTACACTTAGCAATGCCCCTCAGCTGCAACGTTTTTTAAATTATGTTAGTACCGGTAGTGAAATACAAAGTAAACCCTTGCCAGTCAATGTACAGCTCTCGCCGTCACCGCAGCTTGTAATTCCGAACCTTAATGCAAATATTGCAATTAATAAACAAACCGCAAATCTTTTAAATACCGAGCAGCCCTTACAGGTACTTATTAATACAACCAATAAAGGCGCACACATAAATGTTATAAACCGTTTTGCCGATACTGTGCACACCCAAGCTCTCAGCCAAACTAAAATGAATCAGCTTTTGACTCACTTGCTACCCAGTGCACAGCTAAAAGCAACGCCAAAATTAGCCATTATTTCGCATCCCCAGCATAGTGGTTCGTTCACGACCCCAATAACTAATCAACAGCTCAGTGAACTGCCCAGCAAACCCGTGGCAGTAAATATCACTCATCAAGCAGGTAAGTTACTCATTAAAACTAACTTACCTAAAATGCAAGTCGCACTTAACAACTCTTTTAGTAAACCCTTTACCGACTTAGTTTTATCACAGCAGCAAAATGTAGTTACCCCCCCCGCTGATAAAACAAGTCCGCAGTTAAGTGCTCAAAGCCCTATCAAGTCATGGCTGCAAACCAGCTTTAGTGATTTAAAAACGCGAATTAACGATGCCGTTAAATACTTTGAAAACAAACCCTTTATGAGTAAAACGCCCTCTTTGCAGGCTGAGCAAGCTAAGCTTGATGTAAATAGAGCGCTTTCGCAAATAAACACATTAACAACCCCTAACTTAAGCAAGCTAAATATAACCGCAGAAGTGGCTAATCATTCTTTTACTCCTAACAGCCCCTTGGCTAAACACTTTGCACAACTTCCTCCTTTAGTGCAAATGACCCAGCAATTAAAGGCGAGTGTGTCGTTATGGCAATCAACAAATAACATGGTTCAGCCGCAAGCAGTGAGCGCCCAACCAACAAATGTAAGTGAGCAAGTCAACTTTTCTGTTCCACTGAGTTTAAAAACACTAAATGCCACAGCTTCACAGGTAAATGGCCTGAAACAACACAGTTTATCTCGCTCGCTTTTTAACACCGCACCTAGTCAACAATTACAACCCACAGAGGCTAAACTTTTAACCTCGCTTTTAAATTTGCCTACAGAAAGTGAACAGCCAAATAGTGCCTCTAACCCTAAAGCCCTGTTAAGTAGCCTAATTTCTGACCTAGCAAGTAAAGCGACAGAAAATACACCTGATCTAAAGCGTCTAGTAAATCAGGCTTTTAATAGAATGGTCTCTAGTACTAATGTGCACCCAGCCACTATACAGCGAGAGCTTGTAAGTACCTTACAACCGCTTACTACGCCAAATGACACACTACAAAGTAGCTTTACAAAAGGGCTTGAGCAACTTGCGGTTACTATTTTAGCGGCGCCAATAATAAGCCAATCGAGTACTTCGCTAACGTTTAATAACCACACAGGCGTAGATGCCCTACTTAACGTGCTTTTACCTACTTTTAAAGTAGGTAATGGCGCTGATAAACTATTAGAGCAACTTCAACAAACACAAATACAAGAGCTTGCCCCAGAACTGCTACAAGTTAAAAATACCCTTAGCCAAGTACAAGTAACTACGCCAAACCAACAAAGCGACACAAATCCGCTAGCACAATTTTTATTTCCGATGAAACTTCCGCCTGAAGCGGGACAAACAGAAATCACTATAGGGCAATATAAAAAGGCCAGTGTCAATAAAACAGAAAAAAACGTGTGGTTTGTTAGATTAAACTTTGATTATGCACAGCAAGGGCAATTACAAATAGTGGCTGAGCTTATGGACAAAGCACTCGATTGCCAGCTGCTTGCCTCTAGCCAAGAAGTAAGCACACTGGCTCACTCTCACTTAGACAGCCTCAGAGCTAAATTGGCTCAGCATGGCTTGCAAGTAGGCGAGCTAAACTTAAAGCGCGCAGATGCGAGTCATCAAGCGTTTTATCAATCGCATGCCATTATAAATATTAAGGTTTAACATGAGTGATACTACTGCCTCTGCGCCTAATAATAAATCTGCCATTGGCCTGTTATATGAAGCTGGTAGTACCCCTGCGGTTAGTGTAAAAGGGTTTGGCGAGTTGGCCGATGAAATAATTAAAATCGCAGAACAAAAAGGAATTATGATCCACCAAGATGAGGCTTTAGCTAAAACTCTCTCGCATTTGGCGCTTGGCGAAGAAATACCTAAAGAGCTTTATTATGTTATCGCTGAATTAATTGCTTTTTCTTATGTTCTTCGGGGGCAGTTTCCACCTGGCTGGCAGGACTTTCAAGGTAAGTTAAATATTAAGGCGTAAGATAGGTGAGGAAATTACCGATACCTAGAATATTGATGTATTACGATTGATTGTTGTTAATACTGTTAAAGGCAAAAAGACGCTAGGCGTCCTTTTGCTTATGCAGCGAGAATAAAAGCTCAGCCTCAGCCCTAGGAAGCTCGCACTCACGTATTACTTCATCTAAATCAGCCCCTAGCTCAACCATTTTTACAGCACGAGAATATATTTTTGCATCAGGGTCGTCATATTTTTGCGCGGCTTGCTGTTGTACCAACTCTTCATTTTGTTGCTCAACTTCGAGTACGCGCTTACCAATACTTAACAGCCCTGTTCTGAGCTCAGATATTTCACTGCGTAGTATATGGGTTTGCTCCGAGGTATCTTTTAATTGTTGTGATACTGCATTCAGCTCGGCTGACTGTTTATTTTTTAGTGCAATTATGAGCGCCAACGATATTAAAGCTATCCCCAGCGCTGCTATTGCGATACTTAGTAACAACATAGTTTTATTGGTAAAGCTTAAATGTCGCTTAACTCATCCCATTCATCGTCGCTAAGTAATTTATTTAAATCCACTAAAATAAGTAACTCGTTATCCCGATTGCACACACCTTGAATAAACTTAGCACTTTCTTCAGTGCCAACGTTAGGGGCGCTGTCAATTTCAGAGCTACGTAAATACACAACTTCTGACACGCTATCAGCTAAAATACCTATAACTTGCTCTTCTGCTTCAATAATTAAAATACGCGAGTTGTCAGTAGTATCAGCTGCAGGCAAACCAAAACGGGCACGAGTATCGATAACAGTGACGACATTACCACGTAAATTAATAATGCCAATAACGTACGAAGGTGCCCCCGGGACTGGGGCTATTTCGGTATAGCGTAAAATTTCTTGTACCTGCATCACATTTACACCATAGGTTTCTTCTTCAAGCTTGAAGGTTACCCACTGTAAAATTTCATCATTGTTTTCTGCGTTTTTATTCGCTGATAATAGTCTATCTTCGCTCATGCTGTTACCCCGTAATGGTCGTTACTACTGACGACTGTCTAAGCCTTTTTCTAATAGTGCATTTAAATTATCTACGTCTATTAAAGCACACATTTTTTCTTTGATGACACCGGCAAGCCAAGGGCGTTTACCACTGTTTTTTCGCCATTTTACATCTTCTTTACTCAATGTAATGTTATTTATTAACTTTTCTGCCAATAAACCCCAATTACTATCGCCAAGCGTTATTAAATACTGATAATTGAGTGACGCCTCTAATTTTTCGTCATATTTTTCTGGCATTACCCACCGTGCAGTATCAACAACATTTAGCTTTTCATCTCGATTAAGCATAACGCCTTTAAACCACTTTGGTTTCCCAAATAAATGATTTACTTCACCTAATTGATGAATTCCGCCAAGCGCTTTTAAAGGCACTGCTAATGTTAAGCCAGCGACTTCAAAAAACAGAGCCTGAAATTCACCTTCAAAGTAATCTTCTTGACTATGCAATAAAGGGTCAGAGTCGGTACTTAACTGAGTTTGCACCTCAGGTGTTTCTAGTTGCTCAGGCTCAATAGGCACTGCTTGTGAAATAGTAGCTTCAACCTCGCTAGTACCCTGTTTTACTTGCTCAGAATAAAGCTGCCCGGTCACTTTTAATTGCGCTTTGGGTTTTAAAAGCACCTCATCATTTTGTAAGGCACTTGGCACCTGCTCAAGTAGTTTTGCAACAGGCTCAAGGTTTTCCTCAGGTTCTTCTTCACATAGCAGTGCACCTAAGTATTGAGTCATTATTTTTTCATTAGCAAATAATTGCTTACTCATTTATTAACCTTGTCCAATTATATATTCTAATAGCGCTTTATAAGCGTACACCCCGCGCGAGCGTGGGCAAAACTCTATGGGTACCTTTTGTGCAAGGCTTGCATCTCTAAATTTTGTATCTACGGGGATCACCCCAGGCCATACCTTATCTTTATAAGTATTTTGTAATGTTTTGTAAGCTTCTAGTGATGCTTTAGTACGCTTATCATACATAGTTGGGATTATAGTATATTGATACTGTTTCGCTTGAGAGCTTTGCATTAATTCCATAGTACGCATCATTCTATCAAGCCCTTTTAGCGCCAAAAACTCTGTTTGCACAGGCACTAAAACACGCTCACTCGCAGCTAGAGCATTTACCATTAGAACGCCTAAAACAGGAGGGCAATCAAGCAGCGCATAATCGTAATGTTCACTTATTTTTGCAAGCGTTTTTTTTAAAATTAACCCCATCCCCGATTTATTTCCCATACTCCTATCTAGGGTAGCTATAGCCATAGTCGCAGGTAATATATCTAAGTTTTCCATCGTAGAGGGACACAAAGCTTGGAGTATTTCTTCGCTTTGCATCGTTGTACCCCGTGCAAAGATATCGTAAACACTCACTTCTAAATCTTCAGAATCAATTCCAAAATAGTAAGTTAATGAGGCATGTGGATCGGTATCAATAAGTAATACGCGTTTACCTTGCAACGCCAAAATACCTGCAAGACTGACAGCCGTTGTGGTCTTTCCTACGCCGCCTTTTTGATTTGCGACAGTCCAAATCTTCACATTAATTCCTAATCACTGATCATTGCGGGTGGTGATTCTGATACCACCATGGGGTAAACGAATTATTTTAATTGAATTGTCATCAGAAGGAAGTTCGACCTCCGCCTCCGGAACGGTTTCTGCCTTAGGTTTATCAGACTCGGTTTCCTTCTCTAGTGTTTGCTCAGGTAATCCATATTTAGAAAGCGCAATAACAACTTTACGATTTTCTGCTCTCCCAGCTGCTGTATCGTTATCGGCAAACGGCGAGTATTGCCCATAGCCCTCGATTGCCATTCTTGCTGGATTAATTCCCAAGGTTTCAAGTTCGACTAAAATAGAGGTGGCACGCGCAACCGATAATTCCCAATTAGAGCGAAACATTTCATTGCGAATACTTTCGTTATCTGTGTAACCTCTTACCCTTATGTAATTATCTACAGGGGCAATAATTTCTTTGACAATTTGTACGACTTGCTTTGCTCGCGTATAGGCTACAGAGCTACCACTTGAAAATAACATACCAGAGCTCAACTCAATAATTAGCCAATCTTGATTGAGCTCTAGGCTTGCTTCCCCATCACGTATTTCATCAATAAGTGCAGAATGCAATTTAGTTAACAAGCTATCTAGTGGTTTACCCAAATGTTTTTGTTTTATATTACTGGTATCACTTTGCCCATCGAGTAGCTCTGGGCCAGACTCCTGTTTTTGAATACTCTCACCGTACAATAACTCTTGCTCTGGAGTAACCCGATCAGTAAGTAACCCCTCACCTGTAACACCTTCACCTTGCTGAGAGTATTGTCTTGCTGATTTGTCAAAAACCTGTTCAAGGGAATCGGAGAGAATTTGAAAACTTTCTTCTTTATGTATGGCAATAGCATACATAACTACAAAAAACGCAAACATTATGGTCATGTAGTCAGCATAAGAGACTAACCAACGCTCTGTATGTTGATTTTTTTCAGCTGATTGACGTAAGCGCCGGCGTAGCATAAGCGTTACTCCACCACGACATTTGGACGTTCTGTGCGATAAGCTTCAAGTTTTAATTCTATGTTTATAGGGCTTTCGCCAAGGCTTATTGCAATTACCCCTTCAGCCATCATTTCGTGGTAAAGCATTTTTTGCTCTACTCGTTGCTTGAGTTTATTAGCCATTGGCAAAAATAATAAGTTGGCTAACCCTACACCGTATATAGTGGCAATAAATGCGGTGGCGACCCCTGCACCTAGCTTTTGAGGGTCAGTAATAAAGGACATTGCTTGGATAAGACCTAATACGGCTCCTAAAATCCCAATTGTTGGGCTATAACCTCCCATTGCTTCATATACTCTACTCGCTTCAAGCAAACGGTCTCTCTCAAGCATTAAATCTATTTCTAAAGTATCGCGTAGCTTTTGCTCAGAGCATCCATCAACAAGTAAACTAAGCCCCTTGGCTGCATAAGGATCAGGGTGGCTCAGCGCTTCATTCTCTAGTGCTAGGTAACCTTCTTGACGGGCTTTATGCGACCAACTTTTTATTTGCTCTATAGCTTGCTCAATATTGTATTGGGGTGAAAAAAACACCCAATGACTCATGCTGAGCGTTTTTTTAAAGGTGCTTGTAGCCGTTTGCAACATAACAGCGCCTAATGTGCCGCCAAGTACAATAATAATCGCAGGGCCATTAAATAAAGCCGTGACAACGCCCCCTTCTAAAGAGTAACCAATTGCTATAGCACCCAGTGCAATGATTAACCCTAAAACAGAGAGCTTATCCACAACCTGTCTCTCTTTTTATTCTTGCTGCCACATCGTTTAGCGCCAAGTGCTCAGAGGCAAGTCCAGCGTTAGCAATGGCCTGTGGCATCCCATAAACCACGCAGCTTTTTTCGTCTTGTGCCCAAATTGTTGCCCCAGATTGCTTAAGCATTCGCGCGCCATCACGCCCATCAGCGCCCATACCTGTTAATACAATAGCAAGCACGTCACCTTGATAACTTTTAGCGACACTTGCAAAGGTTACATCAACACTTGGTTTATAGCTTATCCGCTCACTACTATCTTCAAATACACGCAGTGTTTTATTACCACTTCGCCCCTCGACCATCATTTGTTGGCCACCGGGTGCTAAATAGGCAGTGCCAGCTTCAAGCCTATCACCTTGCTGCGCTTCTTTAACCCGTATTTTACACAAACCATTTAGTCGTGCTGCAAAAGCGGGTGTAAATGCCCCTGGCATATGCTGAATAAGTAATATCGGGTGCGGGAAATTAGCAGGCAACTGCGTAAGAATGGTTTGTAGCGCAACGGGTCCACCGGTTGAGGTGCCAATCGCCACTATTTGGTACTGTTTGCCGCTGGCTCGCGAGGGCATACCTGATGGACTTGTTTGTACTGAGCTGGCACGTTGAAAGCTTCTGTCAGGTTGTCTAAGCGTTGGGCTAGTTGTTGCTGATTTGCTTGGTGCTGTAGGCGTAGTCTTAGTTGCTGTAGAGAACCTAACCGGGCGAGGCGCTCGCCTTTGACCTATTTCTTTTACCTTAGTTTGTAATAGCTTAATGGCATCTTCATTATTTCGCGCAATATCTTCAAATTTTTTAGGTAAAAAATCCATCGCGCCAGCGTCAAGTGCATCAAGGGTTGCTGTTGCACCATCGCGCGTAAGTGAAGAAAACATAAGAATCGGCGTTGGGTTACTCGCCATAATTTCTTTTACGGCACTTATACCATCAAGCACCGGCATTTCTACATCCATAGTAATCATATCAGGACGTAGCTGCGCGGTTTTCTCAACGGCTTCTCGACCGTTAACAGCAAAACCTATTACTTCGATACCACTGTCTTGTTCGAGAATTTCACTTACTCGACGGCGAAAAAAACTCGAATCGTCAACAACTAAAACTTTTACGGCCATTGCGCTCTCTTATTTATTTTATGTGTAGGCATAAAAATATGCCTACATTTTATCCTGCGTAATGCTTAAGCATATTAGGCACATCTAAAATCAACGCAATACCACCGTCAGATGTAATTGTTGCACCAGCCATACCAGGCGTTCCTTGTAATAACGCATCAAGAGGCTTAATCACCACTTCTTCTTGGCCAATTAATGAATCAACTACAAAGCCAACTTGCTGCGTGCCTATTTGTACAATAACGACATGTCCTTGCGCTTTTCGCTGAGAGCAATCAGCGCCTTTAACGAGCCAATGCTCCAAATAAAATAGCGGGATCGCTTTTTTACGCACAATTATCGTAAGTTGGCCATCAACCACATTGGTTTTGGTTAAGTCTAAATGAAATATTTCACTTACACCGGCAAGCGGTAAGGCAAATGTCTGCTCACCAACAACAACCATTAAAGTAGGTAAAATTGCCAATGTTAAGGGAACTTTTATCTCTAAAATAGTCCCGACACCTAGCTCTGATTGAATATTGACAGAGCCATTCAACTGCGTAATTTTAGTTTTAACTACGTCCATACCTACGCCGCGGCCAGAAATATCTGATATTTCTTCTTTGGTCGAAAAACCAGGTGCGAATATTAAATTATATGCTTCTGTATCTGATAAGCGGCTTGCCTGATCGTGATCGATCACGCCTTTACTAATCGCTATTTTTTTCAGTTTTTCAGCATCCATACCTGCACCATCATCTTTAATGGTTAACAAAATATGGTCGCCCTCTTGCGAAGCCGATAATGTCACATTACCTGTTCTCGGTTTACCGGCAGCTTCACGTTCTGCAGGCATTTCAATACCATGATCCACTGAGTTTCGAACTAAATGCACTAATGGATCGGCTAACGCCTCAACTAAGTTTTTATCTAAATCGGTGTCTTCACCAACCAACTGCAAATTAATTTCTTTATTTAAACTGCGTGCTAAATCACGTACAACGCGAGGAAAACGCCCAAATACTTTTTTGATAGGCTGCATTCGGGTTTGCATTACAGCGCCTTGAATATCTGCTGTGACGACATCAAGGTTTGATATAGCCTTACCCATAGCTTCGCTATCAGTATTGGTTGCTAAACTGACTAATCTATTACGTACGAGTACCAGCTCGCCTACCATGTTCATAATTTGGTCTAAACGTTTGGTATCAACACGTACCGTGGTTTCAGCTGGCGGCGGCGCTGCCTTTTTAGGCGCAGCATTGCTTGCTGGCTTTTCGACAACTTTAGGTGTTGGTGTTACAGCGGCCTTGGCTGCTGGAGCTTGCTTAGCGCTGGGTGAAGCTGCTGGCGGTGCAGGGGGTTGTGCCGCAGGTGTAGGTTCGGCTTTGACTGGCTCAGATACTGGCGCGCTGGTTTCTTTTGATTCTGGAGCTCCCCCTTTGCCATGCAATTCATCAAGTAAAGCTTCAAATTCATCGTCGCTGATTTCATCATCAGCCGTATCATTTGAAACAGCCGCTGGCGGTGGTGAACTGTGTGTAACTTCTGGCTCATTGCTAGAGGTATCTGTTGCAACAGGACCAAAATTACCAACGCCATGCAGCTCATCTAATAAGCTGTCAAATTCATCATCGGTAATATCTGAGCTTGAGTCTGATTCAACGCCAGAGTCTACTTTAGACACGGGGCTTTGGCCTTTGCCATGTAGCTCATCAAGTAAGCTTTCAAACTCATCTTCAGTAATTTCGTCAATTTGCGTGCTATCTGATGATGAGTTTGTAACTGGTGTATCAAATAATTCATCAAACGCGAATGGGTCTTCTTCGTCGGTAGAGCTTACGGGAGCTGCAGGCTCTTGCTCAACCACTTCAGGCGTGACTTCAACAAGCTCGTCTTCAGAAGGCGGTTGACCTAGCTTATGTAGGGTTTCAAGAAGTTGAGGATCGGCAGGTTCTGGTTGCTCACGATTTTGAATTGTGGCAAACATTTCATTTATAGTATCAAGAGCTTGTAAAATAACATCCATCAACTCTGAATTAACGGTTCTAACACCTTGTCGTAAAAGGTCAAATACATTCTCAGCACCATGACAAGCATCAACAAGCTCAGTCATTGCTAAAAAGCCCGCCCCGCCTTTTACGGTATGAAACCCCCTAAAGATAGCGTTTAGTAGCTCAGTATCTTCAGGGTTGTTTTCTAATTCAACTAACTGTTCAGATAAAAGCTCTAGGATTTCTCCAGCTTCTACAAGAAAGTCTTGTAAAATATCTTCATCGACTTCAAAGCTCATGCAGTTACTCTCCTCTTAGAAGCCCAAACTTGATAAAAGGTCATCGACCTCATCTTGGTCAGATACAACATCATTTCGCGACTCTTTATCAATAATAGGGCCTTCAGGACCTGCTAATGTTTGTGCGGCAACCTGTTTTTCTGTTTCTTGTTGTTCTTTACTTTCAGCCATGCTGACATCTTGCGCCGCGAATGCGGTTAAAAGATGAATTAAGCTTTCTTCTACTTCTCTAACCAACTCAATGACTCGGCGTATAACCTGACCGGTTAAATCTTGAAAATCCTGCGCCATCAGCACATTAGTCATTAATGTTTGTAATTCATCAGTTTTATGATGAGAGTTATTCATAAACTTGTCGATGCTATGACATAAAGTTTTGAACTCGCCAAGCTCTATTTCACGGTTCATAAGCCTATCCCAAGTAGGCTTTATATGTGCAATTTCATCTGCAAGCTGCTGGGCTATAGGTAAACTTGCCTCTACTGCATCCATTGTTTTATTTGCAGCATTTTCTGTCATTTCCATGACATAGTTTAAGCGTTTTTTCGCATCGGGAATTGCATCGGTGGTTAAATCGGTTAAACGTGTATCAAGTTCAAAGCTTTTTAAGGCTTCATGTAATTGGCGCGTTAACTTACCTACTTCAGCAAAAAGCTGCGACTGCTCATGAGAAGCTGTATCTAAGATTAACTGATCAGCTTTACCTTGCTCACCATTTTCTAAAAAAACAACGAGCTGACGGGCTTGTTCTAATGTAATTTGAGGCGCAGCTGGTGCTGACATAAGCCTCTCCTCTGATTAACCTAAGCGTTCAAACACTTTTTCTAATTTAGTTTTCAAAGTACCTGCGGTGAATGGTTTAACAATATAGCCATTAACACCTGCTTGCGCTGCCGCTATTATTTGTTCTTTTTTAGCTTCTGCCGTCACCATTAACACGGGAATATGTTTTAGTTTATCGTCAGCTCTAATAGCTCTTAGCAGATCTATTCCCTGCATTCCAGGCATGTTCCAGTCAGTGACTACAAAGTCAAAAGCTTGGTTTTGCAGCATAGGTAATGCTGTAGAGCCGTCATCAGCTTCTTGAACATTTGTGAACCCTAAGTCACGTAACAGATTTTTTATAATACGTCTCATTGTAGAGAAATCATCAACAACAAGAATTTTCATGTTTTTATCCAAAACATCCTCCGGTGAGGTCTTAACCTATAATTTACTTACTACTAGTTTATCCAGTCATTGATTTTTGCTTTGAGCTTAATCATCGCCTGACCATGTATCTGACTTACACGCGATTCACTTACATCGAGTATATGCCCAATTTCTTTTAAATTCATTTCATCGTTATAGTACAAAGAAAGCACCATCGCATCTCGCTCAGGTAAAGACTTTATTGCTTCTAACAATGAATTATTAAACCGTTCATTTTTAACAGTATTAAATGGTTTGTCTAGCGTTATATCTTGACCTTCAGGGTTAATAACATCTTCGTCCACCCCAAGGTCCTCTATGCCTAGCACTTTACTGGAATTAACATCATTTAAAATATGATGGTATTCTTCTAGCGAAATATCAAGTTTTTCAGCTACTTCAGTATCTTTTGGTTCTCTATTTAAACTATTTTCTAATTCAGTGATGGTTTCTGCTACTAACCGGCTTTTACGGTGTACCGACCGGGGTGCCCAATCGCCTCTGCGCATTTCATCTAGCATAGCGCCCCGAATACGAATACCCGCAAACGTTTCAAAGCTTGCACCTTTGCTAGCATCAAAGTTTTTAGTAGCCTCGATAAGGCCAATCATTCCTGATTGAATTAAGTCATCAAGCTGAACGCTAGGAGGGAGACGAGCTATCAGATGACACGCCACTTTTTTGACAAGCGACGCGTGCTTTTCAACAATCACGTTTAAGTTTTGTGTTGATTGATATCCCATAGCCTTTTTCACCGATATTGTCATAATCAGCCGTTTACAAGTTTCTCAATGAAAAACTCTAAATGTCCTGAAGGTTGATTAGGTATAGGCCATTTTACAGCTTTTGTCGCGAGTGTTTTAAACGCGACTGATGCAGGTGAATTAGGAAAAAGTTCGACGATAACTTTTTGTTTTCGCGTTGATTTACGCATATTTTCGTCATATGGAATCGTTGCAACAAGTTCCATAGAGACATCTAAAAAACGGTCGGTTACTTTAGATAATTTAGCAAAAAGTTCCTGGCCTTCGCGCAGGCTACGAACCATATTCGCAACAATTTTAAACTTATAAACGCCATGCTCGCGGCTCAGTACTTTAATAAGAGCATAAGCATCGGTAATAGATGTTGGCTCGTCACACACCACCACCATAACATCTTGCGCTGCACGGGAAAAACTCAACACCATGTCTGAAATACCAGCGGCGGTATCCACAATTAAAATATCAAATTCAGTATCGAGTTCGCTAAAGGCACGAATTAAGCCCGCATGCTCAGAAGGTGTTAATTCCACCATGCTTTGTGAACCCGATGTAGCCGGAACAATTTTAATACCACCAGGGCCTTCAACTAAAATTTCATCTAGTTCGCATTCACCTGACAAAACATGAGATAAGTTTTTTTCAACGCGTAGCCCAAGCATTACATCACAATTTGCTAGGCCTAAATCGGCATCTAATACCAATACGCGATTACCCTGCTGCCCTAAAGCGATAGCCGTATTTAAAGAGACATTAGTTTTACCTACGCCTCCTTTACCACCAGTGACAGCGATAACTTTTACGCCGTTGTTATTATTTTGACTCATTTTGCGCAGGCCGCTTGCTTGATCTAATACTGTGTTAATCATACATCCCTACTGTGCTTGACGCCACTGCTTGGCGTCTTGAATGTTGTGCTTTTGCTCGTTTTAAATACAATTGCTCAGCTTTTTTTACTAGTTTTTCTGCATTTGCAACGCGTATATCTTCTGGTACACGCTGACCATTAGTAAGATACCCTATCGGAAGACGATTTTGAATCGCTATACTAATAATCTCACCTAAACTTAATGATTCATCTAACTTAGTGAAAATACAACCGCTTAGCTGAACTTTTTTAAAGTGTCTGACCGTTTCTTGTAGCACATTTATTTGTGCTGTGGCACTCAATACTAAATAACTACGTATATCTACGCGCTGGTTACGCATTAATGTATTCAACTGCTCTGTTAAACGTAAGTCACGCTGACTCATGCCTGCAGTATCAATTAATACTAGACGCTTATTACGCAAATGATATAAAACTTCAGCTAATTCATTGGCATCTTTTACTTGTTTAACACCACAGCCAATAATACGGCCATATGTAGCAAGCTGTTCGTATGCACCAATTCTGTATGTATCTGTAGTGATTAGGGCGACTTTGTCTGCGCCATATTTTTGCGCGCCTAGTGCAGCAAGTTTAGCCACTGTGGTTGTTTTACCCACGCCAGTCGGGCCCACAAGTGCGTATACGCCGCCTTGGCGCAAGATTTCATTATTAGTGGTTTGCATTTGATCTTCAACCATTTGCAATAAGGCTTTCCAACCTTGCTGACGCGATACATCATCAGGAATAAAGCAGGCCATTTGCTCTGCAACGTCTTTGTCTATTCCCATACCAACCAAACGGTCAATCATACATGCACGGGTCGGGTCGCGACGCGCCATATCTTGCTGCATTAACCCCGACACTTGATGCTCTAACAACTGGCGAATGGCGTTCATTTCATCACGCATTGCACTCATTTGAGCGCTTTCGTTGTTATTAGTTTGGCTGCGTGGTGGTACGGGAGCATCTAGCTCATCAAAGTCCTTATCTAAGTCATCAAAGCCTAGACTATCTGCTTGGGTTTGCACACGTTTAGGTGCTTCATCTTCGCGGGCAAACATACTAGTCGTGCGTGGCTGTGCAGGTTCTTGATAATGCTCAGATGTATCTATGCCTGATTGCGAAAACATAGACGCAAGCTCTGGCGAGCGAGGACGAGGTGATTGACGCTCTAATAAAGCTTGTAAACTATCAGCAACAGCCGCTTGTTTCTCAGGTTGTGCACGCTGAGGCTCTGGTTTAACAAAGTTATGAGCACTTTGTTGTACTGCTCTTTGAGGAGCTTGCGTTGCTTGAGGCTTGGCAGCGGCTTTAGGGGCTGCTTTGTCATAATCTACTGCGGCAACAATTTCTACACCATTAGCCAGTTTTTTGTTCGACATAATAACGGCATCAACACCTAGCTCATCTTTAACTTCTTTTAGTGCGGTGCGCATATCTTTGGCAAAAAAACGTTTAATCTTCATGGTTCAACCCCTGTTAAAATCTTTATTGTTGGCCTACTGAGCTGACAATCTTGATCTGTCTTTCATCTGGTACCTCTTGGTAAGACATCACCCTTAAACCTGGTATGGTGTACTTAACAAAACGAGATAGCACAGTGCGTAACATTCCTGACGTTAGCAATATCGAAGGTTCGCCGGCCATTTCTTGATTTTGATGCGCTTCGTTTAATGATGTTTGAAGTCGCTCAGCAAGACTTGGTTCAATTCCGGCACCTTCGTCGCCTGCATTTTGTAATGACTGATGCAACATCTGTTCCAACTCAGGCGCCAAGGTTATGACAGGGATTTCTGATGACATTCCCACAGCGTCTTGAACAATTAAACGACGCAATGAAATACGCACTGCAGCGGTTAATACATCTGCATCTTGGCTACGCGGGCCGTACTCTACAAGGGTTTGAACAATAGAGCGCATATCACGAATAGCCACCCCTTCGTTTAATAAGTTTTGCAGTACTTTTACTATGGTTGTTAGTGGTAATACGTCTGGCACTAACCCTTCGACTAATCGTGGGTGACTTTTAGCTAGCATATCAAGTAGGTTTTGAACCTCCTCATGACCTAGCAATAATGCAGCACTGTTTGTTAGTAATTGGCTTATGTGAGTGGCTACGACTGTGGCTGAATCAACTACGGTATAGCCAAGTGATTGCGCTTCATCTTTTTGATCAGGCTTTATCCAAACTGCATCTAAACCAAACGCTGGGTCTTTGGTTTCAACCCCTTTTATCGGACCAAATACTTGCCCTGGGTTGATGGCCAGTTCATCGCCATGTTTCAGCTCGCCTTCGCCACTTGAAACACCCATCATGGTGATGCGGTATGCATTAGGGTCTAACTCTAGGTTATCGCGTATATGCACAGGGGGTACCAAAAAGCCAAGTTCCTGTGATAGCTTTTTACGCACCCCTTTAATACGATTTAGCAGCTCGCCACCTTGAGATTGATCAACCAGTGGTATAAGCCTATAACCGACCTCTAAGCCAATTACATCAATTTGTTGTACATCGTCCCAACCTAGCTCTTTTTGCTCTTGTTTATTTGCAACACCAGTACCTGGTGTTGCACCGCTTTGCGCTTCTTGCTCTGCTAAAGCGGCGGCTTTTAGCTTTTGCTGTTGCGTAAAGTAAGCTAAGTAGCCAAGTAATGCGCCTAAGCTTAAAAAAGCAATGTGTGGCATACCCGGAACTAAACCCATAATGATCAAAATACCTGAGGCAATAAATAGTGATTTTTCGTTACCTAATTGGGTTTTAAATTGCTCACCCATGTTGTGCGATTCGTTTTGGCGGGTAACAACAATAGCAGTACCAATAGAGAGCAGTAATGAAGGAAGCTGCGCAACAAGGCCGTCACCTATGGTAAGTAAAGTATAAACTTCCATGGCGCGGCTAAAACTTAAATCATGTTGGATCATGCCTACAAATAAGCCACCAACAATATTAATAATTAATATCACAATGCCGGCTATAGCATCGCCTTTTACAAACTTACTCGCCCCATCCATAGAGCCATAAAAATCAGCTTCGCGGGTTACTTCGCTACGGCGCTCACGAGCTTGCTCTGCGCTAATAAAGCCTGCGTTTAAGTCGGCATCTATCGCCATTTGTTTACCCGGCATAGCATCTAACGTAAAGCGTGCCGATACTTCAGAAATACGCCCAGCACCTTTGGTGATTACAACAAAGTTTATGATGATTAAAATTAAAAATACCACCAAACCAACTGCGTAGTTTCCGCCAATAACCACAGAGCCAAATGCTTCAATTACCTTACCTGCAGCATCGCCCCCGTTGTGCCCCTCAAGGAGCACAACTCGTGTACTGGCAACATTGAGAGCTAAACGCATAATTGTAGCGATTAACAATACGGCGGGAAACATGCCAAACTCGAGCGGTTTCATGGTGTAAACAGTCACCAGTAAAACAACTAAGGCAAGGGCAATATTAAATGAAAATAATATATCAAGAAGAAAGGGCGGCAGCGGTAAAATAACCATACCGAGGGCTGCAAGCACTAATAATGGTGTGCCTACGCCTTTGGCATACTCTTTTTTATCTTTGTTAAGTTGTTGTAATACCGCTTTAAAATCCATAACTCTACAATTCAATAAATTGACACTAGCTTGAAATTGCAATAACTATTCCAAGTTACGGTTTTATTGATAAACCAGCTTAGCGAGGAGGTAATTTAAATAATATTACAGGGCTTTACTTAAAAAAACTTAGCGCTAATCGTATTTAAAATCATCAGGTATAGGCAGTTTAGACTTAAGCGGAATAGGTCGTTTACCACGTCCTTTTTTAAAGCGTTTAAGCTGAAACACATACGCCAAAACCTGCGCTACGGCGGTAAATAGTTGATCAGGTATTTGCTGGCCTACTTCAGCAGTATGATAAAGCGCCCGCGTGAGCATCGGGGACTCGACTATGGGTACTTCGTTACCGTTAGCTATTTTACGAATTTGCATAGCCAGTTCGTCTACCCCTTTGGCAAGTACAATCGGCGCACCTGCACGCTCAGTATCGTATTTTAGGGCTACAGAATAGTGAGTAGGGTTGGTTACAATTACGTCAGCATCAGGGACATCTTGCATCATTCTTCGCTGCGACATTTGCCTTTGCGTTTGCCTAATACGTGCTTTAATTTGCGGATCACCTTCTGAGTTTTTGTACTCATCTTTGATCTCCTGCATGGTCATTTTAAGTTGTTTGTTGTGGTTATAACTTTGATAAGGGGCATCTATAGCGGCAATAATCACCAAAGTGCACGATAAGCCTAAAAACATCCATGAGAGTATTTCAAGGGCATGAATTATATTACTCGGTGCACTTTCAATACTTAAATGTAAAATTTCATCAAAAAAAGTTTGAATCAAAAACACTGCAAAAATAGCCACCAGTGCAAACTTTAATATGGATTTTACCAGCTCTATCGCGGCTTGTGGGCCAAACATGCGTTTAAAGCCTTTCATCGGCGACATTTTGCTAGGCTTAGGTGCTGCAGCTTCCCAACTAAAATTAAAGCCACCGAGTAAGGTATTACCAATAAAGGCTGCAATCACAATGATTAAAACAAACATCGCCATAGGAAATAACAACGCGTCGGCCACCTCAGCCCACACAGCAAACATTTTAGTGGTGTCGTAGGTTTCAGTGCGATTTAAAGACAGCATTCTGCCCATAATATTGTATAAGCCTTTGCCTATTTCAGGCCCATACAACAATAACGAAATGGCAGAAAAAATAAGTACAAACATTGTACCTAGCTCTTTTGAGCGCGCTATTTGCCCTTTCTTTTTAGCGTCTTCTAGCTTTTTGGAGGTGGGTTCTTCTGTTTTTTCTTGTCCTGAATCTTCAGCCATCGCCCCTCCTAAACCGTACAGCCAACAAGGCTGCACATAAGCTCAACCATTTTTAACCACTGAAATTCAAACTGAGTCACAAAATTTCCCAGAGTAGCCCAAATAATCATCAAACCGGCGACTAGCGTAAATGGGAAACCTATTGAAAAAATATTTAACTGCGGTGCTGCACGGGTCATAATACCAAATGAAATATTAATAATAAGCATCGCTGTTAAGGGGGCTAAAGCCAAAACTAATGCGGTAGTAAACATCCAGCTTCCCCAGGTTACTATGTCCCAGTAATGATCAACCGCCCACCAATCGCCGTTTATTGGCAGTACTTCAAAGCTGTGAACAACCATTTGAATCATCATTAAATGGCCGTTAAATACAAAAAATAACAAGGTTGCTAAAATTAAATAAAACTGGCCAACTGCCGGCACACTTGCCCCATTTGAGGGGTCAATAACAGAGGCAAAGCCCAAACCGGTTTGCATTGCTAGTATTTGCCCAGCAAGCACAAAGGTATTTAGCATAAGCGTTGAGGCGAAGCCTATCGCCACACCAATGAGCATTTGCTGAATAACCACCAGCACCATTTCAAAGGAAAATAAATTAGTAAATGTTGCAGGAGGCAGCACAGGCACAACTAAAAATGTGACCACCACCGCCAAGCCCATTTTAATACGCGTAGGTACATTTTGTGCGCCTAAGCCCGCCATAATCATGATCATAGAGCTTATGCGAACAAGCGGCAGTAAAAAATCACTTAACCATTGAATAACAACAGAAAAAGGAAATTCCACAATTAGCCTGCAATTTCAGGAATGAGTAACACTAGGCCCTTAAAAAAGTCCATCAGCTCCTGGGTAAACCAGTGCCCGCCCACAATTAGCGCTCCTATGGTAATTAGTAAACGGGGTAAAAAGCTTAAAGTTTGTTCATTAATAGAGGTCGCCGCTTGGAACACCGCCACGACTAAACCTACAAGCAAACCAGGCACCACAATAGCGGATACCAACTTGATCACTAAAAATAGTGCGTCACTAAGAATATCAACAAAAATTTCCGGTTCCATGTTGTACTCCTAATGTCTATAAATGCGAATATAAAACATGGTTTAAGTTCCTAAGCCAAAGCTTTTAGCGAGCGTCCCCATTACTAAACTCCAACCGTCGACCAGTACAAATAGCATTATTTTAAAGGGTAAGGAGACTATCATTGGCGAGAGCATCATCATACCCATAGCCATTAGTACTGAGGCAACCACTAAGTCCACAATTAAAAACGGAATAAAAAACATAAAACCAATAATAAATGCGGTTTGTAGTTCACTGGTTACAAATGCTGGGATAAGTACGATTAACGGCGTAGCTTCTGGCGAGTCAAGCTGATCGTACCCTGCTATTTTAGCAAAGGTTTCTAAATCTTTTAAACGCACCTGTGAGAGCATAAAGGCTTTCATAGGCTCTTTTGCAAGTTCTAATGCTTGAACCGAGGTCACTTGTTCATTTAAGTAGGGCTCAATGGCGCGTTCGTTAACCTGCTGGTAAATTGGCGCCATAATAAAAATACTTAAAAAAAGCGACATACCTAATAAAACTTGGTTTGAAGGTGTTGATTGTAAACCAATAGCTTGGCGCAAAATGGCCAGTACAACAATAATACGAGTAAATGAGGTCATCATAATGATGGCGGCAGGAATAAAGCTCAGCGCCGTCATAATGGCCAGAACTTGCAAGGTTACTGAATAATCTTGCGTCCCGTCGGCATTGGTTGTAATGGTTAGTGCGTCTATGCCCTCTGCACTGCTTACAGCAGGCACAAACAACACAGCTAAAATAATCAGCAGCCACTTTATCATAGGGTTAATTCTTTTTATTTTGATTCATTTGCGGGTTGAGTAGTTTGCTAAATCGCTTAGCAAGCTCTGGCAGTTCTTTTTCACTTAACGGAGTTTCTAGCTTATGTAAGTAATTAATACTGTGTGGCGTTACCCCTAATAAATGCTGTACATTATCTATTTCGACCACCATCAGCCGCTCACGCGAGCCAAGCGGTAAACTTCGTACTACTTTAAACTCGTCGCTATTGGCTAAATTTGGATTAAGCTTTCTTACAAAAAATGCCAGCACCACTATCAGCACTAGCACCACAACCAACGACAGTACCATAGACAAAATATCGGCCGTTGGTGTAATCGTCTCTGTCTTTGTAAATACTGAGTTTGTTAAAGCAGCAAGAGAGTTCATCGTAATTTTTTGATCCGCTCTACTTGGCTTATAACATCCGTTAAACGAATACCAAACTTATCATTTACTACAACCACTTCGCCATGAGCAATGAGCGTGCCATTTACCAATACATCTAATGGTTCACCGGCTACGCGGTCTAGCTCAACAACAGAGCCTTGGTTTAACTGCAATAAATTACGAATATTTATTTTAGAACGCCCTACTTCCATAGAAATCGTCACAGGAATATCTAAAATTGTATCGAGTTTACGTTTTTCGTCACCGCTAAGTTCATGCTTAGCATCACTTAATTCATCAAGCTCAGCGACTTGCGCCTCTGCGCTTTCATCACCGCCTTCGGCTTCTGCTAAGGCTGCTGCCCATTCGTCCATTGTATCTTGATCATCGCTCATACTTTTAACCTTTTAATCAATTACCAGTCTAAGTCTACACCGTCAGAAAGGTGTAAATCATCTTCTAGTTCTGCTAATTCTGCATCTGAATCAATTTTCTTGCCGCCTTTGGTAAATACATGCAGCTCAGATTTAACTGAATCAGGACGTTTAATTTTTTCACTAATTTGCAGCGCAACGTTATCGCGAGAACGGCCCATCTTAGCTCTAAATGTAGGTAACTCTTCAACAAATACCGTAATATGCTCAGGCATTTCTACCGGAATAATATCGCCCGCTTTAAGTTCCATTATTTGCTTAAGCGACAAGTCAACCTCAAGAAGCTGGGTTGATAAATCAACTTCAACATCCATAATTTCATCGCGCAGCGCTTTACTCCAACGCAAGTCGGTATCTTCAGTATCCGATTGCACACCCGCATCTAGCAGCTCTCTAATTGGCTCAAGCATTGAGTACGGTAGTGCAATGTGAAAATCGCCACCACCGCCATCTAATTCAATGTGAAAAGAGCTAATAACCACAACCTCAGTAGGGCTAACAATGTTGGCCATGGCTGGGTTTACTTCTGAATCGAGGTATTCAAACGATACGTCCATAACCGGTGCCCATGCTTCTTTGTAATCTTCAAAGATAATCTTTAGTAGCATTTGCACAATTCGACGTTCGGTAGGGGTAAATTCGCGACCTTCAATTTTTGCATGGTAACGCCCGTCACCACCAAAAAAGTTATCTACCAAAATAAACACTAAGCGTGCTTCCATGGTAATAAGGCCGGTGCCTTTTAGTGGTCTAAAACGCACCATATTTAAGCTTGTAGGTACAAATAAGGTATGAATATACTCACCAAATTTAATCATTTGTACGCCATTAATCGACACCTCTGCGGTGCGGCGCATCATGTTAAATAAGCTTATTCGCATATGACGAGCAAACCGCTCGTTAACAATTTCCAGGGTCGGCATACGACCACGCACGATCCGATCTTGCGAAGAAAAGTCGTACTGTAATGTACTGCCTTCGCTGTCTTCACCTTCGTGTATATCTTCCTCTTCGACTTCATCAACGCCGTGTAAGAGTGCATCAATTTCGTCTTGGGATAATAAATCGCTCACGCTAGCCCCTTATTGCATCACAAAGCCGGTAAACAATACCCGCTCAATTACTTTAGTGCCTTCAACATCATTTAGCGCAGCTTGCACTTTTTCAAGCGCAGTAAAGCGTAATGTCTCTTTGCCCGCACTGGTACTGAGCTCATCAGCTGTAGTGGTTGAAAACACGCTTAATAAGGTGCCTTCAATTAAAGGAATGTGTTTTTTAGCAGTTTCTTCATTTACATCGCCACGTACAAGTAATTGCACTTTAATTTGTACAATTCTATCTCTGCTTGACCCTGGTACATTAAAAACAAAGGGTCTTGGCATAGCAACATACAAAGCACTGCCCATTTCAGCTGAAGAGCCAGTAGGCGCTGCCGAGTCGCTCTGCGCTGCGCTTGTTGTTTCTTCATCTAATGTTTCAACGGGTGCATCATCGCCCGCCATGAAAAAATAGCCTGCACCACCGCCAACAACAAGCAGCACTGCCACTATGATTATGATCAGCTTTTTTTTGCTTTTACCGGTTTCTTCTATTTCTAAACTTGTTTCTTCGGCCATTGTGATTCCTTTTTTAGCAAAGGTACTTGCTTGTTTTAGTTATTATAATAGCAGTACTTAGGCATAGTAATCTATTGATGATGAAGTTTGTTGTCGAGAACTTTGTGGGTTAGCGCCATCTTGTTCATCATTTTGATCCTGCGCTGTATTTTTATTAGCCATTTGACCTTGCGATTGTCCCTCGCCTTCATCGCTTTGCTCATTACCCGATTGACCGTAAGAAATAGCGCTTTCGCCTAAATCAATGCCCTGCTCGGCTAGCATTTCACGTAAGCGTGGCATTGACTGCTCAAGCGCTTCTTTAGCTTGCTGATTTTGTACCACGAAATTTATTTGTGCTTGCTCAGCATCACTTCTGATACGAATTTGCATACTGCCCATTTCTGGCGGATCTAAGCGAATTTCTGCTTCTTTATTGCTAATACTGAGCATTGAAGATACACGCTCTTGAAGCATTTTAGCCGCATCACTTTTAACAATATTAATAGCCTGCATCATGCTTGCATCTACATTTATTTGCTTAACCTGCGCGGAGCTGGTTTGTAATTGCTGCGACTGCATAGCTTGGCTTTCTAAAATAGACTGCTCATAACGCGCGTTGTCGTACTGAGTATTTATTTGTGCTTGCGTGTTATTAATACCATCGGTTATCAACGAAAATACCTGCGCTACACGGGATAAACCTGTATTTGTTTTAGGTTCTTTAAGTAAGCTTTGTTGCTCTGCCTCTAACGCGTTTAGCTCGTCTTTAATTACACCATCTTGCTCAATATTAGAAGGAGCTTGAGCATTAATCATAGCTTTATTTTGCGGCGTATTCGCACTTATTGCTGCATTACTGGCTTGCTGCGCATTTAAAGCCGCATTTGCAGAGCTCGACACATTTTGCGCTTTGCTCTCACTAAGCTGCGTATCAAGCATAGTTTGTAAGTTGTTTATTGTTTCATTTACTTTTTTGAGCGTATCACCTGTCGGTTGCTCGTTACTCACATAGCTTTTTAATTGGCTAAGTAGCGCCTGCTTTTCATCGCTATTTAAGTTTTTTAACTGAGATTGAACTAGCTCACCGCGCATACTTGTCTGTTTTTCGTTTTGTACTACAAACTCTGTAAGTAATTGTTTAATAGAGCTTGCGCGATCATCACCTTCACTTGGCGTGGTTTCAGTAAATGAGC
Source organism: uncultured Pseudoalteromonas sp. (assembly GCF_963922945.1). Classification (GTDB taxonomy): domain Bacteria; phylum Pseudomonadota; class Gammaproteobacteria; order Enterobacterales; family Alteromonadaceae; genus Pseudoalteromonas. The sequence continues at coordinate 33,411 of NZ_CAWUKC010000006.1, read as the reverse complement.
TTTTAACTTGCTCGTTTAATTGTGTGCGTTGCGCTTCGCTTAATGAATTGAATACTTTAGATGTTGTTGGCAGCTGTGCCTGCGTAGATGAACGAGACAGTTCTTTGGCTAATTGCTCTATGTCTGCATCACTTATAGGCAGTGCACCTTCACCATTTAACGCGGTGCCTAGCGCTTTTGTATTCTCAGCACTTTTACCTTCACTATTTACCGAAGCTGCGCTGCTATTCGTTTTATTGATTTGTGTTTGCACCGCTTCTGCTATTGGGTTTTTAACAGCACTACTTACTAGGCTCTCACTTTTAAAAGAAGGGGCTAAATTTTCTCCAGCGCTTTGTTTAGCTGCTTTAGCTTCTAGCTCGGCGTTTGTAAACGCACTTTTTTTGCCGTTGCTATTATTATCAGCTAAAAGCGTATTATCGGCTTTAGCCGTTATAGTGTCGGCTTCATCAGTTTCACCTAATTGCGAAACTAAAAAGCTGACACTTTTATCATTCTTTTTTGCACTTAATTCGCTAAAGTCACTATCGCTACTGCCGTGTTTTTTTACACTTACGTCAATCACTTGCGAGGAGTTTATTTGTGCTAAAACGCTATCGCCAGATACTAACGTACCTTGCGTGTCATCACTTGATGAAGCATTGGCTAGCTGCTTATCATCAGTTGGCAATAAAGAGCCAGCTTGGCTAGAAGCCTCTGAATTGGCAGGCAATACAAAGGGTTTGTCTGCATCTTGTAGTTGGCTTAAAAAAGCATCACCAGATTCGTTACCTGCAGGTAAGTTATTGTCTTTAAATGCTAAAAAAGCGTCTTTTTCAGCTGTAGCCAACATTGAAATATCGTTTATTGCCATAATTCACCTACACAGCACTGCGGCAAGTTGCCACCGCACTTTGCCAAAATTAATTACCACCTATCAATAAAGCAATAAACGCGCCAAAGTTATAAACTTTTACGGCGCTGAAAAAATTGATTAGCAGAAAACTCATCCAGCATTTTTTGTTCACTCTTTGCCATTAATGCCGCCGCTTTTAAGTTTTGCTTTTCAATTAATTTTGCTACGGCTTTTGCTTTTACCTGCTGCTTTAACCATAACGCTTTACGCTGTGTTACAACTTGCTTAGCCGTATTCACTGTATTGGCTTGCTGGCGAATCGCTTCTTCAATTTTTGCGATAAAGGCATGGTACTGGCCAAAGCCGGCGCTTGATAAACCAGACTTTCCTTTTACATGTAATTGCTGCGAGTATTCTAATCTGAAGTTATTTAATCCTTGCAGTTTTTGTTGGTTAGCTTGTAAATTTTGATTGGCTTGTAAGTAGCTCATGCGCAGGTTTTCTTCTTTGTCGTTTTCGAGCTTTAGCAGTAAATCGAGCTTATTTTTTGCCATTATGCTTGTCCTAGTAATTGGGCTAGGCCGTGTAAACCATCATCGTAACTTATTACATCGCGCATACCTTGTTGTAAAAACGCATTAACGCGCGGCATCATATTAATAGCTTGATCAAGCATTTGATCAGCGCCTTTTTGATATGCACCTAAGGTGATCATATCTTTATTTTGCTGATACATTGAATACACTTGTTTTAATACACGAGCTTGTTGCATATGCGGCTCAGACACTACTTGCGGCATAACACGAGAAATTGATTTTTCGATATCTATTGCGGGGTAATGACCGCTATCAGCTAAGTCACGTGAAAGTACAATATGCCCGTCTAAAATTGCACGTGCAGCATCGGCTATTGGGTCTTGCATATCATCGCCTTCACTGAGCACGGTAAAAAACGCAGTGATAGACCCTTGCCCTTCACCGCCATTTCCCGCTCGCTCCACCAGCGCCGGTAATTTGGCAAATACAGAAGGCGGATAGCCTTTTGTCGCAGGGGGCTCGCCAACCGCTAGCGCGATTTCGCGTTGCGCCATGGCGTACCGGGTTACAGAATCAAGCAATAACAATACATTTAAGCCTTGATCACGGAAGTACTCAGCAATGGTCACCGCGCTTTCACAGCCTTTTAGGCGCATAAGGGGCGATGCATCAGCAGGAGCAGCGACTACAACAGAGCGTTTGCGACCTTCTACACCGAGTATCTCTTCAATAAATTCTTTTACCTCACGGCCACGCTCTCCCACTAGGCCAACCACAATAACATCGGCTTCACTGCCACGGGTCATCATACCTAAGAGCACTGATTTACCAACACCAGAGCCTGCAAATAATCCCATACGCTGGCCTTGCCCTACAGTAATCACTGAGTTTATTGCCCGTACACCTACATCCATAGGCTGGCTAATTGGTCTTCTCGCGAGGGGGTTTATGGGGTTTTGTGCAAACTTTAAATAGTGCTCTGCGTTAATTTTACCGAGTCCGTCAAGCGGGCGACCTAAGCCATCTACCACGCGACCCAGTAGGCTCATACCAACGGGCAAACCTGTATCATTTACCTGTGGAATAACACGTGCCCCAGGCAACACTCCAGAAATATGATCATTAGGCATTAAAAATAGAGTTTGCTCACTAAAACCGACCACTTCAGCATCTACAAAGCCCGACATAGTTTCTATTTTGCATTGGCTGCCTACGGGCGCACGCAACCCTTTGGCCTCAAGAGTTAAACCGACGACTCGAGTTAAAATACCCGCCACAGCTGGTTTAAATGCTGCAATGTGATGTTGATATTGGTTTAAGCGTTCGCTTAGAGGTGCACGTTGAGCTGCCATAACACGCCACAAAAAAGGTTAGATACCGCTATTATGCAAAAAGCTATCCAACGTTTCTTTGACACGGGTTTTTAGGGTCATATCTAAAGATGATTGTGGCGTTTTAACTTCGCAACCGCCGCGCTCAAGGGTTGGCTCTGCAATGAGCTGCCAATTATTATCTGCAATAGTTTGCTCACCATAGCTTTGCTTTACCAGCTCTAGGTCGTCTGGGTTTAAATGCACACGAACTTTTTCTTGCTCCGTATTGAGTGCATCTATGCTTTTTTTAAGCGTATGTAAAATAACATCAGGCGATGTTTTAATTTCTTGATAGGTTATAGCTTCTGCCAGCATAACTGCTAATTGCACTAAGTGCTTTTCTGCCAGTTCGTCCACTTTATCAAGCGGCGCGCTGAGGCTGTCGATTATGCTACGTAAGCTGGTTAACTGCTCTTCTATTAGCGGTTTTACGTCTTCTTGGCCTTGTGTTTTACCAAGCTCTACGCCTTCTTTGTAACCTGCTTCTTTGCCTTCACCAACGCCTTTTTCAAAGCCATCTATGTAGCCTTGTTCGTGCCCTTGCTTTAAGCCTTCTTCATAAGCATCTTGCCTAATGCGCTCAAGCTCTGCCATAGTTAACGAAGGTAATTCAGGCTCTTGCGGTTGTTCGTCTTCTAAAGCTTCTTCTTCAACTTCTTTTTTATACAAATCAGAAAGCGGTGTACCAAAAGCCGTTGAACGGTTGCCAAAACTGCGCTCATCAGGGGCAACGTCGGGTATTGGCCAGTTTTTTAAAAGCTCATCAGCTTCATCTGCATGCAAAGGGCGGCCTTTTAATTTAGACATAGCTTACAGGAACTCCTCGCCACCACCGCCGCCTAGCTGAATCTCACCCGAGTCAGATAAGCGTCTTGCTGTTGAAAGTACTTCTTTTTGAGCTGCTTCTACTTCACTTATTCTAACCGGTGCCATGGCTTCTAAGTCATCGGCGAGCATTTCGGCAGCACGTTTAGACATATTACCCAAAATTTTATCTTTGAGTGCTTCGTCCGTGCCCTTAATGGCTTTCATTAGTACGTCTTGCTGTACTTCACGTAGTATGGCTTGAATACCACGGTCATCCACATCCATAAGGTTTTCAAATACAAACATAAGATCTTGAATTTGCTGAGACATTTCTTCATCGTGTTCACGAATAGAGTCCATCAACTGCCCTTCAACATTGGTATCTAGGTAGTTCATAATATCTGCCGCGGCTTTTAAGCCACCCATTTTAGCGGCTTGTGCGCCTGCTTGGCCGGCAAATTGTTTTTCCATAATTTCGTTAAGTTCTTGCAAGGCTGCTGGTTGCACTTCTTCAAGGTTAGCAATACGCATGGTTAAATCTAGGCGCACTTTTTCAGGAAATTGCGCGAGGATTTCTGCCGACTGCTCAGGCTCTAAATACGATAAAACAATCGTTTGAATTTGCGGGTGCTCATTACGAATGATATTAGCAACCTGCTTTGAGTCCATCCATTTAAGTGAATCTAAGCCTTTGGCGCCCGAGCCCATTACAATTTGGTCTATTAAGCTTGCGGCTTTATCTTCACCTAATGCGGCGGTAAGCGCCTTTTTAATAAAGTCTTCTGACTGGAAGCCAATTGTACTAAAACTTTGTATTTGCTCTATAAATAAATTATGAACTGCGCTTATTTTAGATTGTGACAAGTCATCTAGTGCAGCCATTGCCATACCCACTTTTTGCACTTGCTTTGGCTCTAAGTGTTTAAGTATTTGCGCTGCGTCTTCTTCTGATAAGCTCAATAAAAGAATCGCGGCTTTATCTACGCCATCTAACTTGTCAACATCAAATGCTGGCGGGAGTTGTTTTTGTTCTTGATCAGTCATCTTCTGTTAACCACGCTTTCACTACTTGTGATGAGAGTTCCGGTTCGTTCGCTACAAGTGCTCTTACCGCTTTAAGCAAATCTTCGTCGCCATGTAAATCTGGCAGCTGCAGTGTACCATCACTTGAGAAACCAACAGCAGCAGAATCAAAGTCTTTATTTAGCATATCTAGCGTGCTGTCGCCAATATCAACTCCTGAGCTTAATGCATCTTCATCGTACTCTTCAAGCGTATCATCTGGGTAGATTAAACGTTTAAGCATAGGCTTAACGACTGCCATAATTAATACAATAATAACCAAGGCGCCAAGCACAAGACGGATAATTTTCATAAACCAGTCTTGCTCCCACAGTGGTACCTCTATGTCTAAATCAACCGCTTCGCGTACAAATGGCACAGTTACTACTTCTAGTGCATCGCCACGTTGCATATCAAAACCCACCCCACCTTGTAATAGGCGACGTATATTTGACAAAGCTTCTACTGAGCGCGGCGCCATGGTCGTTTCGCCGTTTTCACCTACTTTGGGTACATAATCAACAGCTACAGAGACACTAATTCTGCGAATAACCCCTGTTTGTTGGCGTTTATGCGAAATAGTGGTGTCGAGCTCAAAGTTGCGCGTGGCCTCTTTATGTACTCGACTTGGATTGGTTGCCGTGCCTGCATTACCTTGCCCTGCCACCTCTGGAATCGTTGAATTCATAGGGGGTTGATTGGTGAGTGCGCCAGGAATACCTACCGCTAGACCACCTATGTTGTTTTCTTCAAATGTGGTTTCGCTTCTTACTGCCGGTAAGTCTGGGTTATAGCGTTTTTGTGTTTCTTCTACTGAGCTAAAGTCCATATTTAAGTCGACTTGCGCTGTGTAATTACCCAAACCCACGACAGGAATAAGTATACTGTCTATTTTTTCTAGGTATTCTTGCTCGCGTTTTCTTTCAATGTCGTACTCTTTACGCGAGCGAGCTGCTAATGAGTCTTGCGAGCCTGAATTAAGTAAGCGGCCATTTTGATCTGTTACCGTCACGCGTGCAGGTGCTAACCCTTGTACTGCAGAGGCTACAATATCAACCACTGAATCAATTTCTTCTGCATCAAGCATTCTGCCGCGCTTTAGAGTCAATACCACTGTGGCTGATGGTTTTTTCTCTCTGCGTGCGAATACATTCTCTTTTGGGATAGCGAGTAAAACTTTGGCGCGAGTGACGTTATTGAGCTCTTCGATGGTGCGAGCAAGCTGCTGCTCTCGGCCATGCTTTAAGCGCTCACGTTCTAGGCGTTGGCTTACACCAAAGCCCATATCTTGCATTATGATATCGGTGCCTGAGGTAGGGCCTTGTTCTAAGCCTTCACGTGCCATCAGCAATTTAATATTTTTATACTCACTTTCATCAACCGAGATCACGTTACCGTCTAGTTCGTAGTCAATCTTTTGTGCATCTAAAAAATCAAGCGTTTGGATCAGCTCTTCTGTTGGCATTTTACCAAGTGGGCGCATATCGGGTTGGCGTGCCCAAATAATCACAAATATGGCAATAGCTAAACAAATAGCGAGTGCAATAATAAGTGTTACTTGACGAAGTACATCAACACCGTTTAAGGCACTTAAATAGCCCGACTTTTGTTCTAGTTGCTCGTTGTCTTCGCTTTGGTCAATGCCACCGCTAGCAAGAGCAAGATCTGTTGATTGATTAGATTGCGCCACAATAATTCTCCACTACCTAGTTAAACAGGCATGTTCATAATTTCTTTGTATGACTCAACAAGTTTATTTCTTACTTGTACTGTAGCCTCAAATGCCACTGACGATTTTTGTGATGCAATCATTGCCTCAGCAAGCGATACACTTCTGTCACCCATTTCAACAGCCACGACTTTTTGCTTGGCGTCTTGTTGTAAACCATTTACTGTATTTAATGCATCACTTAACAAATCACCAAATTGAGCTGTAGAAGTTGGCTGAGCTTGAGTGGGTAAGTTATTAATTTGATTTGTATGGCCCGCTTCTAAAGCCATTGATTGCATTTCTTGGAATAACGCGCTGTTTTGAATTTTCATAATTTTCTCTGGCAAATGCAGTTAACGTTCATAAGAGGAATAAAGCACAAAGCGTGCCATAAAAATAAACCTTTAATTACATAAGGTTAACTTAATTATTCGAGAGTCAGAGATTTGACAACCCAAAAACTGAGCAAGGTCAGTTTTTGAGTTGTTGATAGAAAAGGGTTAACTTTATGCAGGGAGTGAAATACCTAAATCACGCATTTGCGCTAGTTTATAACGTAAAGTGCGCGGACTGATCCCAAGCGTTTGCGCAACATCTTTACGTTTGCCTTGGCATCGTGCGAGGGTATCTAATATTATTTTATGCTCTTTGTCTTTAAGCTCATCTTTATAACTGCCGGTATCAGCACTAGGTAATGCATGACCCGCCTCTACGGCTGTTGTTTTATCGTCGTAGTACGCGTCACTAGTTGTACTGGACTCTTCAGGCGCTATAACCTGAGCAGGTGTACTATTGGCTGGCGCTTGCATTAAGTTTTCAATAAAAATTGCTTGCTCGTCAATTACATTGCCCGTTCGCAATATGAGCGCACGTTGAATTACATTATCCAGCTCGCGTACATTACCAGGCCATGCGTGGCTTAGTAATTTTTGCTCAGCGGCACTATCGAGCGTAGCTAGCGGCTCTTTGCTTTTAATTAAATGGCGTTCAATAAGGTGCTTTGCTAATACAATTATATCCCCAGGGCGCTCACTCAGCGGTCGCCACATTAAAGGAAATACATTTAAGCGATAATATAAGTCTTCTCTAAATTGGTTATCTGTAACGGCTTCTTTTAAGTCGCGGTTACTGGTTGCGAGCACTCTTACATCAAGTGAAATTGTTTTTCTACCACCTAGGCGCTCGACTTCACGCTCTTGCAGTACCCGTAATAATTTAGCTTGTAACCCTAAGTCCATTTCGGTTATTTCATCAAGTAAGATGGTGCCGCCTTGGGCTTGTTCAAATTTACCTGGGCATGCCTGTATTGCACCAGTAAATGCGCCTTTTTCATAGCCAAACAAAGTGGCTTCAAGCATGTTCTCGGGAATAGCCGCACAGTTTATTGCTACAAAAGGGGCATCGCATCGGTTTGATTTATCGTGTATGTATCGCGCTAATACTTCTTTACCAGAACCACTAGGCCCTAGCACCATAACACTTGCATCTGAGCGCGCCACTTTACTTGCAAGCTCTAGCAACTGAATACTACTTGGGTCGGCTACAATTGGGCCATCAGTATCTTTTGGTTTTTCGGGCAAATAGCGACTAACCATATTTAAAAGTACTTCAGGGGCAAAAGGCTTAGCCATATAATCAATAGCACCTAAGCGCATAGCCTCTACGGCATCATCAATGGTTGCGTAGGCTGTCATCATTAATACGGGCAGCTCTGGGTAGTTAAGTTTAATGCTTCTGAGTAAATCTAGGCCACTCATGGCGCCCATCTGCACATCGCTGACCACTAATGAAAACTCAGATTTCTTTAATTGGATCATAGCTTGCTCAGCACTATCAGCTGCAACACAGGCAATACCCGACATTTCCAATGTGTCTATGAGTGCTTCTCTTAGGCCTGCATCATCTTCAACTACCAGTATTGTATTGCTCATGCTGTTTTCTCCTGCGTTGGGGCCGTGCATATAGGCAGCAATAAACTAAAACATGCACCACCATTGGCATTATTAACCACTTCAACACGTCCTTGATGCGCATTTGCCACAGAACTTACAACAGCAAGCCCAAGCCCTGTACCTTGGCTTTTGGTGGTATAAAACGGTTCAAAAATTTTCTCTATTTGGCTCAGCTCTACCCCTGGGCCGTTATCGCAAACGCTAATACGTACGGTGTCAGGTTCGCTGCTATCGCGCTGCGCTTTTAAAGTCACCCTTGCTTGGCTGCCAATAATTTGAATACTATTGTGAATAAGGTTTTGAATAGCACTGGCCAGCGCAGTTTTATTACCGGTGATTTCTATGTCTGGCTCTGGTAGCTCAACGGCAAGCTCACTGTTGTTTAAGGCCACCATTGCATCGGCACCTAGCTTTACCTCGTTTAAAAGCTGCTGCATAGACACTTGCTCAACCACTTGCTGCTCGCCACTTTTAGCAAAAAGCAGCATATCGTTAACTTGGGTTTCTAAATCTTTTAAACGCGACATAAGCTTAGCTTGAAAGTTATCACGCGATGACTCAGGCAGTTTTTTTGAGCCTAAGTTTGCGGCATATAACATAGCGGCCGAAAGTGGCGTGCGCACTTGATGCGCAAGCGATGCCACCATTTTTCCAAGTGCGCTTAGGCGTTGCATATGGGCTACGCGCTTTTGTAAACGGCGCGTTTCGGTTAAATCTGTCATTAATATTAATTGCCCTGGCTCTGGCGCCAGTGCTGTAATATCAAGTTTTATAAGTCGACCATCTTTAAGCGACACTTCATGTCCATCATCTTGGTGAGGGCGAAAAGAGCGTTGAATAATGTTAAACCACTTCTCCCCTTCTAGCGGCTCGCCTAGCATATCAATGGCGATTTGATTAGCTTTTGCAATAAGGCCTTTGCCATCAAGCACAACAACGCCCGCTGGCATGGTATCAACTAAGTGCGACAGCCAACTTGCTTGCTGTCTTAAATCACTTAATTCACCAATGTACTCTTCTTGAAGTAAACATGGGTTATACTGTTTTGCAGTAATAAACTGTGGTTTAAGTACACTCGCAAGGGCCATAATCAAATCTCTTAATGATGTAGATACAGGTCTAAATGCACAATTTATACCAAAATTATTTTATATATTTTTCATTTAGTTAGCTTACAATAGCGCGTAACAAAAAAATGACGCACAAAAAAAGGAATAGCAATGAGTGAGCAAAATAAATGCCGTTGTGCATGGCTTGACACCACAAAGCCTGATTATGTGAAATACCATGATGAAGAATGGGGGGTGCCCCTTTATGACGACACACTATTATTTGAATTTATCACGCTAGAATCGGCACAAGCGGGACTCAGTTGGTACACTATTTTAAAAAAGCGTGCTGGGTATAAAAAGGCATTTGCTAACTTTGATGTGCAAAAAGTGGCTAAGTTTACAGTCGAGGACATAGAACGACTAATGCAAGATGAGAGCATAGTGCGTAACCGCTTAAAAATTGCTGCCACGATTAATAATGCTCAACGGTTTATTGAGATTCAAAAAGAGTTTGGCAGCTTTAGTCATTACCAATGGCAATTTGTGGACAATAAACCAATTATTAATAATGTAAATAGTGATGAAGACGCTCCTGCAATGACCGAAGAGTCAAAAGCATTTGCAAAAGATTTAAAAAAGCGAGGCTTCAAGTTTTTAGGGCCTACAACGGTGTACGCACATATGCAGGCCTGTGGCATGGTAAACGATCATAGTAATGATTGTTTTAGAAAAGAAGAAATTATAAAGGCTTTTGGTTGATAAGTGATTTATTACCATAAAAGTGATCTGTTCACAAAGAGGATAAGAGACGCTTCGCTTTAGAGCAGTAACGTGTAAGCTAACTGTGGTTTCTCATTTAACCTCGTTTTTTTGGGTCTAAGTAATTAAAAGCTGCGCTTTTTACGCGAGCAAGCTTCGCGTCTACCGTCAAAGTTTAAGTTTGCTTTTATCTTGTAGACGCCAAGCTTGCTTGAGTGACGGGCAAAGCCCGTAAATTAATTTCTCAAAAATGAATAATAAATAACGAAAAGCCTATCAGCATTTGCATACTGCTAATCTCGCGATAGATTGTACTTTTTCATTTTTTCAACAAGCGTTGTACGCCTTACACCTAGTATTTCTGCGGCGCGCGCAACAACATAATCAAAACGCTCCAATGCTTGGGTAATTAAGCTTATTTCAAGCTCGGCTAAATACTCTTTAAGCTCTATGCCCTCTTCAGGTAATAAGCCCACTCCCGGTTGGCTAAATTCAGGCTCTGGTTCATTATCATAATCGCTAAAGCCCGTACTAAAAATATCGTTAAACGCGTCTTTTTCAAGTAGCTCTTCAGGGTATTCTGGTTCGTATGCGTCTACCTCGATATAACGGTATTTATTAGGTAAATCGGGCACATCCACTACTTTTTCAGGGAACATAATCACCATGCGTTCTACTAAATTTGCAAGCTCACGTATATTGCCCGGCCAGGCATGTTCTTTTAGGCTCTCTACCGCGCGCTCTGTAAATTTAGCCGACGTACCACTTTGCTCATTCACACGGCGCATTAACTCTTTAAGTAATAAAGGTATGTCGTCTGCCCGCTCATTAAGTGACGGGTTTTCAATAGGAAACACGTTTAAACGGTAATATAAATCTTCCCTAAAACTGCCCTTTTCAATCATTTCCTCAAGGTTACGGTGAGTAGCTGCAATCACTCGTACATCTGCTTGAATCGCTTTAGTGCCACCTACACGCTCGTAGCTGCGCTCTTGTAATACGCGAAGTAGCTTAACTTGCATTTGCAGTGGCATGTCACCAATTTCATCTAAAAACAGCGTACCGCCTTGCGCTAATTCAAACCGCCCTTTACGTGCAGAAATAGCGCCGGTAAACGCCCCTTTTTCATGGCCGAATAACTCACTTTCAAGAAGTTCGCCTGGAATAGCACCACAGTTTACTGGTACAAATGGCCCCGTATTGCGTTTAGACAATAAATGTACATTACGCGCAACCACCTCTTTACCTGTACCCGACTCACCTAAAATAAGCACGTTTGCATCGGTTTTAGCCACTTGCTCTATTAAAAAACGTACGTTTTTAACTGCATCAGTTTCGCCTACTAAACCATCAAATGTTTTATGTGGTTTTGTGTGCTTGTGACTACCAGGAAGCATTCTTTGGTACTGTTGGCAGTCGTGTAATAACTGTGTGGTTACTTCGTGATTAAACGGCTCACAAATTAAACCTACAACATTTGCAATACTTAATAATGGCTTGAGTGTTTCACCAATGAGTAAAAAAGGCAGGGTTGGGTAGCGTTTAATTAAGCCTTCATGATCTAAGCTTTGTAATGCGCCTAAAATAACAATGCATTCTTGCTGTTGATACTTACTACATACTTCTTCAAAGCCATTTTCATCAAGCAACTGCACAGCTTCCCCAATAAAGGTAAGCGATGCATTCAATCCTATTGCACGGTTATTATTATTATCTAAAATCAAGATCATAGTTAGCGAGCCATAATTTCACTAATTTATTATATTAGCTAAATTGTAAGCGAGATCTGAATGGATGCAAGTAATAGCGGCGGTTTTTTGACATAAACGCCAAAAAACAGACAGTACGATAAAAACAATAATACTTAATAGTTAAAACTTAAGTATTGATTTGTTGTTTAATACTTAAAGCTAATGCGATGCATTGTTTTTTACTTAGTGCATAAAATTACTTTAGTCAAAAATATAAACTATAATTAACTTAAGTTGAAAGCAACAATGCCGATAACTAAATAAATGCAATATGCTTGGCATTAATATTGCTTTTGTTACTTACAGTCGATTTCACATATTTATTTAGGATTTTCCATGGCTCATGTTTCATTAAAAAAATATTCTCAAGTGCGCGCCAGCAACATCGCAGAAATGGCGCCCTATGAGCAAATTAACCTTATTTTTAGTAACATAATTGGCCGCTTGGCCGCTACTAAAGGGTTTATTGAGCGCAAAGAAATAGAAAAAAAAGGCGAAAACATCTCTGCCTGTATTTTACTCTTAGGTGCATTACAAGACGCGCTTAATTTAGAAGTGGAACAAGATCCGAGTATTTCAAATAATTTATTAGCGCTTTATGACTACTGCCAAAGGCGCCTTGTGCAAGCAAATGTTGATAATGACATTGAGATTATTTCTGAAGTAGCTGGCATTATTAAAGAAATTAAAGAAGGGTGGGATAGCATTCCTGTCGATCAACGTAATCCTGCGGTATAAGCTAATGGCTTTAGAGGAAACAAGCAAAGCTGAGCATATTAATCAATTGCTCAGCAAAATCGAATTATTAGTGCAAAGCAATAACGCTGATGAAGCTCCCCCTATTATGGATACTTTAAATAGTGAGCTCAAGCGTTGGTGCGAAAGTCAGAACCCGCCTACCGCCAAGCAACTTATGGTTGTGCAAGCCAATATCAACAACATTAGCAAACAAGCAAATGCTGTAAAAAATGAATCATCTAAAGCCATCATTAAGCAAAAAAAAACAGGTAAAGCAATTTCGGCTTATAAATCGGTTTAGCTACCTCTAGCAGCTTTAATTTACTAAGCATGTTAAAGGCAATATTTAGACATAAAAAAACCGTTTTTAAACGGTTTTTTTATGTTCATAATCAATATCTAAAATTAAGAATTATTACTCACCACACCAGGCATATTTTCAAGCTGTGCCTGTACATAACTACTTGTCGAATTGAGGCTCGCTACCAATAAATCCATGGCGTTGTATTGAGCATATAATCGAGAAGATAACGATTCCATTTTACTTGTCAGGCTTTCGCGCTGTTCATCAATATCTTCTAATTGATTTGTTTTACTGTCGATACGGTTTTGGATAATGCCGTCAGCGTCAGTATAAAAACTCATTAACTCATCAAACGATTGGGCAAAGCCGCCCTCGTCATCGTCACTGCCTACAAAAAACTGCTGCACTAAGTCGACATCTTCATCAATTTTTTCATTTAAAGTCTCGGTATTGAGCGTCAATACTCCATAACGATCGGCTTCAACACCTAACTGTGAAAGTGATAATGAGTTGCCATTGCCCAAATCTACAGAGTCGGTAATCTGTTCTCGTAATTTAGACATTACACCGCGTAGTAACGAATCACCGGCCATTACACCCGCCCCATCTTCACTTGAAGCGCCTAAGTTGTTACTCAGCTCCAGAAGTTCATTATAGCTTTCAATAAAACTAGCTAAACCAGCTTCAATGTTACTATTATTCTCTGTAATTGTAATATTGCTTACATCATCATCTTCAGCGTGTGCTTTTTTTGCCGTAATTGTTATGCCATCTATTACATCGGTAAAGGTATTTGAAGAACTACTAACTGTGAGGGAGCCATCGATAGTAATGGATGCATCGGTTGCAGCAATAATTTCAGAGGCGTTTTGAACACCAGCAGAATCAAAGGCTAAACGAGACAATCCATTAGTGTCGGTGTTATTACCATCAGTATCGGTTACCTCGACTTTAATCTCGTTCTCAAGTCCGCTATTTTTAGCTGCTAGCACTAAATGCTGACCGGTATCATCCGTTATTATTGTTGCGTTTATGCTGTCGTTATCGCTGCTGTCGTTAATTGCATCTCTTATTTCACTTAAAGTAGCGGTATCTGATACTTCAATATCAAAACTATTCTCGCCGGAGCTGAATGTCATAGTACCTTCACCCACGGCAGCGTCAGCGTCAAATGCTTCTGATAGTATTTTATGCTCTGTAGCAAGGTTATTAACCTCTACAGAGTAACCACCTGGCTGTGCGTCTTCATCAGCACTTAACTGCACGAAAGTATCACTTCCTGATGTACTACGTTTTTGATAGTTATCAGCGTCACCTAGCGCTTCCATTGCTGTTTGCACTTGCTGTAGCGCAGACTTTAAAGCACCTACAGCAGAAATATCAGTAGTTAGTGTACTTTCTTGAGTGTTTAAACGAGCCTCAGCTGGAGCCTGCTCAGCATTAACTAATGCATCAACTATATCTGATACCGCTAAACCAGAGCCTAAACCATTAAACGAAATAGACATACTTCACCTCTTTAAACCCAAAAAACTTAACTAATAATATATCAACAGTACGGCGGCTACACCGTTTGGTCGATTAAAATACCTGCAGATTCAGATAGTTTAGACACTAAACTTAATACTTCTTCCGAAGGGTATTGCTTAATTACATCACCACTTGTTTTATCAAGTATCTTAATTACATCGCGCCCAGAGTCTTCATCAACTTGAAATTGCAGAGTACGGTTCATCTCACCCATAAACTCCTGCAATTGCTGCGCCACTTTTTCAAGCTGCTCACGTGCAAGCTGTTGGTTTTGCGAACTATTAGTCTCAATTCCTTGTTGTGCATATTGATTATTTAACTGGTTTTGTGGGCTTTGTTCATCCGTTTTATTTACGTCATCAACAGCGCGCTGAGTCAATACTGAGCCACTCTGCCCTACTTGTTTATCTTCACCAGTTAAAGATGTTGATGCTATCGTAACTTCTGCGTTTGAAGTAATGGTGTTCATAACGCCTCCTAGAGCTGCCGAACCTGTATAATTATTAGACTAACAATAGCTTAATTTATACCCTTAAACCACAAAAGGAGGTAGCTAAAGCCACCTCCTTGTTTTTTAAAACTAATACTGACTTTATGTACTAGCTAGCTATTCATTAAGCTATAACGTTTTACTTGTTAACCTAATAAGCTAAGTGCTGTTTGTGGTAACTGATTTGCTTGAGATAAGATTGACGTACCTGCTTGTTGCAAGATTTGGTTTTTCGTCATCTCTGCTGTTTCAGTTGCAAAGTCTGTATCTTGAATACGGCTACGTGATGCCGATACGTTTTCTTCTATGTTCGCAAGGTTACTAATAGTGTGGTCAAAACGGTTTTGAACCGCACCTAAACTTGCACGCTGTGAGTCAATATTCGCAATCGCATTATCAATAATAGCTAAAGCATCTTGAGAATTTTTTTGTGTAGTAATATCAACACTATCAACAGTTTCGATAGTACTTACAGTCTCTGTTGTTGCCGCTGCCATAGTCGTATCTGCAGACGTTGTAGTAAAAACTTCTGCAGAGTTGAGTTGAACCGAGCCCGCTATAGTAATATCACCAGAGGTATCTACGGTGGTACCGTCAACAGTACCATCATAAGAAACGCCAGCAACATCTGCAACTAATGAAGAAGAAGAAAAGTCAGAAATAACAATATCTTCTCCAGTATTATTTGATACAAACAGTTCACCATCCGTAATGCTAGCAGTCACCCCGTGCTCATCAGTTTTAGCATTGATAGCTTCAGCCATAGCTTCTAAATCACCTGCGTCAGTTCCTGTTGATACGAACGAAACAGTAGGGACGTCATCAGCGTCTTGGATATCAGCACCATTTAATTTAAAACTAACATTAGCATCTAAAGTTCCAGATGTACCAATGCTAATTTGAGCTTCTGTTCTTGCTTGAGCTGAGACACCTGTAGAATCACTATAGCTATTTACAGCCTTTACAAAATCAGCTGCACTTGCGTTCGCTTCAATCGCAACATCCACTGATGCTCCGCGCCCATCAATAGTGAAATTACCACCAGCTATAGTATTGGCAGTACCTGCAACTGAAGTACCAAAACCACCAGCAGTGGCAGCTTGAAGGTTCTGCTGGTTAGAGCCAATTTTGTTAGCTGCTACACTAGAAAGAGAAACATTAATGGTTTCATTAGAGTTAGATCCAACTTGGAAAGACTTAGAACCAAAGCTACCATCTAATAATTGCTGACCACCGAATGATGTTGTTTCTGCGATACGTGTTAATTCAACTTGAAGTGCAGACACTTCTTTTTGTAGTGCTTCACGGTCTTCTGTTGAGTTTGAGCCGTTAGCTGATTGCAGTGCTAGCTCACGCATACGTTGTAAAATGCTTGTAGACTCGCTCATTGCACCTTCAGCGGTTTGCGCCATTGAGATACCGTCGTTAGCGTTACGTTGTGCTACTGCTAAACCATTTACTTGTGATGTTAAACGGTTTGAAATTTGTAGACCTGCCGCATCATCTTTTGCGCTGTTGATACGCATACCTGATGATAAACGCTCCATTGACGTTGCAAGGTCAGAGCCTGAAGTAGAAAGGTTACGCTGAGCGTTTAATGAAGATACATTTGTATTTACTGAAATCATAATAAAACTCCTGATTACTTTCGTAATGTGACTGTTTAGATTTAACCAAGAGCTGTCACAATTGTATGTTCAAGCTCTGTACTGGTTAAGTTAACGGCAGGAGAAAATTTATCTTTAGCGTTATTTTGATTTATTTTTAAAGTTATTAATAAAATAAATATAAACAACTAATTTTAAAGGAAATAATAAATTCACTTCTCCCTAAAAAGTTTTTAATTCACGTACTGCGTGCTATTTATGGACAAAAAACAAAAAAGCACACCTATCAAGATGTGCTTTTTTATCAGTTTTATT
The DNA here is from genome assembly GCF_963922945.1 of uncultured Pseudoalteromonas sp. GTDB lineage: Bacteria > Pseudomonadota > Gammaproteobacteria > Enterobacterales > Alteromonadaceae > Pseudoalteromonas. The sequence continues at coordinate 16,589 of NZ_CAWUKC010000006.1, read as the reverse complement.
AATAGCGTTTATTACTAACCACCTAACAAGCTAATCGCAGCCTGTGGTACTTGGTTTGCCTGCGAAAGGATTGATGTACCTGCCTGCTGTAGTATTTGGTTTTTAGTCATCTCTGCTGTTTCCGTTGCAAAATCGGTGTCTTGAATACGGCTACGCGATGCGGTTACATTTTCTTCAATGTTTGCAAGGTTATTAATTGTAAAGCTAAAGCGGTTTTGTACCGCACCTAATCCCGCACGCTGCTCATCAATATTGGCAATGGCATTATCAATGATTGAAAGCGCATCTTGAGAGCCTTTTTGAGTAGTCACATCAATATCAGCTGCATTTTCTAGCTTACTGGTGGTCTCATTGGTAGTCGCAGCTAAAGATGTATCATCTGCAGTAGCAGTAAACACCTCAGCAGAATTAAGCTGAATACTTCCCATTACTCGTGTTGAGTCTGTGGCAGTACCACTGGTAAGTGTTACTGCGGTATCTGGGTTACCATCATATGAAGCCGCGGTAACAGCTAAAGTAGCAGCAACCGGCGTACCTGTAGCATCAGTCGTTTCAAAATCTTCGATTACGACGTCTTCACCCTGATTGTTAGAGATAGTTAGCACGCCATTTTCAATTACAGCTGTAACACCATGTTCATCTGTACGCGCATTTATCGCTTCAGCCATTGCTTGCTCATCACTGTCTACATTAGCAGTGGCCACAAACGATACTTTTTCGCCATTCAGCTCAAAGCTTACTATTTCATCGGCAACGGTAGCTGCACCACCAATATCAAGAACCGCTTCAGTACGCGCTTGAGCAGTAACGCCGGTAGTCCCCGTCATTTGGTTAATTTTAGCTGCGGCATCTTTTGCTGTGGTGCCTGCTTCAATATTAATAACTGAGTCATCACGACCTGAAATCGTATATGTACCCGCAGCGACTGAGTTTGCAGGTGCAGTAGCGCCAGCCGCAGCAGCAGTACCAAAGCCTGTATTTGCAATACCTTGTAAATTTAATTGGTTTGAGCCAATTTTTTCAGCAGCAACGCTTGAGAGTGATACATTAATTGTTTCGTTAGCATTAGCGCCTACTTGGAAAGCTTTACTACCGTAACTACCGTCTAGTAACTGCTGACCACCGAATGAGGTGGTTTCTGCAATACGGGTTAGCTCAACCTGAAGTGCTGATACTTCTTTTTGCAGTGCTTCTCTATCTTCTGCTGAGTTTGAACCATTAGCCGCTTGCAGCGCAAGTTCACGCATTCGCTGAAGTATATTGGTCGACTCACTCATTGCACCTTCAGCGGTTTGCGCCATTGAAATGCCGTCATTGGCATTACGTTGAGCTACTGACAAACCATTTATTTGTGAGGTTAAACGGTTTGAAATTTGTAAACCAGCCGCATCATCTTTTGCGCTATTAATACGCATACCTGATGACAAACGCTCCATTGACGTTGCTAGGCCTTCGCCAGATTTTGTTAAGTTTCGTTGTGCGTTCAATGACGACACATTAGTATTTACTGTTAATGCCATTTGACCATCTCCTAGGTTTAAACAGAGTGTGGTTCAACACGTTTTAACAGGAACCACTATTCGATAATTTCTAATTATTAGAAAAGCATTTACTGTGCCAACATTGAAATATATTTAAAGTTTTGTTTTTAAACAATTTTATTTGAAGCATCATAGAGTTAACGAAGCGTTAATTGTTTAAGTATTAAAGTGACAAATTATTGCCACGCTGATGAGGGAGGTTTTTGCCGCTTTATGCTAACTAAAGCGGCAAGGTATTTTTGCTTATAATCTGTTTATAAGTAATCAAATAAAGAAAGGTTAGTTAAACGGCCAAATGTAGCCTGTGAGGCTTGCAGTGCGGTTTCTTGTTTAGTGAGTTCACTAATGGCTTCAGCCATGTCTACCTCGACTAAATCAGAAAGGTTGCTTTTGTTTTGAATATCTTGCGCAAGATTTGAGTCACTCACGCTTTCAACCGCATTCATACGCCCGCCTAAGCTCGCTTGCGTGTACACAACTTGCTCACTTGCATTTTGAAGCTGTACTACACCATCGGCTAGTACTTGCTGAAAGTCATCGTTTTCAAGTGTGCCATCATTTAATCCCGTAATGAGCGATTGTAACGTATTAAGCACATTTTCTTTGTGCGGCTTTTCGAGGGTAAAATCAAGCTGACCTGGTGCTGCGCCTTCAAATTCGATTTTCATCCCTGCAAAATCGATTGGTTCATCCGTTACCTCGCCTACTTGTGCAGGGCTCAGCGACACGCCGTCACGCAAAATTTCATAAGTATCAGGGTCGTTAGCGGTAGCGCCTGGTGTTATTACCACATTGTACGTGTTCGCTGTTGCCGCTGCAGTTGGATCTGCATTGTAGTTTTCTTGATGGAAACGGTCGAACTCTGTTTGACCATCGACATAAACCGTGCCCGCTGTAATATTATTTGCAGGCGTAGTTACTGGGATAGCAGCTTGATTATCAGTAACATCAAGTCGTGCATCGCTTTTTTCAAACGTATCAAAACCGTTATCGCTTGATTTAATACTCACCCCTTCAGCAATCGTTATAACATGCTGGCCTTGATCTCCATTATAGGTGTACTCACCTGTTGTAGAGTCAAATTGGTACGGTTGGGTGCTATCTTGGTAGCCTGAAAAAATAAACTTGCCGTCTTCTGAGCGAGTATTCATTAAATTAACGAGCGTTTTTTGTATTTCACTCAGCTCAGCCGCGATTGACTCTAAATCATCTTGAGTATAAACACCATTGCCCGCTTGAATAGCTAGCTCTTGAGCTTGTTGAATATTGGTATTTATACTTTGTAAAATGGTTTCTTCAGTTTCAAGGCGGCCAGTTAATTGGTCAATATTTTTAGTATATTGCTCATTGGTTTGTATTTTATTTGAATACAGCATTCCTTGCGAAATAGCGGCAGGTGCTTCTGAAGTCGTTAAATATTTTTTACCTGTTGTTACTTGCTCTTGTGCATTAGCAACACTTTGTTGGTTATCGAGTATTTTATTAATATTATTTTGATACATTAAGTTATTTGATAAACGCATAATTACCTCGCCGCACTTAATAAGGTGTCAAAAACTTCTTGGGCCGCAGCTAGCACTTGAGCTGATGCCGAATATGATTGTTGAAAGCGTAATAAATTAGCAGCTTCTTCATCTAGGTTTACACCGGAGAGCGACTCATACCACGCTTCTGATTGCTGGGCTAATGCATCAAATGCGCTGGCACTGGTAATGGCTTGACCTGTGACTACGCCAATATCACTGACTAACCCCGAATAGGCTTGATTAAACGTTTCGTGATTATCGGCCGTGGCAGTAGTTACTACATTTTTACGAACTAATTCGCCATTTTGTAAATCAGCGAGTTTTAAACCATTACGGTTATCATCAAAGCCGCCTTCGTTAAATTCAAGGGTAAAGGTGTCTCCGGTGGCAGGCGTGCCTTCAATGTCAAAGTCAAAGCCATAGTTGCTATAAGGTGCACCAGCCTGAGCCAGTATGCCCTCTGCCGGTGGCGTTATAGTAAAGGTTGTGGTGCCATTTGCATCTGTAATTTGATATTCGTTTGCAGTGCCTGTTTTTACTAACGTGATATCACCATTGGCTAAACCAGGGGCGGTGGTAAAGCCACCCGATGTAACACTTGTTACTTCTCCGGCTGAAATAGTGGCAGTGCCTACATTATCTATACTGTTAGCTGTACGAATAGGCGATGCCAGAGCTAAGTCTTCACCGCGGCTTGTCGCAAGGGAAATACTGGTTGCCGCCTCTGAGTTAAGTTTAATTTGAAACTGATCGCCTGTATTACCAGTACCCGTTACATTAATTTGTAAACCAAACGACTCCCCACTTGTAATGTCGTCTGAGTCGATAACACCAGATGGCGGTATCGTCGCTAAAGAAGCGCTGCCTAGTGGCTCGCCTTTATTATCAATTGGCTGAATGCTCACTTCATTTGCATTAGCGGTATAAGTAACAATAAAGTCGCTGGCAGGCAGTTCACTGCCTTTCCCGGCTTCAAGCGTGGCGGTTAAACTGGCACTGCCGGTATTAGCCTGGTATGCATAAGCGCCCACGGTAGGTATGGTAAAAATATCACCGCCTAGCTCACCGTTAGCATCCATACCCAATTTATTTTGCTCGTTGAACGCATCTGCAATTGCCAATCCCATTTGGCCTATTTGGTTTTGTGCTGGTACAAGTATGTCGTCTCTAAATGCGAGTAAGCCGCCAATTTTGCCTTTAAGTTTGCTCGCATCTATTTCAAGCGGCACGGCTTTGCCGCCATTAACGTCAAGCGTCAACTCTTTAAAATTAGGATCGGGGTCACCCGACAGCGAAAACAAGTTAAAGGTCCCGTTTTCCATAACTAAAGATTCACCGCTGCCCATAAATACGAGTTTTTCGCCATTAGGGCCATCGAGTGTTTCTATATCTACGAGCTCTGATAATTCACGAATCGCCAAGTCGCGCTGGTTATAAATAGAGCTTGCGCTTGATGCGTTATTAGTACCATTTACGACTGCAATTTCTTGGTTTAACGTATTTATATTTTGTATAAGTGAGTTGGCTTCTTCTGAAAAAATTTCAAGCTGCTCATTCACTATGCCTTGTTGCTCAAGCACAATGCCTGAGAGCCTGTCCATTTGCTCAACCAAACTTTGCGCATCGGTCATTACGAGTGAGCGAGCAACTGATGAAGACGGCTGATTTAGCGCCTCTTGCACGTTATTAAATAATGAATTTATGCCGGTTGATAAGTTATTAGATTCTTCTGAAAAAATAGTATCAACACGGTTGGCTTCTGTTACGAATTGATCAAAAAACGATTTATTTGACGTATCGCGATTTAACTGCGACTGGGCAAATTCGTTCAATAACCGATATGTTTCGCCGCGCCCTACTTGGTTATCTACCATAGTGGTAAATTCAGTGCGCTCACGAACGTAGCCTTCTGTATTTACATTGGTGATGTTTTTACTGGTCGTTTGCAACAGCTCAGAGCTTGAGCGCACCCCTGAACTGGCAATATTTAATAAACTAAACGACATATTACTTCACTCCTTGGGTAAATGCGCTGGTTGCAATATTTTTTAGCTCACTGCTATTTAGCACTTTTTTTATTTTACTCGCGTAATTAGGGTCGGTTGCATAGCCTGCTTTTTGTAGCGAATCTAAAAATTCATTTGGCTGTGCTGTTTTTTGTAATGCTTCTTCGTAACGTGGGTTTTGCGTTAAAAAATCAACAAAATCGTTCACGCTTTCTTTTATAGAATCGTAAGCTCTAAAACTTGCTTGCTTTTTAACAGGCGTGCCTTGCTCAAATTCAAGCGTTACTTTACTTGCTTTGTCGCCTTCCCAGCTTTTATCTGATTTAATATTGAACAGGTTATTTGAGCTATTCCCGTCGCTTTTATTAATTATGTGCTTGCCCCAGCCAGTCTCAAGAGCCGCTTGGGCGACCATTACAGCAGGGTTTAAACCAATTTTTTCGGCCGCTGTTTTAGCATGCTCCCACACGGCACTCACAAACTCTTCAGCAGTATTGAATGATGATTGCTGTGTAGGCTGTGTTGTGGTTTTAGTTTGAGTTGCTTCACTGCTGAGGGCTGAGTCATTTTTATTTGCTTGCCTTACACTGTGCACCTTTTCGTGCGGCAGTTCAGAGCCTGCGCGTTTATCGCTGATAAAATCGCTCGTGGTTCTAAGTACTGAACCTGGCATAAAGCTACCTTGTTCAGGGGAGAGTTGCTGAACGATTAAATCAGCCAAACCCAAAGACCCATTTGATGAAAGCTCAGAAGAGAGCTGCTGATCGTGCATTTCTTCAAAAAACTTTACGCCGCTAGAATTAAATGGGCTGTCTTCATCTTCAAATGCTTCGTTGGCTTTACGCATCCCTTTAAGCAACATTTGTGTAAAAATAGCTTCAAACTGTGCCGCTGCTTTTTTTAGCGCCGCTTTAGAGGCGTCAGAAGATGCATCACCGCTGTTTAAAGCGTCTTGACGTAAAGTATTAAGGTTACTTAAATCAAAAAAGTTTTGCTTATCGAGGTGATTTGTTTCCATCAGCTTTTTGACACAAAAATGAATAATGCTTTAGGAAATGCAAAAATTAAGCCAAAGGCATTTTTAGAGGAAGGTTTTATTAAAAAGCTCGGCTACATTGCTGTAACACCGAGCTTTTAATGATTTTAAATAACAACAAGTTGCCCGTTAATTGCACCCGCTTCTTTAAGCGCTTCTAAAATAGCCATTAAGTCGCCAGGTGCTGCGCCTACTTCGTTTATTGCACGCACTAAATCATCTAAGCTAACGCCAGGGTTAAATACAAACGCACGAGAATCATCTTGGTTAACGTCAATAATACTTTGCTGTGTAACAACAGTTTCGCCTTCAGCTAGTGGGTTAGGCTGCGTTACATTTTGCTGCTCAGCAATAGTAACTGTCAGGCCGCCGTGGGTTATTGCCGCAGGCTGTAGCTTCACATTTTTGCCAATAACAATGGTGCCCGTGCGTGAATTAACAATAATTTTGGCAGAAGTGTCAGCAGGCTTAAACTCTAGGTTTTCAAGCGTTGATAAATAAGACACTCGTTGCGATGCATCACGTGGCGCAATAACGCGTACTGAGGCAGCATCAATAGCTTGTGCACTATTAGGGCCTACTAAATTGTTAATTGTGCTTTCTAAACGTTTTGCCGTAGTAAAATCTGGACGATTTAAGTTGAATGTAATGTAGTCACCTTGCATAAAAGGGCTTTTAACTTCGCGTTCTACAGTTGCGCCGTTAGGTACACGGCCAACGGTTGGAGTATTAATAACTACTCTACTGCCATCAAGCCCTTGCGCGCCTAAACCACCCACAATTAAGCTACCCTGTGCTATCGCATAAACCTCACCATCCACCCCTTTTAAAAAGGTTTGTAGTAAAGTGCCGCCTCGTAAACTACCAGCACTACCAATAGAAGAAACCGTAATATCAATTGTTTGTCCTGGCTTTCTAAACGGCGGCAGCTCAGCATGAACTGCCACTGCGGCTACGTTTTTAATTTTAGGGCTTTGTGTAGAAGGTAAGGTAATACCAAAACTGTTTAACATGCCTCTAAAACTTTGTTGTGTGTAAGAGTTTTGCTCCCCTGTACCAGGTAGCCCCACCACTAAACCATAACCCACTAATTGGTTAGGGCGCACACCTTCCACCATAGAGACATCTTTTATACGCTCGGCGCTGGCAGAAAATTGCCAGCCTAGCAGTATGATCAAAATAAACGCTTTAATGCTTTTCATACTACTATCCTCTAAAACGGAAATAACGAGCTGCTAAAGAAACGTGTTAACCACCCTGGGCTTTGCGCTTCTTGTGTTTGCCCTTTACCAGAGTATTGAATACGGGCATTGGCTATTCTATTTGACTCAACTGTGTTATCGGCGCTTACATCTTGCGGACGTACAAGGCCTTCAAGCCTAATAAACTCTTCGCCAGTATTAAGTGTTAACCATTTTTCACCACGAATAACTAAATTACCATTGGGTAAGACACGCATAACATTTACAGAAATATCACCCACTAAACTGTTTGACTGATTTGATTTAGAGTCACCAGTGAATGATGAATCACTACCAATACCAAACTGAATACTGTCGCCACCTATATTGACAGGTAACCCCCCTAAGCCAATAACGGGGTCTAGGCTGGCTTCGGTTTCTTTGTCGGTTTCGGTTTTTGCGGCTTTTGTAGCTTGTGTTGACTCTTGCAGCTTAACGGTGATGATATCGCCGGTTCTCAGTGCTTTTTTATCCGAATATAAATCGTTAAATGTATTGGTGTTAAACAACGAGCCCGTTGCAACAACAGGCTCTGCTACAGGCTCTGGGTACATGGGTGCGTAGTATGGGTCGTCTTGAACCACTTCACTGTTTTGCGTAGAAACACAGCCAGTTAAAAATAAGCTGCCTGCTGCAAATAAAATAACATTACGCATAATTATCCCCTGTGCTCTACTATAACTGTTGATTGATATAGCTCATCATTTCGTCAACGGCCGAAATTACTTTTGAGTTCATTTCGTACACACGTTGCGTTTCGATAAGGTTTACCAATTCTTCCGTTACATTAACGTTTGATGTTTCAAGCGAGCCTTGAATAATAGTCCCTAGGCCCTCTACGCCAGGGTTACCTTGCACGGGCGCACCGCTGACGGCGGTTTCGGTGTAAAGGTTTTGACCAATTGGCTCAAGACCAGATGGATTAATAAAATCACTAATTACCAACTGACCAATGACTACATTGTCGGCTTGCCCTGCTACACGCACAGACACTTCACCATCTTGAGAGACCGTAATTGACTGCGCGTCATCAGGTACGTTCATTTCGGGCTGAACTACAAAACCTGCACCCGAGGTAACAATTCGGCCGTCTTCATCGGTAGTAAACTGACCATTACGTGAGTAAGCAATATTGCCATCAGGTTGCAATACTTCAAAAAAGCCATCACCAGAGATCATCCAATCTAGTGAGTTTTCGGTGGTGAGCATATTGCCCTGCGTAAACTCTTTTTGGTTAGCAACCACTTTTGCACCGGCACCAAGCATTAGGCCAGATGGCAGCTCGGTATCTTGTGAAGATCGCCCGCCCGGTTGGTTGATGTTTTGATACAGTAAATCTTCAAAAATAGCGCGGCTTTTTTTGTAACCTACGGTACTGGCATTCGCCAAGTTATTTGAAATAACTGAAATATCAGTTTGTTGAGCGTCTAGCCCTGTTTTACTTATCCACAATGCAGGATTCATAAGTATGCCCTCATTTTAAAGTTAAACTATGCGCATCAACTGATCTTGACGTTCGTCAATCTCTTCAGCTGTTTTCATTAGTTTTACTTGTAACTCAAATTGACGTTGGTGGTTGATCATATCGACCATTTCGTGAACTGGATTAACATTAGACATTTCCAGTGCACCACTTAATACTTTTACATTTGCAGAAGTATCGACGGCTTGCCCAGGTACAGGCCTAAATAAACCATCGTTGCCCTTTTCAAGCTGCCTGCTGTTTCCTTCAACAACGCGCAGCGTGTCTACTTCTTCTAAAAAATTTGCGGGGGCGCCTTGCGGACGAACCTGTATAGCACCATCTTCACTAAAGCTTATTTTTTCAATAGGAACAGGTAGAATTACGGGGCCACCTTCGCCAATAACTTGACGACCATGACTTGTTACTAACATACCTTGCGCAGTAATATTCAGCGTACCGACTTTAGTATAGGCTTCATTCCCTGAGTCATCTTGAACAGCGAGCCAGGCGTTATCGCTCATGGCAATGTCTAAATCTCGCCCTGTTTCAATTATGCCGCCAGAGGTCATGTTAGAACCAGGTCGCTCTTGCATAGAAAACACGCGTGTTGGCAAGCCCTCGCCAAATGCTTGCATTGAGCGCGCTTGCGCAAAGTCAGCTTTAAAACCCGTGGTGTTTGCGTTTGCCAAATTATTGGCTTTAAGTGCAAGCCCTTGTAGGCTTTGCTTAGCGCCAGAGGCCGCAATGTAGACCATTTTGTCCATAACATCGACTCACATAAAAAATCTCTGAGTTGATAAATGCAAAATAGATGCCAGATTAAATTTGACGCAATTTATGAAGAATATTGATAGGACTTAGCTGCAATAAGAATAGCGGCATAGCTACAAAAAAGGCTGCAAAAATGCAGCCTTAAAATTTTAATCAAAAATAAAATTAACTTATCGAATCTGCAAAATACTTTGCTGGATTGTTGAATTAACTTCAAGCGCTCGTGAGTTTGCTTGGTAGTTACGTTGAGCGGTGATCAAATCAACTAATTCGTTTGTTAAGTTAGTATTTGATTGCTCAAGCGCAGATGAATTAATACTACCAAAAGTACCCGAACCTGCTTCACCGGCTACTGGCTCACCAGAGTCAATACTTTGCTTCCAGCTAGTATCACCTACTTGCGATAAGCCTTGAGAGTTTGGAAAACGAACCATAGCCACTTGGCCTAAGAAAGTTGAGTCGCCATTGCTGTATGAGGCTACAATTTTACCGTCTGTACCAATATCAATACCCGCTAAACGACCGACTGTAGAGCCATCTTGGTCAAGTGCTTTTACTTCAAAACCACTTGAGTACTGAGTGGGAATGCGTCCTGCTGTATTGTTTTCATCGCGCCAATTTAACTCAATGCCTGTACTTGGGAAGGTTGCGCCGTTATCAAGCATTGACGATAAACCAGTGCCTGCACCTGCTGGTAAATTAATTTCATCAAATGTAGTCGCGTTAGTATTTGCTATACCATCGGTTGTGGCAGGTAAACCGCTAGAATCAAAACCAAGTGTAGTTATCGGTGTATATGGCGTCGTTGTTTGCTCTGCACCAGATGTACCATCTATTACCTTGCCATCAAGTGTGGCGTAGACTTCCCAGCTGTTATCAGTACCACCCGAAGCGGCATCCTCTTCTTTTACAAAAAAGTATTGCAAAATGTGTGGCTCACCCAATGAATCGTAAACTGTGGTAGACGTTGATGAGTTATAGGTGCCATTTGATGTAGGGTCAAAAGCAAGGCCTGTTGCATCCGCTGTCGCATCTAAGTTAAACGATAAAAATACGTTCTCTGTAGCACGAGGTGAACCAGACGAGTCAGGAATTTGAATCGGGTTTGTAGTACTTAAACTAACGGATGTGGTATCACCTGTAGATGAGTCTACCGGAAAGGCTTGTAAATAATTGCCTTTAGCATCAACCATAAAGTTATCTTGGTTAAGTTTAAAAGCACCTGCACGAGTATAGGTTAAGTCTTGCGACGAAATATCATCGGTCATAGCAAAGTACCCTTCTCCAGTAATCGCTAAATCCAGCGAGTTATTGGTAAATTGCAGTGACCCTTGGTGGAATTGCTGTGCAACCATGGTTGTTTGCACACCATCACCGTTTTTTGTTTTACCAGCACTAAAAACAGATGCAGCATACACATCAGCAAATTCAGCACGCGATTCTTTAAAACCGGTAGTATTTACGTTAGCAATATTATTTGCTGTTACGTCTAAATCTTTTTGAGCGGCAGCTAGGCCTGTAAGTGCGATATTAAAGCTCATAATTCACCTCTAACTTTTGATCTAATAGCCTGCTAGCAGGCGAAATACTTTTAATTGGTTATGCGATCTCTGCGACATCTGTCAACCTAACCGCACCTTCTTTCGTGTTAATAATAATGCCACTAGAACCATTGATATTAACGCTTTCAATGTTTTTGAATGTAGCCACCGGTAAGCTTGAAAACTCGCCGTTGGTACTGCCCTCTGCAGTAATGGTGTATTCACCCTCTGGTAGGCGCTCACCTGCTTCGTTATTGCCATCCCAGCTAAAGCGCACTGCACCTGCTGCTTGCGAGCCCATATCAATAGTCCTAACTAGTTGCCCTGAGGCATCTGTGACTTTAATTTTTAAATTATCAACGGCTTCTTCAGCAACTGCTGAGCCTTTGGCTTCGCCGCTTTGACCAAGCTCAAGCGTATTGGATTCTAATAGCGCTTGTTTACCAACCAGTGTTGATGCTTGCAAGGCAGAGTTTGAAGTCATTGACGAGGCAAGTGACTCAAAATTTGTATTTAAATCTGTGATGCCTTGCGCCATAGTAAAATTAGTCATTTGCGCAATCATCTGATCGTTATCAGCCGGATTACTCGGGTCTTGATACGATAGTTGCTGAGTTAGCAACGAGAAAAAATCTTCTTGTGTTAACGCATCACTCTCTCCATCGCTGGTAGCAACTTGTTGTTCTTGCCAGCGTAGTGAGTCCAAATAAGTTGAACTGCTACTAATATCGTTACTCATAACCTACCCTCGGTTATCGCTGCCCAAGTAACAGCGTTTTGCTTAACATTTGCTTAGCTGCATCGGCAACTTGCACGTTTGTTTGATAAGAGCGAGAAGCAGAGATCATATTTGCCATCTCCTCAACAACATTAACGTTGGGTTTATAGATATAGCCATTTTCATCCGCACTTGGGTGATTAGGGTTATATTCAATTTGTAGTGGTTTGTTACTCTCAACAATTCCCAGCACTTTAACACCAACAGCGGAGCCCTGAGGGTTGCTAGCTGAGGCAGACGCTTTAGTCAGCTCGGCAGCAAATACAGGTTGGCGTGCTCGGTAAGTTTTGTCTTGAGATGAGCTAACTGTATTAGCATTCGAAATATTACTCGCAGTCGTGTTTAAGCGCACATTTTGCGCACTCATACCACTGCCTGAAATATCAAAAACGTTATATAAACTCATAATTATGACCCTTGACTACCGAGCGCTTTATTCAGGCCCTTAAACTTACTACTTAAAAATTGCAGGCTTGCCTGATACTCCATCGCATTCTGTGTATACAAGTTTCGTTCCACCTGTATATCAACTGAATTACCATCGCCTGTATCTCCTTGATTTGGTGTGCGAAATAATTCAGAGTTACCTACAATACGGGTACCGCCAGCAATGTGTTTTTCATTGGTAGTAACCATATTATTGCCGCTTTGCTGAGTTGACCTTGCCGCTTTTAATGCAGAGGCAAAGTCAATATCTTTTGCTTTATAGCCAGGCGTATCAGCATTCGCTATATTTGTGGCAAGGACTTCTGCCCGCTGTGAGCGGATCAACATTGCATGCGGATGCACACCTAATGCTTTATCGAAACTGATAGCCATAACGTTCTCCAAAAAATTGACTTACCTAAGTTAAAGCAATTAATAAGCCAGTAGTTTTGAGTTACGCTATTTTTTTATAGAGGGTTGTTATTTAATAAAAAAACGACGTAAAGAACGTCGTTTTTAAATAATAAAATGATAGGATTATTTTTTTTGATAGATAATTCCGGGGTTGCAACGAACCATATCGAATTCATCACTTAAACCCGTCATTGACTCAGATGCACCTAGAAACAAATACCCTTTTGGGTTGAGCGCTTGAGCAAACTGCTTAATAATTTTTGCTTTTACTTCTGGTGAAAAATAGATAAGCACATTACGGCAAAAAATAATATCAAACTTACCCATAAGTGCATAAGAGTCTAGCAAGTTTAAATGTCTAAAGCTCACCTGCTTTCTGACTGAATCGACAACTTTTGCCATTCCATTGCCGCTATCCATAAAGTACTTTTTACGGCGCTCTGCTGAGAGCCCTCGCGCTAATGCCAACGCATCATATTCGGCATTTTTACACATATCGAGCATTGTATTAGAAATATCAGTACCAATAATTTGTGCGCCCATACTTAGCACACCCGGCTGCTGCGCTTGAAACTCAGCAACCGACATGGCAATAGAATATGGCTCTTGACCTGAAGAGCTGGCCGCTGACCAAATTTTTAATGGCCTACGGAGGTCTTTAAACTCAGGAAAAAGCTTATTTTTTAAAAGCTCAAACGGGTATTGATCTCTAAACCACAAAGTCTCATTAGTAGTCATGGCATCAACCACTGCGGCTCTAAGTTGCCGCTCATGGGGGGCAAGCGTTTTACTCACTAACTGTGATAAAGATTCAACATTAAAACGAGCCATTAGTGGGGCAAGCCGACTCTTTACTAAATATTGCTTGTTTTCGCCTAGGACGATGCCACATTGCTGCTCTAAAAACGAGCGAAATTGATCGTAGTCACTTTGCTGCAAATCTTTACTATTCAAGTTATTAACACCTATTGTTGCTTAGTCACAATGAACCCATTTTTTTACTGCTGTTGCCAGTTCATCTGGGTTAAATTTTGCTATAAAGTCATCCGCGCCGACTTTTTCGATCATCGCTTGATTAAACACACCACTCAAAGAGGTATGTAAAATAACATGTAGCGGCGCTAATTTTGGATCTGCTTTAATTTCTGCTGTTAAGGTATAGCCGTCCATTTCTGGCATTTCAACGTCAGAGATAAGTAAACCTACACGCTCAGTAATATCATTTTGGCAATCAAGCTCGGCAATTTCTTTTAGCCTAACTAATGCTTCTTTACCATTTTTTGCAAGTTCTGTTTGCACGCCTAGTGGCTCAAGCGCTCTTTTTACTTGGTTACGTGCAACAGCTGAGTCATCTGCAATAAATACAATTCGCTCGCCTAAGTCTTGTTGTATTGCACTGTCGGCAGCAAGGTCGGCACTCACCTCTGTGTTAACTGGGCAAATTTCGTTTAAGATTTTTTCAACATCAAGAATTTCGACCAATTCGTTTTCAATCTCGGTAACAGCTGTTAAGTAAGAGTAACGTCCTGCCCCTGATGGTGGCGGCATTATTTTTTCCCAGTTCATGTTAACTATTCGCTCAACGCCGCCAACTAAAAAGCCCTGCACAGATCGATTATATTCTGCAATGATAATAAAGCTGTCTTTAACATTTTCAATAGGTCGACCGCCAACGGCCATTGATAGGTCGATAACTGAAATAGTTTGACCACGAATATGGGCAACACCGCGAATGTATGCATTAGATTTTGGCATACTCGTTAAAGGAGGACATTGTAGTACCTCCCTTACTTTAAATACATTAATCCCAAAACGCTGACGCCCTCTGAGCTTAAATAATAGTAATTCTAGGCGGTTTTGCCCAACCAACTGGGTACGTTGGTTTACTGAGTCTAAAATGCCTGCCATTCAAATCTCCTAAAGAAAACAAGTAATGCGGAACGATAATTGCTTTCTGTTTATAAAGCTACACAACATCGCGGGAGCGTCTACTTTTTGACGCAAAATATTTATACCCTGTTTGAAACCATAAGCATAGTCGAAACATTATGAGTTTGTTAAAAAAATCCAGAAGATACAGTGTTTTTTATTTTCTTGCTAGCCTCTGCTTAGCAACTCCTCTGCATGCAAAAATATTTAGCAAAGATTTATTACAAGAAATAGCGATTTCTCATATTGCCAAGCAAGTTAATGAACCACTTGAGGAAAATGTTGAGATCACCGCGCTTAAGCTCGATAGCCGTATTCCAGATAGAGAGTGTAAAAACGAACCTGAATTAGCTGTGCCCAATGAGCCACCATTTTCACGCCAAGTAACGGTGCAGATAAAATGTAATGATGCACAAAACTGGATTCAATATGTCCATGTAAGAATCGTTAAAATGGCACCCGTTGTAATAGCAACAGAAAACTTGGCACGCGGTGAAGTTATTACTAAATCTCACTTAAGCGTGCAAATGAAACCCTCACAATTTGTGAGAGCACAATACTTAGATGACCCTGTAATACTTATTGGTAGCCGCAGTAAGCGAAATATTAGAAATGGTATGCCGGTTTTACTTAACCAAATTTGCATGGTGTGCAAAGGCGATGCTGTTAATATTTATGCGAGTATTAAAGGGCTTAGGATTAAAACCACGGGCATAGCCCTTGAAGATGGTACTTTAGGTGAACAAGTACAGATTAAAAATAAAAAGTCCGGTAAAATTTTGAATGCACGTGTAGATGGTGTAGAGTCTGTGCAAGTTAATATTTAATTTCGATTTATACTAAAGTATCCTATGTATATGCCGATAACTTGGCATAAGTTGGGTAATATACAGGTTTATTATTATGGTTAATCAAGTTAATGGCAGTAATCAACAAGCTAATGCGCTTACAAACGCTAAACAGCAACAAGTTGATATTAAAAAAGATAACGCTGCAAGCGCTCAAACAGCGCCTACTGCTTCGCCTAAAGCGGCGAGCGATTCTGTGAGCCTAACACCACAAGCGCAACAGTTAAAAACACTGCAAGATAAAGCACAGCAGTCATCTGGCTTTGACAGTGAAAAAGTTGCTGAGCTGAAAAAAGCAATTACCGAAGGTAAATACCAAATTGATGCTGAAAAGCTGACTAAAAACTTAGCTGATTTTGAGTTTAACGTATATGGCTGATCACAATAGTTTAATTAGCGTTAAATTAAATGAACAAGTTAAATGCTTGGATTCATTGTATACGTTATTAAACGAAGAGCTTAGTATTATTGCTTCTCGAAGAGGTGAAGGTTTAAAAGAGCTTGCCCAACAAAAAATGTCTTTTTTAACTAAGCTCACGCAGCTCGATAAAGAGTTGAATAAACTTTTTGCTGCAAATGATGAAAATGCCCCTGAAGTAACTGAACGCATTGCGCAAGTTAAAGCGCAGTTAGCGCAGTGCCAAAAACAAAATAAAGTAAACTCACATGCCGCCCGCCAAGCACACTTAAGTGTAAAGCAATTAAAAGATATTTTAATTGGCGCCCCAACTAGTATGACTTACGACCAAGGCGGTAGCGTGGTTAATACCGACAGTAAGCTAGTTCGTAACCTAAAAGCTTAATTGCTTTTATCTACCCTAATTTATAAAAAAAGCCCTTATTGAAGTTTCAATAAGGGCTTTTTTAGGTTTACTAATTAGCACAAAATAATAACCATACTTTTGATTAAGTGAGTTTTAGAAACCCACTTCAGCTATTTAACTGAAGTGGGTTAGTCATTTAAATATCTGTTTGGTTATTACCATTTTCAATTAAGTGCTTAATCATTTCCTCTGATTGATTTTGAACATCAACGGCTGGCGCTGCTTCATCGGCACTTCCGCCAC
>NZ_CAWUKC010000005.1:0-97412 GCF_963922945.1 uncultured Pseudoalteromonas sp. | reverse complement strand
TTTTACTTCTACCGTTAAGCCGCCTGCGGCGGGGCCTAAATAAAACCATTTTTGTGAGGTGCTTTCATCTTCTAGGCACACGAGTGAGCTTATAATCACTTTATTGTAAGTAGGCTCTTTAAAAATGGCTTCAAACTGTTTAATGCTTTTATAGCAATCGTTTACGCGCTCAGCTTGGCCTTGTGCTAAATAAGCGGCTTCGAGTCCTAGGGTGTCGTATTGCGTTTCTGCCACGCTTTCTTCGTGAGTTGCAGCGTCATGCGCGGTTTTGGCTGCTTGTTTAGCGCTGCTTAATTGTGCTTCTAGTGCAAATTTAAGGTGTTCAATTACGTGGGTTTTATTCATGAGGGAGCGCTAATAATCAATGCTGTAAACTATGCGGTTAATTTTAACGTTATAAGGCGCTTAAAACCATGATTTTAAGCGCCAATAAATTTACTCAGTTATGTAAGCCCAGATTTAAGGCATATCCATTAATGCTTGGGTTTTTACATCGAGTTTTTCTTCGTAGTTTTCAGCGCTTAATCCTAAAAGCTCAGGCAAGGTCGCGGCAATACAAATAGATGAGAACGTACCTACGACAATGCCTGTAAATAGCGCAATAGCAAAGCCTTGTAATGGCGCGCCCGCGAGGAGCCAAACACTTGCAACCGTAGCAAGTGTGGTGCCCGATGTAATAAGTGTGCGAGTTAAAGTACTTTTTATCGCGCTATTAATAATACTTGCAGGGCTAAGCGCATTATTAGAGTTAACCCTTAAAAGCTCGCGTACTCTATCACCGACTATTATAGAGTCGTTAAGTGAGTAGCCTATAATGGCCAGCAAACTGGCAAGTACGGTTAAATTAAACTCAATGTTTAATAGCGAAAATAGCCCCAGTACCAGTAATAAATCATGCACAAGCGCAACTACTGAGCCCACAGCTAAACGCCATTCAAAGCGCACCGCTAAATAAAGCATGACTGCAACCATAGCTGAAAAGAGTGCTAAACAGCCTTGCTCAAACAGTTCATTACCCACTTGTGAGCCTATATAGGCTGATGATAAAACCTCTGCGTTTATATCTGCGTTTTGAGTAATGGCACTTTGCCAATCATTACTATTTAGAGTTGAAGCGCTGGGCGCTTCGCGTAATTGATAATGGCTATTGCCTTGCGCGGTTAATTCAAACTCGCCATTGTGATTTTTAGCAATAAATGATTGAAGCTCTTTTAGCTCAACACCTTGGCTGGTGGTAAATTCTGTTAGGTAGCCACCGGTAAAGTCGAGGCCAAAATTAAGCCCTTTTTGACTAAGCGTAAAAACCGATAGCAGCATAAATATGGCGCTCAAAAGCATGCCAGAAAAACGCAGGCGTGACCCTGCCTCGCCTTTTAAAAAAGTGTTAAGCATGTGCGTTTACTCCTGCTTTTTTAGCCATTTTTAAATATAACGTTTGGCTGAGTACTTTTGATACGTACACGCCAGTAAATACAGAGGTTATTAAGCCAAGTGCCAATGTAATGGCAAAGCCTTTAACTGGGCCGTAACCTATTCCATATAAAATAAGCGCGGTGATCATAGTGGTTATATTGGCATCAAATATTGTATTGGCCGCCTGTTTATAGCCTTCTTGAATTGCTTGATAAGCAGAGCGACCTTTTCTGCGCTCTTCTTTAATTCGCTCAAATATAATAACGTTGGTATCTACCGCCATGCCAATAGTAAGCACAAGCCCAGCAATGCCCGGCAGGGTTAACACAACCCCTGGTAATAACGACATTAGCCCGACAAGCGACGTTAAATTTAATAACAGCGCTACGTTTGCAATAAGCCCTAAGCGGCGATACCACATTGCCATAAAGGCAAGTGTAATACCCATGCCCAGCATTAATGCAGCTAAACCATTACTAATATTTTCGCTGCCAAGGCTTGGCCCTATTGTTTGCTCATGCACAATAGTAACCGGCGCAGTAAGCGAACCTGCGCGTAATAACAGGGCTAGGTCGGCCGCGGCTTGCTGGCTTTTCATATTAGTAATGCTAAAGCGCGAACTTAAATGCTGGGCAATATTAGCCACATTTATAACTTCACTTTTTTTAACGGTTTCGCCGTTTGCATTTTGAGAATACTCAGAGTAAACCGTGGCCATAGGCTTACCAATATTGGCTTTTGAAAACGCCGACATAGCATCGCCACCCTGCCCATCTAGGCTAAGTTGTACCAGTGGTTTCCCCCAATCGTCGCGCCCTATGTTTGCATTATTGATGTGATCGCCGGTAAAAATAGGCACAGGATCAAGTTTAATAGTACCGCCCGACTGCATGTTAAATGTTTTACCACCCACTTCTTTTAATTGGTAAAACCCAAGTGATGCAGTTGCACCTATGATGCGCTTAGCCTCTGTTGGGTCTTGCACTCCAGGCAGTTCAATACGTATACGTTGTTTACCTTGGCGCTGAGTGACGGCTTCGGTAATGCCTAACTCTTCTATGCGTGAGCGAAGCGTGGTGAGTGTTTGGCTCATTACTTCTTTATCAAAGCTGCTGCGCCCTTGCTCTGAATAGCTAAATATTGCGTTTTTAACCTTGCCGTTATTAGCGGTTGTAACCGCTAAATTAGCAAAGCGACTTTGTAGTTCATCAATCACGGGGTTAAGTTTTTGCACCGCATTTGGCAGCGCGCTAATTTCAAAGCCATGAGCTGTTTGCTGCACTTTAAGGCCGTGCGCTTTTTGCTTTATGATGATTGATTTAGCTTGTTGATATGCACTCACTAATTGCTCATCAACGGCTTTGTCTAAATCTACGTCGAGTACAAATAGCACACCGCCGTTCAAATCAAGGCCGAGCTTTATTGGTGATAAACCAAATTCTTGCAGCCAAAGTGGACTTGTTGCATGTTCTACAATTTTAACTTGCGTATTTGGGAACTGCGCCTTTATGGCCGCTTGCGCTTGGGCGCTTTTAGTTGGCTCGTTTAATAAAATATTGATAGTTGATTGCTTATCAAGTCCTTGTTCAACGTTAAAGCCTTGGTTATTTAAAAAAGTAACTAACGCGTTAGTACTTGGCACAGCTTGAGTTTCGCTATGTAGTGTATTGCTTACATGCAACCACGATTTGTTAGGGTATAAGTTGGGTAAAGCGCTAATAGCTAATAAAATCAGCACAACAAGCATGGCTATATAGCTCAATTTAAATTTAGCCATAAATGGCTTTTGATCTTTTTTTACACTTAACATAATTTTCCTTATTGCCAGTAAATTACTGGCAATGTGCTTTTTAAAGCACAATTAATCTTAAGGCTTAAACGTAAAACGTTAAAACCTAATAAAAATTAAATAAGAAAAATTAAGCGTGGTAAGTAGTGACGGCTCTATAGAGTAAGTTGGCATCTTTCCAGCCACTTAACCGAGACTTTTTACTATGGTACACAAGCGTATACCAAGGCTGAATAGCATTTACAGCTTGAGGGCGTATGAATATTTGTCTAACAAGGCGCTGCGCAAAAAACTCAAAAACAACATCGTACTCTGGTTCACTTTGAGCGGCATGTAAAAATAGCGAAGAATTACTGGCCGTTAACCTTGGTTGATGCGCGTCAAACCCTGTTTGATGTGTTCTTTTGTGCTCATTTCCCTTTACCGATTTTGATATAGGCAGCGTTTTAGCTAAATCAACACTGTCAGCAAGCATACTCAATGAGCTGGTTGCCGTGTTTAATTTATGTGTGGCGCACTGCGCACTACTTTGCACACTAAAAAGCGCACAAAACAGCAAAAAAGCAGTTATAAACACACGAACGTTAAACATGGTTGCTTCAAACTAAAATAAGGGATGCGTAGTATATATGGGCAAGTATTTAAAATACAATGCTAATTAATTAAGTATTTGATATAACTGAGACCCTTAATGCGCTCCAAGCACAGTACAGAAAAACGCGCCGATGCCATGACCTTAAAGCAAAGCATTAAAACACTGTGGCCTTACATTACTAAATTTAAAGGGCGAGTATTTATTGCACTTTTAGCGCTTATAGGTGCTAAAGGCGCGACACTGTTAATGCCTTGGGCATTAAAAGAGATTATCGATTCGGTAGATAAATCAATTAATCCCGTTTTAGTTATCCCAGCGCTACTACTGCTAATGTATGGTGGGCTAAGATTCGCCAGTGTATTTTTAGGTGAAATTCGTGATGCGGTGTTTTCACGTGTAACAGAGCACGCTATGCGTGACATTGGCTTAAAGGTATTTAAACATTTACATTCGTTAGAGCTTGCCTTTCACCTAGACAGACAAACAGGCGGAATAAGCCGTGATATAGAGCGCGGTACTAGTGGGCTAAGCTTTTTAATGCGTTTTTTAATGTTTAATATTGTACCCACCCTTTTTGAAATACTCACCGTTGCTATTATTTTTGGGTCGCTATTTTCTGTGTGGTTTGCGTTAATTACTTTATTAGCGGTTGCTATTTATATAACTTTTACCGTAACAGTTACGCAGTGGCGAAACCGATTTATACGCGAGGCAAACACAGCCGATAATTTAAGTAATACCCGCGCCATAGACAGCCTGCTTAATTTTGAAACCGTAAAATATTTTAATAACGAAGAATTTGAGGCAAAAACATACGACTCCTTTTTAGCAAACTGGGAAACCGCTCGTTTAAAAAATAGAATGTCGTTACTGGCGCTTAATTCTGGCCAAGCATTCATTATTGCAAGCGCCATTACAGCGCTTATGTGGTTAGGCGCCAAAGAAGTAGTAACAGGCGCTTTAACAATTGGCGAACTTGTTATGATAAACGCCTACATGATCCAATTATTTTTACCGCTTAACTTTTTAGGGTTTGTGTATCGCGAAATAAGGCGCGCCCTAACCGATTTAGAAAACATGCTGGGCTTACTCAATAAAAAGCCACAAGTCATTGAGCGACCCCATGCCCAAAATCTCATAGTTACTCGCGGCGACATAGCGTTTAATAATGTAAGCTTTAGTTACAATGCCAATCGTCCAATTTTAAAAAACATTAGCTTTAAAATAAAAGCTGGCAGTAAAGTCGCCGTTGTAGGTGCAAGTGGTGCAGGTAAAAGCTCATTGGCACGATTACTTTATCGCTTTTACGATGTGAGCTTAGGCACTATTACTATAGATAACCAAGCAATAGACTCCGTTACACTTAATAGCCTGCGCAGTGCTATTGCTATAGTGCCACAAGACACTGTGCTATTTAATACCAGCATACGAGAAAACATCGCTTATGGCAGACCCACAGCAAGCGATGCTGAAATAGATAAAGCGATAGAAATGGCTCATTTAAAAGACTTTATATCAACATTAGAAAACGGCGATCAAACACGCGTTGGTGAACGCGGTTTAAAAGTATCTGGCGGAGAAAAACAACGTATTGCCATCGCACGGGCAATTTTAAAGCGCTCTCCTATTTTAATTTTTGATGAGGCAACCTCAGCGCTCGACTCGCATGCCGAGCAGGCTATATTGAACGCAATGCGTGCAGTTACTCAAAACCATACCAGTATTGTCATTGCACATCGGCTTTCTACCATTATAGACGCCGATAACATACTGGTATTTAATAAAGGTGAGCTGGTAGAGCAAGGTACGCACTCAGCGCTTTTATCAAAAAACGGGCAGTACGCTCAAATGTGGCATTTACAACAGCAGGAAGATTAATTAACTTGAACTTTGGTTAATTACAGCCATTTACTGGCGATACTGCCGCTTTACCTTTAGAATACGGCCTTGAAATTTTATTCAATAATTTACATATATTAAGGCGAAACGCAGATGGGAAGAGCTTACCAAAACAAAAAAGATTCAATGGCTAAAACTGCGGGTGCTAAAACTAAAGTTTATTCTAAGTACGGTAAAGAAATATACATTTGTGCTAAAAATGGCGGCGTAGATACAGACGGCAACCTTGCACTACGTCGTTTAATTGAACGCGCTAAAAAAGACCAAGTACCTGCACACGTTATTGAGCGCGCAATAGAAAAAGCCAAAGGTGGCGGTGGTGAAGATTATGCAGCCACACGTTACGAAGGCTATGGGCCGGGTAACTGTATGATTATTGTTGACTGTTTAACAGACAACAACAAACGTACGTTTGCTGATGTACGTATTTGTTTTACCAAAGCAAACGCTAAAATTGGCGCGCAAAATTCGGTATCACATTTATTTGATCACCTTGCAATTTTTGTGTTTGACGGTGATGACGACGAAGCTGTATTAGAAGCATTAATGATGGCCGATGTTGATGTAACTGATGTAGAAGTAGAAAACGGTAAAGTGACCGTATTTGCACCGCATACAGAATACAACAACACCCGTACAGCGCTTGAAGAAATGGGCATTAAAGACTTTGACGTGGACTTGATCTCGTTTGTACCACAAGTTGAAGCTCCAATCGAAGGCGAAGACGTAGAAGTAATGGAGCGCTTTTTAGCTATGCTTGAAGATTGTGACGACGTACAAAATGTATATCACAACGCGCAATTTTAAACTTTACTAAACGTATTTATTTTAAGCCAACAGCCATGTTGGCTTTTTTATTGTAAAAGGCATGTAAAAACCTATGAATACCCTTGCAGAGCTTAAAGCTGGCAAACTAAAAGGCGCTAAACGTTTACAACTCGTTGAAGAGTTAGTTGAATTTCCTGCTGAAATTTTTACCCTGGCAAATACTCTCGAAGTACTCGATTTATCAAATAATAAGTTATCGGATTTGCCTGCTGAGTTTGCGTGTTTACACCGTTTAAAGCGGGTATTTTTATCGTTCAATCAATTTAAGCATATCCCTGATGTACTCGCTAAGTGTCCTGAATTAATTATGGTTGCATTTAAAGGCAATAAAATTTCAGAGTTTGCATTAAACAGCCTACCTAAAAATATTGAGTGGTTAATATTGACCGATAACAGGTTAAGCGAATTACCAACGGATTTTGGTAATTATACCCAGCTTAAAAAGCTCGCGCTGGCTGGCAATGAGTTAACACATTTACCAACAAGTATGGCTAACTGTACTAATCTAGAGCTTGTGAGGCTCTCTGCGAATAATCTAACAAAACTTGATAATTGGCTATTAGCATTACCAAAACTTGCATGGCTTGCCTTTGCAGGTAACGAGTTTAATAAAGCGCAATGCTTAACAAAAAGCAGCTTACAAAACACGCCTCTTGAAAATTTTCAACTTGAAAAAGTTATAGGCACAGGCGCATCAGGCGTTATACACCTTGCAAAATCACAACATCAAAACGTAGCGGTAAAACTATTTAAAGGGGCTATAACAAGTGATGGCTACCCACTCGATGAAGTAAACTGCTGCTTACAAGCAGGCAATCATAATCATTTAATTAATGTATTAAGTTACATTGAGCAAGGTGCTGATCTTGGCTTAGTAATGGAATTGATAGGTACCAATTATGCTAATTTAGGTTTACCACCAAGTTTAGAAACGTGCACACGTGATACATTTAATGACGGTTGTAATTACCCTATTGAAGCTGTTTATAAAATAGCAAAACAGATGGCTAATACGCTTACTCACCTGCATGCTAATAACGTAAGCCATGGCGATATTTACGCCCATAACACCATGATAAATGAACAATACGATGTTTTATTTGGCGATTTTGGTGCTGCTACTAATTTATCCATGCTTAGCGAACATCAGCAACAAAAAATACAGTTAATAGAAGTACGCGCTTTTGGATGTTTAATTGAGGATTTACTCAGTACTGTAAGCTTTAGCAATAAGCAAACCGAACTGTTTGATAAAATGTCCGATATAGCAGCGCGTGCTCTAAATAGCACTATTGTATCTCGCCCTAGTTTTAAAGCGCTAAGCGCTGTATTAAACAACTTGGTATAAAGTAATTAAAACAAAAAAAGCCTGCATAACGCAGGCTTGGTTGGATAAAGCTAAACTTTTACAGGGTCAATTATAAGTACTGACCTAATGCTTTAACTTGGTCTAACATGCGGTTTGAGAAACCCCACTCGTTGTCGTACCAGGCCATTACTTTAACTAGTTTGCCTTCAGCTTTGGTTTGCGTTGCATCAAAAATAGATGACGCTGGGTTATGATTAAAATCAATAGATACAAGCGGAAGCTCGTTGTATTCTAAAATTTCTTTCATTGAACCTGTTGCTGCGGCTTTCATTACGTCGTTGATTTCTTCAGCAGTTGTTTCGCGCTTAGCGATAAACGTAAAGTCTACTAAAGAAACATTAATAGTTGGTACACGTACCGACATACCGTCTAATTTACCCGAAAGCTCAGGAAGTACTAAGCCAACAGCTGCTGCAGCACCTGTTTTAGTTGGGATCATAGATTGTGTTGCACTACGCGCACGGTATAGGTCTGGGTGATAAACGTCAGATAAGTTTTGATCGTTTGTGTAAGCATGAATGGTAGTCATGCTACCTTGCTCAATACCTACTGTATCGTTAATTGCTTTAGCAATTGGCGCTAAACAGTTAGTAGTACAAGAAGCGTTAGAAATAATATTGCTATCAGCGTTAATAACATCGCTGTTAACACCGTGTACTACCGTTGCGTCTAAATCTTTACCCGGAGCAGATACGATTACTTTTTTAGCACCTGCTGCAATGTGCTTAGCGGCGTCTTCACGCTTAGTGAAAAAACCAGTACATTCTAAAACGATATCTACGTTTAGCTCTTTCCACGGTAAGTTTGCAGGGTCACGCTCTTGCGTCAAAGTAATTACGTCGTCACCAATCAGCATCGTGTTATCTGATAACGTTACTTTTTGAGAAAATTGACCGTGAACCGAGTCAAATTGTGTTAAATGCGCATTTACGTTAGCCGGTGCTAAATCGTTAATTGCTACAATTTTGATTTCACTGTTTTGTGCTGACTCGTAAAGTGCACGTAATACGTTGCGACCGATACGGCCATAGCCATTAATTGCTACATTAATCATTTATTAGACTCCTATTTAACTTCACTTGCTTGTCGAGCAAGCGCTTCAATGGCTTGCCAGTCTTTGTTTTCAATTAGTTGTTTATCTAGCATCCAAGTACCACCAACACAAATAACATTGTTAAGCGCTAAATAGTTAGGCGCCGTTGCTAGACTAATGCCACCTGTTGGGCAAAAAGTAATGTGTGGTAATGGGCCACCAATCGACTTAAGCATTGCCGTACCGCCTGCAGCCTCTGCAGGAAAAAACTTTAAGTACTTAAAGCCGTGGCTTGCAAGCTGCATAACTTCGCTTGCAGTTGCCGCCCCAGGTAAAAAAGGAATGTCTGAATCTTTAGCTAACGCTAATAATTCATCACTCACACCTGGGCTCACCATAAAATCTGCACCCGCTTCTACTGAAGCATCAAAGCTTTTTTTATCAACCACGGTACCTGTACCAACATAAGCCTCTGGTACTTCTGCTTTCATTAATTTTACAGCTTCAACTGCAACGGGTGTGCGTAGCGTAATTTCGAGGGCTTTTAAACCACCGTTGTATAACGCTCTAGCGAGTGGTGCTGCATCTTCTAGTTTTTCGATTACAACCACTGGCACCACAGGTGCCGACGCTAAGATTTTTTCAATACTCATTACTTGTTCCTCATTACCCAGTGTGTGGCAATTATTATTCAAGTCCAAAAGCACTCGCACCTAAATCGGCGCTGCTTACAATATTTCTAAATCCAGTAAATAGTTCTCGGCCAGTACCAAAGGTTAAGCTTGGTTGGCTAAGTTGTACGTCACGCTTAGCAAGGTCTTCGTCACTAACGTGTAGTTTTAATATTCCCTCAGGTGCATTGAGAGTTACTAAGTCACCTTCATGAATTTTTGCAATAATGCCGCCTTCTACCGCTTCTGGCGCTAAGTGAATAGCAGCAGGCACTTTACCTGAAGCACCCGACATGCGGCCATCTGTTACAATAGCGACTTTAAAGCCTTGATCTTGTAGGGTGGCCATTACAGGCGTTAACTTATGAAGCTCTGGCATGCCTTTCGCTTTAGGGCCTTGCTCTTTAATGACGGCAATAAAGTCTTGGTTTAACTCACCACGACTGTACGCGTCTTGCAGCTCGCCTTGTGAGCTAAATACCTTAGCTGGTGCAGTCACCACTTGGTGCTCTGTGGCTACCGCAGAGACTTTGATTACGGCTTTACCTAAGTTACCAGTTAAAAGCTGCAGACCGCCTTGCTTACTAAATGGGTTATTAATAGGACGCAGTACTTCTTCATCGAGTGAGTTTTCTGGGCAGTCTACCCATTTAACTTTTGAAGGACCTGTTGAGTCGCTCATAATTAAGTTGACGTCTTTATCTAAACGCGGCTCCATCATGTAAGGCGCTAAGCCTTCGCCAAGCATCGTTTTAACATCGGTATGCAAGTAACCTGCGCCGGCTAGTTCACGGATTAAGAAACCCATACCACCTGCAGCTTGAAAATGGTTAACATCGGCTGAGCCATTAGGGTAAATACGCGTAAGTAGTGGAACGACTTCTGATAAATCAGACATGTCTTTCCAGGTCACTTGTATGCCTGCCGCTTTTGCAATGGCAACAATATGAATAGCGTGGTTAGTAGAGCCACCTGTTGAAAGCAGGCCAACTAGGCCGTTAATAATGGTTTTTTCGCTAATAACATCTGCTAAACACGGGCTTTCTTTATCGTCTGTAAGCTGCTTAAGCATGGTTTCTACAGCATTACCTGTAAGTCCATCACGAAGCTCTGTGTATGGGTTTATAAAAGAGCTACCAGGAAGGTGTAAGCCCATTATTTCCATAAGCATTTGGTTTGAGTTAGCAGTACCGTAAAACGTACACGTTCCTGCGCTGTGATACGAGGCGCTTTCAGCTTCTAGTAAGTCTTCGCGGCTTACTAGGCCTTGTGCAAACTTTTGACGAATACGTGCTTTTTCTTTATTAGGGATACCCGATTGCATTGGGCCAGCAGGCAAAAAGAACACAGGTAAGTGACCAAATGATAAAGCACCAATTAATAAACCAGGGACAATTTTGTCACACACACCTAAACAAAAAACGCCGTCGAATACATCATGTGATAGTGATACCGCAGTAGACATTGCAATAACGTCACGAGAAAAAAGCGATAATTCCATGCCATCACGCCCCTGCGTAACGCCATCACACATTGCTGGTACGCCGCCTGCAACTTGTGCTGTTGCGTCGTACTTAGTTGCAAGGTCTTTAATTAAATCTGGGTAGTCTTTGTATGGCACATGGGCCGAAAGCATATCGTTATATGAGTTGATAATAGCAAGATTAGGCTGCTCATCAGCCTTTAAGCGTGCTTTGTCATCGCTGCTACATGCAGCCATAACGTGAGCGATGTTTCCGCAACCTAGTCCAGCACGGACTCTTGTTTGTTTTTTTGCGTGCGAAATACGATCTAAATAATCTTGACGGGTTTGTTTACTGCGTTCAATAACGCGCTGGGTGACTTCTTCAATGCGAGGGTGCAACATAATTTAGCTCATCTCTATTAGTTAGAGGAAAAAGGCTCAGTAGCAATTACAGACTCCACGTAAATAACTGCACTGAGCATCTTTGATTTACCCGTTCAAAGGTACGCTATCAGGGAGCCTCTCACAACAACCCTGACACCGGTGTCACTGTATTAACTCATAGCATTGACACCGGTGTCAACCCTGAGTAACAAAATTAGTGTAAAATTTTAACGTGACTAATTAATGACCATGCTAATTTTAGTGTATTTGTTAAATTACGCATAAAAAAACCCGAATAAGCGTCACTCATATTCGGGTTTACTGTGAAAAACAAAAATTATTTTAAAGTGGCTGTCGACTCGCGAGTGATTAGTCGCGATTCAAGTGTAACTTGAAACGGCTGCTCTTGAGGTTGCGAGATATGCGATATAAGTTGGGTTACCGCTTGCTTGGTCATTTCTTCTACAGGTTGTGCAATCGTCGTTAAGCCTGGCCATATATGGCGCGCAATAGGTGCATTATCAAACCCGGCAATAGATATATCATCCGGTACCCGCAATTGGCGCTGTGTGGCAAGCTTTAGTACCGCCGCGGCCATGTAATCATTTGAAGCAAACACTGCAGTGGGGCGTGGCGATAAGTCTAAAATACTCCGTGCGCTGTCAACACCTGAGTGATAACTAAAATTACCCTCTTCGACTAAACGCTCGTCAAATTCTATTCCATGGCTTGCCAGTGCACGTCTGTATCCTTTAAAACGTTGCTGAGTTGCACTGTGATCAGGGTGACCTTTAATAAACGCAATTGATTTATGGCCAAGCGAAATTAAATGTTCTGTGATCTCAAAGGCGCCCTGCTCGTCATTACTACGTACAGAAATTGAATCATCTTCTAATAGTGCAGATGCAACACGGGCATAAGGAATTTTTTTAGTTTTTAAAAAGTTAACCAGTGTTTCAAAATCCCCAAACGGTGGCGTAAGCACAACGCCATCTAGGCGCGAGGTTTGGAGTAACTGGTCTATATCGTTAATTAAATCTTCACCCCGTAATTCACATGGGTGAATCAATAAGTTGTAATTATTTTCTTTACAGGCAGCAAGCGCACCAGTTTGTACGCGTGTGATATAGCTTTTACTGGGGTTGTCGTATAAACAGCCAATAATAAAGCTACGATTTTGAGCCAAGCCGCGCGCAATGGGATTAGGTGTGTAATCAAGCTCTTTAAATACTTTGAGTACTTTTTCTCGCGTCGCAGCACTCACATTAGGCTCATTATTTAACACTCGAGATACGGTTTTTTTAGAAACCCCCGCATGGGTGGCGACACTATTTATGGTTACTTTTTTCATTTGTCCGTTATCCAAATACAACCATTAAGTAAGTTTATTTGCTGTTATATAAACACGCACCCGCCCCAATTAGCGGTATGTTATCTTGCGTTACTAGCGTAACAGGTATTTGCCCTGCATATTGCGACATAACCCCTTTTTGCGAAAATCGTTCTACAAAACGACTTTCAAGTAAGCGAGATTGCATGCGCGGTAAAATACCACCGCCTATAAACAAACCACCTAATGCGCCATATACAACGGCTAAATCACCGGCAACACTGCCAATCCAATCACAAAACTGATTAAGCGTTGCATCACATACCTCGCACTCACCACTGTTGGCAAGGCTACTAATTTGCGCTGCATCTAAGTTTTTAGCTGGAACCCCTTTCACTGCTGCCATTGCTTTGTATAAATGAGCAATACCAGGGCCTGAAAATACAGTTTCGATTGACACGTGTGGGTGTTCTTTACGTAGCTCATTTATTAATAAAGAGTCAAGCTCGTTTACTGGTGCAAGCGTCATATGGCCGCCTTCAGAGCTCAGTACGGCCGTAGATTGCGCTGTACGCACCAAGCACGCAGCACCAAAACCAGTGCCTGGGCCCATTACACCAATATTGGCATTCGCGTCAGCTTGGCCAGGCTTGATTGTAATATTTTGAGTAGCATCTAAATAAGGCGCTGCGTAGGCAAATGCTGCAAAATCATTAATGACTTCTAATTGTGTTAAATTAAAGTGGGCTTTAAACTCATTTACACTAAAATGCCAGCCAAGATTAGTTAGGTGAACCTGCCCTGCTTTTATTGGCCCCGCAACGGCTAAACAAGCACGAGTTGGCGTAACATGAGGAATTGTTGCTAAATATTGTTCAAGTGCGCTTTCTAAAGAGCCAAAATTAGCACTGGGAAATATGTTAATATGCTCAATAACAAATTGGTTTGATTGCTCGTTAAAATCGGTGATTAATGCAAAGCGAGCGTTAGTACCGCCTATATCGGCGACTAAAATGGGAGTAAACTGGGCAGACGAATTTTGGCTCATGGTATTATCTCTTTTGTGTAAGCGGCTTATGCTTATTATTCTACAACGACAATACGTTGTTATTTATACACTTTGAGCTATCACCTCAAAGTAGCTATCACAGTAAAAAAGGCTGCTATATAAATAGCAGCTAATACGTTTTGACAACAAAATGATAAAACGTGGGCATTATGACACCGGTGTCAGGATTAGATCAATAATAAATCGTAAAAAGCTTGAAATAATTCATTAATAGTCGAAAATGACACAATTATTTAGCACTTAATTAAGTTGTAACAATGAAAGGTAAAGCCACCTCTTTTGACATTGCCCATTATGCAGGGGTTTCACAATCAACGGTATCTCGCGCTTTACGTAACAGCCCGCTTGTTAACGAAGAAACGCGAAAGCGCGTTCACGATATAGCAAAGCAACTTAATTACAAAGTTGATAAAAATGCCAGTAATCTTCGCACTCAGCAAAGTAGTACACTCGCGCTTTTATTATTTGAAGACCCAACATCAGACGAATCACAAATAAACCCTTTCTTTTTGTCTATGTTGGGCAGTATTACCCGTGCCTGTGCAAAAGAAGGTTACGATTTATTAGTGTCGTTTCAATCAGCCAGCGCTGATTGGCAAGCTGATTACGAAGATAGCCACAGAGCCGATGGCATAATTTTACTCGGCTATGGTGATTACATAGACTTTCAACCCAAATTTAAAACCTTACTAGAGCAAAACACCAAATTTGTATGCTGGGGCGCCACCGTCGATAACCGCCCTGATCTGACTGTATGCTGCGATAATTACGGCGGAGGTAAACTAGCCGCCGGTCATTTGATAGCTAATAACCGTACCGATTGTGCATTTATTGGTGATGCGTCTGATCATAGCCCAGAGTTTTTTGCTCGCTTTCAAGGGTTTAAAGACGAGTTACTGACACATGGTATAGCTGTAAATGAGCGAAAAATGGCCAATGCTATTTCCACTGAAGAATCTGGTTACCATGCCACACGCTCACTTATTGCTAATAACATTAAATTTAACGCTTTATTTGCAGCCAGTGATCTGATCGCTATTGGCGCAATTCGCGCTTTAAAAGAAGCAAATATTAATGTTCCAAACGATGTAGCCGTTGTCGGTTTTGATAATATAGCCATTGCTAGCTACATAAATCCACCCCTTACTACCATAGCGCAAGACACCACCGTTGCAGGGCAAATGCTGGTAGAAAACCTTCTTAAATTGATTCGTGAAGAAGACGTACAAAGCACCCTTTTACCACCCGTATTAATTGCTAGGGGGTCTAGTTAATAACTTTTAACTCAACTTCTTCATGCTTTTTAAGCATTAAACCTCTATTTAAGTACAAAAAAGCCACGGCTATTAACCGTGGCTTTAAGTTTAGATTTTGAACTAGCCTTATTTCAAAGCTTTCTCAACAACAGGGTAATGATCCCATACTTGTTTATCACTGAGTGAACGGACTAATTTAATATACTCAGCGTGAGTCCATGCCAATGGGGTTGCTGAATTAGTCCCCTCGCCTAGCTTGTAACCTGCTTTATTTACGCCTACGCCATCCCATACTTGCTCGGGTAACATAAGGCCGTTATTAGCAAATTGCTCTAAGCCTTTTACATAGCTGTTTTTAATTTGTGCTTGTTTAGCATCATCCAGTGCATTGTTTGCATTGGCAGCAGCTATTTCGTAATGCCCGCGCTCACCGGTGAAAAATGGCCAAACACGTCCACGTTGTCCAGGGGTATTGCTGCCGCCCTCTGCGTAATTTGTGCCGGTTACTTCATCTTCACCGTAACCATCATTACCGTAGCGGCGGTAGCCTGCAAATGTGCCGCTGCCATCGTCAAAGCTAAAGCTATATTTAACTTGTAGGTTATCTTCAAGCGTTTCGTCATCATACTCAGGCAATGTTTTAACAATGCTTTCATCATTTGCACCGCGTACGCCATAGCGTACTAGTTCTAAAAAACCGCCATCTAAAATTTGCTTTTTATTAAATCCTTCACGGCCATTATTCGCATTAATTTTAGTGTCTGAGTTTGCATCAGTGTCTTGGCCTATACGAATAAAGTATTCACCATCGCTATTTTCGCCCTTTAAGTTGCCTTTCGTGGTAAACATTTGCGATTCTATGTTATTGCTGTATTTTTTAGCCGTAGCCAGGTAGCGTTTTGCGTTTTTATCATCGCCACTGAGTGTTGCAATATCACTGGCTGTAATTAGGCCTGCCACTACAGCCGCCGTTGTTGATGGTGAATAACCCTCTTGCTCCTCCCAACGCTCTTGCTGTGTTGCAGGTGGTGTAATTTGCGTGTCGTTCCACAAAATCTTAGCAAGGCCACCCTCAACTAAAAAATCTGCCGCTGGTTTTAACATTTTGCCATACCAACTTTTTAGCTCTTCATCGCTAAGTACATTGGCTTTGTGTAACTTCCAGGCAAGCATAATAGGCATAGCGGTTTGATCAAGCTGAACACCTACCCACTCAAGCTCACCATCTACGTGTGTTTTTTGTAAAAACCAGCCTGTATCGCCTTTGTTGCCCGGAGTTTTACTATTTACTTGTACTTTTTCAAGGTATTCGAATGCTGTTTTTGCGGTGGCAGTATCGCCAAGCGCCATAAACGCCATAGCGACTTGATAAAAGTCACGCACCCATACCGCTTTATAACCGGTTGAGCCTTCTTTTGCCGAAACGGTTTCGCCCCACGGGTTAGATAAAGAGGCTATTAATGCCCCTGCATGTGTTTTATCTTCTTGCGCCTTTAATACCATGGCGCTGGTGTATAAAAGCTTGCCGTTATCGGCAGTTTGCTCAACCATGTTATTTAGCGGCTTAAGGCTTTGTAAGTAATCTTGCCAGCCCAGCGCTTCACCTTTGCCGTTATAATGATCAAGTACGGCTTGATAGCCTTTTGCTAAGCTTTTTTTACCTTCATTGAAACTTTGCTGCTGCGTTTTACCAAAACTCAATGCTAAATCAAAGGTGGTGTTAGCGCTTATTTCGCCAAGCTCTGCCAGCATGCTTACGTTACCTGCAGTTTCGCCAGTGTTAGAGTACTGAGAATTTAACGCTTGAGTTGTTTTAAGTGCGTTAATGCCGTCACTTTTGCCTGTAAATCCAACTGTTTTAGCCGTAAAAGGAGTTGCTGATTGAAGTGTTAAATAATTATCACCTTCCCATGCAACTAGACCTTGCTCTGTTGTTTTAGCAAAGTCACCAAGTCCGTTGTTGTTAATGTACGGATTAACTGACACATACGCTTTTAACCCTTCAAGTTCAGTGTTAAAAACACTGCGAACAAATAAAGTTTGCCCGTCAGGATCAGTAAAAATGTGTTTTTCTAGGCTAAAACGCCCTTGTTTATCAGTGCTCGTTACTTTGTAGGCAAGCGAAAGTGGGCGGCCTTGCGCATCTTTGTATAAATAATCAATGGTGACATCTAAATCATCGGCTTCACTAACGGTAAAATCTTTACCCGTTACAACAAACTGCATGTCTTTTATTTGCGCTTGGTGAATAAGCCCAAACATGGTTTCGGTGATCATGCCTTTAGCAATTGAAAACCATACTTTAGACACATCGCCCGTGGCAGCTAAATCGCTATATTGGCCGTTTTGGTATTGCTCGTATGATGTACCAATACCGGTTTTACCCGCATAAGCCCAAAATGGCTCTACACCTGGTGCGCCAGGTGCCGATTTAACTTGTGCTGTGGTACTTTCATTCGTTGTACTTGTGTTTTGAGCGCCACAAGCTGTTAAGCCTAATGTTAAAAGTGAGGCGGTTATAAGGTTATATTTTTTCATTGTGTGTCCTTAATGTGAATTTTTAACGCGCATTACAGTAATAGCAGCAACAACAAACGAGGCTGCACCAATTAATAATGCGTAAATAGGCTGATTTGAAAATGCGTGACGTAAAATAAGCCCTAAAATACTGGCGGCAAGTAACTGAGGTATAACTATAAAAAAGTTAAAAATACCCATGTAAACGCCCATTTTGTTACTCGGTAGAGCATTACTTAACATGGCGTAAGGCAGCGATAAAATAGACGCCCACGCAAAGCCCACACCAATCATAGGAATAAGTAACATTTTAGGGTCTTGAATAAACATAAAGCTTGCAAGCCCTAATGCGCCCAGTAATAAATTAAAACAATGCGCGCCTTTTAATCCCATTTTTTTAACTAGAAACGGAATACACATCGCCGCAATAGCGGCAAAACCATTGTACGCGGCAAATAGAATGCCTACCCAGTCTGCACCATCGTTAAATGCTTTAGAGGTGGCATCGCTACTACCATAATGAAAGCTTGTTACTGCGGCTGTGGTATAAATCCACATAGCAAATAACGTAAACCAGCTAAAAAACTGCACCCAGGCAAGCTGCTTCATGGCCTCTGGCATAGTAAATACATCTTGTATTACTTGGTAAAAACCACCTTGTGTTTTATTGGCACGTTTAAGCGCTGCTGCAATCCACTGCACAATACCAAACGCAAGTAAGCCACCAGCAAGTAGGTAAAGCTCTTTTTCAAGGGATAGCCCCATTACTAATGCAAGGGTTGTTAAACCCAGCACCACAAAAATAATGGCCCCCTTATTAAAGTTAATATTAACCACGTTACTAGTTGTAGCTTGAGCGCTTTGTTTTTCAAAAGCCGCTAGTTGCTCTGGGCTGTATTCTTTAGTTCGCGCCACGGTCCAAAGCACCGCAACAAGTAATACCACCCCACCCCAATAAAATGAGTATTTAACAGACTCAGGAATTTGCCCTGGCGCTGCGGTATTGCTTACATCAAACCAGTTAGTCATCATCCATGGTAATGCCGAAGCTAACACCGCACCAATACCAATAAAAAAGCTTTGTAAACCGTAACCTGTCGCACGTTGTTTTTCAGGCAAGTTATCGCCTACAAGTGCTCTAAACGGTTCCATGGTTACGTTGATTGACGCATCCATAATCCATAACATACCCGCGGCAATCCAAAGCGTTGGTGAATGCGGCATAATAAATAGCGAAAGCGTTGTGAGCACAGCCCCAACAAAAAAGAACGGACGACGACGGCCAAAGCGCCCCCACGTTTTATCGCTCCAATAGCCTATAATAGGCTGTACAATTAAGCCTGTAAGTGGGGCTGCAACCCATAAAATAGGAATATCATCAACTTGTGCGCCTAATGTTTGAAATATTCGGCTCACATTGCCGTTTTGCAGGGCAAAACCAAACTGTATGCCTAAAAAGCCAAAGCACATGTTCCATATTTGCCAAAAACTTAAATTTGGCTTATCGGTATTATTATTCTGATTATTCATTATTAGCCTTATTTGTTAATACTGCGCTGCTAAATGCATCAAGTGTGAGGTTAAATGTAGCGCCTTGCGCATGAGCTTTAAGCTCGGTGGTGTGATTCTCAAGTAAATCATTTAATAGCGTATTTTCACTCATTATACCTAGTTGTGCCTTTGATAAATTAACCGTAACTGTTTGTGGCTGCGCGCTAAAGTTACTTAACACATACACACTTTGCTGCCCTAAAGAGCGAGTAAAACCAACTACACGTTCACTGCCTTCAGTCTTAAGAGGTGACATTTCCCCCCCTACGACAGCAGGTAAATTGTTAAGAGACATAACGGCTTTGTAGTAGTCGCGAAGTGCTGCTTGTTCTGCAGTTAAATTAGCGCCATCAAATTTTCCGTTATTCATCCATGCTTGGTGTGCTGGTACGCCAATGTAGTCAAAAATACTCGTGCGTGTAGGCGCGCCAAATCCTGCGTTTTCAGAGCCGTCTTCTCCCACATCTTGTGCAAAATATAAAAGTGTTGGCGCGCGGCTAATAAGGTTAGAAACAACTAAAGCAGGTTTGCCCCACTGTGCATTACCGGCAAAGTCTGGGCTTGCAATACGTTGTTCGTCGTGATTTTCTAAAAAGTGCAGCATATGTTGCTCTATATCGAGCACACTTTCATGCGCATCAAAAATACTATTGGCAGGTTGTTTACCTTGCATTATCGCTTTTAAGGTATCGTAGAAGCCGACTTTATCGTAAAGATAATCCATTTTACCTTGCTGAATATAAGCGCGATACATTAGCGGGTTATACACTTCGGCTAATAAAAAGGCGTCACTTTTTTGCATTTTTATTGACGAGTTTAAAAAGCTCCAAAATTCAACGGGGACCATTTCGGCCATGTCATATCTAAAGCCATCAACGCCTTTATCTAGCCAAAAAAGCGCAATATCTCTAAACTTGTACCAGCTATCGGGTAGTTCTTTATCTTGCCAAAACGCGTAATGAGCACGGTAGTCTTTATCTTTAAAATCGTCTGGCAACTGAGCAAAATCATAACTACCATCTGGCTTTACACCATAATTTACTTTTACAGTTTCATACCAATCGTTGATATCGGGTTTTGGTGCACGGGCTCCGTTACCAGTCCATTTAGCAGGTGTTTCGTCAAAAAAACCATCCGCAAGGGGGTGAGTATCTCCACCTAGCACTGTGTATGTGGTAGAGGTAGGCACTTGAAAGGATTGGCCTGGAACATAATAAAAGTTATTGTTTTTAGTGTACACTTTAGTCGTGTCGTCTTGCTCGCCAAAGTCTTTTACCCCTTTAGGTTTACCAAGCGATTGATAGTTGCGAGCAACGTGGTTAGGCACTATATCAATAATGACTTTCATACCGTGGCTATGTGTACGCTCTATAAGTGCAGTAAATTCATCCATGCGGTTTGATACGTTAACGGCTAAATCGGGGTTAACGTCGTAGTAATCTTTAATCGCATACGGTGAACCCGCGCGTCCTTTTACTACATCGGGGTCATCTTGTGAAATACCGTAGTCGGTATAATCGCCAACTAGGGCGTGGTGTAACACACCAGTATACCAAACATGCGTGGTACCTAGCTCTTTAATACCTTCAAGAGCTGCATTGTTAAAGTCGGCAAATTTACCTACGCCGTTTTGCTCTTTAGTGCCCCAAGGCACATTGGCTGTTTCGGTATTGCCAAACAAACGAGTAAACACTTGATAAACAACAGGTTTTGTAAGCTCATTTTGAGCCTGTGCTGGCGCTTCGCTCTGTTCTGATTTGTTACTCTCTGAACACCCAGCACCAACAAGTGCACTGCACAGTACTGCGGATATGTAAACTGAATTTTTCATTGTGTGTCTTATTGTCGGTATTGTTATTAACTTTATATTAAAGATTACTGCAGCAACCATACAGTTGCTGCATACGTATTCACGCCATTATTGTGATGCATTTATAACAAGTACCGTTGCGCTCATAGCGGGTAATTCAATGGTTTTACCAAGCTTCTGTGTTTTTTGAGTAAATAGGTTAAATGCTGTTGTGTTGTGAGGCATCACCTCTTGCATATACTCAATGTTTTTTTGTAGCGCTTGTGTATTTTTATTCATAAATACCAACACAGTTTGCTCGTCGCTAATACGGGCATAACTATACACACCTTGTTGAGGTGTAAAATGTACAAGCTTTCCTTTATCTAGTGCTGAGCTGCTTTTTCTAAAGTTAAGCAAGGTGCTAATTGTTTTGTGCATGTCTTTTTGCTGCGCCGTGAGCCCTTTACCTGTAAATGCATTACTCGTTTGGCCTTTAAAGCCACCCGGGAAGTCGATTCTAATATCACCATGATCTTTACTTGGGGTGTTATCTAATAGTACTTCGGTACCGTAATACATTTGCGCTATGCCACGGGTTGTTAAAAACAAGGTCATCGCCATTTTTGTTTTAGCAAGGTCTTGGCCAAGTTCAGTATATACGCGGCTCATATCGTGGTTATCGGCAAATACCATAATATTATTGGTATCTGGGTATAAAAAATCATTTGCTAACGATTCATACACTTTAACCCAACCGGTATTCCAACTTTCATCTTCATTTAGTGCTTGAATTACTGACTCCTGTAAAGAAAAGTCCATCACGCTTGGTAAGCTTGATGTATAGCCATCTTGGTTATGCTTGCCACGTTGCCAGTAAGAGGCAATAGCTGGGTTAGATGTCCACTCTTCGCCAACAATATTAAAGTCTGGGTACTCTTGCATTATGGCTTTTGTCCAATCACTCAAAAA
This sequence comes from uncultured Pseudoalteromonas sp., assembly GCF_963922945.1. Lineage (GTDB taxonomy): Bacteria > Pseudomonadota > Gammaproteobacteria > Enterobacterales > Alteromonadaceae > Pseudoalteromonas. The sequence continues at coordinate 75,482 of NZ_CAWUKC010000005.1, read as the reverse complement.
TGCTTTATCTGAATATGAGTAGGTATCAACACGTATGCCGCTTAAATCGGCGTATTCAATCCACCAAATCGCATTTTGAATTAAGTATTCACTTACCAGTGGTTGGCGCTGATTTAAATCAGGCATGGTTTCTACAAACCAGCCATCGTTAAACTGGCGCTTATCGTATTCACTGGCGTGTGGGTCTTGTATGGTTTGGCGAGCATGGCTGGTGGCATTTTTGCCTTTATTAAACTCACCATTAAAGTTAATCCAATCTTTAGTGGGTTTATCTTTAACCCATGTATGCTCAGAGCCAAAATGGTTAAGTACCATGTCCATTACCAGCCCTATACCTTGCTCTTTTGCTTTTACTGATAACGTTTTGTATAACTGGTTTGAGCCCATACGAGGGTCAACATTATAAAAGTCAGTAATTGCATAACCATGATAAGAGTAATCTGGCATGTTGTTTTCAAGCACTGGGGTAAGCCAAAGCTGTGTAACACCTAAATCGTTTAAATACGGTAATGCGTTTATCACACCTTGAATGTCACCACCGTGGCGCCCGCCTTTTATACTTGGGTTTGCCGCCTCCAACATGCTTGGCACCGTATCGTTTTGCTCATCACCATTAACAAAGCGATCCGGATTAATTAAATAAAGCGTATCGGCCGATGTAAAACCTTGGCGTTTTGCGCTGTTTTTATCGCGTTCAAGCAGTGGAAACTCAAAGTTATTGCTTGTTTTGCTGCTATTAAATTTAAGCGTTCCTGCTTTAGCGGCATCGGTAATGGTAATATTTAAAAATACATAATTTGGGTTATCGGTACGGGTTACCTTATTTAACTTAACGCCGTTATATTTAGCTAATTTAATTTGCTCGTTTGCAATATTTTGCTCATGCACCATGATGGTTATAGTGTTTTTGTTCATACCAACCCACCAATTGGCAGGTTCAACGTCAAGTGCATAGCTAATGGTTGGTAAGGTGCACGCACTTACAAGTAAAAGTTTATTTAAAAATTTCATCATTAGGCCTTTTTAATTTTTGCTAAAAATTCTTTATGAGTGGGTAACTGCTCTACCGTTGAGGAAATAAGCGTTTTTAATGTGGAAAATAAATCGTTAAGTTGTTCACTACTGAGTGAGTCAACAATACTATTGTAATCATCGGGAGTAAGGCCTTGGCCTATAAACACTTGCTGCCAAGCAACTTCGGCAAATAGTTCATCGTTTTCTCGTACTACTTGGCCCGTGTGTTTAAATAGATTAAGTTTATGTGCTAATGAGTCGGGAACATCCATTTGCTTGCATTGACGCCAAAACGCCGAGTCTTCTCGCTCTGTTAACTTATAATGCAAAATTATAAAATCACGAATGTGTTCTATTTCGTTTACACTTTGCTTATTAAATTCACTAACTAACACATCGCTAATCCCATTATGTGGGAACAACTTTATTAATCGGGTCACGGCGCTTTGTATTAAATGAATACTGGTTGACTCTAACGGCTCTAAAAAGCCACTGGCAAGGCCAACCGACACCACATTTTTATGCCATTGTTTTAACCGCCGCCCTGTTTTAAATTTAATCACGCGTGGCTCAGTAATCGGCTCGGCGGGTAAATTATTTAATAATAACTGCGTTGCCGCATCGTCAGATAAATAACGACTACAGTACACCAAGCCGTTACCGATTCTGCTTTGCAGAGGTATTTGCCACTGCCAGCCCGCGCTGTGTGCAATTGAACGCGTGTAAGGTTTTAGCTCGTCTATACCTTTTGACTGCACCGCCACCGCGCTATCACATGGTAAATAATGAGACCAATCTACATAGCCTGTGTTTAATGTTTGCTCTATTAACAAAGCACGCTGACCGGTACAGTCTATAAACAGATCGCCGTTGATTTCGGTGTCATCATCAAGTATGAGGCTTGTAATATTGCCTGAGTGCGTACATTGGTTAACCTGCTCAATTTTAGCGTCTACGAGTTTAACGCCACGCGAAGTAGCAAGCTTTTTTATGTACTCGGCATAGCGTGTTGCATCAAAGTGATACGCATAACTTAAACCTGGTAATTGCGTGTTAGGTATAGTATTTAAAGGTGCAAATTTATGCTGTTTGGCTGCCTGGTAATTTAACGAAAAATTCCATAGGCTATCTTCTGAACCACTAATATGCCCTTTTACCCAAAAATTGTAAAAATCGCAAAAGGGGAAATCTTTTCCAAATGAGCCAAAAGCATGCATGTAGCTATGAGAGGTGTTTTTCCAATTTTCGAACTCAATTCCTAATTTTATAGATGCATGTGTAGCGTTTATAAAATCTTGCTCGTTTATACCCAGTGCGTTGTTAAGTTGAATAATAGGGGGGATAGTTGCTTCACCTACGCCTATCGTGCCAATAGTGCTTGATTCTATAAGCGTTATGTTAATCACTTTACCTAACACTTTATTAAGTAGTGCTGCGGCTATCCAACCGGCTGTTCCACCGCCTGCAATGACGACGTGTTGTATTGGCTTCATATTGTTGCTCACTTTTTTAAATCAGAATTTAAAAAGGTTGATAAAACTTAGGTAAAGTAGCTATAAAAAAGCCCTTGTAAAACTAATTACAAGGGCTAATATCTTAACTAAATTTCAGTTAAAGCTTGTAGCTAAATCCAAGAATAAAGTTACGCCCATAATCTTGGTAATCACGCACTTGTAAAGCATTATCACCACTTAGTGTTGTAAATGGTTCTTCAGTGATATTTTGTACTTGGAATGTAACATTTAAGCCATCTAAGCTCTCAACACCTGCTTCGCCAAAATCGTAACCAACTTGTACGTCCCAAATTGTTTCACCTAAGATATTCACTTGCTGAGTTTCATAACCTGCGTTGTAAATATCACCTTTAAAGTCACTACGTTTACGCATACTAGTACGTGCTTGGAAGCCATAGTTTTCATAATAAAAAGTTAAGCTTTCAATTTTATCCGACAAACCAGGTAATTCGTATTCATTACCGTTTTGATCTTCAATATCTTGTTCAATTCCTGTATGGCTGGCAATTAAACCAAAACCTTCTAATGAATCACTAAAAATATTAAACGGTAGAGCAAGAGACAATTCATAGCCCCAAAGATCTCCACCACCGCCATTCACTTTACCTGATCCAGTACCGGTACTATTCTCTGGTATCTCACCCGTTGAAGGGTTAGCAACTCCTGACATATCAACTTCGTATACACCATCAAATATCCATTGGCTTAAGTCTTTATAAAATACAGCCGCTGAGAAGTATCCTTCTGCACTAAAGTAGTTTTCATAAGTAAAATCAAAACCCGTTGCTTCTTTTGGTTCAAGTGTAGGATTACCACCAGATACTGACCAATAGTTGCCATTCTCATCAGGACGCTCAGAATTATAGCTCGCATTAACAGAAGCATTCATTTCATCTAGGCGGGCTCGTGAGATAGTTTTAGCGGCACCAAAACGCACAGTTTGATTTTCATCTAGCGCTAAAGATAAATTAAGACTAGGTAAAACATGACTATAATCGTGTGACACATTGTTAGGAACGGCTTCAACTAGACCAGTCACGTCATTCGGCACAGCCGCAAAACCTTTCGAAGATTGCTCAGTTCTAACATAGCGAACACCAAAGTTACCTGTTAATGGTAGTTCACCTACTTCAGCATTAATATCAGCTTGAACAAAAAACGCCGTAACTTTTTCTTGAACTGTGTACGACTGCGTAGTGTGTTTTATATCCGTTAAACTTTCTTGAATTGAGTCATAATATCCATCGTCAACTAGTGCACGGGTATCATAGGCAATCATATCCCCCATACCGATAAAGCCTAAGCTAGCTGTTCCGAGGCGATATTGCTCTGGAACGACAAGCGTACCAGGATTATCTAATGAGAAATCGCTTAATGTTAAGTAATACCCTTCAGACTTTTTACTCTTCTCGCGGTCGCGATATGACATACCAAAACTTACTTTGCTTAAGTAATCGTTTTCTAATAGCTTACTTGCTGCTAGTTTTAAAGTATGTAGTTCATCATTAACTTCAGGTGCATTAATAAAGCCATCTTGTGCGGTGTTTTGATAAGCCGTATCATTTAAGCCGTACTTATTATTTAGCGCTGAGCTGGTTCCCCATGACAAAGGGCCACCTAACTGAATTAAAGCATAATCACTATAATCTAACTCGTGGCTAAATTTGGCACCGGTATTGCCGCCATCAAGTGAGTAACCAATGTTGTCAGCAATACCGTTTGCATCGCCACGGCCTGTGCCAGAATAACTTTGTAAGCTCCAGTCCTTACGCTCAACTTCAGATAAGCTCGCATCAAACTCTACCGACCATGAATCGTCAATGTCATATTTAGTATTAAATCCAAATTGCGTTAATTCAGCATCACGTTCTTCAACATCATTGCGAACTACAACGCGTTGACCTTGCGTTGTTGCACTGGTGATAAAGCCAGACTGTTCATCTACAGTAACACTATTCGGGTCGATGCTACCTTGACCCCAGGCGAAAGGTACTTCAATACCACGTAAGATTTTTTCATCGTTAAAATCTACATATAACGCATCAAACGTCATGTTTAGACGATCATTTGGTGCAGCTTCCACTACTAGCATCGCTGAATCACGTTCAAGTGTTGATGAACGTACGAATGGTTTAGCTCCGCCTAAGATTGAATAATTCTGTCCATCAACGTCGAATTCAGGGTATCCCCAAGAATTCCAGCGTTTTTCTTGGTTTGGTGAGCTCATCGTGTTGTAAGCAAATGCAACACCTATAGTGTCATCTGCAAACTGATCAATGTATGAAACCGTGCCACGAAAGCCTTTATCATCACCATCAGGATTTAGCTTATCAAAACCTGACTGCTCTAACTGACCATTAAACATGATCACGCGCTCGCCTTTACTTAAAGGCTTTACCGTTTGCATGTCGATTACACCGGCAATACCTTCAGCTTCAATACTGGCACTTGGTGTTTTATATACAGTAACGCCGCTCATTATTTCTGATGGGTAAAGGTCAAACTCAACACCACGGTTGTCACCAATCGATACTTGCTCACGACCATTAAATGTTGTTGCGCTTTCGTTTTCGCTAAAACCACGAACACTTACACGACTAGCACGGCCATCAAGACGCTGGGCTGTTAAACCTGGTAAACGTGCGATTGACTCTGCAATAGATGTATCTGGAAGTTTACCAATGTCTTCAGCAGAAATTGACTCAACCACCTGTGTTGAAAAACGCTTAGTATTTATTGATTCTACAACACTACCACGAAAGCCTTTTACTTCGATAACTTCTACGTCATCGTTTTTAACTATTTCTTCTTGTGCTGCTACAGGGGCAAAGCTTGTAAAACCTGCAGTTGCCATTGCTAACGTTAATATACTTGGTTTGAACATAGACATGATGTTTTTCCCGTTACCCATATTGTGATACTCGCTTCTTTATTTGAGTGATAGTCAAACTGGCGAGCTAATTTTGTTGTCAGCGTCAATATTAACGCTCGAATTATTTTATTAACAACTTTATGCATACGTATTCAGAACTATGCAACGCCTTTCAAATTAACAATTAATTCACAAAGTGAGAGCTAACCTATTGATTTTATATTTATTATTATGGTGCAGCATGATTGTTAATGGGTTTAATAAAAATACATATATTCGCACTGTAGAAAACCCATGATACAGCGTGTAAATAGCGTTAAATAAAACATTTTTTAATATTTACATAAGTTATTTTAATAATTTCTATTTATGAAATTGGTAAGACCAATCATCGCTTTCACCAATACCGTGCAAGCCTTTTAAAATAAGCACCAAAACAGATCGTGCTATTTTATTTATAAGTAAAAAGCATGATTGGTAAAGTTAGCAATAAAAATACATCACCTTAAATACACCTTCTTAAAAGTACATTTAACTAAGTAAATTAGCTGCATACGTATGCAGGCTTTTTACAGAGTAGCCCCCTTCACGTATGCTTTTTGAAAATTTAGTGATTGTGTTAATCAAACTAATAACAATATAAATACTGTGTGGAACGACGGAGAAAAGCATGGCCCAACAGCAGTGGTATAAAGGTGCGGTTATTTATCAGGTTTACCCGCGAAGCTTTCAAGACAGCAATAACGACGGTATTGGTGATCTTAAAGGGATAATTAATCGCATCGATTACATCAAAAGCTTAGGTGTTGATGCAATTTGGATTTCTCCTTTTTTTAAATCACCAATGAAAGACTTTGGCTACGATATAAGTGATTATCGCGATATAGACCCACTGTTTGGTGACTTAAACGACTTTGACGAATTAATAAAAGAAGCCCACGAGCGTGACATCAAAATTATAATTGACCAGGTGCTCAGTCATACATCAGACCAACATCAATGGTTTTTAGACAGCCGCGAAAATCAAAACAATGATAAAGCAGACTGGTATGTATGGGCGGATGCTAAAGACGATGGTACAGCACCTAATAACTGGCTATCTATTTTTGGTGGCGGTGCATGGCAATGGGAGCCTCGTCGTGGTCAGTACTATTTGCATAACTTTTTAACCGAACAGCCCGATTTAAACTTTCATAACCCTGATGTAAGAAAAGCAGTACTTGATAATGTTGAGTTTTGGCTTAAAAAGGGCGTAGATGGTTTTAGGCTTGATGCTATTAACTTTTGCTATCACGATGCTCAGCTACGCGATAATCCAGCAAAGCCTAAAGATAAGCGCCAAGGCCGTGGCTTTAGTGAAGATAACCCATATGCTTTTCAATATCACTATTACAACAATACACAGCCAGAAAATATTGAGTTTATGCAAGATATACGAGCATTACTTAATAAGTACCCTGGTACAGTATCGTTAGGTGAAATTTCATCAGAAGATTCATTAGCCACAATGGCAGAGTATACTCAAGGCGGCGATAAGCTGCACATGGGTTATAGTTTTGAGCTATTAACAGATGATTACTCAAGTGAGTACATTAGAGAAACAGTGCAAACACTTGAACAGCGTATGACTGAGGGTTGGCCATGCTGGGCGTTTAGTAATCACGATGTGGAACGTGTTGCGAGCCGCTGGAGCCAAAATGGTGAAATAAACCCAGCACAGTGCAAAATGCTTACTGCCCTACTAGCCTCGTTACGTGGTAGTGTATGTATGTACCAAGGTGAAGAGCTTGGCTTAGGTGAAGCTTCTGTTGCATTTGAAGACTTACAAGACCCTTACGGCATTACTTTTTGGCCAAACTTTAAAGGCCGTGATGGCTGCAGAACACCAATGCCGTGGGATGACAATGGCTCAGAACATGCAGGCTTTAGTGATGCAAAACCGTGGTTACCTGTAGATAACGCGCACACTCAACGTGCTGTATCTGTTCAAGATAAAGATTCAGACTCTATACTTAATGCTTACCGGGAGTTTATGGCATGGCGTAAACAGCATGCTGTGTTACTAGAAGGTGATATTGAGTTTATTAATACACAAGAGCCTATACTCGCCTTTTACAGAACGCTAAATGAGCAGACAATGCTGTGTGTGTTTAATTTAGCACAAACCAATCAAACACTTGAGCTGACTAAAACAGTGACTGAAGCGCATGACTCACTATCTCATTGTAGTGCTACTTTAGAAGGTAATACGTTAAGCATAAGCGGTTTTGGGTGCTATTTTGCTTTTGTAAATTAATAACGCCTTACATATAACTTAAAGCCCGATTTTATCGGGCTTTTTTGTGCGCTCAAATTGTGGGCTGCTATAGCTGGCATTAAGACGAAATACCGGCCACTAAAACACTAATTTAACCTTTTTAATGTGACTGTGTTTTACTATTTAAATAATCAGTAAGCGCAAATAATACACCAGAGCTGACAAAGGTTACGTGGATTAACACTTTCCAAAATAACTCATCACTTGAATGAATATTTGAATTAATAAATACTTTTAAAAGCTCTACTGCCGATATAGCGACTATTGCACTGATCAACTTCATTTTTAAACCAGAGAAGCCAACCTTGCCCATCCATGATGGCCTATCTTCATGGCCATCAATGTTAAGCTTAGATACAAAATTTTCATAACCACTAAAAATTATAATAAGTAATAAACCTGCCAATAAGGCGGTATCAACCAGCGTAAGTATACCTACTAATAGCTCTTGGTTAGTCGCGCTAAAAGTGGCAATTCCCATTAAATAAAGCTGCTTAAAAAACTTAATAAGCAGTAGTATTACAGCAAATAGTAAGCCCACAAAAAACGGCGCCAGTAACCAACGACCTGTAAATATAAATGACTCTAAGCCCTGCTCTACTTTATGTATTTTACGGGCCGTATTAGTTGCTTTTGCTTGATCTTCCAACATTAATCTATCTTTTTATAAAAAAGCGACATTAGCTTATAATTTATTTAAGCACAATTACTTATATATTTATTTTTGAGTAATTTACTCATCTTGACGATAAAAATTTTTCGTTATCTTTTATTTTCAATTCGATTAAAAATCAGTATACCAACAGAGTTGTTCTGCATTGGGCACTATTTAAGTACAACATTAAAATGTATTTAAATCGTCAAACCATTTATTTAGGAATAAACAAATGAATAAAGCATTGCTAGCATTAATAGTAGTACCTCTTTTTGCTGTATCTGCAACATATGCAGTCGCAGACGATGCACCAGCGGCGTCTGCACAAACAATAACAGAATACACAGATATGTGTGTAAGTTGGGCTAAAGACGACGATGTAAGTAACGAAGACTTATATGCATATGTATTACAGTGCGTAAATGATGAATTAGAGTCTGAGGGCTATAAAAAGGTCGCGGCAGTTAAAATTTAAATATATTTATTAAGACTATGTAGCTAACGAGCCATTGCGACACTTAGCTTAATATAAAAAACCGGAATGACATACACTGTTCATTCCGGTTTTTATTAATAAAAGAGCAAGTAACGGGTTAGCTACTCTTCTTCTTTTTTAGCTTTAGTCTTTTTTGCAGGCGCTTTTTTAGTAGTAGCCTTCTTTTTAGGAGCCGCTTTTTTCTTTGCTTCTTCTACCCATTTACCCGCTTCGTAGTGTGCGGTCCAGCCTGTGGCTTTTCCGTCGACTTCAGTCATCACGTATTGCGCTTTATTTTTACGGCTATAACGTACTACCGCTAAATTACCATCAGGATCTTTTTCTGGTGCATCCGCTAAATAATAAAACTTAGGTGAAATACGGTCCCTAAAACGCTTGAGCTCGGCCACTTTAGGCGCGCGCGTCTCGCGTGATTTAGGAAAAGTATTAGCCGCTAAGAAAATACCTGCAGCCCCGTCACGTAAAACAAAATAAGCGTCTGACTTTTCACATTCAAGTTCAGGTATGTGCACAGGGTCTTCTTTAGGTGGCGCAGCTTCGCCGTTTTTAAGTAATTTACGCGTGTTTTTACACTCTTCGTTGTTACACCCAAAGTACTTACCAAAACGCCCCGATTTGAGCTCCATATCTGAGCCACACTTATCGCATTCGATAATCGGACCATCGTAGCCTTTAATTTTAAAGGTACCTTGCTCAACAATATGCCCTTTACACGCCGGGTTGTTACCACACACATGAAGCTTGCGAGTTTCATCAATTAAATAGGAGTCCATCGCCGTTTCGCATATTGGGCAGCGCTTCATTTGCATTAGAGTTTCAGTTTCAATGTCTTCAACATCTGCAGCCACCGCTTCATCACCTGATACTAGGTTCATCGTTGTGGTACAACGCTCTTTTGGCGGCAAATTGTAGCCTGTACATCCTAAGAACACACCTGTAGACGCTGTGCGGATACCCATTTTTCTACTACACGTAGGGCAGTCAATATCGGTTTCGACCATTTGGTTAAGACGCATACCGCCCTGCTCTGGCTCACCTTTGGCAATATTTAATTGTGTAGAAAAATCATCATAAAACTTATCAAGTACCTGCGTCCATACACGATCACCTTCGGCGATGTCATCTAAGCGACCCTCCATTTTTGCAGTAAAGTCAAAGTTCATTAAATCAGTGAAGTTTTCTACTAAACGGTCTGTGACTATTTCACCCATTTTTTCAGCAAAAAAGCGACGATTTTCTACTCTTACATAACCACGGTCTTGAATTGTAGAAATGATAGATGCATACGTAGACGGACGACCAATACCCCGTTTTTCAAGCTCTTTGACTAAGCTTGCTTCACTAAAACGCGCTGGCGGTTTAGTAAAGTGCTGTTTAGGATCAAGCTCAATTAAGCTCAGTACTTCGCCTTCTTTAACAGCAGGAAGAGACTGATCTTCTTCATTCTTTTTACGCACTACTGGTTGTACTTTAGTCCAACCATCAAAGCGTAATACTCGACCTTTTGCTTTAAGTTGAAAGTCGCTTGCGGCCACAGTAAGCGTTGTAAGATCATATTCTGCAGGTACCATTTGGCAGGCAACAAACTGACGCCAAATCAACTCGTATAGCTTTTTAGCGTCCGCATCAACACCTTCTACATGTCCAGAAAGTACTGTTACGCTTGAAGGACGAATCGCTTCGTGCGCCTCTTGCGCATTACCCTTTGAGCTGTAACTTATAGGCTCTTTAGGCAAATATTTTGCACCAAACTCTTGGGTTACATAATCACGACACATGTCAACCGCATCTTTTGACAAATTAGTTGAATCGGTACGCATATAAGTGATGTAACCACCTTCGTATAAGCGCTGTGCAAGCATCATGGTCTTTTTAACGCCGTACCCTAAGCGAGTGCTTGCAGCTTGCTGCATTGTTGAGGTAATAAAGGGTGCACTTGGGCGACTTTTACTTGGTTTTTCTTCAACGCTTATAACTTTATATTCAGCTTTTTCTAAGCTATTTACTGCAGCTGTAGCTTGGGCCTCATTAACTGGCTTAAAGGGCTTGCCTGCTTGCTTGGTGACTTCTAAGCGTAATTGTGCCTCAGTATTTCTAACATCGGCGTGGATATCCCAAAACTCTTCTGGAATAAACGCTTTAATTTCACGCTCTCGCTCAACTAATAAACGCACCGCAACCGATTGCACACGCCCAGCAGAAAGCCCGCGCGCTACTTTAGCCCATAACAATGGCGATACCATAAAGCCAACTACACGGTCTAAAAAGCGGCGTGTTTGCTGTGCATACACCATATCGGTATTAAGCTCACCGGGTGTTTCAAACGCTTGTTGAATGGCATTTTTTGTAATTTCGTTGAATACAACGCGCTTGTACTTTTCTGGCTCACCGCCAATGATTTCTTGAAGGTGCCAAGCAATAGCTTCCCCTTCTCTATCCAAATCCGTTGCAAGATAAACTTGGTCTGCATTTTCGGCCAGCTTTTTAAGCTCTTGAACTACTTTCTCTTTCCCTGGCAAAACTTCGTAATGTGGTTGCCACCCCTTTTCAGGGTCGATCCCCATACGTGCAACTAAATTCGTGTAATCTCGTTGCTGTTTATACGCTGCTTTTTCTTCAGGTGCCATTTTTCGAACTTCAGCAGGCGTTTTTGTCGCCGGTACTTTAGCTTTGCTCGAACCTGAAGTAGGTAAATCACGCACATGCCCAATACTGGACTTTACGATGAAGTCTTTACCTAAGTATTTATTAATTGTTTTAGCCTTAGCAGGTGACTCTACAATTACTAGCGATTTGCCCATAGTTGCCTATTTCTAACCAAATATTTAAATGTGTTTTGCCGACATAAACGGCGCGAATATTTATAGGTATATCTACAAACACCTATTGTTACAAGCTTTTAATACAAACTTTTCAGTATTTACTGAATAAACAAACAATTTTTGTTGTTAAATTATACAAACGGGTGTTTTTACAATAATTGCTGTGGAATATATAGAACACAAATAAAAAAGCCAACCTTAAAGGTTGGCTTTTTTTAAATTCCACCCATTATAAATCGTCAATTACACTTACAGAAAGCGTGCTTTCTAGCCCAGAAGGTGCTTCAGCTGTAACAGTTAAAATGCCGCTAAACTGCTCATTGCCACCATCTAAGTCTTCACGCGTAATACCAAAAGATAAACCAACAGGTACGATGCTTGTTGTATTTGGATAAGTATAGTTATCAGTGCCTGTCAAAATGCCATTGTCTGTGTTAATAGAAATGGTTGTTTCAGCAGGCATTGGATTGTTATAAATGTCTGCTATAAATACCGTAAGCCCTAAACTAGCTGTTCCAGATGCAGTTTGGGTTAAGTCTATTGCATCAACCTGACACATAAGTGCACTGGTTGGGTCGTTTTGGACAAGGCGCACCAGTGGGCTAGCAGGGTCGCTGTTAACACGTACCTCTGAGGCCGTTGCCCCTGCAATAGCAGAGCAATCATCAGCGTATGTGACTAACCTAAAGAAAGCCGTATCACCCGACATCACAATTTCTTGGTTTTGAAACACGTTAACCATTTGACGGCTACAAATACCCGCAATTTCGTCTTCTTCACGGCACAGTAAGCCATTATATAAACCATTTTGTGTGGTCCATGTACCATTACCATCAAAATCTACAAACTCTTCAAACTCATCACCTGTAGAGTTATCGCGTGAACATGGATCTGTACCATCATTACAGTCTTTGCCCCCGTAAGTGCCATCTTCGTTGTTATCGATAAAGGCTTCTGGAATATCAAATAAGTCATCAAAAAAGTCTTCACTGTCGAAGTAACCGTTACCATTTAAATCAGAAAAGGTTTCTTCACCAATGGCATAAGCATGAACAGTAGCGCGTCCACCGAGTGGTAAATCTACAGTTAAGTCATTATTTAGGATACCCAATGGGCATGGTAAGCCGCCATCACACTTTTGCGCAATCGTATTTTCGTACATTGAATCTGTAAACGGACGTGGGTTACTACTGGTCCACGTCACACTACATGCACCATTGGTTGTGGTACAGCTAGGCTCTATAACCCCCCCCTCAGTAATAAAAGTAACAGCAGTTCCATCTGGTACTGGATTATTAAAATGATCAGCCAAACGAGCATTAACCGATACTGTATTGCCATCAACATTTAATGCGTGTGGGTTGAAAATAGAACGGGATAACGAAAAACTATTTTGATCTGCAATACCAGTACTAACTACCAAAATATCTGAAGGCGCCGTTACAATAACCGTATCGCCGTTAACCTCTTCTTCGCTAGATGCAATAACGCGTACAGGTGTAGCAATTGAACCAGATTGAACAGAAGTCGTTACTTCACCGCTGGCATTAGTAATTGCACTAGCAGTACCTAATGTTATTCCACCAACAGCGGTTGATAGTTCAAAATTAACCGTTCTTGACGCCAAATCGTTACCATTTGAGTCAACAAGCTTGAATGTTATTTCTGAAATTTCAGTTCTATTAGCACCACCCGTGCCTTTTAACGCAATAACAGGCTCAGTTACTTCTACGAATTGTAAAAAACCAATATTTGCGGGTGATACATTAATAGTGGTACTTGCAGAAACCGTATCGCCACCGGTGATCACGGTAGCCGTAATTATGTCGCCACCCACACAAGTAAGCGGACGGTATGTAGAGCGTGCAAAGCCGCCAATGCTGGTTACTGTTTCGTCTATAAGTGCTTGGCCAGAGCCAACACAACCAGATGAAAATTCAACAGTAAGTGGTGTGGTATATAGCTCACCGTCTTTTGAGATTTCAATTGAGATAAGCGCTGTTGCACCTGCAGCTAATAACTCATTGTTTGCAAGTGAGCTGCTAATAGCAATTTCAACATCTACAGCAGCAATTTGAAATGCCTTGGTTAAATTGCTCTCAAGCACTGACACAGTAATTTCACCGGCGCCTACATCTTGACCTGGCACTATATCTAATAACGCAATACCGTTTTCATCGGTAATAGCCGTGCCTGTTGATGGAGTAATTGAACCAATAGTTGTACTTGCTGTCACTAAAGTTTGCGTGAGTGGCGTTGTCGAATTCTCGTTAGTCACTTCGATGTAAAGAATCGCTGTTGAATCACCAGAAATACTTGTCACTGTCTCACATTGGCTTGCATCTCTTTGCGTTTTAAAATTTGCAGGGCAGTTTTCTAAAATTGAAAAATTGATATCTGCTGTGCTTTGATCTGGGTTTACAGCGTCACCTTTAGTATAAAACCCCAAGGTTTGTTCAACACCTTCGTACTGAGCTGTAACAACGCCTGCCCCTTCGACGGTACCAGAGGTTAAGTTAATTGATGCAACGCCTCTTTCATTAGTTAGTGCAGTACCAATACTTGGTATTAAATTACCTAGCGTAGAAGTAAAGTTTACTACAGCTCCCTCAACCTGATTGCCATCACCGTCAAGAATAGTGGCTTGTATAACCGCACTATCGGCTGCACTTATTGTGCTGATTTCAGATAGCGTAGATGATGATTTGAGACTTAAGCCAATTGAAAAGTCTAATGACTCACCTTGAATAGGCGCATCACCTTCGGTTGTAAACGTGTAACCTTCTGAGCTAAAAATAGTATTCTCATTATCAGTATAAGTGGCAACAATAGAGCCCGCTCCCGCTTCAGTCCCTGCAAGCAAATTAATTGTTGCTATACCTTGCTCGTTCGTCAAAGCGGTACCATTAGTTGGGTTGATAGTGCCCAAACCAGTGAGTACAAATTCAATTAACTCATAAGCTGCTGGCTCATTATCAATCAATAGCTCTACTTGAGCAGTAGCAGGGTTTAAATAGTCAACACTTCGAGTTGCTCCACCTGATGAATCAACAAGCGTCACACTTAATTGCGGATCTGACGATTGAGCACCATCTGACTCAAACGCAAATGTGTCTGTATAACTTGCTCCATCGATTGTATATGTTGCTGTTACCTCACCGGCTCCAGCGTTCTGCCCTGCGCTTAACTCTATCGTTGCTACACCGTCAGATTGTGTTAACGCCGTACCAGTTGTTGGGTTTAGCTCACCGATTGCATCAGTCAGAGTAAAAGTAATTCGCTCGCCCGACACTGTGTCACCATCATCGTCTTTCAATGTTGCTCTAAGTTCGAGAGGAGCCGCGGCAGTGACTGTGTTTGACTCAGTATCACTTGATTGTATGTAACCTTTAAGTGTTACTGTGTAAGTAGATGTTTCTGATGAAGAATCACCATCATCGCCAATGGTGCCGTCTTTTTCGATTGTTCCACCACCACCACAAGCGCCAAGCATGATGCTAAATAGTGTAATGCTGAGTAGTCGCGTTAAAGGCATGGACCTCTCCCTAGCGTTGTTATTATTTACTGATAATTGTTTACCTAATATTAACCTATAACTTAGTCTAATATCACAGTTTTTTATCACTTTTTTATGTAAAAAATCCCGCAAAGGTTATTTTTTTCTGTAGTAAATATTTCCTTGCTGGTAGTCTATGGCAAATTTGAAAAAATAGATTAGGGAATATGTCTAAAATACGTTCAATGAGTTTAACCACCCGTATCATGATAGGTATGGGACTTGGTATTGCAGTAGGCTTTTTATTTCAAGCTATTTTAGCTGGTGAAGACGATTATCTAATTCCTCTTGGGTTATTCTCTTTGCCAATTAAAGCTTTTTTTGTGGATGGCCTTTTCCATGTTGGCGGACAAATTTTTATTGCCAGTTTAAAAATGTTGGTAGTACCGCTGGTTTTTGTATCTCTTGTATGTGGTACATGTAGTTTAAGTGATCCTAAAAAATTAGGCCGTTTAGGTGGTAAGTCTATAGGCTTATATTTAGTGACAACTGCCGTGGCTATTACGGTTGCTATCTCACTGGCTTTACTGTTTAACCCAGGTCAGGGTATTGCTCTGCCATCAGATGCAAGTTTTAACGCAAAAGAAGCCCCTACACTCGCTCGCGTTATTATCGATATGTTTCCTACTAACCCATTTGAAGCAATGGCTAAAGGCAATATGTTGCAAGTTATTGTGTTTGCGCTTTTATTTGGTGTTGCAATGGCACTAAGTGGTAAGGCAGGTAAGCGTGTAGCGGCCGTATTTGAAGATTTAAACACGGTTATTTTAAAACTTGTTACATTACTAATGAATATTGCACCTTACGGCGTGTTCTTTTTAATGGCTAAGCTTTTCACAACGATTGAAATGGGCTTAATTGTGAGCCTTGCCAAATACTTCTTAGTGGTTGTAGCTGCATTACTTATTCATGCTTTTGTTAACTACAGCATTATTTTAAAAGCGCTAACAGGTCTAAATCCGCTAATTTTCTTAGCTAAAATGAAGCATGCATGTTTATTTGGCTTTAGTACTTCAAGCTCTAGCGCGACGATGCCTATTACACTTGAAACCGCGACCAAAAAACTCGGAGCAAATAACTCAGTTGCCTCTTTTACTATTCCGCTTGGTGCCACCATTAACATGGACGGCACAGCCATTATGCAAGGTGTTGCAACGGTATTTATTGCACAAGTGTTTGCTGTTGATTTAACAATATCTGATTACTTAATGGTTATTTTAACCGCTACGCTTGCCTCGGTAGGCACCGCGGGCGTACCAGGCGTAGGTTTAATTATGCTTGCCATGGTACTTAACCAAGTAGGTTTACCAGTAGAAGGGATTGCCATTATTATTGGTGTTGACAGATTACTCGATATGACGCGCACAGCCGTTAATATAACGGGTGACTGTATGGTGACCTGTGTGGTTGCAAAATCAGAAGGTCAATTAGATGAAACGATATTTAACGACCCGAACGCAGCTAAAGACTTAGAAGATTACCACAAATCTACTGAGTAATTATTCAAGCCCATAAAAAACCCTTGCTAAGCAAGGGTTTTTTATTACTTTTAATAACGCTTTATGGGTTCATTACTTTAAAGCGCGACATTAAATTAACGCCTGCTTTATTGATAGAACTACTAAGCCCAATTGCTAACTTATCACTTAATCCTTTCTTAATTTTGTATTTAACTTTGTATATTTGACGCTCATCTTGTTGCTCTAATAACGCATCATCACTGGTTTTAATGATATCAACTAAGCCCTTTTCAATTGCTTGTGTTGCAAACCAGTGCTCGCCCGTTGCCACATTATCAATATTAAGTGTTGGCCGTTGGCTGCTTACAAACTCTTTAAACAAACCATGTGTTTGCTCTATTTCGTCACGAAACTTTTCGCGGGCTTTATCTGTGTTTTCTCCAAATAATGTGAGTGTACGTTTAAATTCACCTGCTGTAATTTGCTCAAACTCCACATCATTTTTCTTTAATATTTTATTAAAATTAGGTATTTGTGCAATTACACCAATAGAGCCAACAATAGCAAAAGGAGCGGCTAATATTTCATCCGCTACGCAGGCCATCATGTAACCGCCACTAGCTGCAACTTTATCTATAGATACAGATAGTTTAATCCCTGCTGTTTTAAAACGCTGTAATTGCGATGCAGCTAAACCATAGCCATGTACCACTCCGCCACCACTTTCTAAGCGAACTAAAACTTTATCTTTTTCAGGGTTAGCAATGGCAATAATTGCAGTCACTTCTTCGCGTAGGCTTTCAACTTCGTGTGCATCCATACTACCTACAAAATCAATAACATATAAGCGTGGCTTTGGCTCATCATTTGCTGCTTTTTTAGACTCGACTTTTTGCGCTTTATGATGCGCTTTTAACTCTTTTTTAGTTAACGTGTTTTCTAAAAAACTATTTTTTAGATTATCTAATTGCTCAGACAAATCGTCTATTTCTATCGCCCCTTTTTTAGCTTTTGGCTTGACCGCTGAGCCAACAATAAGCGTTAAAATAATTGCAATGGCAATAACAAAGGTAACCGTTTTAGCAAAAAACAAACCGTATTCGTATAAAAATTCCAACTGGTTTCTCCATTTATAAATTTAAGCTAATTTATCATGCTTTATCACAAAAAAAAGCCACTAAACAGTGGCTTTTCAAGGTTAATAAGGTTTTTGCTGATCAATCAGTCACCACCTCTGGGTTACTGACTAATAACATACGACCACGTGCCGCTAAATAAGTCGCTACTTGCAGCTGCATTTCAGCGTTTGCGGCAGCACTGCCTTCAACAGTAGCCGCTTTAGCTTCATCTTGCGCTGGTGTTAAAATAGAGCCATGATGCCCTTTAGTGAATTTAACTAAGTAGCTTCCAGGGGTTTCACTTGGTGCTTGCGAAGTACTTACTGTTTCAAGACCCATTAAATTAGCTAAAGGAATTGTGCCCGATATAGGATTATTTGCAGCCGCTGGCGGTATAACTTGATCAGGTTTGTTATCAGCGCCATCGCCCACAACCACATTAGTGTATACAGGTGTACCTAATGCATTTACCGCTGCAGCGTAATTTGTTGGGTCGCCACTATCAAGTGCGGTTTGCGCAGCAAAAGCAAACTCGCTCATTACCCCTTGGATATTAGCAAGTTTTGTGGTTTCTCCTGCTGTAGTGAGTGAGGTTACATACGCCTGATAACCACAGGTTAAAAACGCTTCCATATCTGGTAGGAATGTACCACAGTTTGAAATAGCGTCTGCTTGTAGAAACTCATTAAATTCTTGTGATTCTGCAGTACCAGCCTGCGATAATACAGAGCCCTGAATAAATGGCCCAAACGCAGCTGACTCAAGTAAAAAGCTTGCGATACCACCACCGCCACTAGCAAGTGCTACGGTGTTGACCTTAAATAACGGGTCAACTGTGTCTGCAAGCGGGCTATTAGCCTGTGCTATAAATGCAGGTGCTACAATAGAGCCTAATGAGTGCCCTACATAGGTTACATCTTGAGCATTAATTGTTGCATCATTAATAAAGTTTAACCCTAAGCGTAAGCCTAATAAATCTGCAGATGATTGGCGTAAGCTATCACGCGCAACTAATAGCGAATTTAGGTTCATGTAGCTAAGCACTGACCCTGTTGTTGCATTAAAGTCATCTGTACCATCTGCATCAACATCTACACCACGTTCGCCATGGCGAGGGTGATCGATTGCGGCGGTAGCAAAACCTTGAATTGAAAGCTGTGCAGTTAGCGCCAACATGCTTTCTTTGTCGGTTGTTATACCGTGTTGCATAATAACAACGGGCCAGCCTGCTTCTGGCATTTCAATGGGTTCAAGGCCTTGTGAATCACGAATAAAGTTAATAACCGGTAAAATAGGTTTAGTTATTTGCACTGGCACATTCGCCATGCTTTGCACTTTAGGAATGGAGTTATACTTAGTTAAATGGCGGGTAGAGTCTAAACCTAAATCGCGAAGCTGACCATTACTTAATGCAGCACAAAGTGCATCATTTTCACTAATTGGCTCTGCAGGAAATGCTTCCCCTGCTGCTGCTTTGTAGCCTAAAATAGCTACCGCGTTGTCACACATACCTTGCCAATATGTATCATTTAAGTCGCTTATTTCAGTACCGGTTGGCGTCCCTAAATACATGGGCAGCATTACGCTACCTTTTAAGTATTGCACACCAGAGAACGCATCCGATACGCTAACACCCGCAGCTGCAAATACTTGCTGTACATTTATCATTGCTTGTTCAGGTACATTTACCATTGGCTTTGGTAAAGCATCGTTTTGCAAGCTCGCTGCTAGTAAGTTTTTAATTGTACCAAGTACAGGCCCTGCTGACTGGATGGTCATTGCCGCAGAGAATATAATGTCGTCTTTGGTGATGTCACCTGAACTTACCACTACATTTTCATAACTATTTACAGCTGCTTGAAGGCCCAGCTGAGCATCTGTGATTAGTGGGGCTTCTTCACTGACTAAAGCATAAGTAGAAGATGGTTGAATAGAGCGCCCTTGAGAATCTTTTAACCCTGTGGTTAATACATTTATGTATGAACTACCCGGTGTGAATGGCTTTAAGGGTACAACAGCCACAGCGTCGCCAGAGGCTTGAGTAATAAAGTCTACCCCGTAGGTTAATTCGCCAACCAGTTTACACGCTGTACCAGCTGCAACCGTTGCACAGTCTGGATCGGTTAAGCTTGCCCCCATCACCACTTCAAAAATCCTTACTGTACCAGGCGATGCTGCAGAGGTTTCATCTAACGATACGCCAGTAGGGAAAGTTAAATCAATTTTGTAAGGTACCTGTGATGACCAGCCATCCAGCGCGCCTAGGGCTAGCTGTGGGTCTGTATAAGCAGTACGAGGTACTGAAACATTATCGTCATCTAATTCCCCAGGAATATTAATTGTGCCATCTTGTGTGCCGCTCATTAATAAATCGTTAGGAACAGATAAAACCCCATTAGCAGGGTCAAAAGTAACCGTAGCATTTGGAATTACGGTTGCAGTGTCGTTTTTAACATCTTCTAATGTTTCTCCGCCGCCACAACCTGCCAAGGCAGCTGTAACCGAGAGTGAGAGTAGCATTTTTTTCATATTTTTAGCTCCGCACATATCTTTATTTTTATAGTGTGTTCGTTCAAAGTAAGTGTGTTTAATCAGTGTAGTAAAGTTAAAACAATGTAATCAGTTTATTAATGAGACATTAGACCAGTTAAACTTAACGTAAAGTTTATAATTCCGCCACCTAAATTTTCAATAAATTCGATTACTTGACGATTTGCTATGTTAAAATCAAAAAAATTTTATAAATTGGTATTTATATGCAAACTTATCAAGCAACTCCAAATGCACTTCAAAATAAAGTAATTTTAATTACAGGTGCCGGCGATGGTATTGGCCGTGTAGCAGCAATTACCTACGCAAAGTATGGCGCCACAGTTATTTTACTTGGTAAAACAACAAATAAACTCGAATGCGTTTACGATGAGATTGTTAATGCTGGTTACCCTCAGCCTGCTATTGTGCCAATGGACTTAAAAGGCGCGACAAAACAAAACTACCGCGATTTAGCAGCCACAATTGAAAGCCAATTTGGTAAATTAGATGGCTTACTCAATAATGCGGGTATTTTAGGATCGCTTGGACCACTTGAGCACTTTTGCTCTTCTACGTTTGAAAACATCATGAAAGTGAATGTGACAGCGCAAGCTATGATCACTAAAGCACTATTTCCTGTACTGCGTAAATCAGATAATGCTTCTATCGTTTTCACCTCATCAAGCGTAGGCCGGAAAGGCCGTGAATTTTGGGGCCCTTATGCAATTTCTAAGTTTGCAGTGGAAGGTATGATGCAAACGTGGGCCTGTGAAGTAGGCAAAACGAATATCCGCGTCAATTGTATCAACCCTGGCGCTACACGTACTTCTATGCGTGCTGCCGCCTATCCAGGGGAAGATCGCGATAAACTTGCAACCCCAGAAGATTTAATGCCAACGTATCTATATTTAATGAGTGATGACTCAAGTGATGTAAACGGTGAATCTCTCGATGCACAACCAAAAAGGTAAGATGCATTTTTAATTATAAAAAAAGCCGCAAAAACTGCGGCTTTTTTGTTAGTAATCTATTTTAAAAGCGATATTACTTACGTTTAGTTTGCTTAACGCGCTGGTTATGCTTTTTAACAGCTTTGCGAATTTGGTTAATTTTAGCACGCTTATCTTTGCGTTTTTCAGGCATTACCGACAGTTTAGTTTGTGTTTCACGGCCTAATTTAACGGTTTTACGCAAATAATTTACGGTTTCTAAATCAAGCTCCGCCCAACCACCTTGTGGCAAACGCTTATCTAGCTCTAACTTTCCATAGCGAATACGTATAAGACGAGACACTTCTACATCTTGCGATTGCCATAAGCGTCGTACTTCGCGGTTTCGACCTTCATTTAGCGTTACATTATACCAACGGTTAATACCTTCCCCCCCCATCGGCTTTACCGTTAAAAATTTAGCGGGGCCATCATCAAGCTCAACTCCACGAGTCAAGTTTTTAATAGACTCATTGGTTACCTCACCAAATACTCGGGCTGAATATTCGCGTTCAACTTCATAACTTGGGTGCATTAATCGATTAGCCAATTCACCATCATTGGTAAATAACATTAAACCAGCCGTATTAATATCCAATCGGCCAACAGCAATCCAGCGCTCACCGTCTATACGTGGTAAACGATCGAAAACAGTGCGGCGCCCCTCAGGATCCTTGCGTGTACTCAACTCCCCCTCAGGTTTGTTATACATAATGACACGGCAAATACGGTCTGCTTTTTCTTCAATCTTAACAGTATGGCCATCAACACGTATTTGGTCTGTCTCCTCAACACGGTCACCAAGTTTAGCCACTTTACCATTAACACTAACGCGATTTGCATCAATATACTTTTCCATTTCACGTCTTGAGCCTACGCCAGCACGGGCTAGGACTTTTTGTAACTTTTCACCTTGAATACTCATTCGGATGGTTCTCTCACAGAAGGATCACTTAATAACTGGTTTATTTTGCTTTGCTGCTTCTGAGGCAATGCAGGGAGCTCATCTAAACCGGCTAACGAAAAATAATCTAAAAATAATTTTGTAGTTGCATAAAGTGCGGGTTTACCCGGTACCTCTTTGTGCCCTACGACTTTAACCCACTCTCGCTCAAGGAGGGTTTTAATAATTGCCGATCCGGTTGTTACACCTCTTACTTGCTCTATTTCACCACGCGTTATTGGTTGCCTATAAGCAATTAACGACAATGTTTCTAATAGTGCGCGAGAATATTTAGGTGCCCGTTCTTGCCATAAATTACTAAGCCAAGGGCTTAAACTACTACAGGCTTGAAAGCGATAACCACTGCCTACTTCAACGAGCTTAATACCACGCGTTTGGTAGTGAGTATGTATAGCCTCAATTGCAGTGTTAATTCGTGACATAGAAATAGCTAAATCAGCAAGTACTGTATCTTTTAAGTGGCGTTTACTAACAGGTTTGTCTGCGACAAAAATAGCCGCTTCAATGATTTCAATTAATTGTTCATCACTAACTCGACGACCTGCCATACTGACCTGCTTTGCCCTTCAAAATACGTAGCTATCTATTATGACAGAACATCGCGAAAGGGGGAAAATATATCTGCTTTTAAACCTAATTAAATGCATAAAAAAAGCCAGCAATTAAGGCTGGCTTTTGTGTGTATCGTATTTAGCTAATATTAGCTGTTTTTAAAATGCTTTAATGCATCATCTTCAGCAACGGATTTACCGTATTTGTTAATATAGCCTTTAAACTCAGCTTTACTGATGCGTTTATCATTGTTGCCATCCATGTAACCAAAATGGTTTGAAATATCATCATCATCAGCTTCTTCTACTGAGATATAACCATTTCTGTCGTTATCTAAACTTCTAAAATCATTTTCAATTTTATCAAACTTAGCTATTTTAGCTTTAAATGCCGACTCACTTACTTCGCTGTCAGTCGCCACCTTGCCGGTATTTAACTGCATGTAAGTGTTAAATTCCTTACGACTGATCTCGTTATCCATATTGGTATCAATATTTGAAAAGTGGCCCCAGATGCTATCGTCATCTGCTTCTACTTTTGAAATATAACCATCACTGTCGTTGTCTAAACTTGCAAAATCACTATCGATTTTTTCAAGGCCTTGGTTTGAGGCACAAGCGGCTAAACTTAACGAAGCTAAAATAGTTGTTGCGAGTGTTAACTTTTTCATAAGACGTATCCTTGTAGTTAGTAAATGTCACTTTTACTAATACAAGTCCAGTGCCAAAGTGTACAAGCCGTCTACAATCAATAGGTTACGTGCATTTAGGTTATTTTATATACATTAATCAATTACTTAGCTTTGCAATGATTGCTGCATAGCTTGTAATTTTTGCAAAAAAATACCCAGTATAAACTGGGTATTATTTTAATCTACATGCTACCGCGCAATTAGATTGCTGCGTTTTGGTAACGCTTTACAAACTCAGTAACATTTTGACCGTTACACTTTAACGAGTTTAAGTTACCAATTTTTTGGCGAACAGGCGCAAGACCTTGCTTTAACGCAGTGATACATAACTGTGTTTCTTGATGTGCATCTTTTGCAAACACTTCAACTTTAGTTTCAGCAGCTTGGTTAGACGTTACTTTTTTAGCAATATCACGGATATCTTGTCCATTGCATAAAATACTTTCAGAAAAACGCGATAAGTAAACACCATGCTGTGCTGCTTCTTTACGAGCCGCACTAAAACCTTCATTTGCACTTAGTACACATAATTTAGATTCAAGCTTGTTATCTTGGCTAAAGTATACATTGCCTTTTGCTGATACAGAAACTGAGGCTAATAAAGCAGTAGCTAAAAGTATTTGTGTTTTCATGAGAGAGATCCTAATTGAACGACTAAACGAGTAATTTTTGCGCATTATATATTCAATTATTACGAGATCAATTGAATTTTTTATTTATTTTAATAATTAATAAAGCATTTACAATGTTTAAACTTTAAACACCATTTGTTCAACATTTGTGCAGCTATTTTCTCATTTCGAGCGTGTTATATGGGCTCATTTACTGATACAATTTAGCTATAAAGTCAGTGTCTAATTAAGGGTAAATTATATGAAGGTTATTTCTTTCAATATCAATGGTCTGCGAGCTCGCTTACACCAATTACAAGCAATTATAGATAAACACCAGCCAGACATTATTGGTTTGCAAGAAATCAAAGTTCATGATGAAGCTTTTCCCCTCGATGATGTACAAAAAATGGGTTACCACGTTTATTTTCATGGTCAAAAGGCTCACTATGGTGTGGCAATGTTATGCAAAAATGAGCCGAAATCGGTCTTAAAAGGTTTTGCCAGCGACACAGAAGAGGCCCAAAAACGCATGATAAGCGTGACTATAGAACAAGAAAATGGCCGCGACCTAACGATAATGAATGGTTATTTCCCACAAGGCGATAATATAAATCACGAAACAAAATTCCCTTATAAGCGCCAGTTTTATAAGGATTTAATGACCCATTTAGAAACAAACCATACACCAGATCAAGATGTCATCGTGATGGGCGATATCAATATATCACCTACCGACTTAGATATTGGTATTGGTGAGGTGAACGCTAAACGCTGGCTTAAAACAGGTAAGTGCTCATTTCAACCTGAGGAGCGCGAATGGCTTGCTAAATTGCTAGATTGGGGTTTTAAAGATACATTTAGAGAGCAACACCCCGATACAGACGACAAGTACTCGTGGTTTGATTATCGCTCTAAAGGATTTGTAGACAATCGTGGTTTGCGCATTGATGTTGTGCTTGCTACTCCTGACCTTGCCGAGCGCTGTATTGATACCGGTATAGATTACGAATTACGCGGCATTGAAAAGCCCTCTGACCATGCTCCAATCTGGTCAACTTTTAAATAGTTACTATGCTATCGATTGAAATACAAGGGCTGCTTTGGGCCCTTGTTATAATTATCACCTTTGTTAGCTTTGAAAAAAGTACCTATAGAGCACTTTATAGCACGCCTGAGCGCCAAATAGGGGTACTTGCAGCTGCCTTAGTGTTTGCCATATTGTGGCAAATTAAAGCGGGTATATTGACTGGGCTAGATTTACATATTTTAGGTGTAACAGCTACGACGCTTATTTTAGGGTGGCGCCTTACTATTTTAAGTAGCTTGCTGGCAAGTGTATTATTAGTATCATTTGCAGAGGTTGACCTTAACCTTTTACCCATGCAAATACTCATAGGTGCTTTTATCCCTACGTTATTAAGCTACCTTGGCTTTATAATGAGTTACCAGTATTTACCGCGCCACTTTTTTGTTTATATTTTTGTTTGCTCTTTTATATTGGCAGGCTTTATTGCGTGTCTAAAAATAAGCCTAGGGGCTATATTTTATTTGTTGATAGGGCAATATAATTGGCAAGAGCTGGCTGAAAATTATGTATACCTAAGTGCTATCATTTGGTTCCCTGAAGCAATGCTCAATGGTATGGCCATTACGCTTTTAATAACTTATCGACCACACTGGGTTAAAACTTTTTATGATAAGGACTACCTAGACTCATGAGTCTGCAATACCAATGCCCTTTATGTAATAATGAACTTATAAAACATGGTTCGTCACTACGGTGTGACAACAACCATACATTCGATTTTGCTAAAGAAGGCTATGTAAATTTATTACCTGTACAGCACAAAAACTCCAAGCAACCTGGTGATTCACTTGAAATGGTACAAGCAAGGCGCGCTTTTTTAGAGCGTGGCTTTTATGCATTTTTACAGCATGCATTAAGTGACCTAATTAGTGATCTCAAACCGGATGTATTAGTAGACTTAGGATGCGGTGAAGGATTTTATACGCATGCCATTGCCGATAAAATAGAGGCGCAGGTATACGGCGTCGATATTTCTAAATCAGCCGTAAAATATGCAGCAAAGCGATATCCACAATGCCACTTTAGCGTTGCGTCAATCAGTCAAGCACCGTTTAAAGCAGCCAGTGCAGACGTGTTACTGAGTGTATTTGCACCTATATTTGAGCAAGAATTAGTGCGCTTAGCTGCGCCAAATGCTTCACTGGTAGTTGCAAGCCCAGGGCCATGGCATCTGAAAGAGCTTAAGGATTATATTTATTCAGATGTAGCTCAACACACTGAAATTAACACCCCAACCGGCTTTATAAAAGCAGCTCAACAGCTCATCACTGAGCACGTTAAGCTTAACTTCGCTGATATTAAAAACCTAATAATGATGACACCGTTTGCGTGGAAATTTAGACCCGAGCACTGGAACGCACTCGAACAAAAAGGTGAGCATACCGTCACCTTGTCATTTTATATTACTCAATTTACTAAAATTGCTCTTTAGTAAACGCTTTGTCCATTTTATCAAACATATCTTTTAACAAATTAGCAAGCTCCATATAACGGGGCTTGTTTTCACTTAGCTGGGCTTGGTAGCCATTAGCAACCATTTTAGTATACAGCTCGTTATACCATTTTTGCATACTTGGCTCTAGCGGGGTTTCAGCGCGCTTACCTAGCCAAAATAATCCCTGTAGTGGTAAGGATAAAAAGAATAGAGCGCTTGCGATAGCTTGCGGTAAAAAATCAGGGCCTAAGTAATTAAGCTGAAAAAATAGTGTCAACATGGCTAAAATTGGCATTACAGTTATTGCTAATTCTGTTGCCTTTATTACTTTAAATTCGCTGAATAAAGGTGCAAGCTCTTTGCGCATAGGCCATTTTTTGGCGTACACCCTACCCGTTTGTAATTGTGACATCACACTTTTTTGCATCATGACTCCTCACATCTAAGCTTAAAACCCGTAGCGTTTGCTCGCCACTGAGTAATTAAGTGTAACACAAATAAGTAGCTTAATACTGAAGTAATAAAAGTTAATCTTTTTGTATATATAAGCAACTAAACACTAAACTAAATTTAATAACTGGGTTAAAATACTCCTTTTATAAATTAGACTTTAGTCGCTCTTTTATCACCTTTATGGTGGCTAAGTTTACCTTTAATTTGCACCTTAAGTGTATTGTTCACATCTTAACCTACACTTACTAAATTTATTGTTTATGGAAACTGTATCTATGCCAACTACGCCCTCTAAATCACAACACGTTTTAGTATTAAACTGTGGTAGTTCGAGTTTAAAATTTGCCATTATTGATGCTGATAACGGGCATGAAATCATTTCGGGCTTAGCTGAGCGTCTAGGTTCAGAAAATCCATCTATTAAATATAAATACCAGGGTGAAAAAACTGTTATCACCTTAGCTGCTAATCAAGCACATGGTGAAGCAATTAATACGCTTGTAAGCCTTATAAAAGATCACCATTTAGATGAGCATTTAATTGCAGTAGGCCACCGTGTTGTGCACGGAGGTGAGCATTTTACTGAGTCGGCATTAGTAAATGATAAAGTTATAGCGGGTATCTCCGATGCATCAAGCCTTGCTCCTTTACATGGCCATGCAAACTTACTCGGTATTTCATCAGCGCAGGCTTCGTTTTCAGGTTTACCACAGGTTGCTGTTTTTGACACTGCGTTTCATCAAACTATGGACAAAATAGCCTACTTATATGCTCTACCTTATAAATTATACACAGAGCATGGTGTTCGCCGTTACGGTATGCATGGCACGAGCCATTATTATGTAGCAGGGCAAACTGCTAAGTTACTTAATAAACCTGTTGAGCAAAGTAATTTTATTAGTGCACATTTAGGTAATGGCTGCTCAGTATGTGCGATTAAAGGCGGTAAAAGTGTTGATACTAGCATGGGCCTAACCCCGCTTGCTGGGTTGGTCATGGGCACTCGCAGTGGTGATATCGACCCAGGCTTATTCAACTTTTTAACCACGCAACTTAATTACGATGCTAAACAAATCGACAACTTACTAAACAAAGAAAGCGGCTTATTAGGTATTAGTGAATTGTCTAACGATTGTAGAACCATTGAAGAAGCCGCAATAGCTGGCCACGAGCAAGCTACCCTTGCGCTTGATATTTTTTGCTACCGCCTTGCGAAACAGATTGCCGCCTACATGGTGCCATTACAAACACTAGACGCTATTATTTTTACCGGCGGTATAGGTGAAAACTCAGACATTATTCGCGAAAGAGTTATCGAACAACTGGCGTTTTTAGGTGTTGACTGCGATAAGCAAGCCAATTTAGACGCGCGATTTGGGAATGAAGGTGTCATTAGCTCTGAAAAAGCAACAACTAAAGCGATTGTTATGCCGACTAATGAAGAGTGGGTTATTGCCCTTGATGCCGCTAATATTGTGAAGGAGCTTTAATTATGGCACGTCGTATTATGTTAATACCCGTATCTACCGGTGTTGGTTTAACATCGGTTTCGGTTGGTTTAGTACGAGCACTTGAGCAAAAAACAGTTAAAGTTAATTTTTTCAAGCCAATCGCACAGCCTCGTACCGGCGAAACAGGCCCTGAAAAATCAACGCAAATAATTATGCAAGGCTCATCTATCAAGCCGCCTACCCCATTTGCTTTAAACTATGCAGAGCAAATGATTGGTGATGGTAAAGGCGATGATTTACTCGAAGAAATAGTTGAAAGATTTGAAAGTAAAATCAACGATGACGAAGTCGCTATTATTGAAGGCATGGTCCCTACCCGCCGCCAACCTTATGCTGGGCGCGTTAACCGTGAAATAGCTCAAACACTCGGTGCTGATATTGTTTTTGTATTAACCCCAGGTAATTACACTATTACGCAAATTGAAGACCGTTTAGAAATTGCTGCTGGCTATTATGGTGGTATTGATCACCCACGTGTTTTAGGCTGTATTTTTAATAAAGTAAATGCCCCGCTTGATGAAGAAGGTCGTGCTCGTGCTGATTTGGTTGATTCATTTAAACCAGATGAGCTTGATAATGAACTAAATCGTTTAGCTTCTTTGCCAATTTTTAGAAAAAACCCGTTTATGCTGTTGGGTGCTATTCCGTGGGACTTTGATTTAGTTGCACCTCGCGTAAAAGATTTAAGCGCGTATTTAAAAGCCACAATAATTAACGAAGGCGACATGCTGCACCGTCGCTTGCGCCGTATTACGTTTTGTGC
Source organism: uncultured Pseudoalteromonas sp. (assembly GCF_963922945.1). Classification (GTDB taxonomy): domain Bacteria; phylum Pseudomonadota; class Gammaproteobacteria; order Enterobacterales; family Alteromonadaceae; genus Pseudoalteromonas. Next base: position 46,067 of record NZ_CAWUKC010000005.1, on the reverse strand, counting down.
ACGTACTGTATCAAATATTCTGAACCATTTTACACCTGGCGCACTTTTAGTTACCCCTGGGGATCGATCTGACATTCTAGTTGCGGCATGTTTATCAGCCATGAATGGCACTAAAATCGGTGCTATTTTACTTACTGGTGGTTTTGAACCAGAGCCACGTATCATGGCGCTGTGTGAGCAAGCAATGCAAACAGGCTTACCTATTTTAGCCACAGAGGCCGATACATGGCGTACATCACTCCTACTGCATAATTTTAATATGGAAGTACCTAGTGATGATGACCAACGCATTGAAAAAGTGAAAGATCACAACGCAGAGTATATCGATTCTGATTGGCTTGATTCGCTTGCACAAAATGTTGGCAAAACACGTAAGCTTTCACCACCAGCATTTAGGTACTTACTGACCGATAAAGCCCGTAAAGCAGCTAAAACAGTGGTGCTGCCTGAGGGAAATGAGCCGCGTACTATTAAAGCCGCCGCTATTTGTGGCCAACGTGGTATAGCAAAAACTGTATTACTTGGCGATCACGATGAAATCATGCGCATTGCTGAACAACAAGGTATTGAGCTTAACGAGCATGTCACTATTGTAGAGCCAAAAACAGTGATTAACGACTATATTGCACCTATGGTCGAAATTCGTAAGAGTAAAGGTTTAACTGAGGTAGTAGCACAAGAACAATTACAAGATAATGTCGTACTTGGCACTATGATGCTTGAACAAGGAAAGGTCGACGGCCTGGTATCTGGCGCTGTTAACACCACTGCAAATACAATTCGCCCACCGCTACAGCTAATTAAAACCGCTCCAGGGTCGTCACTTGTATCGTCTGTGTTTTTTATGCTGCTTCCTGACCAAGTACTGGTGTATGGTGACTGCGCGATTAACCCCGACCCTAATGCAGAGCAATTGGCCGATATTGCCATTCAATCAGCTGATTCAGCTGCCGCATTTGGCATAGAGCCGCGTGTCGCCATGATAAGCTACAGCACAGGGACCTCTGGCTCGGGTGCCGATGTTGAAAAAGTGCGTGAAGCCACAAAAATTGCTCAACAAAAACGCCCAGACTTAATTATTGACGGCCCATTACAATACGACGCTGCCATTATGGAAAATGTTGCGCTTAAAAAGGCGCCAAATAGTCCAGTAGCCGGTAAAGCAACGGTATTTATTTTCCCTGACTTAAATACCGGTAATACCACTTACAAAGCCGTACAGCGTAGCGCCGAATTGATCAGTATCGGACCTATGCTTCAAGGTATGCGTAAGCCTGTTAACGATCTAAGTCGCGGTGCACTTGTAGATGACATAGTGTACACCATTGCCCTTACCGCTATTCAAGCAGCCCAAGTTGATGCGGCCAAAAACGCATAAACTAAAACAGTGTTATTTATAGCCTAGCTAATATTTATTTATAAATTATATAGTTAGGCTATTTATACCTACCAATTCCCATACTTATCCACAGAAATTGTGGGTAAGTTTTAAACCTTAAACTAAACTTCTACCAACACATCCATTTAGTCGTCATTACACCTTTAATTTAAATTCAATAATCTATACTATTAAGCTATCAATAAGCTGTATCGCAGGCGTTTAATGTCAAAACAAACATTACAATTACACAACACGCTTTTATCCGTTCACAGCTTAGAAGTTGACTCTCAAATACCTCCATCATTATTACAGCAGCCTTTATTTTTTATTTCGAAAACTCATGATGAGTTATCAATTGTGTGCCCCAGTGAGTTCGAAATTAAAAGTTTAGATACAGAGCCAGGCTGGCAAGCTTTAGAGGTCGTTGGCCCCTTAGGGTTTTCGCTTACAGGGATTATGGCTAATATATCTGGGGTATTAGCTAAGGCTAATATCTCTATTTTTTCTATTTCAACGTACGATACAGACTATATTTTGGTAAAAAGACACACTGCGCAGCAAGCCGTCACTGCACTTAAAAACGATGGTTATAATGTGGTAGTAGATCAGTAAATGAACACAACAAAAATCGAGTATTTAGCGCTAAATAAATTACCTGCAAGTGCATTAAAAATCACAAGTCCATTTAGTGGCAAAATCATTGATTTAGATTTGCACCCTGAGCCTTTTTTTAAGTTCTCGACATTGGGACCCACTCTACTTGTAGCGCTTAGCAGCCATAAAATTTTGGCTCCTTTTGATGGGACTTTGATACAGGTTAAAAATGCAGGAAGTGAGTTTATTGTGCAAGCAAACAATGGTCTAAAAGTACTTATTAACCTCTCACTATCAGCGCAACAAGAGATTAAACACACCCATATTGCACAGCTAAACGGTAGTAAAATAATTAAAGGCCAACTACTTGCTTACTTTGATTTACGCGAATTGCAATCGCCTTTACTAGCGAGCCTAGTGCTTTTAAACGGCCACAACCTTGGCACTTTTCATTACTCACACACGCAAGTAAATGCGGGTGTAGATCCTCTTTTAACTATTATTAAGAAGAATTAAACCTATGATCACTCTTTACGGCATTAGTAATTGCGACACGATTAAAAAAGCTAAAAAATACTTAGCTGACAATAATATAGACTTTACCTTTCATGATTACCGAAAAGACGGTGTAAACGAGCAGCTAGTAAGCGAATTCGCTGAGCATATTGATTGGGAATCGTTAGTAAATAAACGTGGTACAACTTACCGCGCCCTATCTGATGAGCAAAAGCAAAATCTAAGTAAAGAGACTGCAATTGCCCTGCTCGTTGAGCAACCAGCAATGATCAAGCGACCTGTACTTGTTAATAACAGCGGCTATCATTTAGGATTTAAAGCGGCGCAATACGATGAGATATTTAAATAATGACAAATGATGTAATAGCATTAGCGCAAGCGCTTATCCAACGCGAGTCGGTTACCCCTGAAGATGCGGGTTGCCAACAAATGATGAACGAACGCTTAAAAGCCTTAGGCTTTAATATTGAGTCGTTATTTTTTACCGATACACTCAATACTTGGGCCCGAAAAGGTAACGAGTCGCCACACTTTTGCTTTGCAGGGCATACCGATGTAGTTCCTACAGGCCCTGAACAAAACTGGCAACATCCTCCGTTTTCAGGCTTAGTTAAAGAGGGGCTATTGCATGGACGTGGCGCCGCTGATATGAAAGGCTCCTTGGCTGCGATGCTTATAGCTACTGAGCGTTTTGTTTCTAAACATCCTGATCATAAAGGCTCGATTTCATTTTTAATTACCTCTGATGAAGAAGGTCCCTTCATTAACGGTACAACCAAAGTAATAGACACGCTGGAAGCGCGCGGTGAAAAAATTGACATGTGCTTAGTCGGCGAGCCGTCATCACGTGATGTACTAGGCGATGTTGTAAAAAATGGCCGTCGAGGCTCCCTCACTGGCTTTTTAAAAGTCAAAGGTGTGCAAGGCCATGTAGCTTATCCGCATTTAGCGCAAAACCCAATTCATTTGGCTGCACCGGCCATTACTGAACTTAGTCAAACCGTGTGGGACAACGGCAATAAATTTTTCCCTGCTACCAGCTTTCAAGTATCTAATATTAATGGCGGGACAGGTGCTGGCAACGTGATCCCTGGTGAGCTTGAGGTACAATTTAATTTTAGATTTAGCACTGAAGTGACCCACCAGCAACTACAAGAACGTGTAAATACTATTTTGCGAAAACACGATTTAAATTACGAATTAAGCTGGATAGTCAACGGTTTGCCTTTCATTACTGAACACGGACCTTTAGTCGATGCCACTGTAAGCGCTATAAAATCGGTTACTGGTATAACAACTAACTTAGAGACAACAGGTGGCACCTCCGATGGGCGCTTCATAGCGCAAACGGGCGCAAAAGTGATTGAGCTTGGCCCACGTAACGCCACGATCCATAAAGTGGACGAATGTGTAAGCACTGATGATCTAATTGCCCTTACAGATATCTACGAGCAAATTTTGGAGCAATTGTTAACTTAATGACATTAGATTCACGCACACCAACAAAGTGTATCACTGGGCACAGTGATACACACCTCACAGCGATTCAAGCACATCGTTTACATACCCATATTATTGATGATTTTTTAGCATTACAAAAAGGGGCTAAACGTGCCGGTTTTGAGCTGACTATTGCCTCTAGTTTTCGTGATTTTGATCGCCAAGCACTGATATGGAATAACAAATTCTCAGGACAACGCCCCGTATTAAATAAACAGCAAAAGGCTGTTGATTTAACACAACTTAGCGACTTAGAAAAATGTATAGCTATAATGCTTTACTCTGCTCTACCAGGTGCTAGTCGCCACCATTTAGGTACTGACCTGGATGTGTTTGATAGCGCTGCTATTAGCGATGACTATAAACTGCAACTAACCCCTGATGAATATCAGCAAGGAGGGCCATTTGCACCGCTTAGCCAGTGGCTTGATGATAACTTAACTAATTATGGGTTTTATCGGCCTTACAAACAGGATTTAGGGGGGGTAGCGCCAGAGCTTTGGCATATAAGTCATATTGAGCAATCACATAAATTAGTAAACGAATTGAGTGAAGCGGTTCTTTATGAATGCATAAGCAACAGCAACTTACTGGGTAAGTCGGCTATTTTAGGTAACTTACCAATACTCTATAAGCGCTTTATAACTAATGTAAGCCCACCTTAAACGGGCTTATTTTTTATTTAAAATAAACACTAAAACAGCACCTAAAATTATTGAACTTGCGATTAAAAACTCAAGAGTCAATTGTTCAGATAAAAATATGACCCCTGCAAACGCTGCAAGTACAGGCACACATAACTGCACCACCGCCGCTTGCGTGCTTTTTAACAAAGGCATAGCTACATACCAAATACTGTATCCAACTCCTGAGGCAATAGCCCCTGAGGCACCTGCTAATAATACACCTTCAATACTTAGTGATTTTAAGTGTGTCATCCCCACAATTACGAGAATAGGTAACGCAACTAAGCTTCTAATAAAATTAAATGTTGTGGTTCGTAGTGGCGATATACATACCTTCCCGCGAATACTATAAACACCCCAAGCAATACCGCTTATTGCCATAAGCGATGCACCAAATAGTGAGGGTACAGCGGCAGAAGGTAACATTAAATACACAAACCCAGCTAAAGCTAAAACAAAAGCCCCCCACTGAACCTTACTCAATTGCTCTTTTTTATAAATTCCCCAGCCTATCATGGTTAGTTGTACGGCCGAAAATAAAATAAGTGCGCCTGTGCCCGTATCAAGCTCAACATAGGCTATAGAAAAACACAGTGCATATACCAACAAACTTATACTGCTTCGCCAGCTCCCTTTATCGCTTAAAATCGCATCATCGAGCATCGCTTTACGCTTAAGGTTTTGCGTGTATAAAAACATAATTAATCCTAAACACACTGCGCCACTTAATAACCTTACAACAGTAAAATTCCACGCATCAATATACCCATGAGCTAGCGCCATACGACAAAGTAAGGAGTTTGCAGCAAAGGCAATTAATGCCAATAGAGTGTATAAAGTGGCTTTCAAAATTGCTCCTTATCTAACCATTTCAATGAGGTGATTTAAATTAGCCTGTTTAGCATCATGGCTGCATTTAAACAGCTGTGCTAGTAAGGTGTAAAGTAAGACCCTTGTATTTATTATACTTTTTACTAATGCGTTATATCTATACTTACTGCTAAAGCGCTGAGCTATTGCCTTTAGAAACTCATATTCACAAACTATTCATTCTAATTTGCCTACCTTGAACACAGTATGCAGATAAATAAAAAACACGATTTAACTCTTATGTACCTAAATACCTAATGGGATTCTACGTTTTTTTACACTATTTCACACAAACCAAAAACCAGAGTATGTTAACCTTTAAAACCTAACTATATAGGAGTGCTCAGTGCGCCAAAGTATAATTTTAAGTATTTGTTTTATATTAAGTGGATGCAGCACCATAGGCTTTAATGATTTATTTAATGACTATGCAAGTCAAATGACGCCTGTAAGAAGCGCAATTCAAAATAACGATATTAAAAAAGCTCAAACACTTACAGCTAACAATAGTAAGTTACACAGTAGTTATTTACTTAATCAATTAGAGCAAGCCCGTTTAAAAGACCTTGCTAACGAGCAAACACTTTCACAACAACAATATGAAAACGTATACAGCAAAGTGCAAACAGAGCGAGAAGCAGCAAAAATTCAATTAAGTGCAGGGCTTGAGCAAAGCAATGCCCTTTTTACTAACGACTCTGCTATTACTTATGTACCGCCAGCGTATGAAATGAGCATGCTGCATAGCTATAAAGCACTTAATTATGTATACAACAGTGATTTAGAAGGCGCCTTAGTTGAAATACGCCGAGCTAACAAAGTCCAAGTTGATGCGCTTGCTGATAATCAAACACAAATAAACGACGCTATAGAGCAAGCCCAACAACATTACCCAAGTATGAGTAACGTAACGCGCGGGGTTAAAAATGGCTTTCAAAATGCATTTACGTTTTATTTATCAGCGTTGCTGTACCAAAGCGATAAACAATATGATGATGCTTACATTGACTATAAAAAAGCACTAGAGATTCAACCTGACAATCACTACCTGCAACAAGATGTAATGCGTTTAGCTAAAAAACAAGGCTTTAACCAAGATTTAGAAGAGTTTGAGCGTCGCTTTAGTCCTTTAAAGCCACTACCCGCTCAACACGGTGAAGTCGTTATCTTGGTTGAACAAGGCTTAGTGCCCAAACAAGATGAATTTAAATTACGTTTGCCTATTTATACTTCTCGGGGTGATGCGCGTTTTTATAGCTTAGCAATGCCTGTTTATAAAGATAATGCCTATATCTCTACCTTAAATGCCATAAATATAGGTGCGCAAAATTTACAGCTCAACCCACTTGTGCACATTGAGGCACTAGCGGCTAAAACATTAGAGCAACAAATACCGGCTCGGGTATCTCGACAAGTATTACGTTTAGTAGCCAAAGAAAAAGTGCGCGCAGAGCTTGCTCGTAGTACAGGCAATGTAGGTAATATTATTGCAAATATTTATAATTTAGCGTCGGAGCAGGCCGATACACGTAGCTGGCTTACACTGCCTAATCAAATAAGTGTGGCACGTAGCAACTTAAATGCAGGTTCCCACACACTTTTAGTAGGTAACCATGCGCCTATTAATTTTACCGTTAGTAAGCAAGGGTTAACTTTAATTTACCTAACCTCTATTAATAACTATTTTAACTACCATGTGGTTCAACTTTAGGAGTCATCATGAAATATACTTTGCCATTAGTAGCTGCATTAATGCTGGGTGCATGTGCAAGCCAACCTGATACATCAGGTATTTCGGTTGAGCAAAGCAAAGACACATTTAACGAGCAGTTACATGTTGATAATCCTGCTCTGGGTGAAAAACTTGCCATTACCGATGTTAAAACACGCCAAACTAACCAGTTGACCGATGTAGTAGTAACACTAAGCAGTCAATATAAAAAGTCGCAGTATTTACAATATAAATTTAACTGGTACGACAAAGACGGGTTTGTAATTAAAGGAAACCATTCACCTTGGCAAGCCTTAACACTGTTTGGTTTTTCTAAAACACAATTACCCGGCTTAGCGCCAACACCAAATGCGGTTACCTTTTCGCTTGCTGTTAGAGAAGTGTCAACCGACGCACAAGAATTTAAAGAATAAGGGTTAAAAAAATGATCACTACGCAATTTAAAACGTTATCTAGTTACGCTGTTATTAGCCTAAGTGCACTCATATTAAGCGGTTGCGCTAATAAAGCAGTAGTTAGTTATGGCGATGCGCAAGCAGTAGAAACAACCGATATTAACTTTGGCTCAACGGACCTACAAAAAGTAGCCAGCCAAATGACCGACTCACTCCTTAGCTCGCCAGTGGTAGGCACAATGACGCAAAACAAACGCCCTGTGGTATTTGTTGAACGCATTAAAAATAAAACCAGCGAGCACATAGACACTGAATCTATTACCGACTCTATCTCTACTCAACTTTTGCGCAGCGGTAAGTTTCGTTTTGTTGATATGACCCGTGTTGAATCCGTGCGCGAGCAGCTTAATTTTCAAAACGAAGATGCCCTTGTAAACCCTGCAACTGCCGTTGCCTTTGGTAAACAAATTGGTGCACAGTACATGTTGTACGGCAACCTTTCGAGCATTGTTAAGTCAAACGCTGATAAGTCTGATGTGTATTACAAATTTACCATGCGCTTAATGGATATGGAAAGCGGCCTAGTAGAATGGGCAGATGAGACAGAAATTCGTAAAACGAAAGAAAAATCGACATTTGGTTGGTAATTAATTGCCATATACCTACTTAAACTAATACGTATATGGCAACCAACAGGAGGTTATTATGAAAACTATAACGCTTTTAATGTGCACTTTACTTATATTTAGTGCACCCAGTTTTGCAAACTATGAGCGAAACAAAGCCGTGCCTGTGCAGCAGGTCTTATTTGGTGATGTTAAATCTGTACGTAAAATTACCGAACAAGAGCTTGTACAAGACAAAAACAATGGCTGGAAAACCTTTGGCGGCGCCCTGCTTGGTGGTGTTGTAGGTAATCAGTTTGGTGGTGGGAGCGGTCGTACCGTTGCTACTATTTTGGGCTCAGTTATTGGCGGAAGCGTTGCCCACAATAATCAGCAAAAAAGCTATTACAAGCAAACCCACTTAGTAGAGTTATTGATTGAGGTAGAAAATGGCGATCAATACATGGTGGTGCAAGAGCAAGACCAGTCAATGCGCTTTAGCAAAGGTGATAATGTACGCCTAGTGTATTTGAGTGATAATACTGTAAGAGTTGACCGCGCATACTGATAGTATTTATTCATATTGGCATTAAAAAAACGAGCTATTGCAGCTCGTTTTTTGTTTACGGGCAAGGATCACGTTTGCCTGTAATCCTTAAAAAAGCGCTGCATTTTTAACATTGCACTCGATAAATCGTCTTTGTTAGGTAAAAACACTAATCTAAAGTGATCAGGCTCTGGCCAATTAAATGCTCGCCCATGCACTAATAATATTTTTTCTGCTTTGAGTAAATCAAACATCATTTTTTCATCATCTATGACATTAAAATGAGCCGTGTCTACTTTAGCAAATGCATACAGCGCCCCTTTGGGTTTTTTACAGCTAATCCCCTCAATGGCATTTAATCCACGCCACGCAATATCTCGTTGCACATATAAACGCCCACCGGGGTCAATTAAGCTATCTATTGATTGCACGCCACCTAATGCTTGTTGTATTGCATACTGTGCAGGCACATTAGCGCACAAACGCATAGACGATAAAATATCTAGGCCTTTTCGTAAGTCTTCCATAGCCGAGGTACGCCCGCTGAGAACCATCCAGCCCATTCTAATACCCGCCGCACGGTAGGTTTTAGCTAAACCATTAAAGGTAATAATCGGCACATCATCACATAGTGCACCAATTGAGCTGTGTGTAATGCCATCGTATAAAATCTTCTCGTAAATTTCATCGCTGAGTAATAAAAGTTTATGCTCGCGCGCTACATCAATTAGCTCTTTTAGCAAATCATCGCTATATACTGCCCCTGTAGGGTTATTAGGGTTGATCAGAACAAGCGCTTTTGTTTTTGTGGTTATTTTACTTTTTATATCAGCAATGTCCGGAAACCAATCTTGCTCTTCGTCACATAAATAATGCACAGGGTTACCCCCTGCTAACTTAACTGATGCAGTCCACAGTGGGTAATCTGGGGCAGGAATGAGTACTTCATCATCGTTATTTAATAACGCTTGGGTGATCATTTGAATCAGCTCGCTCACCCCATTACCAATATAAATATTATCAACATCAAGGTTATGTAAACCCCGTTGCTGATAATGTTGATAAACCGCCACACGGGCCGAATAAAGACCTTTAGAGTCACAGTAGCCCTGGGCTGAATACAAATTACGGATAATGTCTCGGTGCATATCTTCTGGCATATCAAAGCCAAATGCTGCAGGGTTGCCGATGTTGAGCTTAAGTACTTTTTGGCCTTCGTCTTCCATTTTTTTGGCTTGGGCTAAAACCGGTCCACGAATGTCGTAACATACACCTTCTAATTTGTGACTCTTTTTAATATCTGACATTTTTACCTCTTTGGGGCGAACTGGCTTAATGAAACAAAATATTTAACTAGAGGCGGATGTTTTTAATGCGGGGTATAGCCTAATGGCTCGGTTTAAAGTGATCGTTGCCCAAGGTGCCTTGGGCAACGTACTAGTAACTTTACTGTAGAGTGACTAAACACGCCCTAGTTAGGTTTAGACTACCTCAGTAAAGATATAAAATGCCAGTCTAATTAATTGCTTAATACTGAAATAAATTCACGTTCATAAAAAATTAAAAAAATTATGACCACGCACGCAATTGAGCTTGTGAACCATTTACTTGCGCCATTAAACCCGTTGATGCCTCAATAGCTTGCTCTAGTTTATCTTCGCTAAGGTTTAGTTCAATTTGACGGGCTACCTCAGACAAACTTGTCGCGCCAAATTGCGCAGCATTCGATTTTAAACTATGGGCATGACGAATCGCCGCCTCTTTATCACTACCTATGGTTGCAAGAACTTCATTACCAAGGCGCTCAAATTCACTACAGCAAAACTCAAGCGTGTCTTTAAATTGTTCGCCAAGTAACGATTGCATGCTGTCTAAGGCTGCCTCATCTATTTGTATTTCTGTCATATATAAGCCCTTTTAAACATTCCGTGTCATTTTATAATTAATAGTATTACTGTATATCTATGCGTAAAAAAATCCAACTTTATTACTTATAAATGTATAATTAGCAAAAGACTCTCGCAATAAAAAGTTTAGATCATGACACGTCAAGTTTGTGAACGCTGCCTGTTTACACCCTCAACCTGTATTTGCAATGCCGTTAAACGATTAAAAAATAAAGTTAGAGTTATTATTCTACAACACCCAAGTGAAGAAAAAATAGCGAAGAATACGGCTAAATTAGTTAATTTAAGCCTAATTGATTGCGAAATAGTCAAAGGTGAAAATAATAGCGACTTTGCAATACTAAAAAGCCTCCCTTTAGAGTCAACAGTTCTACTTTACCCTAATGAGCAAGCTATAAATTTAGATGAACAAGCTCACAGCGCTGAGCTTAGCAATATCACGCATTTAATTGTAATTGATGGCACTTGGAAAAAAGCCTACAAGATATTACAGCTCACTACATTATTAAATCAGTTTAAAACCGTCAGTTTTAAGCAGTTACCTACTAACCGTTACGCAATTAGAAAAGCCCCTAGAGCCGATAGCCTCTCAACACTTGAGGCCGTTGCACACAGTTTGTTTTTAATAGAGCAACTAAGCCCCGCGCCACTTTATAATTTATTAGATGAATTAATACAAAAACAAACCCAACATATGCCAAAGCACGTAAAAGCACGTTACTTAAGTTAACTGCAACTAGATTTTAATGCGAAACTTTCAAAACCGATTAAAACGGGGCTTTACTCGCCAAGGTCCTGACTACCGCTTTGACGACCAAGTTGACTTTAGCGATATAAGAGACACCTTTGGCTTTAGATCTATGGTGGTAGGTAAATGGGTAACTAAAGAAGAGCGTTTTATAAGTGCTAATTTAATTTACGATGCTCTGGCCGACCTCGCTCAAATACTGCATTTGCCACCAAAAGCGATTGGCCTTCGCGGTAAACTTAATTTTGCATTTGGTCACGGTGGTCAAAAAGGTGTTCAAGCGCATTATAACGCAGCCTCACAAACGCTTGCCCTTGCTAAAAATGCGGGCGGTGGTGCACTAGCCCACGAATGGTTCCATGCATTTGATCATCACATAAGCGAGCATTTATTTAAAGCAAAACCTCGCTTTGGATTTGCATCTAAGCTTTGGCTTTGTAACACACCTAACTTAACTCACCCGCTTAATAATGCGCTTAATAATTTTTACAAAGAAATATTTTTGGATGAAGGCGGGCAAGATGCGAATGAGTTTGTACAAATATGCATAAAACACGACCAAGTACATAATATGAATTACATGAGCATGCCTGAGGAACTAGCAGCGCGCTGCTTTGAAGCATGCATAGATGCCCACAGCACTATTCAAAATAGTTTTTTGGTGAGTGGCTTAAAAAACAGTAATTTAATTTACCCAAATAAAGAGCACATTAATAGAGCAAATAAAGCGCTCAACCAGTATTTTGAGTTACTAGGCTATGCGCTTCATAACACAAAATAACTCATAAACTACCTTGTAATACCTATTCGCAATAGTCCTCAATCATTTTGCGCATTAATATAAATTTAATTTACGTGAAAAGTCTTATATTTAATCTACCCTATACTAAAGCATTAATAATTTTAAAATAAGTAGCATTTAAATGGTAAATACTGATCCTACACATAAAAAACGCAGCGCTGTCTCTTTAATTTATATTGTGCCCTTAACAGTTATAGCTATTTTATCAATCTGTATTCACTTTATGCTTGATGAAGTAATTGCAGCACAATCTGATACTGGCAAACTTGTCAATATAAGTGGTCAACAAAGAATGCTTTCACAGCGGGTGAGCATGTTTACTTTAGAGTATTTAATGTATGGCTCGCAGGATTCAAAATTACTGGCCATTAATGCTTTAAACTCTTTAAAAAACAATCATAAATACTTATTAAGTGAGCATTATGGCTCACAGGTATTAGGCGATGAAAGCCCATTATCTGACGAGTTGTTAGCAATGTATTTTAAAGAGCCGGTTAATGTAGATAAAAAAATAAGTATGTTTTCAGATAGAGTTGAAGAGGTACTGAAGATAAAAACACAAACACTTAATTTAGATAAAGCCCAAGAAAGTTTTTTTTCTTTAGCAAAAGAGCCACTTTTAAAAGCATTCAATACAGTGGTTATGCAGTACGAAAAAGAAAGTGTTGATCGGGTTAAAAAGCTTCACACTATTCAAGGTATTGTAATTATTGTAATTTTACTATCTATTGTAGTAGAGCTTTTACTTGTTTATAAAGCCAGAAATAAAAAACAGATTTAATATTAGTTCGCTCAATTAAGTAATTAAGCGTTTAAACTATCTAACAAAGCGGGCGTTTAAACGCTTAATAGTTTTATATTGTTATAAGTTATCGTCACTAATACGGCTTGCTACCGCACTACTTTGATCTTTATATTTTGCATCTTTACGAATGTTGTATGGCTTTTCGCACGGGCCTGAAAGCATTTCAAAGCTCATTGCACCAATTTTCATCATGGGGCGCAGCGCCAGTGGTAACTTACCTGAGTTATAAAATTCTAAAACAATATTTCCACTCCAACCTGGGTCAATTCTGTGCGCGGTTACATGCACCATTAAACCTAAGCGGGCTAGTGATGAACGACCATCTAACCAGCCTACTATATCGGCAGGAAGTGTTACTTTTTCATGGGTAATAGCCAGTGCAAGTTCACCTGGGTGCAAAAAAAACGCTTCGCCGTCGGCAAGCTCAATCTCTTCACTCATTATTGATTCCATGGCTTTATTTAACTGATCTTTTGGGCCACTTAAATCTACATACGCTGCATTATGCGCGTTAAAGGTTCTAAATTTGTTGCCTAAGCGCAAATCGGCAGTCACGCCTGAAATCATTTCGCTCGTTGGCGCAGGTTCAATAATTATGCGCCCGTCATTTAAGTATTCTTTAATATGGGTATCTGAAAGTCTCATTTTTATTAATCTTCTGTAATCACAATTTCAACACTGCTTTGGTGCTGCTGATAAAAAAGCGTGCTGGCAATCAGTCTTGCCGCAGCACTGTATGTATTGCTAATAGCCGCGGTGTTATCGCTGGCAATAAGTTTACCCTGCTCTGAATATTCACGAATATCTATAGCAAGTGGAATATGGCTTAGTACCGGTACGCCGTGTTTATGGGCAAGCTTTTCAGCGCCGTCTTTACCAAATACATGGTTTGCTTCACCGCAATGAGTACAAATGTAATGGCTCATATTTTCAATTAAACCAAGCACTGGGACGTTCACTTTATTAAACATAGCAATACCCTTTTGTGCATCGGCTAAAGCTAAGTCTTGTGGCGTAGTCACAATAACTGTACCGCTGGCAGGCACTTTTTGGCTCATTGTTAGTTGTATATCGCCCGTACCTGGTGGCATATCAACAATTAAATAATCAAGCTCGCCCCAGTCTGTTTCGTTTAATAACTGATTGAGCGCACCCGATGCCATTGGGCCCCGCCATACAGTTGCATCATCACTTGGTACTAAAAAGCCAATTGACTGCGCTTTAATGCCTTTGGCATCAAATGGCTGTAGTAATTTGTTATCTTTGGTTTGTGGCTCTGCGCCTACAAGCCCTAAAAGCATTGGGATAGACGGCCCATAAATATCAGCATCTAAAATCCCTACTTTTGCGCCTTCATGTTTAAGTGCGCCGGCCAAATTAACCGCGGTGGTTGATTTCCCCACACCGCCTTTACCCGAGGCAATAAGCACAATATGTTTAATGGTTTTAAATTTAGCAGGCTCTTTTATAGCCACCACAGAGTCTATAGTAACCGGTGTATTTATACTTTTACTAACGTGCTGCTCAACTAACGGCATTTCTGATTGCGCCGCAAATGGCAGCGTTATTTTAATGTGTATTGATTTATCGTCATTTTGTGAAATGGTCTCAATAAAACTTTCATCAATACCTACGGCAAATGCCGCACTTCGATACGCCGCTAAGGCAGTAATAATCGGTTGTTTTTGCACCGATTTAGAGGAGAATAGTTTTGACAGTCCAAACATAGCAATTAAATAGCGTTTCTTTGATGAAAAGTGCCCCAGAATTATGTAACATTCAGGGCATTAACACCAGTCAATTAACAAAAATCCATAAGCTGTGCGTACCGTTAGTCCAAAGCTTATGGATAAATTAATGATAACCGCCTTTTTTGTAGTAAAAATGGTGATTTATCCTCAATTCGGAATGATTATGACGCAGCGAAAGATCCTCATTACCAGCGCATTACCTTATGCAAATGGCCCTACTCACTTAGGTCATTTATTGGAATATATTCAAACTGATATTTGGTCACGTTTTCAAAAGCTACAAGGCCATGAAGCGTATTATGTTTGCGCCGACGATGCTCACGGCACGCCAATTATGCTTAATGCGCAAAAGCAAGGGATCACGCCTGAAGATATGGTTAAAAATGTAAGCATTGAACGCCAACGCGACTTTGCCGACTTTAACATTAAGTTTGATAAATATCACAGTACCCATAGCTCAGAAAATAAAGAGCTGAGTGAGCTTATTTATAATCGCCTTAATGATGCAGGCCATATTAAAAAGCACACTATTTCACAGTTATTCGACCCTGAAAAAGGTATATTTTTACCCGATCGCTTTGTAACAGGCACTTGCCCTACCTGTAAGTCTGAAAATCAAAATGGCGATAGCTGTGATTCGTGTGGCGCAACTTACAGCCCAACCGAACTTATTAATCCGCGTTCTGTAATGTCAGGTGCCGAGCCTATTTTAAAAGATTCTGAGCATTACTTTTTTGACCTGCCAGCATTTGAAGGCATGTTAAAGGAGTGGTTACACTCTGGTACTATTCAGCAAGAAATGGCTAACAAGTTAGATGAGTGGTTTACCGATGGCCTGCAGCAGTGGGACATTAGCCGTGATGCCCCTTACTTTGGCTTTGAAATTCCAAATGCACCAGGTAAATACTTTTACGTATGGCTTGATGCACCGATTGGTTACATGGCAAGCTTTAAAAACCTATGTGACGAAAAAGGCATAGACTTTGATGCATTTTGGGCTGAAGGCTCTGATGCTGAGCTATACCACTTTATTGGTAAAGACATTATTTACTTCCACAGTTTATTTTGGCCAGCCATGCTAGAGGGCGCTAACTTTAGAAAGCCAACTAACGTGTTTGCACATGGCTTTGTAACTGTTAATGGCGAGAAAATGTCTAAGTCTAAGGGTACGTTTATAAAAGCACGTACTTACCTTGATAACTTAGACCCAGAATACTTACGTTATTACTACGCAGCTAAATTAAACAGCGGCATTATTGACCTTGATTTAAACTTAGAAGACTTTGCACAACGTGTAAATTCAGACCTAGTAGGTAAAGTAGTCAACATAGCAAGCCGTTGTGCAGGCTTTATTACTAAAAAGTTTGATGGCAAGCTAAGTAGCACCATTATGCAACCTGAGCTTTTGGCTGAATTTCAAGCTGCTGCTCCAAGCATTACTGCCCACTATGAAAACCGTGAATACAGCCGCGCGATTCGTGAAATTATGGCGCTTGCCGACAAAGCAAACCAATTTATTGATGCCGCAGCACCTTGGGTACTTATTAAAGACGAAACAAAACAGCAAGAGGCGCACGACGTATGCTCGCTTGGCCTTAACTTATTCCGTGTTTTAATTACCTACTTAAAACCTGTATTACCAGGTATGGCTGCAAATGTAGAAGCCTTTTTAAATGACGAGCTAGCGTGGGATGGTGTTCAAAATGCACTAGTAAACCACCCTATTAATAAGTTTAAGCCGTTAATGCAACGTGTAGAAATGGATAAAGTGAACAAAATGGTTGAAGAATCAAAAGAAAGCCTAGAATCAAAAGTTACAATTGACCCAAATAGCCCTCTTGCAAAAGAGCCAATTAGCGACGAAATTGAATTTGATGACTTTGCAAAAGTAGATTTACGTGTTGCTAAGATTGCTAAAGCAGAGCATGTTGAAGGCGCCGACAAACTACTTAAACTTACACTTGATTTAGGCGGCGAAACACGCCAAGTGTTTGCGGGGATTAAATCGGCCTACGCACCAGAAGACATTGAAGGCAAGCTTACTGTAATGGTTGCAAACCTTAAACCACGTAAAATGCGCT
This sequence comes from uncultured Pseudoalteromonas sp., assembly GCF_963922945.1. GTDB lineage: Bacteria > Pseudomonadota > Gammaproteobacteria > Enterobacterales > Alteromonadaceae > Pseudoalteromonas. The sequence continues at coordinate 29,147 of NZ_CAWUKC010000005.1, read as the reverse complement.
TTGGTATGTCAGAGGGTATGGTATTAGCTGCAGGCCCTGGTGGTAAAGAAATTTACATTCTTAACCCAGACGATGGCTCAGAGCCAGGTATGCGTGTAATGTAATTTATTACTTATAAAAAACCGCTGATATTTCAGCGGTTTTTTTATGAGAAAAGAAACGTTTATACTAGCTTGTTTAATTAAGAGCTCTATTTTGAGCATGCAATAGTATGTTAATAACCAGAAAAAATTCGCTATTAAGTTATTAAAAATGAGAGCTTTTTAACGCAGGGAGCTACACGTTTAACCCTAAATGATTAAGTGTTATTGCCAATTGCTGTTACACGTATGACCCTTTATTAAATAAAGTGAAGTGACATTATGAACAAAATTTTAAATGCCAACAGAATAAAAATAAGCAATCAAATTAAGCAGCATAAGCTAGTTGCCATACTTCGCTTAAAACAACAAAGCGATGTAGCTGCTTTAATTAATTGCTTAGTCAATGCAGGCATTAACGCGCTAGAAATCACCTCAAATACACCTGGCTTTGCACAAGAAATAGCAAAAGCACGCGCAACTTATAAAAATACACTCATTGGCGCGGGTACAATAATAAATACTGCCCTTGCACAACAAGCAATTGATGCCGGTGCACAATTTATAGTTACACCAAATACTAATCAAGCCGTTGTAGAGCTTGCCCACCGCCATGGTTTACCTGTGTTAATGGGGGCACTCACTCCTACCGATGTTGCCAATGCCATAGAGTATAACGTCGATATTATTAAGGTTTTTCCTGCAGGCAGTATGGGGGTTAATTACTTTAAAGCGCTAACGGGGCCTTTTTCTGATGTGCCGTTAATGCCCGTGGGCGGTATAAATATTGATAATTTAACACAATGGTTTGCAGCGGGGGCATGCGCAGTGGCGGTGAGTAGCGATTTTAGTAAGCCGATAAATACACCTGAGCAACACATTGAACTGACCAATTTAGTTAATTGCTATATAAGCAAACTACCAAAAAATTAACCTAGCATTAGTGCTGGTTATTACCTAACCACGGGTAATTTATCAAGCTATAGATACTTATTGAACGGCTAAAGTTAACGGAAAAGCAAGTACACAAAAACGACAAAAGCAAGCCATGGGTAAACACAGCTCACTTTATAATGTGAATAAAAAACTCTTGAGCTAAGCGATGGCCAGCTTTAGGTATTTATTACATGCGTTGATTTTTTTGAGGTTAATATATAAGCTCGTGTATGGTCGTAAACTAAGTTAAAGGTAAACGCGTAGCAAGTTACAAATAACGTAACCCCTATATCCATTAGTAATGCCTGCCACAAACTTACTTTTAAAATGTACGCCATAATTGGCACTGTCAAAACCAATAAGCCACCTTGAAATAAAACAACATGGAACAGCCTAAACAATAACGAGCGTTTTTCTTTAGCGCCGGTGGCCACTCGGTCAAAAAACCAGTTAAAAATAAAGTTCCAACACATAGCTATAGTTGCAATTATTATCATAGTGCCCGATAAAGCCCCAATTGCATGATCTGTAAATAGTGCTAAACCTAAAATTGATAACGACACGGCTAAAACCTCAAACAAAACTGCCTGAAATATTCGCTCTGTTGCCCCCATTCTCTCTGTCATAATGTCCTCTTCTATATCTTAATATTTAAGTGCAGTAATAATGACAGATTTATAGCGATACAAAAGTTAGCAGCCATCACTTATTGTGATAGTATGAATTTATCGCGCTAAATAAAGTAGAATAAAATGTACAGCTTAGAGCAACTAAAAATATTTGTAACCGTAGTAGAAACCGGCTCTTTTTCAGCAACAGGGCGAAAATTAAATCGAGCACAGTCAGGTATTAGCCAAGCAATTTCTAACCTTGAAATTGCAATAAATCAACCATTGTTTGACCGTAGCAAAAACACTCCCACATTAACAAAAAGTGGAAAAACCCTACTCCCCCTGGCTTATTCAATACTGCACCAACAAAATTATTTCGATCAAAAAGTTGAGTCTCTTGCTAAAAACTACGAGCAAGACGTCGTAATTGCTATTGACGAAAGCATCAGTAATCGCGAAATATTAAAAATAATAGCCCCCCTTGCACAGCACTACCCTATTACAAACTTTGAGCTAATATCGGTCACTACGTTTGATGTAGAAGAGCTTGTAAAAACCGGTAAAGCACAAATAGGTATCATATATAGTGATGGTGAATTGAAGGTAGATATGGACTTTTTTTTGCTAGGCCAAGCTCGATTTTTAACAATTGCATCACCGCAACATGCGCTTGCTAAACTTAATAAAGTAAATAGCAATGACTTAAAAGCACATAGGCAATGTGCTCACCGTAGCCTTAATCAATCAGAGTTATGGTTTAGCTACGCTATAAGCGCTAAGGTTTGGTACGCCAATACTCATCAAACGCTCATAGATTTAGTAATACAAAATGTGGGCTGGGCACTGGTACCTGAGTTGGCTATAAAACAACAACTTAAACAAGGGGACGTGGTTGCTCTACCTGTAGTACATGAGCAAGGCGGTTGGCTGACACCTGTAGGCTGTGTGATATCAAGAAGCAAACCTACAGGCCCAGTAACGGAAAGTTTACTGACCCTTTTACAGCAACATTTTTTAAAAGAAGATGGGTGGCAAGCCAAAGCTTAATAGTACTTATAAAGCGTTATATACCCAATTTCTTTTTGATTTTAGTTTGCCACTCAAGCGCAAGCTCGGGTAGTTCAACTGCCGCTAATAATACGTTTTCATAATCTGGATAGTGTTTATCAAAGAACGCCTGAAACAACGTTTTAACCGAAATATTATGCTCAGCTTTATGTTCAATAGTCACTGCATCGCCCGTTTTAGCAGCGCCTTGTTCCAGCACTCTAAAATAAACACCCGTGTGATAATACTGAGTAAACAGTTTTAGGCTTTGTTTATTATTCAGTGCAATGGCCAATTTAAAGCACGGGACACGGGGCTGGCTTACTTCAAGTAGTGCGCTGCCAACGCGAATACGATCGCCAATATGAATATTAGCTTCATCTAGATCTGAAATTGTAAAGTTTTCACCAAAAACGCCAACAGCTAAATCATCATTCTCAAGGGTGCGCCTCCAGTAATCATAATGATTGTGAGAAAACGCATAAACCGCCTTATCTACCCCGCCATGGTTAACTAGATCAGCTTGCTCATCACCTATTATATTTAGCTTTTCAATAACAACCGACTCACTAGTTGGGGTTTTAAAAATACCGGTTTTAACTTCTTTGCCATTATGAACAATCGTTTTTATTTTAGAGATATTGGTAGAAATTATATGCATTTACTTAGTTGCATCCTGTTCGACATTTTGCCATTTATCCAGCGCTTGCTTGTCGCTTTGCTTAAACTCAACCCAGTTTGATGAGTCTTTAAAATGCTCTTTTTTCCAAAACGTGGCGTGGTTTTTTAAGTAATCCATTATAAATTGTGCGCCTTCAAAGGCGGCTTGGCGGTGGCGGCTGGTTACGCCAACAAATACAATTTGCTCACCAAGGGCTAAATAGCCTACTCGGTGAATAATACTTATGCGGGCAAGTTGCCAACGTGTTTGGGCTTGCTCGGCTATCGATTGCAGTAGTTGCTCAGTCATCCCTGGGTAGTGTTCAAGCTCAAGCGCGATTACGTTATCGCCGCTGCTAAATTCTCGCACCAGCCCTGTAAAAGTAACCACGGCACCATCACTTTTGTTATTACTGCAAAGTGCGTTATGTTGCTCGCCTACTGAAAAATCCTGCGTTTGTACGTTAATGCTTATACTCATTAGCCACCTGTCACGGGGGGGAAAAAAGCAAGTTCATCCCCAGCTTTTACCAGCTCATCGCTTGATGACATAGTTTGATTAAGCGCACACAATACATCACGCTGTTCAAGCCATGCCTGCCAATGTGGGTTTTGCTCAACTAGCATGTGTTTGAACGCTGCAATGCTAAGGGTGTGTGCTATATCAACGGTTAACTTATCGCACTTTAAGCGCTCTTTTAGTTGGCCAAAAAACAATACATTTACTTGCCCTGCATCAGTAACATTTAAATTAGTCTCGCTGCCAGCTGCCATGCTTGCCTCCTGCTTTTTGTGTTACACGCATACCGTGAATTTCCATAAGCGGATCGGCAGCTTTACACATATCAAACAGTGTAAGGGTCGCTACTGATACAGCGGTGAGCGCTTCCATTTCAACGCCCGTTTTACCTGCTAATTTACAGTAGCTGGTGACTTTAATTTGGCTATGTGTTTCATCAAGTTCAAAATCAACGGCCACTTTACTCAGTGCCAGCGGGTGACAAAGCGGAATTAAATCGGCGCACTTTTTAGCGCCCTGAATTCCCGCAATTCGGGCAACGCCTAGCACGTCACCTTTTTTATTTTGATTAAGCAACACTTGCTCAAAAGCCTGTTTGCTCATTTTAATGTAGGCCTCGGCAGATGCATCGCGCAGAGTAACCTCTTTTAGCGATACATCAACCATGTTTGCTTGGCCATTTTCGTCTACGTGGCTCAGCATATTATTGCTCTCGTGATTCGCATTTTTTACCAATCGTAATATGTGGGGCAAAGTTACATGGCTTGTGCATTGAGTCTAACTGATCTTTTATAATACCAGTCCAAGCAGTTTTACATGCGCCCGTAGAGCCTGGCATACAAAAAATAACGGTGTTATTGGCAAGGCCTGCCAACGCACGCGATTGAATAGTTGAGTTACCAATTTCGCCGTACGAAATATGTCTAAATAGCTCACCAAAGCCATCTACGCTTTTATCAAACAGCGGTGCAAATGCCTCAGGTGTTGAGTCGCGCTCGGTAAAGCCCGTACCACCGGTGACTAAAATGGCGTGAATGGTGTCATCGGCAATCCATTGTGAGGCGACTGCTCGCATTTGATAAACATCATCTTTAACTATGTCTCTATCCGCTAAGTGATGGCCAGCCTCAGTTAGCGCTTTAATTAAATAGTGGCCTGAGGTATCTGTAATTTCATCACGTGTATCGCTTACGGTCATGACGGCGATGTTTAATGCGATTTGTGACTCAGTTGTGTGGCTCATAGGGTTCTTCTCAATAAATTAGGTTTGTGTTGGTCATATTGCTCGCTAACAGCTTTAAATTGCACCGGTGTATTGGTATTAACAAGTGCGTGTGCTTTATTACATTTTAGCGTTTGCACACCAATACTAAGGGTAAACTGTTTAATTGATTTATGACTCTTTGCGTTTATGAGTAATTGTTTTAAATGACGTTTAACGCTTTGGGTGTTACGAATATACAGGGGTAACGGTTCATTTTCAAAGTGCCACGCATGTATTTGTGACTGATGTGTTTGAAAGTGGGCATTATCGCTTGCTACGGATACAATTTGCGCTAACAACGTGCAAGTAAGTAATGGCATATCAACAGCGGTTGCAAGTATATCTTGCTCTGTTGCCATTAAGGTTGAATAAATCCCTCCAAGCGGGCCAGAATCTGGATAAATGTCGGGTATGTATTGCGCATTAGCACTTTGTACATTACGGCTTATAAGCACATCACTTGCTCCTGCTACTGTTAATAACTCACAGGCATTTTGCAGTAATGTTTTATTTTTTAAAATAAGAGTGGCTTTATCGCTGCCCATTCTTGATGATTGCCCTCCGGCGAGTACAACACCCGTAAATACGGCTTTATTGCTCATTTTAGCCGCCCAACATTGCTAAATGGGTTGTGGCGCCCGTTAAGCGCTTATCAAGCTCATGGCTAATGGTTTTATTGCCCATGGCTGCTTGTATTGCATTTATAGTGGCTTGTGTATCTTGCGCATTTAAATGCGCTCGTAAGTCTATCCCTTGCTCGGCAAACAAGCACAAATGTAATTTGCCTAATGACGATACTCTTAATCGGTTACAGCTTTTACAAAAATCTTTACTGTAGGGCATAATTAAACCAATGCGACCAGCAAAATCGGGATGACAAAACTCCTCTGCAGGGCCGTTTAATTTACCCCTCACTACCTGTAACCAACCTTGTGCTAAAAGCTGCGTTTTAACACTTTGCCCGCTTAAATGGTTTTGCTCAAAAAAGGTGGTACCATTGCCTGTTTCCATTAATTCAATAAAGCGTACCGTCACTTTTTTATGTTTTACCCAGTCTAAAAAATCATTCAATTGGTTTTTGTTAAACTGCTTAGCCATCACAGCATTTATTTTTATGTCTTTTATGCCCAGCTCAATTGCTCGGTCTATCCCTTTTAAAATATGGGTTAGCTTGTCGTGTCCTGTAATTAATTTAAACATGCTCGGGTTTAAGCTATCAATACTAATATTAAGCGCATCTAAGCCAGCACTGTAAAACTCATCAATTTTATTAAATAAGTTAAAACCATTGGTTGTTATGGCGACTTTTTCTATGCCTGGCGTGTTTTTACATTGCTTTATAATGTCGGTTACATCACTGCGTAAACATGGCTCACCGCCGGTAATGCGCACTTTTTTAGTGCCTAATTGCGCAAACGCATTTACTAAGGTGTTTATTTCGCTTTTATTTAAAAAGTTACGCGGGGTATCGCACTGATAGCCGTTTGGTAAACAATATGTGCAACTAAAGTTACACACATCGGTAATTGAGAGGCGCAAATAATTAAACTGCCGACCAAATTGATCATTAAGCATATGCTTCCTTGTTTTTTTACATTTCAACTGCAACATCAATACTGTTAGCGTTTTTTGTACCATGTTGCTTTATTAATTGGCTTAACTGCGTTTTACACGAACCACAATTTGTACCGCATTTTAGTTTAGCCCCCAATTTATCTACTGTATTTTCACCACTTTTAATAGCGTTTATAATGGGTTGCTCACGTACTTTAAAGCAACTACATACTTGTGCGCCTTGAGTAAATTCTTCATCAGGCGTGGCATACAACAATGACTGTAATTGGCTAAAGGTTATTAAAGGCTCTGCAAATAAATGATTTATCCACTCAAGTGATATGTCTTTTTGAGCTGACGAAACCACCGCCACAAACACTAACTGCTGGTTTTGAATACACTGCACATGCATTGCTTTTGCACTGCCCATTGCCGACCACTGCCCTTGTAACCCTGTCAGTATTTGGCAATAATAAAGCAAATCATTTTGCGGCTCATTGAGCGCTAACTGGTAATTAACACAATGACTTGCGTTAACTTTAAGCCAAAAATCACTGTTAATATTAAGCTCTGTTTTGCTAAAAATTTGCATGTACTGAGCAAACTGCGCTTTAACTAAATCAACAGCACCATGCTTACATTCAGCTTGGCCCGAAATAGGGTCAACAACCGATTGATAAAGCCCACTTACCGTAGCGGATGAGGCAAATTGCTTATTCCAGTGAATAGGCATAAAACACTCACCTTTACGCACGGCATCCGTTACTTTTGCATGCGCTGTAACCTGCCCAGTTTTAGCATTTGCGGTTATTAAGTCGTTTTCTTTTACGTTTAATTTGCTGGCATCAATGGGGTTTATTTCAATGTATGGGCGCGTTATATGAGTAGAAAGCGCTGTACTTTTTCCGGTGCGGCTCATTGTATGCCACTGATCGCGTATTCGCCCTGAGTTCATTACAAACGGGTAATCACTTGATGTTTGTTGCACAGGAAGTTTGGGCGTTATAGGTATAAAACGGGCTTTTTTATCTGCGGTGCTAAATTGATTATTAACAAAAACCTGCCCGTTTTTATAGGGCTCATTTTTTAGTACCGGCCACATAACCGGTTTTAAGTTATCGTATTGCGCTTTTGTGAGCCCAACTAAGCCAGAAAGGTTTAATAATCGACTGCCGTTATTTTCAAAATCAGTCAGTTGTGCCCATTCTTCAAAAATGCCGCTGGGGTCTATAAAATCAAATCCTTCAAAACCCATTTTTTGGGCAACTAAACACATTATTTGCCAATCATTTTTAGCCCCCGAAAAGGGCTCAACTAGCGGTCGCTGCCTCGATATTCTGCGCTCGGAGTTAGTCACTGTGCCGTTTTTTTCGCCCCATCCGGTTGATGGAAACGCCACATTAGCAAATTTTAGCGTATCACTTTTGGCAATACAGTCAGACACAACCACCAGCTCACATTGCTCAAGTGCATTTTGTATTGCTGCATTGTTAGGCAGGCTCACCATAGGGTTGGTTGCCATTACCCAAATAGCTTTTATTTTCCCTTTGGCGATTTCATCAAACATATCAATTGCATTACAGCCTGCTTTTTTAGCGATTGTGGGTGATTGCCAAAAACGCTGCACTAACTGTTGATGCGCGTCGTTTTCAATGTCTAAATGTGCTGCTAATTGATTTGCCAAGCCCCCAACTTCACGCCCACCCATGGCATTGGGTTGCCCAGTTATAGAAAACGGCCCACAACCAGGCTTTAGCAATTTACCAGACGCTAAATGCGCATTTATAATAGCATTACACTTATCAACCCCTGAGCTTGATTGGTTAATGCCCATTGAATAAAAACTAATGGCGGTTGGACTTTTTGCAAATAAGGCGTAAAAGTCTTTCACTTGCTGCGCGTCGATATCACAAAAATCACTTACTTCTTTAATACTCCACTTTTTCGCCTCTGCAAGCGCACTATCAAAGCCGTTTGTATGCGCGTTTATAAATTGCGTATCTAAATAGTCATGTTCATTTAAATAATTAAGTAAGCCGTTATAAAGTGCTGCGTCGCTGCCTGGTTTTATACTTAAAAAGGTGTCGGCAAGTTCGGCTGTATCGGTTTTTCGCGGGTCGATAACCACGACTTTCATGTTTGGATTAAGCTTTTTTGCGCGCTCCATACGCTGGTATAGCACCGGGTGTGTCCACGCGGCATTAGAGCCAATTAAAATAAGTAGCTCAGTTTGCTCTAAATCTTCGTAGGTACATGGCACTACGTCCTCACCAAACGCTCGTTTATAACCGGCCACTGCCGATGACATACACAGCCTTGAGTTTGTATCTATATTGCCCGAGCCTATGTAGCCTTTCATTAGTTTATTGGCAACGTAGTAATCTTCGGTGAGTAACTGCCCCGATACATAAAACGCAACCGCACCCGCCCCATGCTCTTTAATAATAGCGTTAAGTTTAGTGGCAACGTGTTGTGTTGCAGCGTCCCAGCTAGCAGGTTCGTTATTAATAAGGGGCGATGTTAAGCGGTTATCGTTGCCGGTGGTATCAAGCAGGTGCGTGCCTTTAACACACAAGCGGCCAAAATTAGCGGGATGTTCGCGGGTGCCTTCAAGTTTTGTTGGGGTATTATTTAATAATGAAATATCAACCCCACAGCCTACGCCACAATAAGCGCAAGTAGTTTGTTTAAGCAAAGGCTTATTTGAACATGTGTTTAAAGATTCCATACTGCTCTCTTATTGTGAGTGTTAAGCGCTCTGTGATACAGGTTCATCGACAGGGATAATGTTGGCAATTTTATTATTAAGTGCACTACTAATAACGCTTTGCACTAATCTTTCACAGCCTCCACAACCCGTACTTGCTTTAGTGGCTTGTTGCACCTTATTTAGATCGCTACAGCCTTGTATAACCGCGTGTTCTATAGTGTGTTTTGTAACTTTGTGGCACGCGCAAATAATGGCATCACGTGGTAAATCATCAGCGCTTAGCTCACTCGTTTCACCTGCAAGCGGCATTATTAACGACTCTGCAGGCACACTGAGCTCAATACTGTTTAAGTGGTACTGTAATAAGTTATCGTATTCGCTGGTATCGCCAACCAGCACAGCACCTATAAGTTTGTTGCCTTGCTCATTGGTGACTACTTTTTTGTAAATACCGTTTGGCTGATCTTCAAAATAATAGCTAATTGCGCCTTCAGTGCGTGCGTGGGCATCACCAATTGAACCTACTTCAACACCCATTAATTTAAGCTTAGTGCTCATGTCGGCACCACTAAACTCATTAATATCTGATTTTAAATGATTTAAAACATGCCCCGCGGCTACTTTTGCCATAGCGTAGCCAGGTGCTACAAGGCCAAAAATAAAGTTATTCCAAAGGGCGCACTCGCCTATGGCGTATATGTTTTTATCACTCGTTTGGCAATGGTTGTTAATAACGATACCGCCGCGCTCACCTATTTCTAAATTAAACTCCCGGGCTAGGTTATCGTATGGGCGAATACCGGCCGAAAATACAATCATGTCGGTTTCTAGGGTTTGCCCGCCTTTAAAGCACATTTTATAGCGGCTGCTTTCCCCCTCAATAATTTGATCTGTCGCCACCGAGGTATGAACCGTAACGCCGAGCTCTGTAATTTTATTTTTCAGTAACCGCCCACCAGCCCCGTCTATTTGTGCACCCATAAGTTGTGGCGCAAATTCTATTACATGGGTTTGCAAACCAAGCTGTTTTAACGCGTTGGCTGCTTCTAGCCCTAATAAACCGCCACCAATTACCACACCCACTTTACTGGCATGTGCTGATTTTTTTATGGCGTGTAAATCGTTAATAGTTCTGTAAACTAGGCAATGCTCACGATCTTTACCTGGAATCGGTGGCACAAATGCAAATGACCCCGTTGCCAGTACTAACTTGTCGTACGCAAATGTTTTGCCTTTGGAGGTAGTAACCGTTTTTGCTTCACGGTTTATATCAACCACTTTTGAATGGGTATGAAAACACACTTGCCAATCTTGATAGGTTTTACTGCATGTAAGTGCTAAATCGTCTTCGGTTTTACCTTTAAAAAATGACGAAAGCTGAACACGGTCATAAGCGAGGCGGTCTTCACCGCTGAGTACGGTAATATCCATGTTTTGAGTATCACCTTGTTGTGATACTAGCTGTTGTACAAAATGATGCCCCACCATTCCGTTTCCGACGATGACAACACGCTGCTTGCTTGGCATTAAACTCACCTGTTTTGTTTAAAGTACCAACCCATAAATTAATACTTCAAACGTATAATTTGTTATGAAGTTGTTATAGCAATATGCAAGCCAGATATATAAACTTTAAATTTCATAAGCTTACAAAAATCATTACAGAAAAGATAAAGTGAAAGCACCACAAGCTGGCGCTATTGCACCAACTTGTAACGCTTTAGATTACGAGGATTAAACTGTGCCTAAGCGTTTAAAATTTAGCGCTTACCCAAACCCAAAGTTTTTGGGTATCAACTTTGCCTGCAGCGCTATCGCCTGCAGAATAATCGGCATATTTAGCGCCAATGGCATAAGTTTTATTAATAGGTTTAACGTATTGCACATTAAGCTCTGAGCCTAAATCATCAACGCCATTAACGCTGTCGTTGGCATCATAGTTGTGATACGCCACTAACCATTTACCGCCGTAAGCTTTACCATTTAAACTTACATAAGTGTCATCAAGCCCTTGTGCAGGTGTTGCTAAAAACGTATCCGCCCAACCATTAAATTTATGCATTGTGGCAAGCGGCGTAGCAAAGCCATACCCACCATTATCAGAGCCTAGCGACTCAATACCGGCTTTTAATGTAACGGCTTCAATGCCTAAATCGGCTAAATCAATACCGCCTTCAAGTGCGTAGTAATCGGTGTCAAAATCACTCACATTCGTTGAGGCAGATTGCCTTGCATATTCTGCTTTATAATAAACCTTAGTATCGCTGAGTGTTTTATTCCCCTTAAATGAAACACCATAGGTATCTAAGCTGTCATCATCTACTGCGTCGTTACTCAGTAAGTAACTGTATAAAACCACTTTACCTACGCTTGTTTTAAAGCTTGCATTAATAAGGTGATCGGATGAATCAATATCTTTGCTATCGGCAAAAATACGGTTGCGCTTGCTTATGTAGCTATAGTGCAAGTTAATATTATTAAATGTATAATTAAGCGTTGCCGCATCAAAAGTTTGCCAGTCTTGCCTAAAGCCAACGTGCCCTACAAATCGCTGCCCATCAAGCGCTATTACTTGCCTACCGACTTTAACTGATAACGCATTTTTAGCGTACTTAACAAAAGCCTGATCGACCTCTGTGGTTTCAGGGTCAGCTATTACTGAATAATTAGTATTTTTGCCCAAGGTATTGTTGTAATCGTCTACACCTAATAGGCTTCGGCTATCTTCTACCTCCAATAAAGCAGAAAAACCATTTACCTCGTCGGTTTTATGCGTAAGTCGGCTGCGCAGCGTTAGGCTACTGGCATCTTTTAATGCGTTATCTTGCTCAGCACTTTCAAAACGCAGTCTAAAATTAAGGTCGGTTTGCGCTGCAACACTAATTGAAGGCGCAGCAATGCACCCTATCATTAAAATAATAGGTAAGTTATTTTTATAATTTAACATGTTGGTCTCTTAGTTTTTAATTATGAGCACGCACAATAAAATAATAAATAAACACAGAGAAATGCTCTTCCAGACTAATACGGGATCGCGTTTCATTATAGGAATTTTGTTGGCTGAACTCTGTAATTGTGGATTAGGTTTACTAATATCTGTTAAAAAGTCAGAAAATGCGTGGTATCTGAGCTCTGGTTTTGGTGCAAGTGCTTTCATTAAAGCCTGATCTAACCAAAAGGGTATATCGGCTCGGTACTTGCGAATACTTGTGTATTGCCAATGGCTGTAATCAATAGGGGTATGATTTATTGGCAATGTTTTGTAAGGCAGCTTTGAGCACAATAGCTCGTAAGCAATTACCCCAAGCGAAAACATATCGCTTTTAAAATCAGCATGTAGCGAAATAAGTGTTTCAGGAGCCGTGTAATCAATAGTACCTTGCGGGCACTCATCGGCTATTTGCATAACCGACTCATTCATAGCTGCAACACTCACAGTTCCATAATCAATCAATGTTACTTTACCGTGAGCGTCTATCATCACGTTATCGAGTTTTAAATCACGGTGCACCATATCTAATCGCTGAAAAGCCCTGAGCGCATGCACTATTTGTTTAACAATACTGCGTACTTTAGCTATTTCTAAATACGGTACATCGTGTTTATAATCACTGAGGGTTTGCCCGTCCATGTACTCGCAAATATGATATAAAAACCGACTTTGCGACTGCGTATTTAAAACCTTCATAACATTTGGATGATCAATACGTTGCCCTACCCACCCTTCGCGTATAAAACCTTGAAGATAGTGTACATCGTCTTCAAAATTTACCGACGGTGCCTTTAATACAACCGGTGGCGTATCTGGCGCTTGTTGCACTAAGTAAATGTGAGAACGGCTACTTTCGTTAATTTTACGAATTACCGTGTATCCATCAATTACTTGTCCAACGTTTAACGCGGGTGGAATTTTGCGCTGCGTTAACGTTTGATAAAGCTCATCTAGATTCTGCTGCGCAATACTGTTTACTTTTACGAGTAAACAGCTCACGTTATCATCGCTTCCTTGTGCTATGGCACGTGAAGTTATGGCTTTTGCAGCAAACTCTAAATTGTTGTGGGCGTTTATTTCGTTAACTATTTCACTGTAAGGCAGTACATCGTGTACACCATCGCAAGTCAATATGTAAATATCATCGGCTTTTAATTCGACTTCGTAAACATCAATTTCTTGGTGTGGCTGAGCCCCTAAAGCACGCGTAAGCGTATCATTTACTTTATGGTCGCGTGTTATCGCTTCTATTTGATTATCACGTAAACGCGTAATGCGAGTATCCCCTAAATGAAATATATACCCCGTAGCCGATTTTAAAATAAGCGCCGTAAAGGTGGTCATCCAATCTGCTTGGCGTTGCCCTAAGTGGTTATAGTTAACTGATTGCGAATATAACCACTGATTCAAACTCGCCAATACCTTAGACACTGATTTTTTAACAGCCCAGCTGTCGGGAGTATTTAAATATTCATTTATAAAATGAATAACACTAAGCTGCGATGCTTGTTTGGCATTCTTTGCTGATGAACACCCATCTGCTATGCAAGCAACAGCCCCTTTTGTTTCTTTTTGTTCGTGTTCAGTATTTAAAGCCGCAAACGCATCTTGATTTTCATCTTTTATGCCTGCGTCACTGTGCCCACCAAAAGAAACATCCAGCGTATTATTACGAACTTGAGCGTGTTGGGTTTCATAAAACATTGTACATGCTACCTTAAGTAACTGAGATTAGTTCAACTGAGCCATCTTCGTTTACTTCTGTCATGTGGCCATCTGGTTCTTTCATAAAAAATAATGCAGCTAAACCTAACAATGCACTGGCAGCGATAATCATAAAGAAGGTTTGATAATCAACTAATGATAGCGCCGTTAAATATACAACCGCCCCTACGTTACCGTATGCACCGGTCATACCTGCAATTTGCCCAGTTAAACGGCGTTTAATGAGTGGCACAGCAGCAAAAACAGCGCCTTCGCCCGCTTGTACAAAGAACGAACACGCCATAGCAGCCGCTACCGCAAGCCAAAGTGGCCAGCTAGCATCAACTAACCCCATTACAAAGTAACCAACAGCTAACCCCGCAGTCAGTACAATAAGCGTTTTACGACGGCCCATTCTATCTGAGATCCAGCCACCACCAGGGCGCGAGGCTAGGTTCATAAATGCATAAGCAGATGCAAGTAAACCCGCGTACACCATATCGAGGCCAAACACCTCACTAAAAAATAACGGTAACATTGAGACTACAGCCAGCTCTGAGCCAAAAGTAGTAAAATAAAGAATATTTAACACAGCAACTTGCTTAAACTCATAACGGTGCGATTCTGGCACGGGTTGTTTAAAAATATGGCCATTAATGTCGTAAGTTTTATAAATTTCATACAGGTATAGCAGTACTAAAAATGCATATGTGCCAATCACAAAGTTTTCAGAGAGTAAACTTGCACCCGATGGCGATAACTTCCACGTAAGTAACGCTAATGCGCCGTACATAGGCAGTTTCATAATGAGTAATAATACAAAGTCACCTTTGCTTGTAACTTCCATTGCGCCAACTTTTTTAGGCTTAAAGTAAGTGCCGCCTTTAGGTGTATCCGATACATTTAAATACCAAATTACACCAAAAATCACACTTAACACACCAGTTAAGCCAATCGCGTAGCGCCAGCCATCGTCGCCACCAAACATAAGCGCTAACACCGGCAATAACATTGCCGCGGCTGCCGAGCCAAAATTACCCCAGCCACCATAAATCCCCTCAGCTGTGCCAAGCTCATTGGCCGGAAACCACTCGCTCACCATACGAATGCCCACTACAAAGCCCGCACCAATAAAGCCCATGGCAAAACGCGCGATAGCGGCTTGCTCAAATGTACTGGCCATTGCAAACATAAAACACGGAATGCTACATAAAATGAGTAAGGCTGCATAAACAATACGCGGGCCAAATTTATCTGTTAGCATACCTACCACAACACGCGCCGGAATAGTTAAAGCGACATTTAAAATTAATAGTGTTTTTACTTGTGCCATAGTAATACCTAGCGAGCCCGCTATAGCACCTAGTAATGGCGCATGGTTAAACCATACAAAAAAAGAGATAAAAAACACCATCCAGCTTAAATGCAGTATTTTCATTTTTCCGCTAAACGATATGAGATTAAACCCAGTATTCGGTTGCATGTTTTTTTCCTTGTAACGATTATTATTTTAAGCAGTGAGTACGACTTTGGTAGTAATAACACTGCGACGATTGTTAAATTAACGTTAACCAATTTCAGCAATTACTAAGCCAATAATTATTAGTTATGTTTTTCAATGGTTTATATTTTTGGGAAATATTATTTTTTTTGCTTTGCACTATTTCAGCAGCCTTGTTGGGCGTAAACAGTGCAAATAATTTTTAAGCTTTACTTGCTCTAGCTTTTAACTACTTGGTACTGTTACAAAAAATTATGAGAAAAAATAAATGCAAAAACAGCCTTTAACCTATCAGCAGCAATTACGCTATTCTCGCCATATTATGCTTCCTCAGCTGGATATAGATGGACAAGAAAAAATATGGCAAAGTCATGTTCTTATCGTGGGATTAGGTGGATTGGGCTGTCCAGTTGCGCAGTATTTAGCCGCATCAGGCGTAGGGCGTTTAACACTTGTTGATAACGATGTGGTTGATGCAACTAACTTGCAAAGGCAAGTGCTCTATAAACAAAGCGATGTAGGGAGCTTAAAAACCCACAGTGCAAAAAAGCAATTAACCCTTTTAAATAATGAAATAGAAATACACACCATTGATGAGTTTTTAGATGAAAGCTCGCACCTTGAGCAATTACTTAGCAAAGTGGATGTTGTTATTGACTGCTCTGATAACTTAGCAACACGTAATTTACTCAACAGTGCTTGTTATAATACCAATACGCCTTTAGTTTCGGGCTCTGCTATTAGGTTTGAGGGGCAAGTTGCTTGTTTTACAATGGCCCCAAATAGCCATTGTTACGGGTGTGTGTCACAGCTCTTTGGCGAACAAACTCAAAGCTGCTCAGAGTCGGGCGTGCTCTCCCCTATTGTAGGTCTTATCGGCAGTATTCAAGCAACTGAAGCCCTTAAAATTATTGCAGGGCTTAACAGCAAACTCACTGAGCAGCTATTACTTGTAGATGGCTTGAGTATGGAATTTAACCGTTTTAACATTGTTAAAAATAAGCACTGCTCAGTTTGCAGTGCTTAACTGAATACATTTAAACTGCATGGATGATGTTTAAAATTTAACTTAGCGTCTCTAAATTATTTATTGTTAAATAAACCTGCTCACTAAGTTGCACTGTGCTTTGTTGCCATTGCCTTTTAGAGACCACGCAATACAACATTTGCGTATCTACATTTACAGTAAGTAACCACTGATCATCGAGTTGCTGAGCATTTTCCAGAACCCCTGTTAGTATGTTTGCACTGCTCTCGTTGGCCGGCTTTGCCTTACTGTAGGTAATTTGACTGCTTTCTATAATTAATTTATAGCTTTGTTTTACAAGCGAAGGCAATACATATAAGTGCTGTAAGCTATTACTAAGAGCAAGCTGGTATAGACCAAAAGCATCATTAAACTCAGCCTTGCTGTAGCTAAGGATACTCAGTGGCGTTTGGCTCTTATTTGTATAAATACTTTGCACCACTTGTTGTGTTGCCCCAAACTTGAGCACTTTGCCTTTCGCTATATGTATTAATGTATCGCAACAATAAAGCAGCTCTTTTAAAGAGTGGCTAACAATAATAAATTTAATACCATGGGATTTATTGAGTTGTTGCACTACCCCCAACATAGTAAAACGCGTTGACCAATCTAGTGCACTAAATGGCTCATCAAGTAAAATAACTGATTGCCCACTTAGCAGTGTTCTTGCAAAAGTTACGCGCTGGCGCTCACCGCCCGAAAGCCCCACCACATCACGATTCAGTAAAGGGTTTAGTGCTAATAGATCAATTACCTGATCAGGCGTTAGGTTGTTACTTTTATTTTTACAATGCTTGTGAGTAAACAGTAAATTACCCATTACATCTAAATGTGGAAATAGCGGACACGACTGCAACTGCAAAGTAAGAAGGCGTTTATCAGGGTTTAAATGAGTAATGTTGTGATCGTTTATACACACATTTTGCGAGTCAGATAAACCCGCTATAGCTTGCAATAAACTCGACTTACCTGAACCCGAAGGGCCAAACACCCCTAAAATATCAAATTGATTTATCGTTAAATCAATATTTAGTTCAAAATCATCAAAATGCTGATGACATTTTATTTTAAGCACGATTAGCAGCTCCGTTTATAACGGTTTTATTAAATTTAAACAGCAACACTAAACACGCAAACGAAATAGCCAGTAATACCAAGGATAATTGGTGAGCTGCCCCATAATTAAGTGACTCTACATGGTCGTACAACGCAATAGACACCACTTGGGTTTCGCCTTGTATATTGCCACCAATCATAAGCACTAAGCCAAACTCCCCCAATGTATGGGCGAAGCCCAGTGCAAAGGCACTGCCTATACTTGGCTTTAATAGCGGTAAAGTTAAATACATAAATCGTTTAAATGGGCTAATACCCAAAGCAACTGCCGCTTGATTGTAAGTAGTATTTATTTGTTTAAAACCAGCAAGTAAAGGCTGCATCACAAACGGAAGTGAATAAAATAGTGAGCCAATAACCACTCCCTGAAAACTAAACGCGAGCTGTGTACCCGTGAGCCAAAACCAAAACTGACCAAATGCGTGAGTAGGTGAAAACAATACCAATAAATAAAAACCCATTAGCGTAGGTGGCAGTACCAAAGGCATGGCTATAAGCGCTTCTAATATAGGTTTTAGCTTACCTTTGTAACTGGCAAGCTGCCATGCAAGCGGAATACATATAATCAACAAAATAGCAGCCGTTATAAAGGCAAGTTTAATGGTAAGCCACAGCGCCGTAATATCACTTGCTAACATCACTGCCCTTTGCTTTGTAGCCTAGCTCTAATAGTGTTTTTGCAGTTGAGGGATCATTTAAAAAATCCATAAACTTTTTCGCCGTCGTTAAATGCTTAGAAGTGCTAATAATGACGCCTTGCTGCGTTATCTCAGGGTAATTTTTAGTGTCGATAAGCGAGTAATTTAAGTATTTTTTATTTTTAGTTTTACCATAAGCCGACTTTAACGTAGATAGCGCGACCAAGCCTTTAGCGGCATTACCTGTTTCTACAAACTGAAACGCATGGGTAATATTATTTGCATACACAAACTCATACGGTGTTTTTATATAATTTTTAGCATAGTGTGCTGATGCTTGCCCATAAGGTGAAAACCGAGGATTAGCAATGGCCAATTTATTATTAATCACTGAGTTGCTTGGCTGCCAAAGTGCTAATAAGCCTATTGCATAGGTAGTTAAGCTATCTTTAATCGCAAAGCCGTCATTTATAAGTGCTTGTGGACGCGTCGCATCGGCTGATAAAAAAATATCATATGGTGCTCCATGCATAATTTGCGAATGCAGTACCCCACTAGAGGCAGCCGATATTTTAAAGTTAATATTTTTCAGGGCAGGACTCGCTACCAAGGTTTGCAGCACAGGTTTAAAATTGCTCGCCACTGCGATATGCAGTGTTTCTTTTGCGCTAATGCAGTTGCTAAATAGCACTAACAGTAACAATAAATAACCACACCATGTATTGTAAAGCTTTAACATTATAAGTATTGTTTTAAAAATCAGAGACATTATAAAAAACAATATATATGAACGATGTATGCAATGCACCTGGTTTATTACCAGTAGAAACCGCAATAAGTAACATGCTAAGCGCTATTAGCTTTAATAAAGGCACCGAAACTATTTCTATTATGCGCAGCGCTGGCCGTGTTTTAGCAAGTGATATTAAATCTAGTATTAATGTGCCTGCTCACGATAATTCAGCAATGGATGGCTATGCACTATGCCTAAGTGAAGGGCTAACCACCTATCAGCAAGTAGGCAGCGTGTTTGCAGGGCAAACCTTTGAAGGCACTTTATCTGCCGGGCAATGCGTTAGAATAATGACCGGCGCGGCACTGCCCCCAGGCGCTAATGCAGTTGTGATGCAAGAAAACGCCACTGCAGATAACGACAAAATAACATTTACAGGTAATATTGAGCTCAATAATAATGTGCGCTTTGCCGGTGAAGACATTGCTAAAGATAGCGTTGTTTTTAAAGCAGGCAGAAAACTAAAAGCAGTCGATGTAGGCTTACTTGCCTCTATTGGTATTAACCAAGTAAGTGTATATGAAACACTTAAAGTTGCGGTGTTTTCTACAGGAGATGAACTTATAGAGCCTGGCAATGCGCTTCCTGCTGGCGCTATTTATGAAAGTAATCGAGCAGTTATTTTAAACGAGCTTAATGATAACAATATAGAAGTAATTGATTTTGGCATTATCGCTGATGATAAAAGCCTGATTAAAAAAACATTTTTAAAAGCAAATGAGCAAGCAGACGCTGTAATAAGCTCTGGAGGCGTATCGGTTGGTGAAGCCGATTTTACCAAAGAAGTATTAAATGAGATTGGCGATATCCATTTTTGGAAAATTGCCATGAAACCGGGTAAACCCTTTGCGTTTGGTAAATTACCTAACAGCTACTTTTTTGGTTTACCAGGTAACCCAGTATCAGCGGCTGTAACGCTTGAGCGACTTGTAAAACCCGCCCTTACAAAGCTTTCAGGAAATGAGCAAACTGCTAAGTTACGTTTAAAAGCGACTACAACCACACTGATTAAAAAGCGCCCCGGCCGTACCGACTTTCAACGCGGTATTGCCAGTACCGACGAAAACAATAACCTGTTGGTAACGCCTATAAATAAGCAAGGCTCGGGAGTTTTGTCATCGCTTAGTCAAGCCAATTGCCTTATTGTGGTACCAGCCGAAAGTGGCAATATCGAAAAAGACGAAACCGTAGAAATAGAGCTACTATAACTAATACCAATTTGTTTAGTTAGCAGTATATAAGGACAAGTAATAAAAAAGCCCAGCAAGTATGTGCAACTTGCTGGGCTTAAGTTTAGGTTTAAACCGCGATTAAAATAACGACTCAAACTCACCATTAGGAAATAACACCCCAGGGATACCACGCACTGCGGTTACATCTGCAATTTTAGTATCGCCTAAATACAACCCGCCGTTGTAGTTACTGCCAGCTTGTTTTACATCAAGCCAGCGGCCGTTTTCACCTTTAGCGGTTAAGCTAATGTTGCTATTTACTTCTCTAATACGTAAATCTAAGGCCTTTTGTTTAACACTAATAAATATATCACTACTAGTTAGCTGCGATAAATCAATAACATCACCTACGTACGCTAAGCTAAAATCACTTGCACCACCTAATGGCAAATCAAGCTCTAAGCCAAACATGAGATCATCGTTTTCAGCACCTGAAAGGGGTGATGCTTCTAATGCCGTAATATGAAAAGGCGTTATTTGAATATCACTTTGAAACTGCCCTTCAAATTCAAATGAAGATAAAGAGGTCACTTCCTCTGCAAACGCCGATACAAATCGATTCAGATCCAATGATAACTGCCCTGTAAGCTCGCCTGCTTGTTTAGTAATAGCAACATCAGTACTTAAATTTGCAATACCCGTTTGCGCATCAGGTAATAACTCGCTTTGTTCACTTGTCCCATCCAGCTCAATCAGTAGCTCACTAACATCAACATTCAAGCGTGTATCACCGTTCACTACAAAAGCACTCATTACCCCTTCAATTTTATCACCTAACACACCACTGACTCTGAAAGTAGGAATAGACATATCTATGTTCACAGGTAGTCCATCGTAAGTACCTGTAATTAGCCATTTGTAGGGTGATGTTGAGTAGCTAATATCAAGATTACGTAACGTGTATTGCCCATCATTTGCAGAAACTTCCGCAAGTGGCGAGTAATTAATGAGCACTTCGTTAATTACTTCAGCAAGTACAGTAATCGCTTTTTGTGTATCATCGTCAAGAGCACTTTCGAGTTGTTCCAGTTTAGCGTCTATATCATCAGCATAAGTTGTTTCTTGTAAACGAATAACACCCAGTGCGTCTCTAATATTTTCAAGTAATTCGCGCGACTCGAGTGCTTGCTCAGCTTCTACTTTTTGTTGCCAATTGGTATAGCTTGTCACACTCGCAATAGTTTGCTTAACCTCACCTGCAACACTTTGAATCAAACCATTGCCCTGCTGACTGTATAGATTATCTGCAAGGTATTGATCAGCTAAATTACTGTAGGTTTGCCATGCACTGGTGTCATCCTGCTGAGTGATAAAATCATTAAATGCAGTGGCTAAGTCAAAGTCATCAACAGACACGCCAGCTACAATTGCACCATAGGTAAAGGCGTTAGCTACAATTTCAGCCTCTAACGTATTACTTAAACTGCTGTGTGTGAGTTGATAAAACGGGCTTGCTGATAAGCTCGCAAGAGTTGCATCATAATTAGCGGCAGTGATCGCTGTACTCATTGGCGAGAAAAAGACTTCGTTAACGCCAGGCGCAACATAAGCACGGGCGGCATAATTTAAATTAACGCCAGTTATCTCTTCAAAATCAATTAAACGGTTCTCGTTTATATCGTTTACATCGCCGCGCAACGTTCTGCCGCAGCCTGTAAAGCGTGGGCATGGCAAAGCACTATCGTCAGGTATAAATTCAAATGTATAAAAATTAAGAGGCGATACGCTCACGCTAGCGGTATTTATATTTTCAACTGCAACAGATTCAACGACATTGCCTTGGCTGTCTAATTGATTAAGCGTACCTTTAGCTGATTGCCACTGAGGCACATAAAAGTTTACGGTAGAAGTAGATGCAACGCTTATTTCAACCGCTTCGTCACTGCTATCATTTGAAGAGCCGCCACAGCCACTAAGCGCTACAGCAACTGACAAAGGTAAAAGTTTTTTTAACATCTTCATTCCTTAAAACTTAATGTTCATGTACCAATTTACATTCGCATAATAAGCTTTATCTAAATCTAAGCTGTCGGTTTGTAAATTAAGGCCAAAGTACTCGTTTTCAATTCCGACTAAAAACGCTTCACTTTTTGTTTCATAGCCAGCTTGTACTTTCCAATGATCCCAAAAGTGAATGCGCCCTTTTAATTGGCTAAACGTGTCTTCATCATATTTCTTTACGATCAACGCCGTTGAATATCGATTATTGATTCGATAATCTGCAAAAGCGGCAATACGCATTTCCATATCAAGTGTGTGCGACTGGGTATTACCAAAAGCAGATGTTTGTAGTGCCACAGTCGGTGTAGAAACCACATCACCATTTTCATTTTCACTAAATGGAACTTCTGTTGTTTGCCCTTTTACCGAGCCGGTATCATCAAAATCCGTTTTATAAAGTAGATCTTTTACACTTAAGCCTACTTTTAAATCGTCATTTACTTGCCAATCAGCAAAAATATCTAAGCTATAACCTAAGCCTTCTGGGTTTTCAGAGGGGGTAAATTTTTTAAATAAAATATCTTTCGAAAAATTATAATCAGCTGTAATACTACCCTCAACCTCGTCACTAAACACTCGCCCATCTACAGACGCATCTTGAAAATGTGTACTAGCAAACACAGATACTTTTGGCGTAATCGTTAACGCGTTTTTATCTAAAAACTTAAAATCGTATGAAACAAATACCCCATTAGAGGTAACTTGTTTTGCATCTAATTGGTACGTGTAAAATCGCTCTTCAAAGGGTAAATCGTTTTTTTCTAAATAAGTATAAAGTGCAGTATCAGGGTCAAAACTAAGTACATAGTCATAACGGCTTTGCAAACCCACTTTAAAGTTGTTGTAACCTACACCAATTTCAAAAATATTATAAGTAAATGCACTATCGCCAGACTTAATAGGCTCGTCAAAATCATCTACAAATGCTTGTACTGGCTGTGCCTCAGTGTAAATTTCGGCGTCAAAGTGAGTAAATATTTGAAATTGATTATTTGCAGAAGCTAGAGGTGAAAGTAGAGCAGTTGAAAATCCTAACAAGAGAATTTTTTTTTTCATAATTTAATCGCTTTCTATAAAAAAAGGGAAAAGCACAGCGCTTTTCCCTTTTATAGTTTAAGTATTAGTTAGATGAGTCAATTAAAGTCACATCTGTGTACTCAATTACT
The DNA here is from genome assembly GCF_963922945.1 of uncultured Pseudoalteromonas sp. Taxonomy (GTDB): domain Bacteria; phylum Pseudomonadota; class Gammaproteobacteria; order Enterobacterales; family Alteromonadaceae; genus Pseudoalteromonas. The sequence continues at coordinate 5,595 of NZ_CAWUKC010000005.1, read as the reverse complement.
TCATCATCAATGTAAGTAATCGAAACACCATTTGTAACTTTAGTTGCGGTACCAAAGGTCATCATCATGCCATCGTACATGGCTTTAACATCGCCCATGTAACCAGCTGATTCAGTACCCGACATAGTCAGCGTGTAACCCATAGCAGCATCGCCATTGACTTTGATTTCAAGCATAGTCATGTCTTCATCACCGCTGCCATCAACCTCAGACATTACGCTAAAGTCTAAGTCACCAGATACGCCAGCTAGTTCTAGCATAGCCATATCAGTTTCATCCATGCCGCTAAGGTTTAGCGTACCCATAAAGCCTGAGTCACCGTCCATAATCTCAACACGGTTCCAAGCTTGCGCCATAGTCAGCTCAGCATCGTCAACCGTATCTGCTGTTACAGCACCGTCAAAAGTAAATACTAAACACGAATCAATTTGTGTTGAATCGGTAATAGTACCATCAGCAAATGCTTGACACTCTGCTAGTGCATCAGCGGCTACATCGCCTGTTACAAGCTCAACAGTCGCATCGCTGTCGGTTTCTAGCATGCCACCCCAAGCAACTACAAGCTGGTCATCTTGATACGCTGCTGATGCAGTGATCTCGCTGCCAGTCGTTGAGTTTGTAAGCATTAGCGTTAAGTCGTCTAGGCTGTAATCGTAGTCCCACTCAGGGTGTGTTGTTGAAGTACCTTGACCAGAATTCCCCATATCGGCAAGCTCTTCAAATACATCAAATAACACTTCAGCTGTATCGTAAAGTGCATCGCCACCCGTGCTTGTTAATACCGTCATGGTAGAAAGTGACATTGACGTTTCTTTAACAGATGCTGTAGCCACTGCAAGGTCTGCTTCTGCTTGTAAGCTAAGCGCAGTCACAAGTTGCTCGTTTGCAAGTTCAGCTTGTATTTGTGCAGCTTCTGCCATCGTATTTGCGCTTGCAATTAAGTCATCAGCTTCAGTCATATCAGCTTCAGTTACTGCTAAAGCATCATACTCTTTTGCAGCTTCTAAGGCTTGTGCAATCGCAAGTTCAAGTGCATCTACAGCAGCAGAAAAATCAGAAGCAGCAGTCACCGCAGCATCAACTAATTCAACAGTTGCTTGTGCATCGTCACCCGAGTCAACGGCAGCTTGCGCAGCATCAAGTGCACTAGTTGAAGCGGCTTCAGCTGTATCTGCAGCTGTTTTCTTTTCACTTGCAACATCGGCTGTATCCATAGCAACTTCTTTAGCGGCTGCTACTTCAATCTCATACTCAGTAACAGCAGCTTCTGCATCAGCTACTAATTGCGCAATTGCTGCATCATATGCGCTTACGTTTTCAACCTCTACTAAAGCTGCATCTTGTAAATCAGTTGCAGTATCAAGTACACCTTGGTAATCAGAGCTTTGAGCTACAAGTAAAGCCCCAGTGCTAACATAGCCTTGTGCTTGCACATATACTTTGTTTGTTGCTGTTGCTAAATCAGCTGCTTTTGCCTCATTTTCAAGTGCAGCTACAGCAGCAACAAATGCAATTGCAGAGTCGGCATCGGTAACTGCATCACCACCTAGCGCTTGAACATCAGCAAGCATTGCTTCAGCAGCATCTACCGATGCTTGAAGCTCTGTAAGCTCAGTAGTAGATGCATCAATTTGTGCTGATAAAGCAACTGCTAAATCAGCAAAAAACTCGTCACCAGCCACACACTCATCGCCTGTACAACCAAGCTCTTCTAAGGCTTCTTGTACAGTACCTGCAAGCTCTGCTAATTCAGCATCACTGGCTGCGCCGTTTTTAACTGCCTCATCTTTTGCAGCTTTTGCTTTAGCTGCAATACCAGCAGAGTTTTGCGCAAATGCAGAAATTTCGCCAGCTGTTGCATCAGGGTTATTAGCTAAGTAGGCTGCTTCTAATGCCGCTTTAATTGCATCTTCGTCGCCCGTTGCAATAGCTACAAATACGCTTGCAGTGCTAGACACCACAGTTTGTAATGTTTCTGCGATATCTGTCGTGCTTAAAGTACCTGCTTCAATGCCTGCGGCAATACTTGTCATAGCATCCGAAATTGACGGTAAACCCTGAATAGAAGAAGACAGCTGCGCGATCATTAACACGCCTTGCGAAAGCGCTTCTTCACCATCAACATCACTTAAATCTACAGCACCACCATTAGATACATCACCAATTAGAGCTGATAATAATACGGCTGCATCTGGGCCCATTACCTGAATAACCGTATTTAAGCTTGTATCAGCAATTGCATCTGCATCAACCTCACCTTCAGCTTCAAGTAGGGCTTGAGCAACTAGCGTAGTTAAAAAAGTTACATTGGCTTTAAACGAACGCGCTACATTTGCATCACCTGCAGCACCACTTGCACCAGAGCTATCAGCTTCTGCTGGGGCAACGTATTTAACAACAGAGAGCTCTAGATCTGCTTTATACCATTCGCCAAATTCAATATTAGTATCACCATCATTTACATCATCAGCCTCTGGTGCGTCATCATAAACGCCACAGCCAACATATGCATCACAACGTAAGAAGCTATCATCACCTTCTTCAGCAGTAGCGACAGTTATATAAACAGGTCCTGTAAAGTCGTCTTCAAGGTAGATGCTGTAACTACCGTCATCGCCAGTTACTAAAGCATCAGGGTTTCCTGCAATTTTACTCGCTTCTACAGCTGCATCTGCTGCTGCTTGCGATGTTGCTTCACCCGTAAATGTTTCAGCTTCAGCTGATGCTTCTAATCTAAACGCAACAGGAACACTTTCACCTGACGCGTCTAATGTCATCACGCTAACAACGGCACCTTTCATCGCGCCTTTAACAGCTTTACCTGTTATTTCTACGTTAAATTGCGCGTCATCAGATGAAGTAACAGATTCAACGGGAGGAACATAAGTGTTTCCGTCGTTGTCTGAACCACAACCCGCTAAACCTAAAGTAAGTGCAACCGAAGCTGCAATTGGGGTAATTTTAGTCATACGCTGTGCCATTTATTTCTCCTTGATAGCCTGCAATGAGTATCAGAAATTTATTTATTAAATATTCAAGTGAAAGTTTACAAAAAAACATAAACAGTCACACAATAACAACCTTTGTTACTTATAGATTAAAGTAACATTAAGTAGTGAGTTTTTGCTACATTTTTATACGTTTTAAGTACAAGTTTTTACCAAAAATTTAAACGACGCTTCTTCATAGGCTTTACTATTTTTCAATAACATATGTTAAAACCATTAAGAAGCATCGCTCTGGCGTACCATATATTCACTATATTAAGTGAATATTACATTTAATTTAGTTTGTTAATAATATTCTTCAAGTAAATGCGGCAGATACGATAAAAAAAACGCCCGTCGAAGCTAATATAATGAAAAAGGATTAATTTTGTAGTTTTTTGGAAAGGAGTTTTTTAAACACAATGTTTACGGTGTTTAGGTTTAACTAAACATGTTAAGAGTCAATAACGACTGGGGTTATCGTTAATGACTCAATATAAAACATTAAAATCAGCTTACTGCAAAGCCCTCACTACGCCTTCCATAAGTACGCGGGCGCTGCGGCTCATACTTGCTTTGGTTACTTGCCAATCACCGTCTATTATTCTAGCTTGTGCGCCTACTTTAAGTGTGCCTGAGGGGTGACCAAAGTTAACTTCGTTTAACGTACCGCCACCAGCGGCTTTATTTACCAACGTACCTTCAATAGCCGCGGCTGCGCCTATAGCCACTGCAGCTGTGCCCATCATCGCATGATGAAGCTTGCCCATAGACATAGCACGCACTAATAAATTAATTGTTGCAGCTTCAATAAACTTTCCGCTGGACGCGTTATAATCTATTGGTGCTGCAACAAAAGCCACTTTAGGCGTATGTTGGCGTGTTTGCGCTTCGTTAATATTAGCTATTAAGCCCATTTTTACTGCGCCATGAGCGCGTATTGTTTCTAGTTTTTTAAGCGCAGCAGTATCATTATTTATGTCATCTTGTAGTTCAGTGCCGGTATAGCCAATGTCGCTTGCATTAATAAACACAGTAGGTATACCCGCGTTGATCATGGTGGCTTTTAAAGTACCAACTCCCGGTACATCTAAGTCATCGACTACATTACCTGTTGGAAATAATGCGCCTTCGCCGTCTGCTGGGTTCAAAAACTCAAGTTTTACCTCAGCCGCAGCAAAGGTAACACCGTCGAGCTCAAAGTCACCGGTTTCTTGTACTTCGCCATGGGTCATAGGCACATGCACTAAAATACTTTTTTTAATATTAGCCTGCCACACGCGCACAATAGCAACACCGTTATCAGGTACTCTGCTTTTATCCACTAAGCCATTCGTTATTGCAAACGCACCCACTGCGCTGGTTAAATTACCGCAGTTACCGCTCCAATCTATAAAGGGTTTATCTATTGCCACTTGGCCAAATAAATAATCCACATCGTGATTAGGTTGCTCGCTTTTACTTAATATAACCGTTTTACTGGTACTTGACGTAGCACCGCCCATGCCATCAGTTTGTTTACCGTAAGGATCGGGGCTGCCAATTATGCGTAACAGTAAATTATCGCGCGCCTCACCCGCCACTTGGGCGGGTTTTGGTAAATCGGTTAACTTAAAAAACACGCCTTTACTGGTGCCGCCACGCATGTAAGTTGCCGGTACTTTAATTTGTGGTTTAAACATAGTGCTCCTCCTTATGCAGACTGTGTTGCTTCTAAAAAGTCTTGTGCAAAACGTTGCAATACACCACCAGCAGCATAAATAGAAAGCTCCTCTTGGGTATCCAATCTACATTTCATAGGTACCGTTAATACCTCACCATTTTTACGCGTAATTACTAAATCAAGTACAGCGCTAGGTGAAGGCTTGCCTTTTACATCAAAAGTTTCGCTGCCATCAATATTGAGTGTTTTGCGAGTCGTACCGGGTTTAAACTCCAAAGGTAATACACCCATACCAATTAAGTTTGTACGGTGAATACGTTCAAAGCCCTCTGCAGCTATCACTTCAACGCCTGCAAGCCTTACACCTTTGGCGGCCCAATCGCGAGACGAGCCTTGGCCGTAATCTGCACCCGCTACAATTATAAGCGGCTGCTTACGCTGCATATAAGTCTCGATCGCTTCCCACATACGTATGTTAGTGCCTTGTGGCTCTAAACGCGCGTATGAGCCTTGTTTAACCTCGCCGTTTTCATCACGTACCATTTCGTTTAACAATTTTGGGTTTGCAAACGTGGCGCGCTGTGCGGTTAAGTGATCGCCTCGGTGGGTTGCATACGAGTTAAAATCCTCTTCAGGAACATTCATTTTCGTTAAGTATTCACCCGCCGCACTGCTTGCCATAATTGCGTTTGATGGCGATAAATGATCCGTTGTAATGTTATCGCCAAGTACAGCAAGCGCGCGCATGCCGGTCATGGTGCGCTCACCTGCAAGGGCGCCTTCCCAGTATGGCGGTCGGCGAATATAAGTACTTTGCTCGCGCCAGTTGTATAGCGGGTCGTTGTCTTCACCGTAATCAACGGTTAAGTCAAACATAGGCTCGTACACTTTTCTAAATTGCTCTGGCTTAACGCTTTGCTTGATTACTTCATCTATTTCTTCATC
>NZ_CAWUKC010000004.1:0-98140 GCF_963922945.1 uncultured Pseudoalteromonas sp. | reverse complement strand
GGCGTGTTGGGTTTCGCTTCGCTCTACCCAACCTACAACTGTGCTGGTTGAGGTATTTGTTTATTTTTACAGCGCTGTTTCGTATTCATGACACTTTTGCTGCTACGGCGTCTAATTAATTAGTCTACAAAACGCCTCAAAACATGAAAGTTTTAGCTAAAAACTATATTCTTGCGCGCGATTATTATTTAAATAATGGATGAGCACACATGACACCATCACAAGATGCAACGCTTTCAAATGCATCAACAACAGGTAAACACACACCAACTTCTAAATGGAACCTGCACGATACGCAGTGGACTTTAAGCCTTTTTGGTACCGCAGTGGGCGCGGGCATTTTATTTTTACCTATCAATATTGGTATAGGCGGGTTTTGGCCGCTGATTATTCTAGCAAGCTTAGCCTTTCCTATGACCTTTTTAGCACACCGCGGCTTGGCCCGCTTTGTGTTGTCGTCTAAAAATAAAGATTCTGACTTTACCGATGTAGTTGAGGAGCACTTTGGTGTAACCGCAGGTCGGTTAATCTCTTTATTATACTTTTTGTCTATATTTCCCATTTTGCTTATTTACGGCGTAGGCTTAACCAATACCGTTGATAGCTTTATGGTGAACCAAATGGGCCTTGAGTCACCTTCTCGCGTGTTGCTTTCGGGTGTATTAGTTGCCGGTATGATTAGCCTAATGATGGGCGGCGAGCGCTTAATGCTTCGCGCGTTCGCTATTTTGGTTTACCCACTGGTAGGGATTTTATTTTGCTTATCGCTCTATTTAATCCCTAGCTGGCAAATACCTGATATGAGCCTACCTGAGGCGGGCAGCTTTACTAAAACGCTGTGGTTATCTATTCCTATTATCGTGTTTTCGTTTAGTCATGCGGCGGCTATTTCAAGCTTTGTAAACGTACAGCGTGGGCATTATGGCAATCAGGCCACTAATAAGGCTGAAGCTATTTTAAAGCGCACTAGCTTACTGCTTATTGTATTTGTACTGCTGTTTGTGTTTTCGTGCGTGCTTTCGCTTACTAGCGAGCAAATGGCTGCTGCTAAAGCGGCTAACGTATCGATTTTATCTTACCTTGCTAACATCACCAGTAATTCGTTTATTGCCACGCTTGGCCCACTGGTTGCCTTTATTGCGATTACCTCATCGTTTTTAGGGCACTTTTTAGGGGCTCGCGAAAGCTTTACCGGTTTGGTGACTAAGCAAACAAGCTTAAGTGCAAAAGTAGCCGACAAAATTGGCGTACTCATTATGTTTTTTGCTATTTGGTTTTGCGCGGTTAAAAACCCAAGCATTTTAGACATGATGGATCAGCTCTCTGGCCCTATCATTGCGATGATTTTATTTATTATGCCAATGATTGCCGTATACAAAGTGCCTGCGCTGAGTAAATACCGCAACCGCTTAAGTACCTTGTTTATACTTGCTGTGGGCTCACTGGCCGTATGTGCGCTTATTTACAGCATGATTAATTAATAAATAGAACACCCATTAAAAATGGCGCTCATTGAGCGCCATTTTTAATACAACTACATTGCTTTTTAAACTGTTTATTCTGCGTCGGGTAGGTTACGACCGTAGAATATTTCCTGCATTTCGCGGGTTAGTTTAGAGCGAATTTCTTCTTCTTCTTCATCCGACAGCTCATCGGTAGACAGGCCGAATAAATAAGTATTTAAATCGGTTTCTTTCAACATCATTTTGGTGTGGAACAGGTTTTCTTGATACACGTTAACGTCCATCATTTGGTACGCTTCTTTGGTATCTTCTGTCATGAAGTTTTGAATCGAGTTAATTGCATGATCAATGTAGTGTTTAACCCCGTTTACGTCGCGGGTAAAACCACGCACACGGTAGTCAATCGTAACTACGTCTGACTCAAGGCTATGAATTAAAAAGTTTAACGCTTTAAGTGGCGAAATAATGCCACAGGTAGAGACTTCAATATCAGCACGGAATGTACAAATACCATCATCAGGGTGCGCTTCTGGGTAGGTATGTACACAAATGTGGCTTTTATCTAGGTGCGCTACAACAGAATCCGGTAATGGACCTGGTGCTTCATCGGCGTCATAATTTTGCTGCTCTTCTACCGGCTCTTCCGATACAAGAATAGTCACACTTGCGCCTTGTGGTTCATAGTCTTGGCGCGCCACATTTAGAATGTTAGCGCCAATGATATCTACAACATCACCTAATATGTCGGTTAGTCTATCTGCACTGTACTGCTCGTCGATATATTCAATATATTCTTTACGCTGTTGCTCGGTCTTTGCGTAGCAAATGTCGTAAATACTAAAGCTTAAACTTTTGGTTAAATTATTAAAGCCATGAAGTTTAAGTTTATCGAAGGGTTTGTTCATGATAAACCAACCTATAAATTAGTGAAATCTGCACCTGCAGAATGAAAAGTTCGCGGATTTTATACGAATTTTCCTCACGGAAAAAGCGTTATTTTACCTGTTCTTGCACAACTTCGTGGCTGTGGGTAATTTTCACTGTTTTATCAAGCATTAAAGCAACTGAGCAATACTTTTCTGCAGAAAGTGAAACCGCACGCGCTAGGTGTTTTTCCGACACATTATTGCCTGTAACCACAAAGTGTAAATTAATTTTAGTAAAGACACGAGGCGCCGTTTCGGCGCGCTCTGAGCTTAGTTGCACTTGCACGTCTGAAAAGTCTTGCTTAGCTTTTTTTAAAATACTAACTACGTCAACCGATGAGCAGCAACCAACCGACATCAATACCATTTCCATAGGGCTAGGTGCAGCACTGTCGCTACCCGCATCAAAAACGACATTGTGATTAGAATTAGAACGGCCAATAAAGGTATCACCTTCAACCCATTTTACATTTGCTTGCATGTGTATATCTCTAAATAGTTTTCATTGATTGTATAACAATCTGCAACGATACGTGAACGCTGAGATTAAATTTAGTGGTGTTATTAATAAGGCGAGAAGTAATAGGAGCGCAGTCATTAGGTTCTACTGCGCTGTGTTAACGGGTAACCTTAAGAGGTTTGTGTAACCGCGTTATCAAATAGGTTTTTAATAAGCCCTGCAAACTCATCTATAAAAGCATGCTGCTCTACAGTCACAGGTTGTGAGGTTATGCTACTAAGCACCTCTTGTAAGTCGTAAACAATACCATCAACCTCGCGCACTATTTGGCTACGTTGTTCGGTATTTAAGCTGGTGTGTTGCTCACAAATTAACATCACATTTTGCGCTATTACGTCTTCTATGAGCTCCATAACTGTGGGCGCACCGGGTTTGATTTCGCCTGGCTTCTCAAATAACGCTAAATTTTGAGTTAGATACATGATCAAATCATCGTACCCTTGCCTGTCTAAAACCATTGTGATTTTCACCTTTAAATAACTAATTGCATAGATTTAAGCAGAAAGTGCTGCTAATTACTAGCTTTGCGCGATACCAGTACAAAAAAAGCAGCCTAAGCTGCTTTTCTCATTCTTTATAACTAAAAATAGACTAGTAATTAATCTATTTTTAAGCCTGGGCTTAATGTTGCTGGCATGGTCACTTTTTCAAGCTCTACCGATGCTACAGGGTATGCACAGTAGTCAGCTGCGTAATACGCACTTGCTCTGTGATTGCCCGATGCGCCAATACCACCAAAGGGGGCAGCGCTTGATGCGCCTGTAATTGGGCGGTTCCAGTTAACAATACCAGCACGAATACGGCGTAAAAAGTGATTGTAGTCGGCTTCACTGTCGCTTAATAAACCTGCTGATAAACCAAAGCTGGTGTCGTTTGCTTTATCAATTGCGTGGTCAAAGTCATCAAAGCGGAACACTTTTAATAATGGACCAAAGTGCTCTTCATCTGGAAAATCGCTAATTGCTGAACACTCAATAATACCCGGAGTTACAAAACCAGTATTGGCTGTGTGCTTAAGCTCTACTAGTACTTCACCGCCAAGCTCAACAAGCTCGTTTTGCGCTTTTACCATGCCTGCAGCAGCCGCAGATGAGATCATAGAGCCCATAAATGGCTGTTCTTCATCATCGTAGTAGCCTACTTTAATCGCTTTAGTCGCCGTAATAAGGCTTGCTAAAATGTCATCGCCTTGTTGGCCTTTAGGTAAAAATACTTTACGTGCACACGTACAACGTTGGCCGCTTGAAATAAACGCCGATTGAATAATATCGTGCACCACTGCTTTAGTATCAGCCACATCTTTAATAATAAGTGGGTTATTGCCACCCATTTCAAGCGCTAAAATTTTACCCGGTTGACCTGCAAACTGCTCATGCAAAATATGACCTGTGCGCGAAGAACCAGTAAAGAATAATCCATCTATGCCTTTATGCGCAGCAAGGGCTTTACCTGTTTCTACTTCACCCTGCACAAGGTTAATTACACCTGCAGGTAAACCCGCTTTTTCCCATAATTTAAGCGTAAGCTCTGCCACCATTGGCGTAAGCTCAGATGGCTTAAATACCACTGTGTTACCAGCTAAAAGCGCTGGCACAATGTGGCCATTTGGTAAGTGCCCAGGGAAGTTATATGGGCCAAATACGGCAACTACACCATGTGGTTTATGGCGGATCATCGCACGCCCTACTGGCATAGCGTTTTCTACATCGCCAGTGCGCTCTAAAAATGCTTTTTCAGAAATGGCAATTTTACCCACCATAGCGCCTGCTTCTGTGCGCGTTTCCCACAGTGGCTTACCGGTTTCTTGAGCAATTGCCACAGCCAGCTCTTCGCTGTGCTCTTTAAGTGTTGCAGCAAAGGTTTTAACTATCTCTAAGCGTTCGTTAAAGCTTTTATCAGCCCAGCTGTAAAATGCTTCGCGCGCTGCATTAACCGCGCTATCTACTTGCTCTGCAGTAGCTGAAGATGCCTGCCAAATAACCTCGTTATTCGCAGGGTTTACTGAATTAAATTCTGTACCTTGGCCTTGTGACCACTGGCCATTAATAAATTGTGCAGGATGAGTCATTATACTTTCTCCTAAATTAAACTGGGGTTGCGCTAACGGTGTCGCCTGATTGTAGCTGTAGGGCATCGGCTATTTGCTGCGATAAAACAAGAGAGTTTGCGCGCTCATCAAAGCTAAGCGCTGCAACTGTTGCACGGTAATCTTCTAGCTTGCCATTAGCAAGCAATACCATGGTATCGCCAGGTACATCGCCGATTTCTACTTTAAAGTCTTTCGCATTACGAATAGTGGCAATATTATCCACTTTTGCTTCTACTGTTGGGCCCGCATCAAAAATATCAACGTAGCCATTAAAGGTAAAACCTTCATTTTTTAATAGCTCAATCGCTGGGCGTGTGTTGTCGTGTACTTTACCAATCACCGCTTGTGCATCTTTGCTTAGCAAGTTTACATAAATTGGGTACTTTGGCATCAGTTCAGCAATAAACACTTTTTGCCCTATCCCTGTTAGGTAATCGGCGGTTGGAAAGTCCATTGAGAAAAAGTGCTCTTCTAGCCACTGCCAGAATGGGCTTTTGCCATTTTCATCAGACACGCCGCGCATTTCTGCTATTACTGTTTGTGCAAAGCGCTGCTCATGTTGTTTTATAAACATAAAGCGCGCTTTTGAAAGTAGCTTACCGTTACAGTTTTTACGATAGCCATCTTTCAAAAATAAGGTACATAGTTCTGTCGCACCGGTGTAGTCGTTACAAAGGGTCAATATATCAACCGCTTTGTAAACATCGAGTGTGCGTGATGAATGAATTACTTTACTTAAATGGTAATGATAGAACGCATCATCAAGCCCTACTGCAGCTTCAATCGCTGAAGTACCCACTACTTCACCGGTTTCGGTATCTTCAAGAACAAACAGGTAGCCTTCGTCACCAGGGTGTGACGTTTGTTTAGCAAATGAGCTTACAGAGTGGTCAATTTTCTTTTGCAGTAACTCTTCGTTTAACGGCAAAGACGTAAAACCATGACCCGATTCGTGGGCAATTTTTAATAACGCTGCGTAATCATTTTGCTGGATTGGGCGAAGGATCATCATGAGTCCGCTTGCTCCCTTATCAATAACGGTAAATAGAATATGCAGGGCAAGCTGGCTTGCCCTTTAAGATGGTGTGAGGCGCTTAAGCGTTTACTACGCTTGCTACTGCTTTTTCAAAACGCGCCATACCTTCGCGAATATCTGCTTCGGTGATCACTAACGACGGCGTAAAGCGAACAACATCAGCACCCGCTACAAGCGACATAAGCCCTTGTTCAGTACCGGCTACTAAAAACTCTTTCGCACGGCCTTTGTATTGCTCGTTAACCGCTGCACCAATTAATAAACCTTGGCCACGGATTTCGCTAAACACGTTGTATTTTTCATTTACCGCTGCAAGTAGCTCGTTAAATAATGCTGCTTTTTCTTTTACGCCAGCCAGTACTTCAGGGGTATTTACAGTATCAAATGCGGCTTCGGCTACTGCACATGCCAGTGGGTTACCACCGTAAGTAGAACCATGAGTCCCTACTTTTAAATGCTGTGCGATTTCAGTTGTAGTAAGCATGGCACCAATTGGGAAACCGCCGCCAAGTGCTTTAGCTGATGTTAAAATATCAGGCACTACATTAAGGCCTTGGTAAGCGTATAGCTCACCCGTGCGGCCTACACCTGTTTGTACTTCATCGAAAATAAGCAGTGCATTGTGTTTAGTACATAGCTCACGAACGCCTTGAACAAATTCATCAGTTGGCGAAATAATACCGCCTTCACCTTGCAGTGGTTCCATCATTACGGCACATGTTTTGTCACTAATTAGCGCTTCAAATGCAGCTAGGTCATTGTAATCACAATGTACGATGTCGCCTGGTTTAGGGCCAAAACCATCTGAGTATGCAGCTTGACCACCTACGGTTACGGTAAAGAACGTACGACCGTGAAAGCCTTTGTTAAATGAGATAATTTGTGATTTTTCAGCGCCAAATTTATCAAGTGCAAAACGGCGTGCTAATTTAAGCGCGGCTTCGTTTGCTTCTGCACCTGAGTTTGCAAAGTAAACTTTTTCGGCAAAAGTTGCATCAACCATTTTTTTAGCTAAACGAAGCGCTGGCTCGTTAGTCATTACATTTGATAAGTGCCAAATTTTTTCGCCTTGCTCTTTTAATGCACCTACTAATGCAGGGTGGCAATGGCCAAGACAGTTAACAGCAATACCACCGGCAAAGTCGATAAACTCTTTACCTTGTTGATCCCATACACGAGAGCCTTCGCCTCGAACAGGAATAACACTAGAAGGGGCGTAGTTAGGAACCATTACGTGATCAAATAATTCGCGATTGACTGTCATTTTTTTTCCTCTTAATTGTGAGCAACACAAAACATAAAATAGGTGTTTGGTTATAAATGTAACCAAGATATTTACGCGCTAAATAGCAAAAGATTGAGCGTAAAACTGTCTTGTGGTTCAATTTTCAGGCGCTCATTATTTCAGATATTTGTGATGCTGTCTCGTTAAAAACTTTCATGCAGGCCTTTAAAATTAAGGCCTTGGGATATTATTTCATAGATAGTGAATAACTATTTGCATAGAAAATAAATACCGTTATTTAAGACGTGTGCGCCTGCGCAGCGAGTCACGCCTTACATCAAGCACCTAAAGGAAGGTGTGTTTGAGGAGATGTTAATGAATGAATAGTCGCAAAAAAATTAACAAAAAATTCAATAAATAAAGAAAATTTAGCGCCACCAGTGGCAAATTACCGGTAAAAGGCCCAGTTAATAAGCTGCTTTTTAGTCAATTTGAATAGCGAGGTTGGTAAAATTGCTTGTTTCGAGGGTTTTTAACTCATTTTTAGTGAAGCCATGATACGAAAACCAAGTGTGCATCTCATCATCTTCGATAAGTTGATGTTGTTTTAGGTTTAAGTACTGCGAATAGCATCGTGCCTTTAGCATGACTTCACTCATCGGAAAAACATCATTACTTCGCTCAACACCATGAACCAGTTGCGCCATAACGTGATCAAACGGCAAGTACTGAAACGCCATTTTACGGATCACTTTAGCACTAAGCTCAAGCGACTTATTACTCAACAGTGTGGTTAAAAATAAGGGGTCGGGTTTTAACTCCATCAAGGCAGTGTGTAAATCTTTTTGCTGTGCTTCTCGCGCTATTTGCACCTTTCGTTGCCAAACCTGCTCAAATGTTTTTAAGTACAAACGCACTAAGGCTATACGCCCTAAATCTATAAGCATACCAAGCGTAAAGGCATGTATAGGGTTTACATCGTTAAGCTCTGCAATTTTTTGTGCAGCAATGGCATTGGCCATAGCGGCATCTCGCAGGCGGCGCTTTAATAGTGGAAATGGCTCTGTGCTGTGTGGCATCCAATGACGCACAGCAAAAGTAGGAATAACCAGCTGCAAGTTATCAAGACCAATGTAGCGCAGTGCAAGTGCGGGGCTATCTACTTTTACTGAGGTGGTTTTACTACGCTGCTTGCGATAATAAGGTAAGTTTACCAGCGACACTAATTCTCGTCCTAGCCAGCTAGAATCATTGACTAATGGTTCTAAACGCCTAACAGACACCGACTTAGTCGCAAGTATATCGAGCATAGTGGCAACGTTGTCTTCTATACCTATGGTGTTTTTAATTACACCATCCATATCTTTTAGTTGCTTAAAAATGGCTGTTTCTATTACTTTATGAAGCTGCTTGCTCGCTTGTGCTCGGTATTTATGGTGGGCAGTACTGTTTTGCTGGCGCTTTTGTTGAGCAGCGACTTCAACCTCTAATAACGTACGCTGCTTTATCGGCTCACCATAATCAATTGCGAGCGTGTGAATAAACCCTATTTGCTGATGTGCAAAAGCATGACCAAGCAGTAAATCATGGGCACGCTGGTCAAGCATTGAGGCAATTCGCTTTTGCGACGCAAGTTCTGTCATAAGGTCCATTCAGTGTAAATGTTACCGTTAGGTGGTTACTGTAAGGTTAGAAGCGAGATAAAAAGTTAGCAAGCAATTTTAGACCTTGCTCAGTTAAAATTGCCTCGGGATGAAACTGCACGCCTTCAAGAGCCAGCTCTGTGTGTAAAAGCCCCATGATCTCGTCAAATTCACCTTGCTCGGTTTGACTCCATGCTGTAATTGCGAGTTCATTAGGCAAGCTGTCTTTTTCGACTATTAACGAGTGATAACGGCATACAGTAAGCGGGTTATTTAAACCGCTAAATACGCCTTTATTTGCATGAACAATAGGCGAAGTTTTACCATGCATAACTTGCTTAGCACGAATCACCTTGCCACCAAGTGCTTGCGCTATACTTTGATGCCCTAAACAAATACCTAAAATAGGATACATGCCTTTTAGCTGCTCTACAACGCTCAGAGATACACCCGCTTCATTAGGCGAACAAGGGCCTGGCGATATAACAATATGCTCAGGATTGAGTTGCTTAATTTGCGCAACAGAAATTTCGTCATTACGCTTTACCAATACTTCTTGGTCTAAGCGCTGAAAATATTGTACTAAGTTATAAGTAAATGAATCGTAGTTGTCGATCATCAACAGCATTACATAACGACCTTATTTAAAATGGGTACTCTTTGCTCACATAGGTGGCGTGTACGTTAAGCGGTAGACGCTTTCACTCCTATTCTATCACTAATAATTACCCAACATACATGCGCAAAACGCCTTAAAAACTTACGCCTTTAGCTAAAAAAGCCTCAAACTCTTCGCCAGGGATTGGTCGGCTTAATAAATACCCTTGAATTAGGTCGCAGTTATACTCTTTTAGTTTTTCAAGTTGGGCATGCTCCTCTACCCCTTCGGCAATAATATCGAGCCCTAAGTTTTTTGCGAGCTGGCAAATACTCAACACTAAAGCTTGGTCGTGTTTATCTGTGGCCATATTGCGCACAAACGACTGATCAATTTTTAATTTATTAACCGGAAAACGCTGTAAGTAACCCAGCGACGAATAACCTGTACCAAAGTCATCAATTGATAAGCTAATACCCAATGCACTCAGCGCTTGTAGTACGGAAATGCCAAATTCTTCATCGTCCATAATGGCGGTTTCGGTAATTTCTAACTCAATTAAATGTGCGGGTACGTCAAAATGAGTGAGTCTTTGTTTTATACTTTGCACAAAGTTTTGCTGTGTAAATTGCCGTGCCGATATATTAATAGCCAGGCGTATATTTAAATTTTGCTGATGCCACTTTTTAGCTTGTGCAAAGGCACTATCGAGTATCCATTCGCCTAATGGCAATATAAATCCACTTTGCTCCGCAATTGGAATAAACTGCGCCGGAGAAACAAACTTCCCATCATCAAACCACCTAATTAAGCATTCGCAGCTGTTTACGGTTTGCGATTTAAGGTGCATTTTGGGCTGAAAGTACAGCTCAAACTGCTGTTTTTCAATGGCAGTATTAAGACGCCTAGCAATATGTAGTTGCTGGGCATGTTTAGCGCCGCTCTCAGTATTAAAATGAGCGTATGGAATGTTACGTTTTACCGCCTCTTCTAAGGCTATGTTGGCATGCAGTAGCAGCGTTTTATAGCTATTACTGGTAGGGTATCGTGTTACACCGCAGTTAAAGCTCATACGCATTTCACCGTACGGTGTATTAATAGCTTGGCTCAAGCGGCTTTGTACGCCTTTTAGCAAATCATCTAGGGTTATTGAGCAATCTTGCTCGGTGTAAATAACCACAAAGTTAGCATCGGCAATATGATAAAAGGTCAGTTTGTTTTTACTTTTAACCTGCTGCGAAAATTTATTAGCGCTACGCGATAAGTGCATAGCAAAGGCATTTATACACTCATTAGCACCCGATAAACCATATTGCTCAAGCAATAGCTTAAAGTGACTGACATCAATCAGCATTAAACTAAACGGTTGCTCAAGTGAAATCAGCTCATTAGTGTATTTTTCTAAACTGGCCTGGTTAGGCAGCTTTGAATATGGGTGATGAAAGGCTAAATACTCTAATGAGCGCTCTGCCTCAAATTGTTCTGTAACATCGCGTATGTGTATATCAAAGGCATCTATTTCTTGTAGCCAATGCACTTGATAAGTGAGGTAGTGGTTATCTAGCTGTGTATAAAAACGCTCAACATGATTAGCCGATTGCTTAGTTTGCATTAGCTGCTGCTTTATATTGGGGCTTAATAAGGCAATAGGTGTGGTATTTTTATCGCTTACATATGCTTTATGCATAGCAATAGCGGCAGGGTTAGCGTAATTAAGCTCAAGGGAGGCGCTTAAACTCACAATTGGATTCGGGTTACGGGTTGGAAATAGCGCTAAACGTTCGTTACGGGCACTAAGCTTTATAAATTTAGAAGCGTATCGGCCTGTATAAATACTTACCAGCACTATGGCAAACGTAAACAAAAACACAATATTTACTGTGGTGTGCAGGTTACTCTCTGTGTCTTTGTAGCCGCTATCAACAGCCTTTGAAATAACGGTTTCTGCATCACTTAGTCGGCCCATCACTTGAGCTTGTAGCTCGGTGAGCTGCTCTAGTTGTTCTCTGGCTAAATCCCAACTAGTACTGGGGCTCGATAGGTTTTCGTGTAATTTAAGCGCTAAGTCTAAGCCACGTTTAAACTCACTACTTAAGCTGCGCTCAAGTGCTAATGTGGTGTGGTTGTGATCTAAGTTTTTTATCAGCGCAAGTATGCGTACATGGTTTTCTAAAAAATCGATTAAATAAAGCTCACGCTTGTTGGTTGCGTAATACTCATATAATAAGCGTTCTTGCTTTACGAGGTAAGTTTCGATTAGTCGAATGTCGCGCAGCGCCGGAATTTGCTGCTCCATCAAAGTTGAAGATGTACGCTTTATGGTTTCTGCTTGATAGTACACCATCGCAGATAGAACTAAACCCACCAGCACAATACCGACATAAAACTGCTTAGCTTTACTGGCAAATTTATTAGTGAATATTTTCATATAAACGTTTGCTCCGGCCCTGAAATATTAACAAGTTATTTTAAAACGTAATTATATACGATTAATAAAAGTACTACTGTTTATATTTGGTTATAAAAGCGTGCGCAAACGTTAACCATAAAACAAAAAGAATATGGCCGGCGAAGATACCGGCCTTAATAATTTACTCTACCGAAATAACAACTTTACCCATGGCTTGACCACTTGCTAAGCGGTCATGTGCTTTAGCAGCGTCTTCTAAACTAAAGTCTTGCTCGTCAAGTACAGGGCGCATTCCGCCTGCTTCAACAATTTGCGCCAGTTGTGTAAGTTTGTCACCATGATCTTGACGGTTAAAATCATGGATCATTGGAATAAGCATAAAGATTACGTTTAACGATAACCCTTTAAAGTGTACAGGGCTTAAATCTAATTCTAATAAAGAAAGTGTTGTAGATACCTGTGCATTTAGCTTTGCTGCAGCAAATGAGTTAGTCAGGTTACC
Organism: uncultured Pseudoalteromonas sp.; assembly: GCF_963922945.1. Classification (GTDB taxonomy): domain Bacteria; phylum Pseudomonadota; class Gammaproteobacteria; order Enterobacterales; family Alteromonadaceae; genus Pseudoalteromonas. The sequence continues at coordinate 85,728 of NZ_CAWUKC010000004.1, read as the reverse complement.
ACCACCTACTGTGTCAAATACCATGTCAAAGCCCACATTGTTTGTGTGTTTTTCAACGTACTGCTCTACGGTTTCATCTTTAAAGTTTATGCCTGTAGCACCAAAGCTCTCAATAAGAGCTAGTTGCTCAGCATTACCGCCCGTTGAGTATACATCTGCGCCAAAGTGCTTAGCTAGTTGCACAGCTAAATGACCTACGCCACCTGCGCCGCCGTGTACTAATACTTTTTGGCCTGCGCTTACACTTGCACGCGTTAAACCTTCAAGTGCTGTAATACCGACTAGTGGAATAGCGGCTGCTTCTTTCATGCTAAGATTTTTAGGTTTGTGAGCAATTAAGCGCTTATCAGCAAGAATAAATTCAGCAAGTGCACCCGGTAAATCACCAAGGCCCCCCGCACAACCATATACTTCATCACCTACAGCAAAGTCTGTTACACCTTCGCCAACAGCTTCAACGGTGCCTGCAAAGTCCATCCCTAAAATGCCCGGTAACTTTGGAGCAAAAGGTAGGTCAGCACCCATTTGACGAATCATCATATCAATTGTATTTACGCTTGTTGCAGCAATGCGAACTAACACATTACCTGCTGTTACTTGTGGTTTTGCAACCTCAGCTGCTACAAACTCTTCAGTGCCACCAAAATTATTAATTGTCATTGCTTTCATAGGTATTGCCTCTGTTATCTGTTGATAAGTAATTATGTAATGAAGCTTCATTGTAGACACACCATTTAAAAATGATAATAAGGCTAATCACGCAATCAGTTTCAAAAAAATATTTATAATAGAGTTTAAAAATCACTCCATCACTGTTTAAAAGTAAGCGTTAAACAAAACCCTAGCCAGTCGTTGCGCTATACCCATTTAGGTTTGCTGTGGTTGATTTATGGTTGTGTGAACCCCAGAGTAATAAATGAAAAGGTAGTAATTCACTTAAATAACTCATTTATCCTACTAAGGAGCGACTATGTTAGGCGAAGACCACTCACTGACCAATGACTTTCCACAGCACCTAAATACCATTGCAGAGCTAAATAAAAACGACACAGAGTTTGCCAAAAAGGCAGATAAGTATGACAAGCTAGATAAAGAAATACGCACTTTAGAGCTTAAAGATGCACCCATTAGCGACGAGCAAATGAATCAACTAAAGCATGAGCGTTCAGAATTAAAAGATTGGTTGTACGAGCGTTTACAGCAAGAGTAATATTGCACAAAAAAAGAGTTCACCGTTAGGTGAACTCTTTGACGATCAACAAAGGGTAAAACATTTAAAGCACACATCGGCTTTATAAAAAACAACTAAGCCTTATAAGGCATGAGTAAAATCTTTTCGCGTTATTTTGCTACTAGCTATCAGCATTTAGCTGAGCAAGCAGGCTATCTAACGTATCAACTAACTGCTGATTTTTAGCAGGGTTGAGCGCATCTGGATGTGGCGGTGCAAAGCGCTCTGCATCGTTATCGAAATAAAGGCCAGTGGCATCTTTAAATTCGTCACTTAATGCGGCGCGGCAAAAAATATCAGCGCCTAGTTTTAAGTCGCCACCAGCAAGTCCATAGGCATCTTTTACCATTTTACTACCTAGTAACGACTTAGGGTTTACCGCAACAACTAATGGCCCACTGCCTTTAAGTGCTAAACCTAAATGACGCGACCACATAGTAATAGCTAATTTACTTTGTGCGTAGGCTGCACTATCTGATAGTGGTTTTTTGCCCACTAACGAGTCAAAGTTAACGCTTGATTGCGCAGCAGACGATACGTTTACCACGCGCGATTGTGTGTTCATCACAGGTAGGAGCAACTTAGTTAATAAATAAGGAGCAAATGTATTAACTGCAAAACGTGCATCTAACCCATCTACAGTCGTGATATTTGCCAATTTATAAACACCGGCGTTATTAATAACTACATCAAGTATTTTATTCGCGTTTTGTAAGTCGGCTAACACTGACTGAGCCAAGGTGTTTACTTGCGCCATATCGCTTAAATCGGCAATGTAGGTCGCTGTACTTGCTTGCGGGTAATCAGCGTTTAAGCTTGCTTGTACGGTGTTTAACTTCTCTTGACTGCGCCCGTGTAATAATACCGTGTGCCCTTGCGCTAGTAGCATTTTAGCGGTCTCTAAACCTATACCGTCGGTAGCACCGGTTAATAAAATTGTTTTTTTCATGTTGATCAATCCTTCTTTATTAAGACTTAGGCCATTGCATTAATTATTAATTACACGCGCATCAGCTCATTGCTATGTATTTAATAGTAGCATCACTTGTAATAACGAATAATTAGCCGCTTAGTAGAATCAGTTTATATAATTAATTGATAAACCTAGGCGCCTTTATATAAGTAGACATAGCACTGTGCTTTTGCTTGGGCGAATTTTGAACGTTTATTTGAAATACCGAGCAATCATTACTATTGTTTTTAAATTACCTTAATAGTAGTATTTATCATATAAATACACATTTCGAGAAAACACATGAAAGTTTTAGTCACAGGCGGCATGGGCTACATAGGCAGCCACACATGTATTGCACTTCATGAAGCAGGCATAACCCCTGTTATTTACGATAACTTATCTAATGCAAGCCCTCGTGTGCTTGATCAACTCGAAAAAATTACTGGCACCCGTTTTGAGTTTATTTTAGGTGACATTCAAGACGAGCAGCAGTTTAAGCTTGCCCTTAAACACAGCAAGGCAGAGGCGGTATTTCACTTTGCAGCACTTAAAGCGGTGGGCGAGTCCACCGAGCAACCCCTTCGTTATTATCAAAATAATGTATCGGGCACATTAAGCATGCTACAAAGTATCCAAGAAGTAGGCGTTAACCATATTATATTTAGCTCATCAGCCACGGTGTATGGCGAGCCAGACTACCTCCCTATTGATGAAAAACACCCTATACGCGCTACTAACCCATACGGTTGGAGCAAAGTGATGGTTGAACAAGCCATGCAAGATGTATGTAATGCCAACAGCCAATTTATGGGCATTGCGCTTCGTTACTTTAACCCAGTAGGTGCGCACCCAAGCGGTTTATTAGGCGAAAGCCCAAATGGTATTCCAAATAACTTAATGCCATTTATTGCTCAAACTGCGGTAGGTAAACGCGAACTGGTTAATATTTTTGGTGACGACTACGACACTAAAGATGGCACCGGCGTGCGCGACTATATTCATGTTTTAGATTTAGCTAAAGGCCATGTAGCGGCTTTTATGCAACATAAAACAGATACCGCATTTCATGCTTACAACCTAGGCACAGGGCAAGGTTATTCAGTGCTTGATATGATCAACGCATTTAGCGCCTCAGCCAATAAAGATATTCCTTATAAAATTGCAGCACGTCGTGCAGGCGATATTGCCTGTAATTACGCTGATGCTACAAAAGCACAAAACACCCTTAACTGGCATGCAGAATTAACACTTAGCGACATGACCAACGATACATGGCGCTGGCAAACTAATTACCCAAGTGGGTTGGAGAGTTAACATGGCTTTATTAGAAAGTACTCACAGACGTAAAAACCCGCTAACGGGACGCTGGGTATTAGTATCACCACATCGTAATAACCGCCCGTGGTTAGGTGCAACAGAAACAGTAAACGAAAGCGTACTGCCCAAACACGATGAAAGCTGCCCACTTTGCCCTGGTAATACCCGTGCAAATGGCGACAGCAATCCAGATTACAAATACACCCACGTATTTAAAAATGACTTTGGCGCTTTAACACCTAATGAAAGCGAGCAATCGCAAAGCTTAGCCTCAGACAGCGATTTATTTATTGCCGATGAAGCAAGCGGCGAATGCCGTGTCATTTGTTTTTCGCCTGAGCATAATAAAACATTACCTGAGCTTGAGCACGATGCCCTGGTCGAAGTGGTAAAAACTTGGAAAGATAACTACACAGAACTTGCTCAGCACTATGAGTGTGTACAGGTTTTCGAAAATAAAGGCGAGATCATGGGTTGCTCGCAGCCCCACCCACATGGTCAAGTATGGGCTCACTCGCATTTATCAACCGAAATAGAAGCCGAAGATACCCAGCAGCTTGCTTATTATAAAAAGCATGGCAGCGCAATGCTTGCCGATTACGTGCAAAAAGAGCAAGCAGATAAAACCCGCGTCGTATTTGAAAACGAGCACTGGCTTGTTGTAGTGCCATTTTGGGCAGCATGGCCGTTTGAAACACTACTGGTAACTAAAGATAACATTCAAAACTTTAGCCAGCTGAACGATGCACAAACAGACGCTTTAGCACAAGCGCTTAAAGTATTAACCACTAAATACGACAACGTATTTAATTGTAGCTTCCCGTATTCTATGGGGTGGCACAATGCCCCCGCTAATCGTGGCTCAGATGAGCAACATTGGCGTTTACATGCTCATTTTTACCCGCCGCTACTTCGCTCTGCTACTGTGAAAAAACACATGGTTGGCTACGAAATGCTAGGCGAAAGCCAGCGCGATTTAAGCGCAGAAACAGCTGCTTCTATTTTACAAGCAGCCAGTACCACACACTATAAAGAAACAGCAGGACACACAGATGACGCTTAACGATTTTCAACAACAATTTTTATCACTGTACGGTGCGCCTGCTCAAGGTATTGCTGCAGCACCTGGGCGTGTAAACCTCATTGGCGAGTTTACTGATTACAATGATGGCTTTGTATTTCCATGCTCATTAGAGTTTCGTACTCAAGTGATGTTTAAAGAGCGCGACGACAACATAATTACCGTGCATTCGTTAAATTACCCAGGCGAAAAAGATAGCTTTAGTGTTGATGAAGACATCAGTGAAGGACAATCGCAATGGGGCAACTATATTCGTGCCGTGGCATTTGTATTAAAGCGTGCAGGCCACACTTTACGCGGCGCCGATTTACTGATTGACAGTAACTTACCACAAGGCAGTGGCTTATCGTCATCAGCCGCATTAGAAGTAGCCATTGGTGGTATGTTTAACCATATTGCACAACTTGGTTTAAGCGAAGAAAAAATCGCTTTATTAGGCCAAGAAGCCGAAAACGACTTTATGCATTGCCAGTCGGGCATTATGGATCAGCTGATTTCGGCAAAAGGCGAAAACGGCCACGCTCTTTTAATTGATTGTGAAAACCTAGCGACTGAATCAGTAAAAGTACCGGATGATTTAAACATTGTTATTGTTAACTCTAACTACCCACGTAAGTTAGTAGATAGCGAATACAACCAACGTCGTGTTGATTGTGAGCAAGCAGCTGCAAAAATGAACGTAGCCACGCTTCGTAAAGCCACCATGGCGACGCTTGAAGCTGCAAAAGACGCACTCAGCGAAAACGAATACAAACGTGCACACCATGTAATTAGCGAAAATGAGCGTGTAATTGCCGCAACAAAAGCGCTGCAAAATAACGACATTGATACACTACGTGAGTTAATGGCAGCATCGCACCAGTCGCTTAAACATTACTTTGAAGTTACCGTACCAGCGACCGATGGCCTAGTAGAAATTTGTAAAGAAGCCATGGGCGAGCGTGGTGCAGTGCGTATGACCGGTGGTGGCTTTGGTGGTGCGATTGTGTGTTTATGCCGTGATGCAGAAGTACCCCTTATTAAAGCAGCAGTAGAGCAGCACTACTTTGAACGCTTTAACTTAAATGCCGACATTTACGTATGTTCAGCAGGTTCAGGATTACAAATTACGTCTTTTTAAATAAAACTAAGGAATAAGTATGGCAAAGGTTAACTGGGGTATTATTGGGTGTGGCAATATAGCTCACACCTTTGCTAAGAGCATTGCGCATTGTGCTAATGCTCAACTTATTGGCGCTGCATCAACTAGCGAGCAACGCGCAAATGAGTTTGCCACACACTATTGCATTAAAGGCTATGAAAGCTATCAAGCCCTCATGCAATGCCCACACATTGATGCCATTTATATTGCCAATACCCACGAGCAACACTTTAAAACCATAGCGCAATGCTTAATGAATAATAAGCATGTACTCAGCGAAAAACCCATCACCGTTAATGCACAGCAACTCACCACTCTTAGCCAGTTAGCCGAGCAACAAAACTGCTTTTTGATGGAAGGTGTATGGATGCGCTTTTTACCTGCCATAGTAAAACTGCAGCAGTTACTAAGCGAAGGTGTAATAGGCAAAGTACACAGTGTTAATGCCAACTTTAGCCTAGCAGGTAACTTTGCTGACTCACACCGACTAATGAACCCTGCAAGCGCGGGCGGTGCATTGCTTGATTTAGGCATTTACCCACTATCGATTGCCGATGTGGTATTTAATAAAGCCCCTGAGCAAATTAAGTCTCTAGTTCATAAAAGTAATACCGGTGTAGATGAGCGAAGCGTAACCCTGATTAATTACGGTCAAGGCCAATTTGCACAACTAAGCAGCGCGTTACAACAAAGTGGCCCCACTCAAGCGTGTATTTTAGGTGAACACGGGTTTATTCGTATTGATGAATTTGTCGGTGCGCAGTCACTAGAGCTTCATTTAAACGCCCAGCAAATGCAGCAGTTTGATTTTAGCTTTAATGACGATGAAAACTTTAAATTTGAAATTGCTCACGTTAGCGAATGTATTTTACAACAACAAACACAAAGCAATGTATTACCGCTCAGCACAAGCCTGCGGGTAATGCACATAATGGATACGCTTCGGGCGCAGTGGCAGCTTAAATACAGTGATAACGTAGAGAGCAATAAGTTAGATTAATAATAAAAAATACACACAACAAGGATACACAATGACAACCACACACACTTTAAAGGCGCTTACTAAAGCCTTGCTGTTAGCCAGTAGTTGCTTAGCGGCAAGTACTGCCTTTGCAGATCAAAAAACGCCAGAGCAACTCTACCCACCTTTAACCAGCGAAGTATTACCAGAGCTTGCCGCTAAAGGTAGTTACAATGTAGGTGTGCAAACGCTTGACTTAGTTAACCCAGCGCAGTTTGACCCAGCAACACAAACTCAAAAAGATCGCCCTTTAAAAGTAGAAGTGTGGTATCCCGCAACAAACGCAGCAAAGGCACCACTGACTAGCTACACTGATGTCACACGCACAGGTAAATCATTTACCTTACAAGCCGATGCCATGCGTGGTGTTACTATTAATAATAAAGAGCACTACCCTGTTATTGTGCTTTCGCACGGCTATACGGGCTATCGCACCATTATGTATTACTTGGGCGAGCACTTAGCGTCACATGGGTACATAGTGGCAGCCATAGACCATACAGACTCAACCAATGCCGATGTTGATTTTAAAAATGCGCCGTTTTCGGGCTTTTTTAGTACCCTGATAAATCGCTCACGCGATCAGCAATTTGTACTTAATTATTTTAACGAACAAAACCACTTTGCCAGCAAGCAAGTCGATGACAACAGCGCTGGTATCATTGGCTACTCAATGGGTGGTTTTGGCGCGGTAAATACAATTGGTGGCTGTTATGAGTTTAATGAGCAAACCACTGCCATGTTTACCGGCATAAAAGATTCGGCACAAATTAAACAGGTGCAACAATTACTCAATAGCTGCGCTGGTGGGCAATATCAAAATCCAAAAGTAGACTCTCGCATCAAAGCCATGGTGGCCTTTGCGCCTTGGGGCGGGCAGCATAATTTATTTAATGTCAGCGCTATGCAAAACATTAAAGTGCCTTCGCTTTATGTAGCGGGTAGCTTAGATGATATATCCGGTTATGAAGGCATTAAAAACCTGTATAACCAAACGGGCAGCACCAACAAGTATATGCTTACTTACAAAAATGCTCGCCATAATATCGCACCTCATCCCGCTCCCACTATTGCAAAAAGTAGCAGTGAAATAGATATTGGCCATTACTACGAACCATCATGGTCAATGCGCACAATAAACGAGACTAACAAACACTTTGTACTTGCTATGATGGACTGCCATGTAAAAAGCATTACTAGTCGATGTGAATACCTAGATTTACCTCAAAATGGCGACCAAGCTATTGTTGATGGTAAACCGCTGCCACAATGGCACGGGTTTGATCACCGTTTTTCGACAGGAATGGATTGGCAACAAGCTAAGTCACACACCAAGTAAACGAAATCCTAGCGGCTAACTTAATCGTTAGCCACGTACGCCCTTAAAGTTATGCCGTAATAAAGCTTCTGTTTATTAAATAGTTAGCAAACAAAACCAACACGGTTATTTTTTAAACGGCTTTTTTAAGAAAAAATCGTTGCCATTAATGTAAGTTAAAGGCAATCTAGTCATATATAAGATAAGATAAATAACATAAATATCATGTCAAAATACATACTTTCAATTGATCAAGGGACCACAAGCTCTCGGGCTATCTTGTTTACAAAAGATGCAGACGTTTTTGGCTCAGCGCAGCAAGAGTTTTCACAGCATTTTCCACAAAATGGATGGGTAGAACACGACCCAAATGATATTTGGCAAACCGTGCTAAGTACCAGCCGCAAAGTGTTAGCAGATAAAAACGTACAGCCTGAAGAAATTATTGCCATTGGTATTACTAACCAGCGCGAAACCACCTTAGTGTGGAACAAAAAAACAGGTAAACCAATTTATAACGCTATTGTTTGGCAAGACCGCCGTACCAGTGATTACTGCGAAAGCCTAAGCACTGATGAGCTTTGCCAAACCATCAGCGATAAAACAGGCCTGCTACTAGACCCTTACTTTTCGGCCACTAAAATACGCTGGATTTTAGATAATGTTGAAGGCGCTCGCGAACAAGCCCTTGCGGGTGAACTGGCCTTTGGCACCGTTGATACTTACTTGCTATGGCATTTAACCGGTGGCAAAGAGCACCGTACCGATGCCACAAACGCATCGCGCACTATGTTATTTAATATTCATACTCAGCAATGGGATCAAGAATTACTCGAGTTATTCGAAATTCCTGAGTCTATGCTGCCACAAGTAATGGACTCAGCCGACGAATTTGGCTCGACCAGTGACGATATTTTTGGCGCACCAATACGCGTATGTGGCATTGCCGGCGATCAGCAAGCTGCACTTGTTGGCCACGCTTGTTTTGAACAAGGCATGGCTAAAAGCACTTACGGTACGGGCTGCTTTTTAATGCTTAATACTGGCGAAAAAGCGCTTACCTCTGAAAACCGCTTACTAACCACTGTGGCTTACAGATTAAACGGCAAACCAACTTACGCTATTGAAGGCAGTATTTTTATGGCTGGCGCCACGATGCAGTGGATTGTTGAAGGCCTAAAACTACTCAGCCATGCCGGCGAAAGCGAGTCTTTAGTAAAGGATGTACCGCTCGATCATGGGGTATTTTTAGTACCTTCGTTTACAGGTTTAGGTGCACCATATTGGGACCCGAACGCACGTGGTGCCATTTTAGGTTTAACGCGCGACTCAGGCATTAGCACGATAGTTGCTGCTGCGCTGCAATCAGTTGGGTATCAAACCAAAGATTTACAAAAAGCGATGGAGTGTGACGGCCTACGTCCAAGCGTGTTACGTGTAGATGGCGGTATGGTTAAAAATAACTGGGTACTCACCTTTTTATCAAACATTTTAGGCGCAACCGTTGAGCGCCCAACAGTGACCGAAACAACTTCGTTAGGCGTAGCATACTTAGCTGGTTTACAAAGTGGTGTTTATGAGTCAACGCAGCAATTAGCTGACATGTGGACCTGTGACCGCCGTTTTGAACCAACCATGAGTGCAGATGAGCGCAATGACTTATACGCAAAATGGCGACACTGTGTAGCGCAAGTTCGTTTATCGAGTGACGATTGCGAACAAGCGTAAAGTAACGGAGTCGCTAATTAGCATTAGCGACTTAAAACCAAAGCGTACAAGCCTTACAAGGCGCGTTATACGCGGGATGTTTTAAAAAGATCAGGATCAAAAATTAACAATCAAAAAGCGTGTTTATCTATTGTCAAATAGGAGTCAGCGCTTTATGATGCTATATGTCTTATTTATATTACAAATAAAAAGGTTAGCTCAGTGGAATTAGCAGATAACGAATACGACTTACTCGTCGTCGGTGGCGGTGTTAACGGCACTGGAATAGCAGCTGATGCAGCAGGCAGAGGTTTAAAAGTTTTATTGTGTGAACAATCGGACCTTGCCAGTGCAACGTCTTCAAATAGTTCTAAGCTGATCCACGGCGGTTTACGCTACCTTGAGCATTACGAATTTAGGCTTGTAAAAGAGGCACTAGCAGAGCGCGAGGTACTACTTAAAAACGCCCCGCATATTATGTGGCCGCTGACCTTTAGACTACCGCACCAATCACATCTTCGCCCTGCTTGGATGATCCGCATTGGCCTGTTTATGTACGATAACCTAGCAAAGCGCGAAACACTCGCAGGCTCGCGTAGCATTAAATTTGGTGAAAATAGCGTATTAGAACCTTCTATTACCAAAGGCTTTGAATACTCAGATGGCTGGGTTGATGACTCACGATTAGTTATTTTAAATGCCCTAGCCGCTAAAGATAAAGGTGCAACCATTGCAACGCAAACCAAGTGTGTCAGTGCAAAGCGCATTGATAACCAATGGCAGGTAACGCTTGAGCAACAGCAAAGCAAGACGCAACATACTATCAAAGCCAAAGGGATTGTTAATGCTGCAGGCCCATGGGTTGCAAAACTATTTGACGAAGCGCTCATTGAAAAATCACCACAAAATATCCGCCTTGTTAAAGGCAGTCATATAGTGGTGCCACGTATTCACGATGAAAAACAGGCTTATATTTTACAAAATAAAGACCAACGCATTGTGTTTGTTATCCCTTTTGAGGATGACTACTCGCTAGTAGGCACCACCGATGTTGAGCACAAAGGTGCAGCGCAAGATGTTAAAATTAGTGATGAAGAAATCGATTACTTAATTGATATTACTAACAGCTACTTTAAAAACCACATTAAGCGCGAAGACATAGTACATACCTTCTCGGGTGTACGCCCGCTATTGGATGACGAATCAGTTAATGCGCAAAAAGTTACGCGTGATTACAAGCTAGAGCTTACTAGCGAAGGTAAACATGCGCCATTACTGAGTGTGTTTGGGGGTAAAATTACTACCTACCGCAAACTCGCTGAAGCTGCAGTTAGCAAACTTAAAGAGTTTTATCCACAAATGAGTGAGGCTTGGACTAAGTATAGCCCCCTTCCAGGTGGCGATTTTAGCTCAGTAGAGTCACTCACTAGTGAACTAAAAGCAGCGTACAGTTGGTTACCAGAAATTACTCTCAAACGTTTTGTACGCACTTACGGCACTCGTGCAAAGCTGATTTTAGGTAGTGCAACTCAGTTAAGTGATTTAGGCCAAGACTTTGGCCATGGCTTATTTGCTGCTGAAGTAGATTACTTGCTTAATGAAGAGTGGGCTGGCGATGCCTATAACATTTTATGGCGCAGAAGTAAGTTGGGTCTTCGCTTTAATGACGCGCAAGTAGCAACACTTAATCACTATATCGAGCAAAGTAAAGCTGCTAAAACGGCCTAACAGCAGCTTGCAGCCAATTTAACCCTTACTTTATTTAAGAACTAGCCCCCAATAATTGCACACTCAATATTGGGGGCTTTTTTATTTTTGCTTGGTTTTATTACTATTAAATAAATAGTTAAAACCACTTAACGTAGCCTCTTTCACACCAAACTCTAAACATTGCACACCAATGCAATTTAACGCATGGGTAAAGCACTTATTTAGTTGTTCTGTGCCAATAACCACTACTTTAGAATTATTCACCAATTGCCATTCGCTAGCATGGCGTGCAGCGCGTACATCACTACCAATTAACACGCCCGATAAATACGCCTTTGCTTGCACTGGCGTGAGCTCTTTTGAAAGCTGGCGAGTACGCACACTAAAAATGCCATGCGCTAAATTGCCGCTATCACTGCCTAAAGTAAGCTCACAACCTTGTTCAAATGCATACCAGTCAAACTCCCCTGCTTCACAGTCATTAGGAATAAGGACACTTTGATGGCAAAGCAAGTCGTATAGTTCACCGGTCATTGCTGTTTTAAAACAAATAATTTGACCTTCTTTTAGCAGCACCCATTTAGTATGGGTGCCGGGCAAACAAATGAGCACAGTGCCGTGCTGGTAGGCTGGCTGGTGCTTTAAAAAACCTAAAATTTGCAGCTCTTCGCCACGCATTACATCAAATAAATTATTTTGTAAGGTGCATTTTGTGCCAGGTAAAGCACTCACTTTGTTACCCGCGCAATCAAAATTAACTGCGCCACCAAGTAGCTGCTCTGGGTTTATAGGGCACGCTAAATATGGAGTTTCTTTCCAACCAATACTTGAGGTAATTTGACCTGCCATATAAATGGGTAACACCCCATACTCACTAGTCCATGGTGCAACCACGCCAATCAACGTATGCTCAAAGTTTTGCTTGTCTCTGATAACCCCTGGACCATCGCGCTGTGCAACTAATGACAACTCACCATTGCCATTTGTACTGCATAAATAAGCACGTAGATGACTTGTTCCCCAATCTACAGCAATATAAAGGTTTGAGTACTGCAATTTAGAGCCTCCCACCGTCAATTTTAATGCCTTGACCGGTGATCATACTGCTTTCGTCGGCAGCTAAAAAAAGGGCCAAGTTAGCAACATCCTCAGGGGTTACTAACTTTTTAAGTGCCATAGCCTGCATCCACTTCACCTGCTCTTCTTCGGTAAACCAGCTAGCTAATTGGCGCTCGGTGGCAACCCAGCCAGGTAAAATAGCATTAACTCTTATGCCAAACTCACCATAATCACGAGCCAGTGCTTTTGTCATCCCGATTAAACCGGCTTTTGCTGTTACGTAGCCCGCCATTTGTGGCTGCCCCATAATGGCATTAATAGAGCTAAAATTAATAATACTCCCAGCACCTTCGCTTTTCATGTAAGACATAGCCACTTGGGAGGCAAAAAACGCTGGATTTAAGTTAATTTGCAAACACTGATCCCAATCTTGTACCGTCACATCTTCACTGGCTTGACGACGGTCGTTGGCTACATTGTTTACTAACACATTAATGGCACCAAGCTCTGCACATGCATCAACTAATGATTGTTGTAAAGCTGTTGAGTCGGTAACATCAACCTGTCTAAACCACAATTTAGCGTTAGGCAGCGAGGCGATAAGAGATTGTGCAGCCTCATTATTAATATCTATAAAGGCAATTTTGGCATTTTGAGCTGCAAATGCTTTGACCATAGCACGGCCAATGCCTGATGCACCGCCGGTAATAAAAACAACTTTGCCAGAAATGCTGGGGAAGTAAGCGTGTTGATTCAAATGCGTTTCTCCATAGTACAAATTGCCTCTCATTATTTTTAATGCTGTGTCAAAGAGGATTGCTGTTACAGTTGTGTTAAAATGCTTGCTTTTAACAAAGTTTATAACATATCCTTTCGTACATTAATATGATATATGATATATAATAAAGCAATCACTCATTCGGATAACGCTCAATGAAAAGCCAACCTCGTCAAAATTTAACTCAACAATTAACTCATGATTTAGGCTTTGCGATTGTGCGTGGCGTATACCCTGTTAATGAAGGTTTGCCTTCAGAAGCAGACTTGTGCGTAAAATACGATGTGAGCCGCAGTGCAACACGAGAGGCGGTAAAAATGCTTTCTGCAAAGGGGTTAATATCTTCTCGCCCTAAGCAAGGCATTCGCGTATTGCCAGAAAGCAGCTGGAATATGTTCGACACCGATGTACTGCGCTGGATTTTGAGCAGCAAGCCCTCACTTTCTTTATTAAAAGAGTTTACCCAGGTACGTGTCGCGCTAGAACCTCAAGCCGCTGCCCTTGCGGCAGAACATGCCAGTGCAGAGCAACTTGCTGAAATAGACAGCGCACTTGCCCGAATGGCCGATGCAGATCAAGGCTTAGACGATCCACTTGAAGCCGATATTGCGTTTCATACTAGTATTTTAGTGGCCAGTAATAACCGCTTTTTTGTACAGCTCACTGAATTTATAAGCACCGCGCTGCGCGTGAGTATTCGTTATACAAACCATATAAAAGGCGTACCAGGGGCTGATGTTGCAAAACATGCTGATATTTTAAATACGATAAAATCTCGCAACCCAGAGCGCGCCAAAAAAGCGGTGGAAACTATTTTAGAAGAAGCGCTTGAACTTATTGAGTCTAAACTCGATTAATCGCTTTAAAAAACACCATTAAAAAAGGGAGCTACTTAGCTCCCTTTTTACTGCTTGCTATATTTTAAGCTTTGTTAAGCTCAAAGATCAGCGATGTTTGCGGGAATGAAATAGGCATTTGCAGGCCAAATTCCATTAACGCTTCACCACTAAAGGTTTGACCGTTTACAGCCGCAATTGATGAAGGGCGGTACTCTTCAAATTTAACAGGCCACACTAAATTAAGCGTGTACTGTGCATCTGCATCTAATCCTACAAAACGAAGCTTATTAGGTGCAGTGCGCGGTGTTTCACGTACACTATTGTATGCAAATAACGCTTTTGATTTTTGTTCATCAACTAAGCCAAAGTTAATTGATAAGCCGTCGCTATCTAAGCGGTATAAATCAGCAGCATGAATAAATTCACGGTGTTCTTTGTGCAGTGCAATAGCTGCTTTAAGTGCTTCATACTCATGATCAGTCAGCTCACGTGGGTCCATTTCAATACCCATGTGGCCAAACATTGATACCGCTGCACGCATTTCAATACTTACATTACGACCAGTAATATGACAATCACGCGGGCCTACGTGTGCACCCATCACTGATGAAGGGAAGAAAAATGAGCATCCTCGTTGAATTTCAAGACGATCTAACGCATCGTTAGAATCTGACGTCCATACACGGTCTGTGTGCGCAAGCACACCGTAATCAACACGAGCACCGCCTGATGAACAGCTTTCTATTTCAAGGCCAGGATGCGCCGCTTTAATACGGTCAATTAAACGATACAGTGCTAATGTTTGTTGATGTACCGCCGGCTTACCTGAGAAATTACCAGCGTGGTTTATATCGCGGTTCATATCCCATTTGATGTACTTAATAGTTGGGTACTCTACTAAAATATCGTCAACTGCTTTGTAAAGATACTCAACCACTTCGGTACGTGTTAAATCAAGCACAAGCTGGTTTCTAAAGCTTAGTTGTTCGTTATTTTCTGAGCCTAAAACCCAATCAGGGTGAGCGCGGTATAAATCGCTATCTGGGTTTACCATTTCTGGTTCAAACCAAATACCAAACTCCATACCTAAGCTATTTACATGGTCGATCACTGGCGATAAACCATCTGGGTAAATCTCGTAATCTACCGTCCAATCACCAAGGCCTGCGTAATCACCACGGCGGCCTTTAAACCAGCCATCATCAAGTACAAAGCGCTCAATACCTAAAGGCGCCACTTTGTCGGCTAACTGTTTTAATGTGTCTACATCATGGTCAAAGTAAATACCTTCCCATGTGTTGTAATGCACTGGGCGTGTTTTCTCACGCTGTGCCCGAGTTAACAGGTTTACTTTTACAAAACGGTGGAAATTGCGTGATAATGCGCTAAAGCCATTACTTGAAAATGAACCATAAATACTTGGGCTTTGGTACGTTTGACCTTCAGCAAGGGTTAGCTCACCTGGTAATAATAACTCACCCATTTGTACATAACGGCGCCCTTCTGGTAGTAGCTCGGCACGTAATTTGTTGTTACCGCTCCAACCTAAATGAAAGCCATAACACTCGCCTTGCTGCTCGCCTGCGCCTTCGCTGTGAACTAACAAACCAGGGAATACATCGTGCGAGGTTTTACCTTTGCGGTTTTCGCGTACAAAGCTGCCTAATACTAAATCAACCGACTGGCGCTGAAATTCGTTTGACCAACGCCCTTCAAAGCTTACTAACTTGTTCATGCTATCGGGTAATTGGAATGTTGGTGCAGCACAAAAGTTAACACTAAGAGGTGAGTCACTTAAATTAGTTAAAACAGTGTGTGCACTAAGTACGTCTGTAGCATTATCAAGTGTGATGCTATGCACAACTTCAATACCGCGAAGCTCATCTACGCTTACAAACTCAAGGGTTGACGCACAAGGCTGGCGAACTTCTTGAAGCTTTGGCCCAACTGACCAAGCAATTGTGTCGTTGCTTAATTCTAACCCAGGTGCGCCAGTAAAACCTTCACCAAGCAACGGAGAAAGAGAAATAGGTGCTTCTTCAACCACGGCACACTTTACTTCCTGACGAGTCGCAAGCTGAGTTAGCATAGTTTCAGTTGTTTGCTCAGACAAGCGCTTACCGAAATAGAGTAGCGCTGGTGTTTTGCTCTGGCAGTCGAAAATAACGGTGCTGTTTGCGCTGTCTAATCGAAAGAATGGTTTAATATCAGCCATGATTCTCCTGTCCTCTTTATGAAGATGAGTTTAATACGCGAGTAGATTATGTGTGTTTACTCGCAGCTTACTGCGTTAAATTGCAGCCAGTGAGTTTAAAATAATAGTATATATCATACAAATTACTTTTAGATAGTGTTTGCCTTACAATTTCGTCAATTATATTACTGGCTATACCAGTAATTACTCTATGGTTTAAACCAAAGAGCTAATATCGTTATGAATAATAGTATTTAAAACCTGTATGTTGTGCTGCTTAAGCTCAATTAAATAGAGATAACTCTGCTCCACTAAAAACGACAAGATAAATAAAAACCGGCCTAAGTCACCCTAGGCCGATTTTATTAAGTTTTAACGGTTTTATAAAAAAGCTTAGCTTTTTTATAATTTGTTATTTAGGTGCGTGTACCTGCGGCGTTTCTTCAATGGCTGGCGATTTGCCCGACCATTGTGCATTTAACCCGAACACCACCTTATTAACGATTAACGCAAATGCCACACATACTATAAGTGTAATCGGCATTAAGTGAATATAGTGCAGCTCAGTGTGAAGCGGCGAGTTTTTAAATGTCAGCATACCATACATAACCACACCTAAAATTACCGCAGCAATACCTGCACGCGCATCCACATTTTTAAACAATAAGCCCACTACAAAAATTGAGAATATAGGCATACTTAATAAGCCGTTTAACTGTTGTAGTAAGTTAATAATGCTGTCGGCTTGCTGATAAATTGGCACAAGCACCAAGGTTAAGCTAGTAAGTAACAAGGTCACGTAACCGCTTAGCTTAACTACACTTGGCTCTTTATTAAAATAAGCCTCGTGAATATCACACACATACAATGCCGTCGCCGAGTTTAATAAGCTGTTATAAGTAGAAAGCACTGCCGCCGCCATTGCTGCGGCAAACACACCCGTTAACCAGGCAGGCATTACATCACCTACAATTCGGCCATAAGCTGCATCACCAATGTCGCCATACAGTTTGTACGAAATAATACCAGGTAGCACTACAATCGCCGGTACAATTAAAAAGCGAATACCCGCTGCTGCAAATATCCCTTTTTGTGCTTCTTTTACATTAGGCGCGGCCATTGCGCGCTGAGTAATAGTTTGGTTAGTACCCCAATAATACATTTGAATAAAGATCATGCCGGTTAAAAGCGTAGGCCAAGGGATTGGCGAGTCAGCATCGCCAATTAGCGTTAAGCGCTCTTGTGGAATACCGCTAAAGTCGTAATCAATCGCGTTGAGCGCTAAAAATACCACCAGTATTGCCATGCCAAGTACAAGTAAGCCGTTATAAGTATCTGATACCGCAACCGCGCGTAAACCACCAAAAAAGGCATAAATTGCACCTACCAAAGCAAATGCAGTCGCTATATACATTAGTGGAATATCGACCTTGAACATGGTTTGCATAAATAACGCACCAGAGTAAATTACCGCAGGCATATAAATAAGCGCATTACCTAAAAAGAATAAACCGCCTATAACTGCACGAATATGCTTATTTTGATAGCGCTTTTCTAACAGCTCTGTCGTGGTAGTACAGTTGTATTTGTAATACACCGGAATAAAGACTTTGGCTAAAATAATAAGCCCTAAAATAGCTGCTAATTCCCACCATACAAGCAAGGCCATTTGATTGCCATTCATGCCCACCAGCTGGTCGGTACTCAAATTTGTGAGCGTAATTGAGCCTGCAACAAACATCCAAGTAAGGCCACCGCCCGCTAAAAAATACTCTTTTGTTTGATTATCACCACTATTACGATTTTGGCCTCGGCACTTCCAATATGTAAGTCCACCAATTAAAGCGGTTACAAAGAAGAAAACCACCAACTGCAAAATGTTGTCTGACATGTGTGTCTCCAGCGCGTTAAACGCAATGTCTGTCTATGTGAACGTATTAGCCTTTGTGGGCTAAATAATAAATTGCACTTTACAGTGCGTGTGCATCTCGACTTAGTTCTAACTTAATTTGCTTTAAAGGCATAAGTTCAGGATGCAGGTTATGACGCTTTACTAACGCATTTAACTGAAACAACGAAATAAGCATACTGTTAAGCACACTCAGGTAACCTTGTTTGTGTAAATTAGCAATGGTATCGCTGTCTAAAGCTTGCAATTTGTCTTCATCAACGGTGCTCAAACCTTGAATAGTTTGCGCCTCGCCTTGCTCAAACTGCAAAACAATATCTATGTTTTTTATAAGCCCTAATCGGGCAATTTCTTGAGTAAATTGATACGTTTGGTAATCATTTTTTAAATCGCTTTCGAGTAATTTTTGCTGCGCACTTAAATACAGGCTTGGGTTGCCTTTGGCATCAAATAGCGACTCGCCTTGCTGGGTATTAACAGCCGGGCTTTGCTCATCAATCGCAATAAAGTAATCACTGCTATTTGCTTCGCGAGTGAGCAAATAGAGTGGCTGGGTTTGTATACATACAGGCGTATACAAGGCTTGCCATTGATTGTTATCAGCAAATAAACTTTGCCCTGCACTAAAGCTAGTTAAGCCCGAAATGGTGTAGCTGCCGTTATGCGCATTACGCGCTAAAAAAATAGGTAAATCGCAGGCTGCTTTTGCCACTTCGTTTGCTCGTAAATTAACTAAGTGCTGTGTTTTTGCGTACTCAACACCCGCATTAGGGTTAATTTTTATTGCTTGGTGTTGGGTATTAGATAGTTCACTTATTGCCATAGTTACACATCCTTAAACTGGGTTAGCCGCAAGCCACTGCTCGATGTAAGCGCGGTGAGGCGGCAAGTTTTGCAACATCTGCTGTGTAAGCTGGCTGTTACGTTCAATAATTTGGTTAGCGTGTGTATTGTGTGAATACAAGTACGCTTGCTTAGAAAAATCGGGCTTAAAGCCCATACCGTATAAAACATACTGGTAACTGGCGGCAGGAAATAGCTCTAATGCACCATGAAAATCTTGGATAAGTGGGCCACGAGTCTCCCAAAGTAATAAGTCTTCTTGTAAACTTTGTGGAATAGATTCAGGCTGCACATGCGCTTGCCAATATGGTTCAGGCCGTTTAGTAAGCATATAGTGCAGCTTTAAAAAGTCGATAATACGCTGCCAGCGGTAATCCATTTGCTCATTAAAACGCTTAGCGACAATGGGCATTACTTGGGTATCGGCTGGCATGTGCTCTGCTACAAAGCGAGACGAAATCTCAACCAACATAATGGCGGTTGCTTCAAGGGGCTCTACAAACCCTGCCGACATCCCCACTGCAACACAGTTTTTGTGCCAAAACTTTTCTCTGTAACCTGACTCAAAACTTATTTTTCGGGCGGTTAAATCTTTAGCAGCATCGCCTAAATAATTGCGTAGGTTTTGCTCTGCTTCTTCATCGGATAAAAATTTACTTGAATACACATGCCCCACACCTCGGCGATGTGTTAAGCCAATATCCCAAATCCATCCGGCATTTTGTGCGGTGGCAATCGTATGGCTGGCAAGCGATTCATCGCCGTCTTCGTAGGGGACTTGCATCGCTAGGGCGCTGTCGTTAAATAAAACGTGATCCATTTTTTTAAATGGCACGCCAAGGGCTTGGCCTAATAACAGCGATGAAAAACCTGTGCAGTCTATGTATAAATCGGCGTTTATGGTACGAGTTTGATCTTTTAAGGTAAGGGTGTCTATTGCACCATTTTCATCAAGCTTGGTATGCTCGACAGTACCAATAACATGCTCAACACCTAGCTTGCTCTTGCAATGCTGTTTCAATAACTCGGCAAAGGCACCAGCATCTAAGTGATAAGCATAATTACAGTTAGCTTGGTATTCACCTTGCGAAATACCACGTGGAGCAAGACTGGCTTCGCATATATCATGTTGAAAGTTAGCTTGCTGAGCAAAGTTTTCAACATTATCTAAATAAGGGGCTAAATCTATACGGCCGTAACCTAGCGGCACTGTAAAGGGGTGGTAGTAAAAATCGTTGGTGCCATGTGTCCAGTTTACAAATTTACCGCCTTGTTTAAAGGTCGCATTACAAGCTCTAAATACATCGACTTCACGCAAACCAATTTGCTGAAGCGTGTTTTTCATGGTGGGCCACGTCCCCTCGCCTACACCAATTGTTGGAATATCAGATGATTCTACCAACATCACGTTTAAGCCATCACCCTTATTACCTCGGTGATACGAGGCAATAATTGCAGCGCTCAACCAGCCTGCTGTGCCACCGCCAATAACGGCGATTGTTTTTACTGCTTTATTCATAACGGACTACTCTTTGAGTATTTTATTGATAACCAGTGAGACAACAAATGCCCTTTCGGGCATTTGTTTAAATTAGTCTCATGTTGTACAAAATAGCGACTGAGTATATTAATAACAGTCGTTATAATGCACTGCAATGAAAACTAAGAGGCAGTGTTTGCCTCTGTTATCAATTAAAACGTGCCGCGAATACCAAACGCGTAACGTGAGCCATTATCTTCTACAGAGTAGATTTGATTTGCAAAACGGCCCGTTTGCACTAACTCTTCTTCAGTAATATTGATGCCTTCTGCAAAAATAGTGAAGTTTTCGTTGATGTCGTAGCTTGCACTGATATCCCATTGACCGTAAGTTTCTACGTTCACAGGCTCGCCATTAAAGCCGTTATCAACTAAACGTAAAAAGCCTTCGCGGTTATTAAATGCAATACGTGCTTGCCAGTGATCTTGCTCGTAAAACAATACTAAGTTTTGCGAATCACCTAAGCCTTCAAGTGCAAATGTTTGTGAAGTATCAGAACCTACGCTAATGTCGCTATCTACTACTGTGGCATTAGCAATAAAGCCAAAGCCATTTTCAAACATGTGAGTTACACCAATCTCGTAACCTGTTACCGTTGCAGACTCACCATTTTGCGGGCGGCTCACAGTGTAAATTTCTGAACTACCATTAAGCTCAGCATCGGTTTGGTCAGTACAGGTTGTACACGCAAAGTCAGGACCTGTACGGTCGGTCATGTCGTATGTTTCTTCGCCTGTTAAAGTAACAATGAAATCATCCACTTCTTTACTAAATACGGCAAAGCTAAATAAGTTAGCGTCGTTGTAGTACCACTCGTAAGAGATATCCCAGTTTTCAGACTGGAACGGCTTAAGAGCAGGGTTACCACCACTTGCTGTTAGGTTTTGACGACGCGGCTCGTTAAACGTTGTCGCAGGAGAGAGCTGAGACATGGTAGGACGCGTAATACTGTCGTACGCTGCAAAGCGTAAAATCATGTTGTCTTGCAGTTCAAGCTTAACGTTAAATGATGGAAGTAAGTTTGAGTAACTTGTGCCTTCTTTAATATCTGTTGCTGGACCAAATACGTTTTGGAATAAGGTTGCATCAGAGGTAGGAATAACATCACTGATAAAGCTTTGTACTGCAGCTACTTCGATATCTGTTTCTGAGTAACGTGCACCCATGTTAACCGTAACTGGCATATCAGCTAGGTCAAAACCAATGGTAAAGTCCATGTACAGGCTAGTGATATCTTCGTTAATTGTGTAACGGTTATTTTGTAATGTTGGCTCTACAGGGAAACCTTGGGCAGCTAGGTAATCAAGCATTTTGTCGCCATCGTAGCTATAAAATGTATCGATTAAACCTGGGAAGTAGTTACTTGCTGAGTAAGCTTCAAAATCAATTGCATCAAGTGGTGCTTCAGTACCGTAACCACAAAATTGACATTGGCTACCAAAAATTTGGAAGCTTGATTTTTCACGCTCTTGGCGATACGCACCAAAGTTAATGCGATCCACTGGTCCTTTGTCTGGCACGTATTCAAAATCGGCTTTAATCTCGGTGATTTCATCTTCATCAGTAAACTGATTACCAATTTCGTTATAATGTAGGCGCGCAAGGTTTGCATCTGGCAGTGAGCCATTTTCAAAGCCATCATGCTGTACGGTAGGAACGCTACCGGTGCCATCAAAGCTGTAGCTGTTAATAATACCCACTACGTTAAAGCGGTCATTACCAGCACGGTCGTTTTCAGCTGTTGAGCGAGATACGTCAAGTTTTGCTTTTAATGACTCATTGACCTGCCAGTCAACGTTAACACCATAAGCTTTGTTAGTTACATCACGCGAGTTACGTGTGTGTGATACAAAGTCGGTTGCAGGGTTGCCACTGGCGTTACCTAAGCCTACTTCTTGCGTAAAGGTAAGTAAGGTGCCTGTTTCTGGGTCGATTGTTGCGCTACCTACGCGGTCTGGTTCAAACCAAGAAGCTAAATCACGTACCGTCGAATCAACCTCAAATTTTGAAATTAAACCATCTACAGTAATAGTGATATCGTCAGACGGCGCATATTGTAGTACTAAGCTTGCATTGGTACGCTCACGATCTTGCTCATCAACAACTTGGTCCCAGTTACGCGGAATGTATGCATTGTCATACAGTACGCCGTCTTGAGGGTTAGAAATTGTTTGGCCACCGCGCCAACCAGCCGTTAAAATTTGGTTATTTTGCAGTTTTCGTTGCTGATTAGTAATAGCAAAAAGCACACCGAGCTTGTCATCATTAAAGGTATTACTTACTAAAAATGAAGCCGATGGCGATACTTCTTCAGAAAGGCTTTCGTACATACCTTTAACTGAACCGATCACATGTAAACCACCAAAGTCAAAAGGACGAGCCGTGGTTACGTTAACCGTACCACCAATGCCGCCTTCTTGAAGTGTTGCACTATTACTTTTATAAATGTCAGCACCAGTGATTTGATCTGCTGCTAGAACATCAAAATTAAATTCACGCCCTGCGCTGTCTGTCGCAATTTGACGACCATTTACAAGTACGGTATTAAATTGTGGGCCAAAACCACGAATTGTTACTGCCTGCCCTTCACCGCCACTACGGTCAATGGCTACACCTGTTATACGTTGCAAAGATTCTGCTACGTTTAAATCAGGAAATTTACCAAGATCTTCTGCTTTAATCCCATCGGTTACAACGTTAGAAGCTTTTTTATCTAACATTGATGAACGTAAGCTGCTGCGAATACCCGTTACTGCGATAACCTCAACATCTTTATCTACTGTCGGTGTGTCACCTTCAGCGCCTTGAGCTGCAACATGGCCGCTTGCCAATATACCTGTAATAGCAATACTGAGCGCGGTTTTCTTGTTGAACGATAACTTATTGTTAATTATCATTTTTTAAAAACTCCTGATTGTGTGTAGTCATTTTGTCGTTGTATGGTGTGTATAGCTTCAAATACTATTTATAATATAAATACTTTAAATTGAGCAAAAGTGCAACCTTTTCCTTAATTATGGCTATCTTTTTGTTACTTATAATTTTCTTTTTGTTTTCTTTAATTTAACAGCGAAATTAGTATGTTATTGCGAAAAAGCAAAAATTATTTGCTGGTTGTATTCTTCACCGGGTAATAAATTAGCTTTTGGAAAGTCGGTTCTGTTTGCAGCATTAGGCCAATTTTGCGCTTCTAAGCACAGTGCTTGACGTGCTTTAAAAGGCGCCCCTACAAAGTTTGCGGTGTATAACTGCATGCCTGGCTGGGTACTTTTTAGAGTTAAATTAACACCCGTGTGTGGCGAGGTTAATGTAGCCATTGTTTTTAAGCTGCTGTTATCATTAAAAATATAGCAGTGATCAAACCCATTGCCAGCATCAAGCTGCGCATGCTGCTGGTAAAGTGCATCGCCAACGCGCTTAGGGTTAGTAAAATCAAAACAACTGCCCGCGCCATCTTCATGATGAGCAAGCGGTATACTGTTGCTATCTATAGGTAAATAGTTTGCGGTGTTTATTTGCAGCACATGATCGTTAATGCTCTCACTGCCTTCAAGATTAAAATAGCAGTGGTTGGTAAAGTTAACGAGGGTTTCTTTATCGGTTTTGGCTTTATAAGAAAGTATAAGCTCACCGTTGCAAGCGGTTATAGTTTGCCAAACGTGTAATTGGCCAGGAAAGCCTTCTTCACCATCTGCCGCGCAATAATAAAGCTCCACTTTATTACTGTTTTGTTTAGTGACTTGCCACAGTACTTTATTAAAGCCTTTTTCACCGCCGTGTAAGCTATTTGGGCCATTATTTGCTTTAAGTTGGTACTCTGTGCCTGATAATACAAAATGTGCGTTTTCAATACGATTTGCGTAACGCCCGACTGTTGCACCTAAATAAAATGGGTTTTCTAAATAATACTGTGGGTCGCTCACTGCGAGCGTCATCTCTTGGTTATTAAACTTTATGCTTTTGATAGTAGCGCCAAATGGCAATATTTCTGCAGTTAAGCTTTTACCATCGCTAAGCGTTATCACCTCTAACGGTTTATTGCCAGTTGTAGATGCCACATTCATTCTCCATAAACTACCTGCTCAACAGTACCTGTTATAGCGGTGCAACAATATATAATATAAATAGTATATAAGTGAGGAGCGTAACTCAATCAAATTACGTTAAAAAAACAGCTATAAAAATTTACAGCTGTCGCTTGTGGTTTACATAACCGCTCCTCGTTGCGTGGAGTACATACACCTAGTTAAATTAGGTGCTCGTTAAGTGCTACGACTTCTGCCTCACTTAAATTTTGCTTAGCTTTGTTTTTAAAGTTATAACGCACTAATACCGTTTTACCCACAACACAGCATTTACCTTGCTGCCACGCCTCTTGCTTAATGGTAAAAGAGCTATTTCCTATATGCTCTACAGAGGTTTTGACAGTGACTTCGTGGCCATAAAATAACTCCCCTACAAACGATGCTTCTATTTTAGCGATGATCAGTTTCCAGTCGTGTGGGTTTAGATCGGGAGTAAAAAATTTAAAAATAGGGACACGTGCGGCTTCAAACCATACTGGTAGTACGGTATTGTTGATGTGTCCGAGTGCATCTGTTTCGCTAAAGCGCGGCATCACTTTTTCAATAAACATAAAAATCCAAATAATAACTAAATAAAAAGGTAAATCATGACGGACTTTATCCACGTTATTGATAACGCGTTAAGCGATGAATTTTGCGATAACTTTATTACCACATTTTCTAACAGCCCGTATGTAAAACAAGGAGTAACCTCCGGTGGTGTGGACTTAAAAAAGAAAGACAGCCACGACCTACAGTTAAACAGTTACCCAGAATACGCCCAACAATTAAAGCATATTCAGCAAACCACTGCACAGCATGTTTTTAACTATGTGGAAGCGCACTTTTTTATGTTAATTGGCGCATTTGGCTTAAAGGTTTACCACCCAAAAACAGGTGATGTGGTGGATTTAACGCAGGATAATTTTGATGAAGTAGGCAAGCCACAGCTCTCTGTGTTGGTGCAGCAAATATTTAGACTTGGGAACATTCAGGCGCAAAAGTACGAAGTAAATAAAGGTGGCTACCCTTACTGGCATAGTGAAGTATACCCACAGTTACAACACAATGAAGCACTGCACCGTGTATTATTATTTATGTTTTATTTAAACGATGTAGAGGAAGGTGGCGAAACAGAGTTTTACTATCAAAAACGTAAAATAGCGCCTCAAAAAGGCACCATGGTGATAGCCCCAGGCTACTTTACGCATACCCATCGAGGTAATAAGCCGGTATCAAACGATAAATATATATTAACCTCATGGGTGCTATTTAACCGAGCTGAACAAATATACGGTACACCTAAGGGCTAACTCCTGAATAATCAGCCAATAAAAAAGCCATAAGTTTTTTACTTATGGCTTTTAAAGTGCTGAATGGGTATGACTTTAACCTAGTAACTCATCAAACAAATCAAATAACGTATCTAGCTCTTCGGTAGTGTTGTAATGCATACAACCAATACGCACTACACCGCCCTTATCAAGTACGCCTAATTGCTCACATAAACCTTGAGCATAAAAGTTACCATCCCACACACAAATGTGCTGTTTGCCTAAAAATTCAGACACCTCACGAGGTTCAAGTCCTTCAAAGGTTAGAGCAAACGTTGGCGTACGCTCGTTTAAGCGCTCAAGATCATCAATGCCAAATAGCTTAATACGCGGGTAATTAACTAAACGTGTTAAAAAGTACTCACTAAGCGCCATTTCATGCTGCTTGGTCTTAGTAAAAGCCACGCTTAATTTTTCGCGTCGAGTGTGACTGTCATCAAGCTCACTAATTGCAGCAATGTAATCAACAGCGGCAACAAAACCAGCTAAGGCCTCGAAGCTTTGCGTGCCTGTTTCCCATCGACCTGGTGCTACATCTTTAGCAGGTTCTACTTTATAAGGAGTAAACCCTTCAAGGTGCTGCTGTTTACCATAAACCATACCTAAATGTGGGCCAAAAAACTTATATGCAGAGCAGGCTAAAAAGTCGCAATCAAGTGCTTGCACGTCAACCAGCTCATGCGGTGCATAATGTACGGCATCAACATAAACAAGAGCGCCTACAGTATGAGCTAGCTCTACAATTCGTTTTATATCGTTTATAGAACCAGTGGTGTTTGAAGCATACGTAACAGCAACCAGTTTAGTGTTGCTGTTAAGCAAGCTTTCAAATTGCGCCATATCTAAGCTGCAATCAGACTCTTTAATTAAAGCCGTATTAACTTTAACGCCTTTATCTTCTGCGGCTTGCTGCCAAGATGATACGTTTGAGAAGTGATCAGCGTTAGTCACAATGATTTCATCACCCGCTTGCCAATCGCGCGAAATAGCACGGCTAAAGCTAAAGGTCAGACTGGTCATATTTGGGCCAAAAACAATATTTTGTGCACTTGGCGCGTTCAGTAAGTCGGCTGCTGCTTGGCGCGAATTTGCCATTAGCTCTACGGTTTTATCACTTGAAAAAAACGCACCACCTAGGTTGGAGTTGTAGTGCCCTAAATAAGCAGTCATTGCATTAAGCACTGACTGCGGCACTTGAGAGCCACCTGGGCCATCTAAAAATACCGGCGATTTACCATCAACGGTTTGTGTTAGTGCAGGAAACTGCTCACGTAATTGCGCTATGTTCATACCCACTCCTTAAGATGTAAGTACAAAGCAATCCAAGTAACCTGGCTTGCTAGTATCGACTTTATTCATTGGTGTGGCGTTGTGCCAAACTTGACGGTCGTTTATTAATGCAAACATACCGTCTTTGATTTCCATCTTGAAACATGGTTCAGCTTGCTTGTTTTCGTATACTAGCAGTTCGCCGCCCTCAAGGTTTTCGTGAGAAACACCACATACACATACATGGTCAAAGCCATCTTGATGAACACCTTCAGGTGCCGCAGGCGTATCACTATCAATGGCTAGCATTCTAAATTGGTGAATTTCAATATCGCGGTCTTCATCAATACCGGTAAGCTCACAAAACTCACTTACAATGCTTTTCATACCTTGAGACTCAAGTAAGCTTTGCTCTAAGTTTTCATAAGTACGCTCAACATTACCTTGAAAAGTATTAATTGAATCGTCTTGAACAAACGCCTTGGTAGCTTGAAGTTTTAGCTCACCATTTTGAAACTTAATTACCGAGTAACGACGCTTACGAAATTCACCATCTGCATAAGGATTAGCAGGTAGGTTATCAAAAGAAGGCTTAACTAAATCAATATTTGCTTGGTTAATAAAACGAAGTTGCAGTAAATTCTGGTTGTTTAATGCAGTCATAAAATCTCGCCTAAAATAATGAGAATATTAAAAGAGATTTTAATGCATATACAGGGGATTTTCTGAGCATAAATTGAGGTATAAAAGATAAAAAGTTAAATTTTAAGATCTTAATTTATACTTTATTGAAAATTTAATTCAAAAAATTGGCTACACAGTGTAGCCAATTTATTAAACTCAATCATCGCTGATGATTATAACGCGGGCCTAGGGAAGCCCATCATTCTAAAAGTTCAAATGCAATATTAATATCGCAGCTTTGTGATAAATAATGAACCGTGTAAATATTTTCTTCTAACACGCCATCACACCCACTTATAGACTCAAGTTTATACCCTGCATTTGCAAAAATATTAAAGGTTAATGTATCGCCATGAAAACTTGTGTAGTTTTCAACCCCGTTATTTACCACACCATTACCATCTGAATAGACTGTAACATCATACCTTGGCTCAAAAATCGTAAAGGTCATCTTTTCTTGATTTTGACATGCAGTACCTTGTAAATACTCACAAAGCACTATCTCATCGCGATCATTTGAAATAAACTCAATCACCTTGCTTTGACCGTTTTGCTCGTAGGTAAACTTACCTTCGACCAATTCAAGTGATGCAGCTTTAATATCATTTTTCCAAAGCTCGTACCCATCCACATAGTAAACTCCCCATTTTACGAAGCTCTCACCACTGTGCTCGTAAATTTCAAAAGGGATTTCATGCTCATGAAACTTATCAGTACTTGTATTTTCAATATAGTTTTC
Source organism: uncultured Pseudoalteromonas sp. (assembly GCF_963922945.1). Lineage (GTDB taxonomy): Bacteria > Pseudomonadota > Gammaproteobacteria > Enterobacterales > Alteromonadaceae > Pseudoalteromonas. The sequence goes on along the minus strand of NZ_CAWUKC010000004.1, from coordinate 56,995 downwards.
AAAGTAAAGTGATGCGTAAGAAAAACTTTCTTCTCCCGTATTTGTATCAAAAGCTCTAGATACACGCTCAACTACTTGGTAGTCATCATTGCGATTAATAAGCCTATAATCCATTGTATAGTCATTAAAACACGTCTCTAAAGTCAAATCACAATCGGAGCCGTATGTGTCTGTTAGTTGATCATATTTTCTGCTGCGGCTAAAGCTTCCCTCTTTAAACTCACCTTGAATGGAACTTGTAGAATAAGTGAAGAACACCTGACCATCGTCATATATTTGTATCTCATCCCAGATGTTCTCTAAGCCATGGCCTTCTTTAAATAAGTGACGCCCAGCAAAGTTACTCGGGGTAATTGCTTGCTCTTCTAACCTTATCATAACAGCAACACTTACTTGTTTTTGATCTTCATACTGGCTTTGCATTATTACTTGATAACCAAGGCCTATATTCTTAGTAACATAAATATCTTCAACGCCTTCAGAGGTCGTAATTTGAAGCCCCACTGATGTTTGATGCCAAGTAAAGTCCTCTATCTGCGCTTCATCAAGCGTATCGACAACACTGCCCGTGCCATCATCATTTAGCAGTAATTCCTTAACGGTATCTTCAGATGGGATATCTAACGACCAACGACCAACCAAATCGCTTGAGGTTAAATCAATTTGAGGTGCTACTGAATCAAATAACTTAACATGGCTATCACTGTGCCACTCTGAAACTAGTTCCTCGTTACGAAACTTACTTACACTTTGCGTCATTTGGTACCAGTCGTTACCTAAATCGAAACGTTCCTTTAGTACAATACTGGTCATTACATCTTTACGTCTAACTTCTACTTGAGTGCCATTTTCAACTTCATACGCCACACTTTCATTTAATACATACTCATCAGAAAAATAAGCTCTAATTTCGTCAAAATATTTATACCAAGTGATCGCAACTTGGTTATTGCCAGTAAAAGTGCCCTCTTCATTTTCGTTAAGCTCTAATTTGAAAGAGTTAGAGGTAAAATAATCGGGATTATTAATTAAAAACTGCCCTGATAGTGTTTTTGGTTTTTCCACAAATGTTGCATTAATCTCACAGTCTCTGTGTCCACTAAAGGCAATATAATATTCGCCCTCAATATAACCTTCGCAGCCCTCTATTGAATCAACTTCATAACCTTCATTTGGCACTATATTAAAACCAACCAGCTGAGCAAAAGGCACCTCTTGCACTGCTGGCTGTAGTTGACCAAATTCATTAGATAGAGCTGTTAAAGTGACTCGTGGGTTTTTAGATTGATAGACTGTTTTATCGCTCTGTGTACAGCTACTACCTTGTTGGTAATTACAAATAGTGTATGTTTCACCATCACCACTAACAATTTCAAATAGCCATGTTTGCGCATTTTTTTGATATTCGATTACACCTTCATTTAACTGCGCTTCGTACTCTATGCCATCGATTGTTATCGTAAATGAGCCGTCATCGTAATTAACTCTGATTCGATCTTCTATTACTTGCTCACCAGCACTTTTATAAAGATTAAAACTGCTTTGTAATAAGTTAGGTGTAAACTCTGAATAGCTCAGCTCTTTACTAAATTGGTAAATAAGTAAACTTCTCTGAATGTCGTACATGTCCCCTTCTGGAGAGAACCATTTAAACTCTCTTAATAAGTAATAATGGCTATCTTCTACTGCAATGATGTCATGGGTTACTTCTGCGCTTAAGTAACAGGTTTCATTGAACCCTTCACAACTGCTAACGGTGTAACCTTCATACTCATAGCGGCGTCTAATTAGATTGCCATCTTCAAGAACCCCTTGGAAAAACGTCGTCCCTAGACCTAACATTATTGTGCCATCAGCAAATACGTTCATATCATAAAGTTGTGCCGTACCAACAAAACCCTGCCAGCGCCCAACTAAGTCATCATTTGATAAAGACACCGCTTCTCTTTTTATCATCAGGCCATATTGGCTGTCTGCCGGTTCTACTGATGAAGTATCTAATGAAACTAGCTGATAGCCTGCTTTTAAATTTTTGGTAAACCAAAAATGAGTTGTACCAACGCTACCGTCTTCATCATAGGTTACTTGTAATTTATTATTAGCCAGCTCCCACTCAAACGGTGCTGAGTTATCACTTAAAACCGCTCCTGTACCATCTTCATAAAAGGCAATAGTTTCTAGGTGGCTTGTAAAGTCGCGACTTTCAGAGCGCTGCATTTCCCACTCGCCAATGATATCTGCAACGGTCAAATTTAAGGTTTTACTTTTTAGAATAAGGTTAGTGGTTTGTGTCTCTTGCTTGTTTTGTACCTCAACGCTGTTTTCGTAAACCGTAATATCACTTTTAATATCTATTGTTTTAAAAACATCGTTTTCACCGAGTACCTGTAGCGAAAATGATTTTAAATACTCCTCAGAAACAGTTTCAACATCGTCTTCGATTTGGGCATATTTATTAATAAGTACAGGAGACTCTAAGGTTACTACTATTTTTCCACTCACTTCTTGCCATGTTAGTGAGCTACCCGTAACTGCATGATACTGACCAGTGCCGTTTTCATTTAAAGTTAAGTGACTGGCTGAGTTTGCATAGTAGCGCGGAGAATTGATTATATACTCACCTATAAGCATCTCTTTTGAACCTGTAACTAGGTCTTCGTCTTCTTTAATTTCGGCTTTAGTTTGCTCAATTAGGTCGGGGTCTTGCTCATTAACATCCTCTTCAAACTGATCTGCAGCTTCTTCATCGGTGACTAAGTCAAGAGTACTCTCTACACCCTCTGGTAGCTCATAATCAGGGTTATCTACAATAATTTTAATCAGGCTTGCAAGTTGTACTTTTTCATCAGCATCAACATTTAAAAGTGCATTATCTAGCTCATCTTCACTTGTCGGTTCATCACCGTTTCTGACAATCAGTGCATACTCAGCTGTTGTCACATTAGTTGTGTTAACGCCAAAGTTCTCATCACTGTCTAAAATGCCATCATCACCAGCCTGGGTAGCCAACTTCTTGACAGAGCTAAGCTGAGAGATAAATTCAACACCAGGGTTTAAGTCATCTCGTCCCTTAGCTTTAACTTTTACTAGTGTTTGCTCTAAAGCTTCATCAACATCTAATACTATCGTGTAAACACCATTTTCATCGGCTGTAGCTGAATAAACTTCATCACCTATGGTTACTTCTACACTTGCAAAACTAATTGTATCGTCAGTGATTAAGCCATTGAGCGTCACTGCTGTTGAGTTACGTTTAATTAATACTTGCTGAGTAGCACTCGTTGTGGCTCCGTCATCATCTTCAGCTGTTACTGTAAAGTTTACGGTTACATCTTCTGTAATATCGGGAGAAAGGTAAGTTACTTCATTTGAGTTTGGGTTTTGTGCGCTGAGATTTAAAGTAGAGTCATGCTGCCAATAATAATTTACTATATGTCCATCTTGGTCTGATGCGCTAGCAGTAAGCGAAAAGCTAGCTTTTTCCTGTACTTTGTCATCACCAGAAATGGTTACAGAGGGAGCTAAGTTAACAGTTTTATCGCTCTCCTCGTCTTTATCAAAACTACACCCTGTTACTAATAAGCATGCGCCTAGTGAGCTCGCTAATAGTTTTGATCGGCAGTTACTTTTATTTTCCATTTTGTGCTCCGATAGTTATTAAATACGGAGCAAGAAAATGCTTATTGATTGCTCCCTCAATCATTAACAATTGTTATCATTGTTCATTTTTTGTTAATTTTCAACCTTATTGATTGATTATTCTTCGAGCCTGCTATTTTTAAGGCTTTAACTATTGAAAATATTAAAGTTTGTTGGAAGCATAAAAAACCCGCCTAAGCGGGTTTTTTAAAACAGATTTAAATTATACAGCTTGCTGAATAATTACGTTGTCTGCTTTTTTAGTGTACTGAGGCATACGGTGGAAATTCAAGTAACGGTATGTATCTGCAGCCGTTGCATTGATTTTCTCTGCGTATTCTTGGTACTCAGCAGGTGTTGGTAGTTTACCTAAAATTGCCGCTACTGCAGCAAGTTCTGCTGATGCTAAGAATACATTTGCACCTGTACCTAAACGGTTAGGGAAGTTACGTGTTGAGGTAGAAACAACTGTTGCTTTATCTGCAACACGTGCTTGGTTACCCATACACAGTGAACACCCTGGCGTTTCGATACGCGCACCAACACGACCAAAGATACCGTAGTAGCCTTCGTCAGTAAGTTGGTCTTTATCCATCTTAGTTGGTGGAGCTACCCAAAGCTGCGTTGGGATACGGCCTGTAAAGCCATCAAGTAGCTTACCTGCTGCACGGAAGTGACCGATGTTAGTCATACAAGAACCGATGAATACTTCATCGATTTTCTCGCCTGTTACATCAGAAAGTAAACGCGCATCGTCTGGGTCATTTGGAGCACAAAGGATTGGCTCTTTAATTTCTGCTAAGTCGATTTCTACAACGTGCTTGTACTCTGCGTCAGCGTCTGCTTCCATAAGCTCTGGATTAGCTAACCACTCTTGCATTGCATTAATACGACGTTCAATTGTACGTACATCGCCGTAACCTTCAGAGATCATCCACTTAAGCATAACAATGTTAGACTCAAGGTACTCGCTGATAGACTCTTTAGAAAGCTTAACAGTACAACCTGCAGCTGATCGCTCTGCTGATGCATCTGATAATTCAAATGCTTGCTCAACCGTTAAGTGCTCAACACCTTCAATTTCTAGTATACGACCAGAGAATTCGTTGATTTTACCTTTTTTCTCTACTGTTAATAAGCCTTGCTTAATACCGTAGTAAGGGATTGCGTGTACTAGGTCACGTAAAGTGATACCCGGTTGCATTTCACCTTTAAAGCGAACCAAAATTGATTCAGGCATATCAAGTGGCATAACACCTGTAGCCGCTGCAAACGCTACTGCACCTGAACCCGCTGGGAACGAAATACCTAATGGGAAACGTGTATGTGAATCACCACCAGTACCTACTGTATCTGGTAATAACATACGGTTTAACCAAGAGTGAATTACACCGTCACCTGGGCGAAGTGAAACACCGCCACGGTTCATTATGAAATCAGGAAGCGTATGGTGTGTGTTTACGTCAATTGGTTTAGGGTAAGCAGAGGTATGACAGAATGACTGCATTGTTAAATCTGCAGAGAAACCTAAACAGGCTAAGTCTTTAAGCTCATCACGTGTCATAGGACCTGTAGTATCTTGCGAACCTACAGTGGTCATTTTTGGCTCACAGTATTGGCCAGGGCGAATACCTGCTACGTTACATGCTTTACCAACCATTTTTTGAGCTAGTGTGAAGCCTTTATCAGACACTTCAGTTACTGCTGGTACTTTAAATACGTCAGTAGCGCCTAAGCCTAAAGAGGTACGAGCTTTGTCTGTTAAACCACGGCCAATGATTAGAGGAATACGGCCACCAGCACGTACTTCATCTAAAATAACGTCTGATTTAAGTTCAAAAGTAGAAATAACTTCATCAGTGCCGTGGCGCTTAACTACACCTTCGTATGGGTAAATATCAATTTGATCACCCATGTTGAATTCATCAACATTTAATTCGATTGGTAATGCACCTGAGTCTTCCATTGTATTGAAGAAAATAGGCGCAATTTTGTTACCTAAACATACACCACCAACGCGCTTATTAGGTACGTATGGAATATCTTCACCCATAAACCAAAGCACAGAGTTAGTCGCTGATTTACGAGAAGAACCTGTACCTACAACATCACCTACATACGCAAGTGGTAAGCCTTTTGTTTTTAGTTCTTCTAACTGTGAAATTGGACCAACTTCACCTGGCTTTTCAGGATTGATACCATCACGCTCATTTTTTAGCATTGCTAAAGCATGAAGTGGAATATCAGGACGTGACCATGCATCTGGTGCAGGTGATAAATCATCGGTATTTGTCTCACCGGTTACTTTGAATACTGTAACAGAGATTTTTTCAGCAACCGCTGGCTTATTAATAAACCATTCTGCATCAGCCCAAGATTGAATGATTTTTTTTGCGTGCTCATTACCCGCTTTAGCTTTTTCTTCTACATCGTAGAATGCATCAAACATTAATAGTGTATTTGATAAACCTTTTACAGCGATCGGTGCAAGCGCTTCGTCATCAAGTAGCTCAATCATCGGAGCGATATTGTAACCACCTAACATTGTACCTAATAATTCTGCTGCTTTTTCTTTAGATACTAATGGAGAGTCTGCTTCGCCTTTAGCAACTGCCGCTAAAAATCCTGCTTTGATGTATGCTGCATCATCAACACCTGGTGGTACACGGTTGATTAATAAATCTAAAATGAACTCTTCTTCACCTGCCGGTGGAGTTTTAATTAGCTCAATAAGATCAGCCGTTTGCTGAGCATCTAATGGCGCTGGTACGATACCTAACGCGGCACGTTCTTCTACGTGTTTACGATATTCTTGTAGCACAATATTGCCCTCTTGGTGACGTGAAAGTATTCGGTAGCGCCTCATGCGCAAAAAAAGTAACCCAATACTTATAGTATTCTAACGCGGGATTATAAAGCTTTTATGTATAGATGAAAATCCATCCAGCTAAGCAACTGATTATACCGACTATAAATATTATGAATAGTGGTAAGCGCAAATTCTATTTTCGTGAATGTTTGTTAAGTAATAATCATTCTTGTTTAAACCCGTTTACCTACTAATACGAGTTTATACCAACTTGCTTTATTAAATTCGCTGTTGAATTGATGTTATTTAACGCCGGTAGCGGCTCATTTAGCCTTGCAAATTAAGTATTATTGCTTATTGGTATAATACTGCGCATGCTGTTCTAAAGGCATAAAAAAACCCAGCTCTAAGCTGGGTTTTTTAAAATAAAGTAAGTAACTATTAACGCTTAACTTTTACACGTTCAATAGATTTTACATGTGCTTCTACACGACGGTTTTCAGCGTGAGCTTCTTTCGTGTTAGCTGGGTTTTTAAGGCGTTCTTCACCTAAACCGACAGTCGTAATGCGATCTTCAGCGATACCATCTTTAATTAGCTCTTTAGCAACGTCATCTGCACGCTTTTTAGAAAGCATCTTGTTGTAGTTAGCATTACCTACCGCTGAGGCATGACCTTCAAGTAGTACAGTAGTGTCTTCATGCTCTTTTAAGAACGCAGAAACAGATGCAATGTCATCAAAGTAACGTTGGCCAACTTCTGCTGAGTCATGCGGGAAAGTAACTAAAAGGCTTGTTGTTACTTCACGATCTTCGTATAAAGTACAACCGTCACCGTCAACTGCATCAGTCATCGGTGTGTTAGGACACTTGTCATCTTTATCTAAGATATTGTCGTTATCGCTATCTTTAGGTTCTACCGGTACTTCTACAACGGTTGTAGGAGCCGGCTCTACAGGCTGTGCTGGCATAGAGTTTTGGCCAAATAAATAGTTGATACCAATTTTAGCACCTACATCTGTGTAACCTTTATCAAGACCTTGATATACCGCAGTTTCAGCGTTTACAAAAAAGCCATCGGTAATAAAGTGTTGGTAACCCACACCTGCGTTTAAAAATGTATTGTCATCTACTACGTCCATTTCTTTAATACCGAACAAGCCGTAGAAAGGACCGCCATCTAAGTGGTAAAGCGCATCAATACCGTAACGCTCGCCGTCGATATTATTTCGGTTGCCCGCAGCTTTATCGAAAGCATTAAAGTCCATGTCAGCATACTCAAGGCGTGCGCTCCAGTAATCGCTAAAACGGTAGCCTGCTTCTACACCCCAGCCAGTAGATTCATTTACATCAAGGCCAGCTTGAGCGCGCATGTTTTCCCACGACGCATCATAGTAGTCACCAAATGCACCAATGTAGAAACCTTCTTCTTTATCGGCAGCGAATGTAGACGCGCTAGTTGCAGCTAACGCAATTGCAATTGTAAGTGATTTTAATTTCATTGTTTTCTTCCCATTTTAACAACTTAGAAAATTGTAGCTAATCAGTACTAGCTCAACCAGTTTTGTACACACTACCCGAGCTTTTGTTAATCGATACTTAACGAAAAATAAAGTTTATAAATTTTTTCAACGATCTACAGGCATTCCAACCACCAATTGTAGGTTAAGTAAAAATTTTTACCTAATCTACAATCAATAAATAATAGTATTTTATAAATAGTTACTTTTTATGAACGTGCACAATACCACCGAGTGTATAACTGCTCAATCATTGTACACTGGATTATGTAAAAATGACTATTTATAATCAAAAACTTACAATTAATTACAATACTTAAGTACCGCAAAAAGTTTGGTAGCTCTTGTCATCTTCACCTGTCTCTTGAAAGCGGGCTAAATTAGCTGTTTTATCATATGGGTTGCTCATCACTGTTAAGAAGTCACTCAACAGCTCGCTCTCGCCATGTTGATTGTATTGCGCAAGTATTTCTTCGACGATGTGATTACGCGGTATAACCCTTGGGTTAGCCGCTCTCATTAGGTTATAGCTGTTTTCATCACATCTTTTTTGCCATAACTGGGCCCATTGCATTAATTCATCAGGCACTTTGCCACCATTTAGTGACTCAGTTAGGGCATCAAAGGTGTTGGTGTAATCGAGCTTGTGCTCTTGAAATAACAATAATAACTTACTTACAAGTTCAACATCATCTTCGTTATGACCTGCTAAGCCCAGTTTTTGCGCCCACATTTGATTGTACCGCTCGTTAAATAACGACGAAAACTGATTAATTAGCGGCGTCATTAAGCTTACAGCTTGCTCGTCGTCATCATTAATAAGCGGTATTAGGCTCTCAGCTAATCGTGCGCAGTTCCAGCTCGCTATGTTAGGTTGATTACCATAAGCATAACGACCTTGCTTATCAATTGAGCTAAACACAGTATCAAAATCAAAGCTATTCATCATTGCACACGGGCCGTAGTCGATAGTTTCGCCGCTTATTAAGGTATTATCAGTATTCATAACGCCATGAATAAAACCCACACGCATCCAGCTAATAACCAGCGCTAGCTGACTATTTATAACGGCTGCTAAAAAGTCTAAATAACGTTGTGCGCCTGTTGATTGAATACTTGGGTAATGACGCTCAATAGCCATATCAGCTAACTTTTTTAACCCCTCTATTTCACCTTGAGTTGCTAAATATTGAAACGAGCCAACCCGAATATGGCTACTTGCTAAACGGGTAACAATTGCGCCAGGTTGCGGCGGATTACGATAAACAACTTCGCCAGTGCCTACCACAGCCAAACAACGCGTAGTTTTAACTCCTAAGCCGTGCATAGCCTCGCTCATAATATACTCGCGAATAGCGGGGCCGAGCGCGCATCGGCCATCACCACCTCTAGAAAACGGGGTAGCGCCTGAGCCTTTTAACTGAATATCCCACAGCTGATTTTTACCATCGCTGATAGCACCCAGTAAGTGCGCTCGCCCGTCACCTAAGCGTGGCGAAAAATGCCCGAACTGGTGTCCAGAATATCCAAGCGCTACAGCATTTACTGGTTGTGGTTCGTTGCCTGCAAAGGTACTGGCGCGCAGCTGTGGCTCAACATCTAGATTAAACTGCTGTGCCAACGCTTCGTTCCACAAAAATAATTGCGGGGCAGCTACGCTTGATGGTTGATCTTCTATCGCGAAGTTATCTGCTATGTTTGTGTATCTTGGCACTAGTTTCATGGTTAGTCCTCTGTCTGTTGGCTTATGCCTACACGGTTCTCACCTACACTGTAAGCCACAATTAAACTCAGCTCTTGCAGGCTTAAACCACTTTGCTTTTGCATTTCGTTAAAAAATGCTTGTGCCGCAGTGAGTGATTTTTTAGTTTGCAGGCCGCCATCTATAACTTTATGCGCTCGAAGGTAACTTTCTACATCTCGCGAAAGCAAAAATGTATCTTTACCCAGCGCTCTTAAAGCATACGGGCCAGTATTGCCCCCTAAACGAGCACCGTGCTTTTTTAAATACGCCCATAAGCCAATAATGTCATCGCTTGGCCAGTCAGCAATAAATTTGCTAAAACTGCCATGCTCTTGGGCCACTTCGTGGATCATGTAAGCATTTTCAGGAATCGTTTTTACTTTTTTATAATTACGAATAATGCGCTCATCGGTTGCTTTTTGCTCTAGCATATCAGGTGGCATCATTAATAATTTATCAACACTAAACTGCCAAAAAACCTCTCTAAAGCCAGGCCATTTGCTGTTTATTACCGACCAATAAAAGCCACTTTGAAAAACTTTTCGGGTAAATTCTTCAAGCCAGTCGTCGTCACTTAATGTGTTTAATGCTTTTTTAGATAAGGGTTTTGCGAGTAATAACTTAAGCATTTTTTCAGAGCCTTTTCGCTCTACCGCTCGCTGATAAATATCGCTAAATTTTTCCATACTTATTAAATACCTCGCTGCTCATAGGGTTAGTGTACGAGAAAAGCAGCCAATACGTAACCACCCACATTTTCGATGAGCTAATCAATATTTAGCAGCTTGACACCTAGACGGCTAAAATGTTTTAATCGCCGCAATTACCCTATTTAAATTGTATTTTGTTAAACCTCTTGCGTTTACATGAAATACAAAGGGCTAGAAGAGGTGCGTTATTCAGGTAGCGTATGTTAGGAGCGCAAACTCCAATGAGCATACGTGAGGGGAATACCGCCGAGAGGTAAACGCTTTTGCGAGGCAATTACTTCGGGCGACTAGGTTGAATCCTAGCGACTGTCACCAATAGCTGTTTTAAAACAGCTTATTAGTTTGGTGGAGAGCTTCTGGTCTTAAATAATAAGGCCGTGCGCCCTATTATTTTAAGCCCATTCGCTCTTCGAATACTGTTCGAACGACGTTAATGCGGCTCACATCATAAAGCCTCCTTAATATCTCGAACACCTTATAGGTTCGTAAGAGATGATCAACAACTTCAATTTAGACGACTACGCACTGTGGACAGCGCTTGTTACGCCGTTTGATCAACAAGGTAATGTTGACTACGACACGCTCACCGCTCTTGTTAGCGAACAAGAAGCAGCGCACAACGGTATTTTATTGCTCGGTAGCACAGGTGAAGGCTTAGCGCTAACACTTAAAGAGCAGCAAGGCATTGTTGAGCACGTGTGCCAATTAAAACCCAGTGTACCACTGATGGTTGCCGTGGGCGGTAGTAATTTAGCCCAACAAAAAGAATGGGTTAGCTACTGTAACCAATTACCTATTCACAGCTATTTATTAGGCTCGCCGCTTTATGCTAAGCCAGGGGCTGTAGGTCAAACACATTGGTACGAAAGCTTATTAAACGAAAGCGCGCATCCGTGTATGTTGTACAACGTACCTGGGCGCAGCGGTGTAAGTATTCCTATCGAAGCCATTGAAAACTTAAAAGCGCACCCAAAACTGTGGGCCTTAAAAGAAGCCAGTGGCAACATAACCCAATTTGAAGCATACCGACAAGCCGCGCCTAATTTAGCGCTATATAGCGGCGATGATGCACTGATGCCCTACTTTGCCCAAGCTGGTGCAAAAGGCTTAGTCTCGGTTGCAGCAAACGCGTGGCCCTTGCAAACACACGAATTTGTAAAGCGCAGCCTAAGCGGTCAACACCCCAATTTATTTGCTCAGTGGACAAGCGCTATTAATAGCCTATTTGCTGTAGCAAACCCTATTCCCGTTAAAGTATTAATGCACCAGCAAGGCCGCTTAAGTAGCCCACTGTTGCGTCCTCCTTTAACGCATCATGAGTTAACGCAAACCGATTGCATTACCACTGCAAACGACACCATTTTATCTTGGCATTAAATACAGGTTTTTATAATGAGCTGGTTAGAACTACTAAATAATTTAGAATCGGGCGCTGTTCGCGCAGCATCACAAAACGAAAGCGGCCAATGGGAAGCTAACGTAGAAGTAAAACAAGGCATTTTAGAAGCCTTTAAAAATGGCACAAACACTGAGTTTGCAGGTGGTTTTGTAGATAAACACAACCTTGCACCGCAAGAGTTTAGCGCGGAAGATGGCGTACGTATGGTACCAGGTGGCACCAGTGTTCGCCGTGGTGCATACGTAGCTAAAGGCACCATTATTATGCCCCCAGCGTACGTAAACATTGGTGCATACATCGACGAAGGTACAATGGTTGATAGCCACGCATTAGTAGGCTCGTGTGCTCAAGTTGGTAAAAATGTGCATTTAAGTGCCGCAGTGCAACTTGGCGGTGTACTTGAGCCTATTGGTGCAAGCCCAGTCGTAGTTGAAGACGATGCCTTTATTGGCGCGGGGTGTGTCATTGTTGAAGGCGTAGTTGTTAAAAAAGGTGCAGTACTGGCGCCAGGCGTACGTTTATCTGCAACCATTCCGGTCTACGACTGTGTTAATGAGCGTCAGCTTGATAAAGGCGAGCCAATTCCGGAGTACGCAATTGTAATACCAGGCTCTCGCCCAGCGTCTAATGAATGGGCTCGTGAGCAAGGTTTGAGCATGTCGTGTGCGTTAATTGTTAAATACCGTGACGAACAAAGCGATGCATCATTATTGCTAGAAGAGGTTTTACGATAATGAGCTTTTTGAGCACGCCTATCAAGGCCGCCGTAAATACACTTACTCAGCAACTTGATACCCCTTTTTTTGTTTACGACTTAGACAAATTAAACGCACACCTTGCTCGTTTAGTTGCGCAAACCGATGTAAAACTTTGGTATGCGGTAAAAGCCAATCCGCTCTCTAAGGTAATTCAAAGCTTAGATAGCGCCGGATTTAACTTTGACGTAGCCAGTAAAGGTGAACTTGAACAAGTACTTGCACAAGGTATTAGTTCGCAGCGCGTGCTCAATACAGGACCTGCAAAGAGCCCTAAACAAATTAAACACTTTATTGAGCGCGGCGTGCGTATTTTTGTTGCCGAAAGCCTCAATCAAGTGCGTTGGTTAAACCAACAAGCGCAGCTGCAAAATACGCAGCTGCAAGTATTACTGCGTGTGCAATTACGCTGGCCAGAAGGTGAAAAAAACCCACTAGGTGGCGACAGCCTTACTCCGTTTGGGCTTGGCTGCGATGAATGGCAAGCGCTAAATACTGGCGATTATCCAGCACTTAATTTTGATGGCCTGCATATTTTTCAGTGGGGCAACATGCTTAGCACACAAAAGCTAAGCGAGCTGTGGTCGCAAATGATTGCACCGCTTACCACCCTTGCAAATAACTTAAATATAAACCTGAAAATTTTAGACTTAGGGGGCGGTTTAGGTATTCCATATACACCAAACGATGCAACACTTGAGTGGGATGACCTTATAGCCGCGCTTGCTAAAATTAAAAAAGAGGCGAGTGTAGATGAGCTTTGGATGGAGCTTGGCCGCTATGCTGTGGGCGAATGCGGCCACTATGCCAACCCAGTCGTTGAGTGCAAACAAAACTATGGTCAACAGCAAGTTATTTTAACCGGTGGCATTAACCACTTATTGCGCCCAGCAGTTACAAGCCAAGATTTTCCTGCGGCGTTACTACGCGAATCAACCGCGCCTGAACAAGCAATGAGCTTATATGGCCCATTATGTACAGCACTTGATTGCTTAGGCGAGCATGTCCTACCAAGCGATTTAAACGAGCAAGACTGGCTGGTATTTAGCCAATGTGGCGCCTATGGTTTTACCGAAAGCATGCCGTATTTTTTATGCCATGAGCTAGCAGCTGAATACGTTTTACAAAATGGTGAGCTCACGTGTATACGCCAAGCTGAAGATGCCAGCCACTATTTAAGGTAATAAACATGAGCATAACAACACCCATCAGCCAAGATAACATTGTCGTCGGGGAAGTCGCAAACGGCTTACCGCTAACCATTCCTGTATATCGCTTAAAAGGTGATGGCACAGGTCCAAGCGTGTATATTCAAGCCAATATGCACGGTGCTGAAGTGCAAGGTAACGCGGTTATTTTTCAGCTATTAGAGCAATTAAAACAGCTTAATTTAAAAGGCGATATTACCTTAGTCCCTTATGCAAACCCTATTGGCTGTAATCAAAAGTCTGGTGAGTTTACGCTTGGCCGATTCGACCCAATTACAGGCACTAACTGGAACCGCATGTATCACTACAACAGTGATTTAGTCACCCAGTTTGCACACGATCATAGCCAATACGATGATGCAGCTTTAAAAAGTAGCTTTAAACAAGCCCTGATTGATGAAATAGACACTAAACTCAATGGCCCAGCGTATATGCTCAATACGGGTAAGCGCATTGCGCTTAACCTGCAAAAGCTTGCGCACCAAGCCGATATAGTCCTTGATTTACACACAGGGCCTATTTCAAGCAAGCACTTATATTGCCCAAGGTATGCAACTAACAGCGCTCGCTATTTTAATATTGAACACGTACTGCTTATTCCTAGCGACTTTGATGGCGCCATGGATGAAGCCAGCTTTTGCCCATGGTGGCACCTAAGTGATGCACTTGATGCGCAAGGTAGAGACTTCAACGTACAGGTAGAGGCCTTTACAGTTGAGCTTGGTAGCCAAGAAAAAATAGATTTAAAAGAAGCATTTAACGATGCAAACAGCATTTTAAGCTACTTAAATCATAAAAATGTATTGATAGACGCACCACACATGCCTAAGCAGATGACCCGTTATGCGTGTCATTTAGATGACTACTTTGCTTACTACGCGCCTATTGGCGGCATGGTTGAATATGTAGCCCCGCTAGGTGGGCATATCAAAGCAGGCGAGCCAATTGCCCATATTTTGCGTATGGAGCGCTACTTGAGTGAGCAACCATTACAAACATTAACCCTTGATTGCGATGCAATTGCTATTTTGCATTTTGCCTCGGCAAGCGTAAACCAAGGTACTGAGCTTTATAAGTTTTTTACCAACGTATTTGAGTTATAGCGCACTGCGCTATTACTCTCCCTTCTCATTGCGTGAGAGTAAGTTAACTAACTTACACTATAAGCGGCTATATGCCGCTTTTTTTGATCTGTGATAACGGTGTAAACGTAAAGTAATCGAATAAGTGAAAATTCAGTGAAAGTTCACCGTTACATATGTAAAAACACGTTATAATTTATAAATCTACCTTACTCTCAAAGGAATACACAATGCGCTGGCGTTATTGGATTGCACTCACGGCTTTACTAAGCACACCCTCTTTTGCTCAACAAGAAGTTAAAGAAAATGAACAAGATGATGACATTGAACTAGTTAAACAATGTATTTTAAACGAAGTCATTGGTGGTGACGGCAAGCAAACCTTAGATGAGCTGCGAAAAAAGTGTTCAGCACTTGAGGAAAACAAACAACTTACCGCACTTGATAAACGCAAAGCTCGCGAAGAGGTAAGCAAAAAAAATCGTAATGTAATTACGCCACATAAACGCAACTACATTTTACCACTGTCGTATGTATCGCACCCTAACGATCGACCGTTTGATGGCTTTGACGAGCTCACCGATGAGCAAGATGGCGAGCCGCTCGATAATCTTGAAGCTAAATATCAGCTTTCTATTAAAGTGCCGCTGTACGATGATTTTGCAGATGACGACCAAGCCATCTTTTTTGGCTTTACACTGCAGTCATACTGGCAAATATATAATTCAGAGATTTCATCGCCGTTTCGTGAAACTAACTACGAGCCAGAAATTTTTTGGGTAAACTACCTAGACCAAGAAAACGTACTTTGGGGCGATGAAATGGCCATTGCGGTGGGTATTTCGCATCAGTCTAATGGCCGTAGCCAACCGAACTCTCGTTCATGGAACCGTATTTATGCCGATTTTATTTGGGAAAATAACGGCTTTGTATTTAGCTTTAAGCCTTGGTATCGAATTGCTGAAGATGAAAAAGAAAATCCACTTGAGGCCGATGGCGATGACAACCCAGATATTTACAAGTACATGGGATACTTTGAATTTGGTGGCGCCTACCGTTATCACGACCACGAGTTTAGCTTTATGGCTCGCAATAATTTAAATTCAGATAACCGTGGTGCAATCCAACTCGATTGGTCATTCCCGCTTTGGGGGCGATTACGTGGTTATGCTCAGTATTTTAACGGCTACGGTGAAAGCTTAATTGATTACAACGCCGATATACAGCGTGTTGGTGTGGGTATTCTGCTAACCGATTTACTCTAATTAACGATTTAAAAAGCCAAGCGCTTTTACAAGTGCTTGGCTTTTTATTGATATGTTAGCCGTTATTTTTTAACGGCAAACACTCCCTCAAACTCAGCAACCACGTCGTTGCCATCAAATATCGTCACAGGTACTACGTAACTCACCTTGCCTTTTGACTCCAGCTCACTGAGCTTACCTTTACATATTTGCACATCAACACAACCACGTGGTTCGGTATTAAGTGGTTTTAAGTATTTGATACTGGCATCGGCTAATACAATATTACCCTCAAGCCCTTCTTCTTTAAGCGCTAAATAGGTTGCTCCCCATCCAGTAAGCGTTGCTAAACTATAAATAGAGCCTGCAAACATAGTGTTATGTAGATTTAAATTTGCGTCTAAATCAGCACGAGTAGTAAATTGCCAATCTGTATAGCTTTCTACTTTTATTCCCATAGCATCACTAATGGGGATAGATTCGCGCCAAATGTTTTGCAGCACTTGCGTCCAATCTGGGTGGCGAAACCAGCCCGGCTCACTTGGCTTTTGCTTAACCATTTTAAAGTGCTGTACATCGCCATACGCTAAGTGGGCTTTTTCTTTTAGCTCGTAGCCGTGGCGCTTATAAAACTCAAGTGCACGTTCTCGAGCAAATAATACCAGTTCACCTGCGTTTTGAGTCCAGGCTATTTTTTCAAGCTCATGCAATAAGCGGCTACCAATATGCTGATTACGATTGCCTTCAGCAACAGCCATATAGCGTACCTGAGCTTGTTCATGGTTGTTAAAATGCAAACGGGCTACACCAAGCACATCACCGTCGTTATTTTTTATAAAGCGATGCTCTGAGTCTTGTTCCATATCGTCTTGCTCAGATCCACGAGGTTCATTCCAAGGTGCACGTAACACCTCCCAACGTAATTGATAATACGCTTGCCAGTCTTCGCTGCTTTGTGGTGTAGTTACTTGAAACATAGATACTCCTGTTGTTTTTGCCGTAAATAATAAAGGCTACGGCACGAAAGTGATTTAACACGGGCATTATTATGGCAATTACCATACTCCATCTTTTAAACACTGCCAATACGACTTTGGTAAGCAAACGCAACAATACTATTTTACCCATCCCTCCTACTGGTTTATGCTTAGTATCATGAGCGATTTTATAAACCCTTTAACGGGTGTAGTTACTAGCCACTTTATTAGCCATAGCCAAGATATTGGACAACTTGTTTACTGGCATAAATATGCAGGTGATCACATACAGGTTCGCCAAGCAAGGCAGCTTCGCTGGCTACTGATTAACGACACGTTGCAGTCGGTGATAGAGCTCAACAATCCACAGCGCCTATTATTTCCGCATTTAACTTATTTGGCTAAGCAATGGTGCACCTTAGCACCACCAAATCAGGTATTAGAACTTGGTCTTGGCGGTGGTGCTATACGCAATTATTTGCAACACACCTACCCACAAGCTCACATAACATCGGTGGAAAAAAATGCCGATATAATTGCCTGCTATAGGGATTTTTTTGCGCTAAAAAAACACAATAATGTGCAGTGTGATGATGCGCAAAATGTACTTAGCAAAGCACATAACAATGACTGGATTATTCTTGATTTATTTAGCCAAATAGACGCACCGCGGTTTTTATTCGAACGGGCTTTTTATCAAAAAATATACGATGCGCTAAATACAGGCGGTACGCTATTTATTAACTTTTTATCGCAACATGAGTCGCAGTTAGTTCAGTTGCAACAACTACTATTAGCTGTATTTGAGGTAAAAGTAAGCCCGCATAAAGTCGCGGGCTTTGTTAATCATATTATTATTGTGACTAAAGCTGGCAGTTAAACCGATAAGTTAAAGGTAACAGGCCCATCGTTACACAAACTTACTTGCATATCAGCGCCAAACTCTCCTGTTGCCACACGTATTCCCAACGTCTTAGCTTGTGCAACAAAATACTCATAAAGCGCGTTGGCTTGGCTAGGTGTCGCAGCTGATGAAAAACTCGGTCGCATGCCTTTTTTGGTATCAGCCGCTAATGTAAATTGTGACACCACGAGTAACTCACCACCTATATCTTTTAGGCTTAAGTTCATTTTATCGTTTTCATCGGTAAAAATTCGGTAATTACTTACCTTATGCAAAAGTTTGTCGGCCGCTTGCTCATCATCTGGTTTTTCGACACCGAGTAATAATAAAATACCTTGCTCTATTTGGCCTATAACTTGATTATTAACTTCTACTTTTGCGTGTTTTACACGTTGTATTAAGCCTTGCATTTAATTGGTTTCCTTTACTTTTGGCTCATCGTCTATGTCAATTTCGGGGGTTTGCGGTACGTGATTAGGGCTTATACAGGCTGTAAATTCAGCACCTAATAACACCACCACCCACGACAAGTATACCCATACAAATAAAATAGGGATGGTGGCAACAGCGCCATAAATTACTTCGTATGACGGAAAGTGGCTAATATACAGCGCAAAGCCTTTCTTAGTCAGCTCAAATAGCACTGCAGCAAAAAGTGCACCCGGTAATGCCGCTCTAATCGACACTGGTGTATTAGGTACCAAAGTGTACAGCATTAAAAAGCCGATCATCGAAAAGCCATAAGGTACTAATTTTAATAAAAAACCACTAAACCCAGGAATGCCCTGATCGGCGAACGATACCAGCGATACGATATACGAAGTAACACCAATACTTGCACCCAGTAGTACCGGCCCTAAACTCAATACCATCCAATAGACCGCAAATGAGATCATCATCGGGCGTTTTTTTTTGATACGCCAAATGCGATTAAGTGTGGCATCAACATTACGTATCAGCAGCAGTGCTATTGCCGCCAAAAAGCCAATCCCTACTGCTGTCATTTGATTTGCATTGCCAGCAAAGGAGCTAATATGCTCTTTAATAACATCAGATGACGTAGGTACAAAGTTGGTAAACAAAAAGCTTTCTATGGCTACACGGGTCGAATCAAACCCCGGAAAGGCCGAAAAGATTGCCACACCCACCGCTATTAAAGGTACTAACGAAAGCAAAGTAACATAGGCAAGGTAACCCGCATTTACGGTAATTTGATCGTCAATACAGCGGTTAACGTACTGCATCCACCAGCCTGGCTGTTGCCTTAGAAAGTAGATAGCTTGCTGTTTATAAAGGGAGAGCTTATCATTCATACAATTGACTTGTGCTAATCGAATTTTGATTATGATAACAATCAGCACCATAATTTACAGCACTTACTGGTAAATAGGGATCCAAATGAAAAAACAAACTTTACTAAGCGCCTCGGTTTTGGCCATTACGCTTACCTTATCGGGCTGTCAGTCAGCTTATTATTCTGCAATGGAAAAAGTAGGTGTACATAAGCGCGATATTCTTATTGACCGCGTAGAAGAAACCAAAGATTCACAACAAGAGTCGCAAGAAGAATTTCAATCAGCGCTTGAGCGCCTAACAACCTTGATTAATTTTGATGGCGGCGAGTTACAAGATGCCTACAGCCAGCTTAACGACGATTACGAGTCGAGTTTAGCGGCAGCTAATGAAGTCTCGAGCAATATAAATAAAGTTGAAGACGTAGCAGAAGCTCTTTTTGATGAGTGGAGCGATGAGCTTGAGCAATACAAAAGCGCCTCATTAAAGCGTGAAAGCAGTAAAAAATTAACTGCCACACAACGCCAATTTAGTCAGTTACTGCGCTCTATGCGCAGCGCCGAGAGCAAGATGGAGCCTGTATTATCATCACTACAAGATAACGTACTGTACTTAAAGCATAACTTAAACGCACAAGCAGTTGCCGCTATTAAAGGTGAGTTCACTAACCTTAAACGCGACATTCAAGTACTGATGAATGACATGAATAAATCAATTGCCGATTCAAATAAGTTTATTGAGCAAATGAATAGCACTGGTTAATTAATCTAAAGCCGTTTACTAAGCCTGCTAAATTGCAGGCTTTTTGTTGTAACGTTTTGTTACCTTTGAACTACTCGTTAGCCTACGGAGGTTGCTATACTCTTAGAAAAATAATAATAGATCACAATAATGAAACTAAACCCTATTGCTCTTATATTCCTATGTGGATTACTCAGCGCTTGCCAAACAGCTAACAACATTGAGGTGATTGCAGGGGAAAATACCATTACCCCGCTACATCAAGATGGCGATCGCAAAGGGCGCTTTCATAACCTTTACCCTGGAAAAAAAACCTACCCAACCACCTGCGAAACCGACTGCTACCCGCCTAGCCCTAAATTACAGTGCGAAAAAGACAGCGAAAGCTGCCAATTTATTGCTGAGCAAAACCCCATTAATTTAAATACGGGCTTTACTGTACGCTGGCTGGGGCACGCTGGGTTTATGGTTCGCACACCGAGTGGGCAACATGTGGTGTTTGACCCTGTTAAAGATCAATTTGACTCTCCTGTTGATTTAGCCTTTAGGTTAGCCTCAGGGTTTTACAGACAACCCGGCGATTGGCTAACACAAAACGAGCTTAAAAATTTAGATGCCGTAATATACTCGCATATTCATTACGATCACTTTAATAAAGCCGACATTGCAAAGCTTGGTAATAAACCTCGCTATTTAGCACCCCTTGGTATGGCCGACAACTTCCCTACTGGCGGATTCAACATTAGCGAAATGGCTTGGTACGCAAAAACACAATTTGATGATTTAACAGTTCATGCCTTACCAGCGCATCACTTTAGTAGCCGCGTATTGGTGCCGTTTATTTATGAAGATAACGATAAAGACCTATGGAATGGCTGGCTACTTGAGCAAAACGGCAATACCTTATTTTTTGCAGGCGACACCGGTTATTCAAAGCACTTTAGCGACATTCAACAACAATATGGCGATATAGACATATGTTTATTACCCATAGCGTCGTATTACAGTGAAGAGAACCCTAAATGGTATCGTTATGTGCACACCACACCAGAGGATGCACTGAACGCGTCGCAAGATCTTAATTGCAAAGTAATGATCCCTTGGGGTTATGGTAATTCAAGTTGGAAAATGGGCGACCATTCTAGCCATTCCGCCTTACTGCGCTTATTGCATATGGCTGATGAAATGAACACGCAAACGCCACTTTATATTCTCAACGAAGGCGAAAGTATTTCACTGTAACTCATTGCTTAACTGCTTTAGGATGATTGTTATATCAATAAAAGTTTTGAGAAACGCATGAAAAAACATGTTTTAGCATTGAGCTGTTTATTAAGCGCCCCAGTAATGGCCATTGATGTAGAGCACACATCGGCCCCTATTACCATTGATGGCGTATCTGAAAGCGCATGGGATAAAGTAACGTGGCATGACATGCCTCACTTAATGGATGGCACATTGCCGTCATCAGATGCCGACTTTAAAGGCCGCTACCGCCTGCTATGGGATAAAAACTACCTATATTTACAAGCGGATATAACTGACGATGTACTGATAGATACACACCCAGATCCCACCGTAAAATATTGGGATGACGACGCGCTGGAAGTTTTTATCGACAGCGACGCCTCTGGCGGTATTCACCAGTTTAACCATACCGCGTTGGCATATCACATTGGCCTTGATAACCAAGCCGCCGATTACGGTCCTGATAAAAAAGCCCATTTATACACCGACCACCTAATCAGTAACTGGAAGCGTAATACCCAAGCGCCATATAATATCACCTGGGAGGTTGCCATAAAGCTCTACCCTAACGATTATAAAGAAGGCGCGGTAAACATACCTATTACACTTAGCGAAAAAAAAGTGATTGGTTTTATGCTCGCGTATTGTGATAACGATGGCAGCGAAACACGCGAGCACTTTATGGGCTCTCACGAAGTAAAACCAGTTAATGGCGACAGAAACCGTGGGTTTATAGATGCAGACGTATTTGGCAAAATCACCCTGCTGCCTAAAAGTAATTAACCATTAATACCATAATTGAAAAGGTTGGGTCGAGCACAGCGAAATCCAATAAAAAATATCCTAGCAACAATTACAGGTACTTTGGTTATCGATTGTTTTAGCACTGACTCTTTTACTGCTCACTCCCTTCTCTTTGTGAAAATATTTTTAAGTGAATTATTCACAAAGAGGAGAAGAGGCGCTGCGCTTTTAGAGGTAAATACATTGTGCCAGTTTCACTATAGAACGGACAATAAACACTGACGTATTTGAAAAAAGCACTCTACCGACAAAAAATAACCACTAATAAATAGTTGAGACGTAGGTTGGGTTGAGCGCAGCGAAACCCAACGAAAAACACTCTACCAAGAATTACAGGTACTTTGGTTATCGATTGTTTTAGCACTAACTCTTTTACTGCTCGCTCCCTTCTCTTTGTGCAAATATTTCTTAAGTGAGTTGTTCATAAAGAGGAGAGGCGCTGCGCTTTTAGAGCGCTATACTAACAACTAAAAACTGCAAGCTTCTCTACTTTAAAAACAAAAAAGCCGCTGTATTTTGCAATACAGCGGCTTTTATTATGCTTATTCTAAAAACTATTAAGCTTTAGCAGCACGACCCGCACGCTTACGCTCACTTTCAGTTAAGTGACGTTTACGAATACGAATGTTCTCAGGTGTTACTTCTACTAACTCGTCATCATCGATGAACTCAAGCGCTTGCTCAAGTGTGTAGTTCAATGGTGGCGTAAGTGTTTGTGCTTCATCTGTACCAGATGCACGAACGTTAGTAAGCTGCTTACCTTTAAGTGCGTTAACTGTAAGGTCGTTATCACGGCTATGAATACCGATAACCATACCTTCGTAAACTTCAACACCGTGACCGATGAATAATTTACCACGCTCTTGTAAGTTGAATAATGCGTTAGTAAGTGCTTTACCTGTTGCATTTGCAATCATTACACCGTTCTTACGTGCACCAATAGTACCGCCTTTATGAGGGCCGTAATGATCGAATGTGTGGTACATAAGGCCAGAACCAGAAGTAAGCGTCATGAAATCAGTTTGGAAACCGATTAAACCACGGCTTGGGATCATAAAGTCCATACGCATACGGCCTTTACCATCTGGAGACATATCAGTAAGCTCACCCTTACGAAGACCAATTTGCTCCATAATAGAACCTTGGTGATCTTCTTCACAGTCAATTGTTACTGTTTCGTACGGTTCTTCTAATACACCGTCTACTTCACGCAAAATTACTTCTGGACGTGATACAGCTAGCTCGTAACCTTCACGACGCATGTTTTCGATTAAGATACCAAGGTGTAATTCACCACGGCCCGATACGCGGAAGCTATCTGGGTTATCTGTCTCTTCTACACGAAGTGCAACGTTATGTACAAGCTCGTTTTGTAAACGCTCAAGGATGTTACGCGACGTTACAAACTTACCTTCTTTACCTGCAAATGGTGATGTGTTTACAGAGAAAGTCATTGTTACAGTAGGCTCATCAACACTTAGTGGAGGTAGTGCTTCAACATTGTTAGGCGCACATACTGTGTCTGATATTTTCAGCTCACCAATACCTGTTACAGTTACGATATTACCTGCGTAACCACGGTCTGTTTCGATACGCTCAAGACCTAAATAACTTTGTACTGAACCGATTTTACCGTTACGCGTAGAACCATCAGCGCTGATAATAGTCACTTGTTGGTTAGGAGCAACAGAACCACGCTTAATACGACCAACACCGATTACACCTTTATAAGAGTTGTAATCAAGCTGAGAGATTTGCATTTGGAAGTCACCCTCAGGATCAGCTTCTGGTGGTGATACTTCGTCAACGATCATTTGGAACATAGGTTCCATGTTGTCAGACGGCTCATCTAAATCTAATGTAGCCCAACCATTGATTGCTGAAGCGTAGATTACTTTAAAGTCTAACTGTTCGTCAGTTGCGCCAAGGTTATCGAATAAATCAAAGATTTGATCCATAACCCAATCAGGACGTGCACCTGGCTTATCAATCTTATTGATAACTACAATTGGCTTTAAGCCTTGCGCAAATGCTTTTTGCGTTACGAAACGCGTTTGTGGCATTGGACCTTCTTGAGCATCAACAAGTAACAATACTGAGTCAGCCATCGAAAGTACGCGTTCAACTTCACCACCAAAATCGGCGTGTCCCGGGGTATCTACGATATTGATATGGTAATCTTTCCAAGAAATGGCTGTATTTTTAGCCAAAATGGTAATACCACGCTCTTTCTCAATGTCGTTTGAGTCCATCACGCGCTCTTCGTTACCGCCGCGTGTTTCTAATGTACCTGATTGCTCAAGTAGTTTGTCAACCAACGTTGTTTTACCGTGGTCAACGTGCGCGATAATCGCTATATTTCTTAACTGTTCGATGCTCATATTTTTACTCAGAGAAGTTTATTCTCATTGATCCTGCAAGATCTACGCACTCATCTGCGTTTTCACCAGATGTCCCAGCATAGGATTTAAAAGGGCGCATATTATCCCTCATTAATGACATGGATGAAAGTTTATCCAATACAATTTTAAAAACTTTCTTAATACTTTTACTAAGTATCTGTTTTTTATATGACAATTATATGAAATAAATTTTGTAAAATTCTTTAAAACAGTAATTTTTAGCCAATTTGATGAATGCTTTGGCACTATTTACTATATAAGTTAAGCTGAATCAGACGATTAAAATACGAGCAGAACAGGTGTGAAAATTATGCACCATTATGGATATTTTACGCACCAACAAGGTGCAAAGGCTGTGTCCATTTCTGTGCGAATATATTTTTTACATTAATAAACATAAACTTAGAATAATGGCATAAAATCGGCTTACTAGTAGCCAAAGCATTTAATGCAGCAATAATAAAACCCAACAGTTGGAGGACACATGTCACAATCGGTTTTAGATTTTATCAAAGAAAATGACGTTAAGTTCATTGATTTACGCTTCACAGATACCAAGGGTAAAGAGCAACATGTTTCTATTCCTCATCACCAAGTAGATGAAGATTTTTTTGAAGACGGCAAAATGTTTGACGGTTCTTCAATTGCAGGTTGGAAAGGCATTAACGAATCAGACATGGTACTT
Source organism: uncultured Pseudoalteromonas sp. (assembly GCF_963922945.1). Classification (GTDB taxonomy): domain Bacteria; phylum Pseudomonadota; class Gammaproteobacteria; order Enterobacterales; family Alteromonadaceae; genus Pseudoalteromonas. The sequence continues at coordinate 31,833 of NZ_CAWUKC010000004.1, read as the reverse complement.
ATGCCAGTAGCTGATTCTGTAAAATTAGACCCATTCACAGAAGAAGCGACACTGATTGTGCGTTGTGACGTTGTAGAGCCATCTACACTACAAGGTTACGAGCGTGACCCTCGTTCAGTTGCAAAGCGCGCTGAAGAGTACATGAGATCGACTGGTATTGCAGATACCGTTTTATTTGGCCCTGAGCCAGAGTTTTTCTTATTTGATGACGTTAAATACAAATCAGATATGTCAGGTTCTATGTACAAAATTGATGCTGTTGAAGCAGCATGGAACTCAGATAAAGACTACGAAGGTGGCAACACGGGTCATCGTCCTGGTGTTAAAGGCGGCTACTTTCCCTGTTCACCTGTTGACTCTTCACAAGATTGGCGCTCAGCGACGTGTCTAGTACTTGAAGAACTAGGCCAAGTAGTAGAAGCACATCACCACGAAGTTGCTACAGCGGGTCAAAACGAAATCGCAACTCGCTTCAATACAATGGTATTAAAAGCGGATGAAATCCAAGAGATGAAATATGTTATCCATAACATGGCTCACCTTTATGGAAAAACAGCTACCTTCATGCCTAAGCCTGTTGTAGGCGATAATGGTTCAGGTATGCACTGTCACCAATCGTTAGCAAAAGACGGCGTTAACCTTTTTGCAGGCGACAAGTACGGCGGTCTTTCTGAAGATGCTCTTTACTACATTGGCGGTATTATTAAGCACGCAAAAGCAATCAACGCATTTGCAAATGCTTCAACTAACTCATACAAACGTTTAGTACCAGGCTTTGAGGCGCCGGTAATGCTTGCATACTCTGCACGTAACCGCTCTGCATCAATCCGTATTCCAGTTGTACCATCTGAAAAAGCACGTCGTATCGAAGTACGCTTCCCAGATCCAACTGCTAACCCATACCTTGCTTTCTCTGCAATGCTTATGGCTGGCCTTGATGGTATTAAAAACAAGATCCACCCTGGCGATGCTATGGATAAGGATTTATACGACTTACCAGCAGAAGAAGCGGCAGAAATTCCACAAGTTGCCTCTTCACTAGACGAAGCGCTAGAAGCACTAAGTGCTGACCGTGAATTCTTAACGCAAGGTGGCGTGTTCACTGATGATTTAATCGATGCTTACATTGCACTTAAATCTCAAGAAGTTGAAAAGCTTAACATGACAACTCACCCAGTTGAGTTTGAAATGTACTACAGCGTTTAATACGCTGTAGAGTAAATTATCGATAAGATAATAAATGTGTGTTCTCAAGCCCGCTTAGCGGGCTTTTTTTTATGGTAAATTTAGGTTATCTCCACTAAAGTTATGTAATTACAAAATATGCAGGGTAGCAATGTGATTTACAGGATATTATTACTATTTTTTGCTTTAGGATTAAGCATTTATAGTTATGCAGGCGAAAAGAAAATTTATGCTTGGAAAGACAGAAATGGTGTTTTAGTGTTCTCTGATACACCACGAAACGGTGCGCACGAAATAAACTTGAGCAATCAGAGTATTTCCCTTTCAGATGCCAATAAGCACACCCCGAACTCTGCACAACCTACGCAACTTAATCGCTTTCAGATAATGATATCGTCACCTATTCACAACCAAACAATTCAAGAGAACACCGGCTCAGTCTATGTAACAAGCCGAATAACGCCGCGCTTTGAGGCAGGCTTTACGATACAGCTATTTTTAAATGGCGCACCTTATGGCACCACCAGCGATTTATCTACATTTGCTATTAGGGATGTAGAAAGCGGCGTGCATACTCTGTACCTCAAACTTTATAATAAACAAAATCAAGCCATTGCTATCAGTAAACCTAGTACTTTTGTGATGCAAAGAAAAACCGTGAACTAAATACATATATGTAGTAATAAAGAATAGCGCAGCAGTATTAACTGATAAACCTGCCTGCAAATATTAACGCACTAAAGTGGTGCAAAGATGTCAAACGAACAAAATTTTAGCCCCGAATTACTAAGCGCCATATGGCAAAATCAAGCAACATCTGTGATGTTACTTGATAAAAGTTTTACCCTTGTTTATGCCAATACCAGCACCAGTGAGCTGTTAGGTTTAGGCAAAAAACGTATCATCGGACAACCTTTTAATAATTTATTTAATTATCACTCTGTCGATTTAGAACGCATAGCGCAGTACTCACTAATTGATGGTATAGATTGCAGCCAGCACAGAGCTGACGTGGTTTTCATCGATTCTCGCCATGCCAAAATAGCGGTTACTTCACGCCAAGTTAAGTTTAAAAACGAACGATATATTTTATTAGAATGTCGTAAAACGGATGAAGAAATAAAGCACGACAAAGCATCAAACCAAATGCATCAATACCAAGCTGCGCGTAACTTAATTAGAGGTCTTGCACACGAAATTAAAAATCCTTTAGGGGGAATACGCGGAGCGGCGCAGTTATTGCAATATGAGGTTGATCAACAAGAAAGGGATGAATGCGCAGAGCTCATAATCGAGCAAGCGGACCGGTTACGCGAATTAGTTGATAGGCTGCTTGGGCCAAATCAGCTTCCGCAAAAATCATATGGCAATATTCACCAAACACTTGAGTCAGTAGTTAAATTAAGCACTTTAGATAATTGTAAAAATATTCGCTTAGTAAAAGATTACGACCCAAGTATTCCTGATGTGTTTATTGACCAAGGCAAAGTTCAGCAAGTGGTACTTAATATTGTACGCAATGCTCAGCAGGCGTTGGTTGAAGGCGGTGAAATAAAAATTAAAACCCGAATAAACCATCAGTATAGACGCCCCGGAAAAGCCCCTAAAAAAGCCTTGTTGATTCAGGTTTCTGATAATGGACCAGGCATAGACCCAAGCGTTCGCGAAACATTGTTTTACCCGATGATCACTAACAAAGAAGGTGGCTCAGGCTTAGGACTTTCGATTGCACAAACGCTCATAGATCAGCACGATGGTTACATAGACTGCGATAGCTGGCCTGGCCATACTGAATTTAATATCTATCTGCCTTTTGCAGATTAATGTTTTGGAGTTGCCATGAAAACAGTTTGGCTTGTAGATGATGACGCATCAATTCGTTTTGTATTAGAAAAAGCACTCACACGCGCAGGGTTCGAAGCCGAAAGCTTTGCAAATGCACAAGATGTATTAAGCGCACTAAAATTTAGCCAGCCAACGGTATTGGTCTCTGATGTGAGAATGCCTGGCATGGACGGGATGGCGTTACTTGAGCTCATAGCAGAGCAAAACCCTGGACTGCCAGTGATCATAATGACAGCCCATTCAGACTTAGACTCTGCAGTTAACGCATTTCAAAAAGGCGCGTTTGAGTATTTAGCCAAACCATTTGACTTAAATGAAGCCGTTGCATTAATAGAAAGTGCCTGTAGAGCTAATTCCACTAAAAAAACTAAGCGTAAGCAAACCCCACCAAAAAGCGCCCACATTATTGGTGAAGCCCCTGCTATGCAGGAGGTTTTTAGAGCCATAGGGAAACTATCAGCCTCTAGTATGAGCGTACTCATTAATGGTGAGTCGGGTACCGGTAAAGAGCTTGTAGCCAGCGCTTTACATAATCACAGCCCACGTAAAGAAAACCAGTTTATTGCGTTAAACATGGCCGCCATTCCAAAAGAGTTAGTGGAGTCTGAGCTATTCGGTCACGAAAAAGGAGCATTTACCGGCGCTGATAGCGTACGTAAAGGCCGTTTTGAGCAAGCTAATGGCGGCACGCTGTTTTTAGATGAAATTGGTGATATGCCATTAGATGTACAAACACGTTTGTTACGCGTACTTGCCGATGGTGAATTTTACCGCGTAGGTGGGCATCAAAGTATCAAGGTTGATGTACGGATTATTGCTGCAACCCACCAAAATTTAGAGGATTTAGTAAAACAGGGCAAATTTAGGGATGATTTATTTCATCGCTTAAACGTTGTGCGTCTTCGTTTACCGGCTCTACGCGAACGTACCGAAGACATTGAACGCTTAGCGCAGCACTTTTTGCATAAAAGTGCAAAAGACCTACAGGTAGAAAGTAAAGTGCTCAGCCCTAAGGCCACCGAACAGCTTAGGTTATTTAACTGGCCAGGTAATGTGCGTCAGCTTGAAAACACTTGCCGCTGGTTAACCGTTATGGCGCCCGGAGAGTTGGTTAGCGAACAAGATCTCCCACCTGAGATCATTGATGCGGCGCCTGTTCAGCAAGAAGGTGACTGGCTCGATGCGTTTCAGCAATGGCTTAATCAAGAGCTCAAGCAGGGAAAAGAAAATATTTGGCCCGATATACAAGCCCAGCTTGAAACACGCTTAATAAAAACAGCATTGGCTAATTGTTCTGGCCATAAACAAGATGCAGCAATAAAAATTGGCTGGGGGCGCAACACGTTGACCCGCAAACTAAAAGAGCGCAATATTAGCTAGTGTTAAATTACTACTTGTTGGCTTTAGGATGAAATTAATAGAACACATTCCATTATTTAAACAATTGGAAATAGTGAATAGACTGCATTTTTTTAAAGATTTCACCCTAGCTGAACGCCAAGTATTGTTAGAATCGTTTGGGTTGCTTTATTTAGTAAACCAGCATCAATTTTTATTTAAACAATACGATAACGACAAGCGCCTTTATATTGTATTAAGCGGTGCGCTACTTGTTTTTAAGCATAATCACTTACTTGAGCTTGGCACCATAGAACCCGGTGAGTTTATTGGCGAAGGCGCATTTATTAATAACCGCGAGCGTAGTACCAGCGCTCGTGCTAGAACCGATACCATCGTGCTTGCTATTACACCAGAAGCACTGACTCGCTTACCTAACGTAATACGCGAAAAAATTAAGGATAAAATCATAGAAGGTATGAGCCTGCGCATTGCCAAGCTTAGTGAGCACATAGAAACACACGGTTAGCTCTATCACTCAGTCCATATAAACGACTTGCAATGAGCAATCAAGCCAACCGGGATTATTTACGTGTGCCGTAAATGTGTAAGTATCGGATGGTTTAGCCCCAAAGGGTGTATTTACCAATGGCTGTGAGTGGCTGTATGTTTGCGAATAGGATTTATAATAAATAACAACATAACCATATAAATACTCCCACTTCAGTCTTACCACTGCACCACTGGGTAGCCTAAAATCAACATGCTCATTTACAAATTTGACCACTAAATCATTGTATTTATCGTCGCTGCATTGGGTAGTTCTTAGCTGCTTAGGCATATCAAATTGGCTATTGCTATCTGCATTTTTTAAATAAAAGCCTATATTGCCATCACCATAAAAATGATTTGATCGCGTTGTATAGTTAACCTGTGGCTCGTAACCTAGCCCCTGCATAATAGTAGCTAGTTGCTCTGTCTCTTTTTGGTAGATTTTATCGCTCGATAAAAGCAATGTGGCTTCACCAAAATCCGATGGGATCGCAAGCTCAACATATTCATAAGGAAGCGGTTGTGCACTTAGTGCGGCATCTAACTGTTTGCGCTGCTCCTCTTGCAAGTTTTCGCTAAAAACATAAACCGTTGGTTGTTGGCACGCAGTTAATAAAAGTGCCCACATACAGATTAAAATGCCATTTTTCATAGTTACTCCTAATGATTACAAATGTAGTCTAGTAGAAGTAACCATTGATAGCAATTTAACGTGTTTGGCTATCTAGCCATGCATCAACGCTTTGTCGCGTATATAAAACTTCATTAAATAAACGATGGCGCTCAAACTCCAACTTTGATTTTTTAAGTGGTTCGCCACTAATTAGTCGACTGTGCGTATCGTTAAACTTAGAAATAACCGAAAAGCCGCGTTCATCTTGCTCTTTTTGTGTTTTTACCGAGTTAGCTAAGTGAGCTCTTACATCATCTGCTGTCAGCATATCTGAATTATCTAAGCCCATTAGCTCTTTTTTCATTGCTAATCTTATGCCCATTTACTGCTCCAATTATATGCAGGCCTAAACAATTAAAGCGGTGAAATAACTACCATGTTTTAGGTACGAGTTTTTAGTTGCCAAAGCAATAGCAAATAGCAGACCAAATTTTTGCTAAATCATACCCACTAAATACTGCAGTTTTTTTAAAGCTAGCGATGCGTTGCGTAACTGGCGCGTGTTTATCTGCTAAGGAACTGCTTGCTAGGTGCAAAAATCATGGCAAGCCTTTATACTTAATGCCTATACGCCACCTACAGAGAAAAACATGTCAGAAGAATATATAGAAATTGAACTTGAAGAAGAGCCTATAGAGCTTTGTAAATTACTAAAAGTACTCGATTTAGTAGAAGGTGGCGGCCAAGCTAAAAACCTTATCGCTGGAGGTTATGTTGGCGTTAACCATGAAATATGTACAATAAAACGGAAAAAATTATACAGTGGCGATGTACTTGAATTTGATGGCGAAATGTTTCAGCTTACTTTAAGTGAAGATGCAATCCCTGTTGAACGCCCAGCGGTAACAACCCAACCACAACCAGAAAAAGCACCTAATAAATCAACTCAAAAGCCTGCAAAAAATAAAAGAAAACGCACTAAAAAACCAAAGGTTGATGAAAATACTGGACGCCGCCCTATCTCATTTGGCTAGCTATTAGCGCTTTTAGCATTTTTGTTATATGAATAGGCTTGCTTGAACAGTGAGCCTTTATGCTCTTTAATTACCTCATAAAATACAATAAAAACAAGGTAATAATATGACAACCTCAGCCACACCCAATTGGTTTAAACCGGCTCTGTGGGCCGCGCTTATCTGGAATTTATTAGGTGTATTTGCATTTATAATGCACCTTATGATGACCCCCGAAATGATAAGTAAACTTCCGCTAGATCAACAAGCTGCCTACTCAAACGTACCTTTGTGGTCGACCATGGCATTTGCAGTAGCGGTGCTTGGTGGCACCTTGGGTTGCATATTGTTACTTGCTAAAAATACGCTTGCAATTCCTACACTAGCCCTTTCGTTGCTCGCGATTTTTATTCAGCAGTTTTATAATTTCATTGTTATAAATAGCATTAAATTACTGGGGGTAAGCGCTGTGTTTATGCCTATTTTAGTGATTGTTGTTGCGTTTTTACTTTTATATTTAAGTATAAAAAGCAAACAACATGGTTGGTTAAGCTAACCCTACCCTTTTTTACCCCCTTCATTTTGCTACTTAAAAAGACAACTTTAGGTAGCACTTCTATACTTAAAAATGTCTAAATATTACACATTACAAAACCTGCATTTTAGCTTGGTTAGTCATATTAATTAGCACTGGTACGCACTTTGCACCGCAGTGATAATAAACACGTTATTTTTTCAAGGAAAAAATCCTAACTATCAAAGGGGCAAAAAATGAATAGTTTCGACACCCAACAACAATTAACGATTAATGGCGAGCAATACCATATTCACTCACTTAAAGGATTAGGCGATAAAGCAAAGCGATTGCCCTTTTCTCTTAAAGTATTATTAGAAAACTTGCTACGTAATGAAGATGGCGTAAATATTAAAGAGCAAGACATTCAAGCCCTTCTTGATTGGGATCCTAAAGCAAAACCCTCGGCTGAGGTAGCCTTCACACCGGCACGAGTTGTAATGCAAGACTTTACAGGTGTGCCTGCTATTGTTGATTTAGCGGCTATGCGTGACGCAATGGAAAAGCTAGGTGGCGATCCTGCAAAAATAAATCCGCTTTCTCCTGCTGAACTTGTCATTGACCACTCAGTACAAGTAGATGGCTACGGTGACGACGGTGCATTTGATTTAAATGCCAAGCTTGAGTACGAGCGAAATAAAGAACGTTACGAATTTTTACGCTGGGGGCAAACCGCTTTCGATAATTTAAAAGTAGTGCCACCTGCTACAGGCATTGTGCACCAAGTAAATTTAGAATTTTTAGCGCGCGTTGTCTTTAATGACTCTAAAAACGGAAAATCTATTGCTTACCCAGACACCCTGGTAGGGACCGATTCGCATACCACCATGATCAATGGTCTAGGCGTGCTAGGCTGGGGTGTTGGTGGCATTGAAGCAGAAGCCGCTATGCTTGGACAACCCATTAGTTTACTTATTCCTCAAGTAGTCGGCTTTAAACTTAATGGCCGCCTACCCGAGGGCACCACTGCTACCGATTTAGTGCTTACCGTAACTGAAATGCTACGTAATCACGGGGTAGTAGGTAAGTTTGTTGAATTTTATGGTGATGGCCTAGCTGATTTACCGCTAGCCGATAGAGCCACCATTGCCAACATGGCGCCAGAGTACGGTGCAACCTGCGGTATTTTCCCAATTGATGATGAAACCATTAACTACCTGCGATTAACAAACCGTGATGAAGACCAGCTTAAATTAATTGAAGACTATGCAAAACACCAAGGCTTATGGCGCCATGAAGGCGACGAAGCGCACTACACAGACACCCTTGAGCTTAAATTAGACGACGTGGTACCTAGCCTTGCAGGCCCTAAACGTCCACAAGATAGAATTACCCTTGATAAAGCGGGTGACGTGATAGGCCAGCACCTAAAAGGTTTCCAAGATGAGCGTATGGCGCGCCGTGATAAAAGCGATATTGAGCAAGCACGCATTGAAAGTGAAGGCCCAACCACCAACCCAGATGAACCGGTAGACGAAGCGCAGTTTATGGGCGCAGCTAAAGTGAAGTTTAAAGGCCAAGAATTTGAGCTCAATGATGGCGCCTGTGTTATTGCCGCTATTACAAGCTGTACAAATACCTCTAATCCGAGTGTTATTTTAGCTGCAGGTTTAGTCGCTAAAAAAGCCAAACAACTTGGTATTAATGTTAAACCGTGGGTTAAAACCTCACTTGCACCGGGTTCGCAAGTGGTCACCGACTACCTAGAAAAAGCAGATTTGATGGATGATTTAGAGAGCTTAGGATTTAATTTAGTTGGTTATGGCTGTACAACCTGTATAGGTAATTCAGGGCCTTTAGCAGATGAAATTAGCGAAGCCATTCAAAAACATAAACTAGTAGTTAGCTCTATTTTATCGGGCAACCGTAATTTTGAAGGGCGCATACACCAAGACGTTAAAATGAACTTTTTAGCCTCGCCTCCACTTGTGGTTGCATATGCCATTGCAGGACGTACAGATATAGATGTTTACAACGAGCCGCTAGCGCAAGATGAAAATGGTAACGATATTTACCTAAAAAATATTTGGCCAAGCGTGAGCGAAGTCAATGAACTAGTACAAAAAACGGTAACCAAAGAAATGTTCGAAAAAAGCTATGCCAACGTATACGAAGGCGACAGCCGTTGGCAAAAAATTCAAATTCCTGATGGTAAGCTTTACGATTGGGACGATGAGTCAACCTACATTAAAAAAGCACCATTTTTTGATGGTATGAGCGTTGAACCACCGGGTGTTCCTACAATTGAAGGCGCACGTTGTTTAGCTAAACTTGGGGATTCGGTAACTACTGACCATATTTCTCCTGCTGGGGCTATTAAAGCCGACGCGCCAGCCGGTATTTACTTACAGGATAAAGGCGTCGAAAAAGCGCAATTTAACTCATACGGCTCACGTCGCGGTAACCATGAGGTAATGATGCGAGGCACATTTGCGAACGTTAGGCTTAAAAACTTACTCGCACCAGGTACAGAAGGCGGTGTTACGCGCACTCAACCTGATGACAAGCTCGCTAGTATTTATGATGCGGCAATGGAGTATGAAAAGAGTAATATACCACTCATTGTGTTAGCGGGTAAAGAATACGGTACTGGTTCATCGCGCGACTGGGCGGCTAAAGGCTCGCTTTTACTAGGTGTAAAAGCTGTTGTTGCACAAAGTTATGAGCGTATTCACCGCTCTAACCTCATTGGTATGGGTGTATTACCCCTACAGTTTAAAGAAAGTGAAAGCCATGAATCACTAGGTTTAACTGGCCAAGAGCAATTTGATATTGAAGGTTTGTATGACAAAACCAATGAAGTAAGCATCATTGCCACCAACGCTGAAGGTAAAAAAGTTAGCTTTAGTGCTGATGTACGTATAGATACCCCTAAAGAGTGGGATTACTACAAACACGGCGGTATCTTGCAATACGTTTTACGTAATATGCTTGATTAATCAAACATTTAAAACTAAAAAGCCTAGCAATTGCTAGGCTTTTTTATGGACAATAAAATTTAGTACCCACCTATACTTTGCAGCTCTTTACTGCGCTGCTCTAATTTCTGCTTTGCCTTTTCGGCATCTTCAAACAGCTTTTGGATAGATTCAGCGTTGTAAACAGTCGGTGTAGGTGGCTGTATACTCTTTTTTGAGGTGCTAGCACTGCTACTTAAAATTGAAGTGTCTTCGGCGGCTACCACGGTTACATCACGGGCATCAAGTTTTACTTCAATACTTTTACCGTCAGCACTGGGCGTATCTGAAAAATGCCATTGACCATTTTTATCTTGCCACTTATAAATTTTGCTACCTGGTTTAATGGTTGCTGCATCACGGTCTACACTCTGCGCAATCTTATCGCCCGCTTGCTTTACACCTTGCACAGCCTGATTAAGCGTATCAGTAGATAACGCGACCATTTTTTCTTTAATGTTTTGTGATCCGGCACTGATTGATGCACTAGAGAGCCACGTTTGACCATCTGGTCTTTTAAGATAAAACAAGGAGATAACAGCAATAATCATGACTGATATTGCTAAATAGCTGAAGTATTTCATAGCGTTCCTGCTTAAAAATGAATCCTTTAAAAACAAGTCTAATAAAAAATACTGAATCAGGCAATTTATTTGCAATAAAAAACGCAACCTAAGTTGCGTTTAAAACATTGTTTAGCATTCGCTTTTTAAATACCATCGCCGTCAATATGCAGCCCGCATTCTCGGTTTAAACCGAAAAAGCGCGTTTCTTCTTCGCTCATACCTGGCTCAAGTTTACGTGTAGTATGTACATCGCCCATCGACACATAACCTTGCTCCCATAATGGGTGGTAAGGTAAATCATGCTTGGTAAGGTATTGATATACATCACGGTTTGTCCATTCAATAATCGGATACACTTTTACCGTACCTCGGCTTATTTCAATAAACTGTTTGTCTGCGCGGCTCGATGATTGATCGCGACGTAGGCCACTAAACCAAGTACCAGCACCAATTTCTTTTAATGCGCGGGTCATTGGCTCAACTTTATTAAGCTGATTATATTGCTTAATACCGTCCTCGCCTTGTTCCCATAATTTACCGTATTTAGCTTCTTGCCATGCGGGGCTTAGCTCAGCTTTATACACCTGCAAGTTAAGTGATAAGCGCGCTGTCATTTGCTCAATAAACTGATACGTTTCTGGAAATAAATAACCCGTATCGGTTAATACCACAGGAATATCAGGACGCTGAGATGTTACTAAATGCAGCATTACCGCCGCTTGAATACCAAAGCTCGATGATAAAAAAGCGGTATCCGGTAAGTTCTCTAGTGCCCATGCAACACGCTGCTCTGCACTCATAGGTGCAAGTATGCCGTTTGCATCTGCAAGTAATGCCGCTTGGCTTTGCTTATCAAGCTGTAATATGTTTTTAAATTCACTCATGGTCAATTTTAAACCTCACCCACGCTTAGCGTGGGTATTTAATTAAGCGTGAAAATCGGTTACTGAAACTTTTACTTCAGCAACGATGCCTTTGCGAATTACAAAGTCACCAAAACATTCACCGTCGTTTCGCTCACTTGCCCACTGGCCAATTAGCTTATCAAACGCGTCTAGGTAAACATCTTCACCTACGTTTTCTAGGTACAGTTTAGGAATACGTGTACCTTCTAAATTACCGCCTAGGTAAACGTTGTATTTACCAGGGCCTTTACCGACTAAACCAGCTTCTGCAAGCATTGCGCGGCCACAACCGTTAGGACAACCCACAACACGCATAATAATGCTGTCATCAGGTATGCCATGCTTAGCAAGTAGTGCTTCGGTTTTTTCAATTAAGCTTGGTAAGTAACGCTCAGCCTCAGCCATAGCAAGCGGACACGTTGGCAGTGCTACACACGCCATCGAGTTTTTACGTTGCTCAGTGTCTTTGTCATCAATTAGGCCGTGGTTGCGGGCAATCTCTTCAATAACCGCTTTTTGATCGGCAGGTACGCCGGCAATAATTAAGTTTTGGTTAGCCGTCATGCGCATATCACCTTGGTGCACCTCTGCGATTTTACGACAACCCGTTTTTAATGGCTTATCTGGGTAGTCTAAAATACGACCACTTTGTATAAATAGCGTTAAGTGGTGCTTGCCATCAATGCCTTCTACCCAACCGATACGGTCGCCACGGTGAGTAAACTCATAAGGGCGACTTGGCGCAAAGCTTACCCCGGCACGTTTTTCTACTTCGGCTTTAAATACGTCAGAGCCAACACGGTCTAATGTGTATTTAGTTTTTGCATTTTTACGGTTAGAGCGGTTACCCCAATCGCGCTGCACTGATACAACGTGCTCAGCAATTTTCAATGTGTGCTCAAGTGGTATAAAGCCAAAATCATCAGCTTTACGCGGATACGTTGCTGTATCACCGTGGGTCATAGCAAGGCCACCACCTACAAGTACGTTAAAGCCAACAAGCTTGCCATCTTCAGCAATAGCCACAAAGTTTAAGTCATTTGCGTGCACATCAACTTCGTTGTTAGGCGGAATAGTGACCGTGGTTTTAAACTTACGCGGTAAGTAAGTAGAGCCTAAAATTGGCTCTTGCGTGGTTTCTGCCTTTTCGCCATTTAACCAAATCTCAGCGTACGCCTTTGTTTTTGGCAGTAAATGCTCAGAAATTTTTGCAGCCCACTCGTACGCTTCTTGGTGCAGCTCTGACTCAACAGGGTTAGTTGTACATAGTACGTTACGGTTTACATCGCCTGCGGTGGCAATAGAGTCAATACCAACGCTATTAAGCATTTGGTGCATGCCTTTAATATTTGGCTTTAATACACCATGAAATTGAAACGTTTGACGTGTTGTTAAACGAATACTGCCGTAGCTTGTTTTTTCATCGGCAAATTTATCTATTGCTAGCCATTGCTCTGGCTTGATAATACCGCCAGGCATACGTGCACGTAGCATTACATTGTGCAGCGGCTCTAGCTTTTGCTTGGCACGCTCTGGGCGTATATCGCGGTCATCTTGCTGGTACATACCGTGAAAACGTATAAGTTGGAAGTTATCGGCCGTAAAACCACCGGTAATTTCATCTTTTAAGTCTTGCTCTATGGTGCCACGTAAAAAGTTACTTTCTCTTTTCAAACGTTCGTTATCAGAAAGTTTTACGTTTTTATCTTGTTCGCTCATTTTAAATCCTAAATTTGTTACAGTGACGGCTGCTAGCTGTTAATAAAATAAGAAACGTGATTAATACACGTCTTTCTGATAGCGGTTAGCGCTACGTAAGTCTTTTAAATATTGCTCGGCGTCCTCAAAGCTCTTACCAGTGTTTTCGCTGATGATATCAACTAAAGCATTGTGTACATCTTTTGCCATGCGGTTTGCATCACCACATACATAAAAATGCGCACCGGCTTCTAGCCACTCAAAAATTTCTTTTGAGTTTTTGCGTAGTTTGTCTTGTACGTATACTTTTTCGGCTTGGTCACGGCTAAATGCAACGTCCACTTTGCTTAATAGGCCTGATTTTAAATAACCTTGAATTTCTACTTGGTACAAGAAGTCTTGTGTAAAGTGTGGGTTACCGAAAAACAGCCAATTTTTGCCTTGTGCTTCTCGCGAATCACGCTCTTGTAAAAATGCACGGAATGGCGCAATACCGGTACCTGGGCCAACCATAATAATGGGGGTATTATCATCGCTAGGTAAACGGAAGTTATCGTTGTGCTCACTGAATACTTTAACTTTACACCCTTCTTCGGCACGGCGTGCTAAATAACCAGAGCAGCCACCTAAATGTTCGCTGCCAAAGGCGTCAAACTCAACTAACCCTACCGTTAAGTGCACCTCTTCTTCAACCTCGCTTTGGCTTGAAGCGATTGAGTATAAGCGCGCTTGTAGTTTACGTAAGCAATCTACTAAAGTTTGTGCCTCTATTTTTGCAGGATTTTGTGCCACTACATCAAAGATTTGACGAGGTTCAATGTACTCACGCATAGCTGCTTTATCTTCTACAAGCTTAAGTAGCTCTGGCGTACCCGTTGCAACTGCATATTTTTCTACAAAGCCTGGGTATGACTGAGTAAGCTCTAATTTTTCAATTAATGCATCGCGAACAGTCACAGACTCATCGCCCACTTTAACCTGTGTACTAGCATCGATTTGTGTGTGTGTTAGTAACTCATCTACGCGCACTTCATCATTTAAAAAGTACACGCCTAGTGAATCACCCGGTAAGTAGGTGATGTCTGAGCCTTCAAGCGAAATCTCAACATGGCGTACATCTTTTGTAGAATCGCGCCCTGTAATTTTTTGTACGGTAACAAGCTCCGCCGCAAATGGGTTTTGCTTAGTGTATTGGCTTGCTGCAGCTGTTGGCGCGCCAAATGGCATGGATACAACTTGACCGCCCGCAGCATCTTGCTGGGCTTTTAAATCAGGTTCAAATGCATCAAGCGCACCGGCGATCCATGTAGCTGCTTCATCATCGTAATCAACGTCTAGGTCGGCACGCTGGAAAATGGTTTCTGCGCCAAGCTTGTTTAAACGCTCTTCAAAGTCTTTTGCTGTTTGACAGAAAAACTCATAACTAGAGTCGCCTAAGCCTAATACTGCTACTTTAACGCCATCGAGCTTAGGCGCTTTTTTGGTGGTTAAAAATTCATACAGTGTTTCAGCATCTTCAGGGGGTTCACCCTCACCATAGGTAGAGACAACAACGGTTAAAAACTTTTCTTTTTTCAGTGCTGTAGGTTTGTAGTCAGCCATGCTCACAAGTTTTACAGCTAAACCGCGCGATTCAGCTTGTTCTTTAAGCTTAGTTGCCACACCTTTTGCATTACCGGTTTGCGAACCATACAAAATAGTTAGTGGCGCAGCATCGCTTGCAGCCGCAGTGGGAGCTTGTCCACCAAGAGCTGACGCGTTTGCATTTGCAGCTAAGTAACCACTTACCCACGCTTGCTGAATTGGATTAAGTTCTGCCACTAAGCCTTGCAGCTTTTGTACTTGCTCTTGCGATAGCGGGCTTGCCGCTGCGTTAAGTTGACCTAACAACATGAATTTGTTCCCCATAACCCTGAAAATTACTGACAGCCAACATTAAGTGCTGTTCAAAATGAGTTTTACCTCACCCAGAGTAACTCTGCTTGAGGTTTTATTAGTGTGCAGGATAGCGGGCTATGCAGTGATAAAAAAAGAATAGAATCTGCTTTGTTATTCCATTTAGTTATTAATTTATATTAAGACCTTCAAAAACAGCTTAAAGGCTTATTATTGCTATTTTATTAATTTTGTATTTAACAAATTTGTAACTTTATACAGATAGTGTATGTTATTTACTCAACTATAAAAATAGGAACAATCATGTCACACGGGACATACAAAAATAAGTTACTTAGCACAGCATTACTGATTGCCGCTGCTCCTGCAATGGCCAGTGTTACTAATGGTGGCTTTGAGCAGTGGACAGGGAATACCCCTAGCGCGTGGACAACAATTGATAGCGGCATTAGCGTAGCGCGTTCAACCAACACTGTTAAAGTAGGAAGTAGCGCAGCAGCTGTTAATGTAACAACAGGCTCGCAAAGCAATACTGATTTACTACAACAAGTGAGTGTAGAGGCTGGCAAAACATATGATTTTTCAGTGGATGTATATCACACTGAAGGAAATATAAGAGCCCGCCTGTATGTAGATGGCTATCAAGGCTACTCAAATCAAACACTAACAAATCAATGGCAAACAATTAGCCATAGCTATACGCCAAGCAGTAATAAAACAATTAATGTAGGTTTACGTTTTTACGATATGAGCGGCTTTGATGGCAATGAAATCGTTCACGTAGATAACTTTTTACCCAATACAGACGGCGGCGCTTCAGGCAGCTGTAACGATTATAGCCTTACTTTAACACTTAATACCGATAACTACGGCAGCGAAACCAGCTGGGTAGTTAATAACAGCCAAGGTAGCAGCGTAGCCAGTGGTAGTGGTTATGCCTCTAACACTCAATATAATGAGCAACTATGTTTAACTGATGGCGCATACACCCTAGTTATAAGTGACAGCTATGGCGACGGTATGTGCTGTAACGTAGGTAATGGTAATTATGCGCTCACTCAAGGCAGCACCACACTTGCCAGTGGCGCAAGTTTTAATAACACAGAGAGTACAACTTTTGAATTAGGCGATGGTTCTGGCGGTGATACTGGCGGTGGTACTAAGCCAACACCAACAGGTTACTACGTAACAACTCAGGGTTTATCTGGTTATGCATTAAAAACTGAGCTTTATAACATTATTAAAAATCACAGCTCGCAAGGGTATTCGGCTATTTGGAACTTTTACGACTCCTCAGCCCGTGATAAGTACTTTGAAAACGATAATAGTATTTTAGATATGTACAGCGAAAAGCCAAACGGCAACGACAGTTATACTTACACCGCGGTGAGCGATCAGTGTGGTACGTATAACAGTGAAGCCGATTGCTATAACCGTGAGCATTCATTCCCTAAAAGCTGGTTTGGTGGCACTGTTGAACCGATGAATTCAGACGTGCACCACATTTATGCAACTGACGGTTATGTAAATTCAAAACGCAGTAACTTCCCATTTGGAGAAGTAGCAAGCGCAACCTTCACATCAACAAACGGCAGTAAGTTAGGTAGTGCGGCTAGCTCTATTAATTACTCAGGTACGGTGTTTGAGCCCATTGATGAGTTTAAAGGTGACTTTGCCCGTGCTTACTTTTACATGGCAACCCGCTACCAAAATGTGATTGGCGCTTGGCAAAATAACACAACTGCCAGTAATGCAGTACTGAATGGTTCGAGCAATCAGGTATTCGAAAACTGGGTTGTAGCTATGCTACTTAATTGGCATAACGCCGACCCTGTTAGCCAAATGGAGCTCGACCGTAACCAAGCAGCTTTTGAGTTTCAAGGTAATCGTAACCCGTATATCGATCACCCTGAATTTGTAGAAATGATTTGGTAAAAAATATAGCCTCAGCTCATGCTGAGGCTATTAAAGACTCGCCTGACCAAGCGCAATAGACTCATAGCGTTTCCCCGTTAACTTAATCACCCATACGCTATCTGTAAAAGTGCGACTTAAATACACTGTTTGCCCATTTGGGATTTGTGGCATAAAGGAAGAAATAGACTCCCACTTGCCATCAACCTGCTCTTTTAACTTCAAGCTAGCGTTAAAGTGCGTCCCTTCTGCGTTTGGCTTTACTTCAAGCGCCGTCATTTGAGTATCATCACCAATTTCTATCATTGCACTTTTATTTAATAGCGTGAGTAGCTGAGGCTGATGCGTGGGGCTTAAGTTTTTTAAAGCCTGTTCTATTTTACTATCTACGTTAATCTCATTCTGAAATTTATAGATACTTGCTTTAATTGCAAAAACAGGTTCTGCGTGACTGGGCTTAATAAACAACAGTAAACTGATAAGCACTAAAATAGCGCTAGTAAATTTATTCGACATATTACATCTCCTTATTAAAATCGAATTGAGCATACCTTATATTTTGTTAAATTAAATATAAGCTATTAATATTCATAATATTCTTTATATTAATAAGCATGAATATGCGCTTTAAGGCTATTTATAAATACAAATTTTAGCGATAATAAAGCGCTTAACTAATCAAATAAGAGCAGAGGGTATGCAAGCGTTAGGAATGGAATTAAAGCGCCTTAGAGCAAATAAAAAGTGGACTCAAGCTTATGCAGCGCGTGAAATTGGAATTCAGCAGTCGTACCTTTCAAAGCTTGAAAATGGACAGTTTATCCCCTCAACTGAGGTAATTGAAAAGCTTAAACTTTGCTATGGCGAAGCCTGTTTTGATAAATGCCTACCTATAAACTCAGCTGCACATAAGCCCTTAAACATTACTTTAATTATTAGCCTGACTTTATTTATGTGTGGGTTGGTAGCATGGTTATGTGCAACATATGAAATTTTTTATCCACAAACTTACTTTACCTATCAAGCAAAGCTAGGTGATTTTTTAGCATTTAATGTTACTCAGCAATATCAAGGCGAACGCTTTATTGAAGGGGATGTAACCTACCAAATTGTAGGCGAAAGGCAAGTAAGTCGAATCGAGAACCGCTTCTTAGTAGTAGGCTCTGCCGTATGCATATTCATATCTATTGTTACAGCTATGCTCTCGCAAAGGCATAGGTTTATTAATTTAAAACCCCGATAGTGCGTTATAAGCTATCTTAACATCAGCAGTAGCTGCTCACCCTTGAATTCAGCTAACTATTAATGCAGGTTGGTATTTGGGTTATTGCGTATTAATGGCTCTTTTATTCAGGAAATGACCAAGGCGCAAACCAAACTGCGATGCTCATATTCACTTTGAGCAGCTTACATCTAAAAACTTACCGCTTATAGCTTCTTTATAAACAAAAAGCCCCGGCTAATGCCAGGGCTTTTTACAAAACTCACTTAATTTAAAAATTAAGCTTGTTTTGGACTAGAAACAACGTCTACTAAAGTCCAAGATTTACTCTTAGAAATTGGCGCGCATTCACGGATAGTAACTACGTCACCCGCTTTTGCTGTGTTGTTTTCGTCATGTACGTGTAGCTTAGTAGTACGTTTGATGAATTTCCCATAGATTGGGTGCTTCACGTAACGTGCGATAGCGATAGTGAAAGATTTTTCCATCTTGTCGCTTACTACACGGCCTTGAAGAGTACGAATTTTATCGCTCATTATTGACCTGCCTTCTGGTTAATAATTGTTTTTACACGCGCGATATCGCGACGTACTGTTCTTAGCGTGTGTGTCTGAGCTAACTGACCAGTGCTTGCTTGCATGCGCAGGTTGAACTGCTCACGAAGAAGTCCTAGAAGTTCAGCATTAAGCTCTTCTACGCTTTTGTCTTTTAGTTCGCTTGCTTTCATCACATTACCGTCCGAGTTACGAAAGTTGTTTTGAATGGCAGTTTACGAGCTGCAAGGTCAAATGCTTCACGAGCAAGCTCTTCAGAAACACCTTCCATTTCGTAAAGTACTTTACCAGGCTGAATTTCAGCAACCCAATATTCAACAGAACCTTTACCTTTACCCATACGAACTTCAAGAGGCTTTTCTGTGATCGGCTTGTCAGGGAAGACACGGATCCAGATTTTACCTTGACGTTTCACGTGACGCGTCATAGCACGACGAGCTGCTTCGATTTGACGAGCAGTCATGCGGCCACGACCAGTAGCTTTCAAACCGAAAGTACCGAAGCTTACTTTGTTACCGTTTTGCGCTAAACCGCGGTTGCGGCCTTTGTGCATTTTACGGAATTTTGTACGTTTTGGCTGTAACATTACTCGCTACCTCTACTTAGCACTTTTTTTGGCTTTCTTTGGTGCGCGTTTCGCTGGCTTCTCTTGCTCTTGTACTAGTGGTAAACCACCAATAACTTCGCCTTTGAAGATCCAAACTTTAACACCAATGATACCATAAGTGGTTAAGGCTTCAGAAGTTGCGTAGTCGATATCAGCACGAAGAGTATGTAGAGGTACACGACCTTCACGATACCATTCTGAACGTGCGATTTCTGCGCCGCCAAGACGACCGCTAACTTCAACTTTGATCCCTTTAGAACCGATGCGCATTGCATTTTGTACCGAACGCTTCATAGCGCGACGGAACATAACACGACGCTCTAGCTGAGAGGCAATGCCGTCTGCAACTAGTTGTGCATCTAATTCTGGCTTACGTACTTCAGAAATATTGATCTGAGCAGGTACACCAGCAATCTTAGTTACCGCTTGACGTAATTTTTCTACGTCTTCGCCTTTTTTACCGATAACAACACCCGGACGTGCCGTATGAATTGTTACACGGATAGATTTAGCTGGACGCTCAATAACGATTTTAGACACAGAAGCGGCTTTTAATTCCTTAGTAAGGAAAGCACGTACTTTGTGATCGCCAAAAAGCTGATCAGAGAAATCTTTAGAACTCGCGTACCAGGTAGAAACCCAAGGTTTAGATATACCTAGGCGAATACCAGTAGGATGAACTTTTTGTCCCATTACTTATACTCCTAGCTATCTGAAACCACAACAGTGATGTGGCTTGTACGCTTAAGGATGCGATCTGCGCGTCCTTTAGCACGTGGCATAATACGTTTCATTGTAGGACCATCGTCCACAAAAATCGTAGCTACACGAAGCTCATCAATGTCAGCACCTTCGTTATGCTCTGCGTTAGCAATAGCAGACTCAAGTACTTTTTTAACTAATACAGCCGCTTTTTTAGGGCTGTACGCCAGGATTTCTAGAGCGCGATCGACAGGTAATCCGCGGATCTGATCTGCAACTAGACGTGCTTTTTGCGCCGAACCAGAGGCGAATTTATGTTTAGCTAATGCTTGCATTTATCATTCTCCTCTTAACGTTTCTTCGCTTTCTTATCCGCAGCGTGACCGCGGTAAGTGCGAGTAGGTGCAAATTCACCTAGTTTGTGACCGATCATTTCGTCTGTGATAAACACAGGAACGTGCTGACGACCATTATGGACAGCGATGGTCAATCCGATCATGTTAGGTATGATCATTGAACGACGGCTCCAAGTTTTAATTGGCTTCTTGTCACCGCTTTCCAACGCTTTCTCTACCTTCTTCAGCAAGTGTAGGTCTATAAATGGACCCTTCTTGAGAGAACGTGGCATGGCTATTCCTCAACTATTATTTAGTACGACGACGTACGATGAATTTATCAGTACGCTTGTTCTTACGTGTCTTAGCACCTTTAGTCGGCTTACCCCATGGAGACACAGGATGACGACCACCAGATGTACGACCTTCACCACCACCGTGTGGGTGATCTACCGGGTTCATGGCAACACCACGAACTGTCGGACGGATACCACGCCAGCGATTTGCACCTGCTTTACCAAGTGAACGAAGCATATGCTCAGCATTGCCTACTTCACCTAGTGTTGCACGACAATCAGCTTGTACTTTACGAACTTCGCCAGAACGAAGACGTAATGTTACGTATTGACCATCACGCGCAAGGATTTGAACGTATGCACCAGCAGAACGTGCAATTTGAGCACCTTTACCTGGTTTTAATTCTACGTTGTGAACAGTCGAACCTACAGGCATATTACGCATTGGTAATGCATTACCAGCTTTGATTGGTGCATCAACACCAGACTGGATTGCATCCCCAGCTTTTAAGCCTTTTGGTGCGATAATGTAACGACGCTCACCGTCTGCATATAATACTAGAGCGATGTTTGCGCTACGATTTGGATCATATTCTAAACGCTCAACTGTAGCTGGAATACCATCTTTAGTACGTTTAAAATCGATTACACGGTAATGATGCTTATGACCACCACCAATGTGACGAACCGTAATACGACCGTTGTTATTACGACCACCTGATTTAGAGTTTTTCTCTAAAAGTGGAGCGTAAGGTTTACCCTTATGTAAATCTGGGTTAACCACTTTAACTAGGTGACGACGACCCGCAGAAGTTGGTTTACACTTTTGAAGTGCCATAATTCTAACTCCCCTTATTACTCGGCGCCGCCGACAAAGTCTAGCTCGCTACCTTCTTTAAGAGTAACGTAAGCTTTCTTCCAATCGCTACGACGACCGAAACGCATGCCTGTACGTTTTGTTTTACCCTTAACGTTAAGTGTGCGAACACCCGTTACTTCTACTTCAAAAAGCTTCTCAACTGCTGCTTTAATTTCAGCTTTAGTTGCGTCATTTGTTACTTTGAAAACAATCGTGTTGTTTTCTTCAGCAGCAATTGTGCTTTTTTCAGAGATGTGTGGAGCAAGGATCACTTTTAAAAGACGTTCTTCACGGATCATGCTAGCGCCTCCTCAAGTTGCTTAACAGCAGCAGCTGTAATAAGTACCTTGTCGAAAGCAATTAAGCTTACAGGATCGATACCAGCTACATCACGCGTGTCAACCTTGTACAGGTTACGTGCCGATAAGAAAAGATTTTCATCTACTTCTTCAGTCACGATAAGAACATCTTTAAGCTCAAGTTCTTTAAGCTTAGAAACTAGTTCTTTAGTTTTTGGTGCTTCTAAACCAAAGCTTTCAACAACGATTAAACGCTCTTGACGAACTAATTCAGATAAGATGCTTTTGATCGCACCGCGGTACATTTTACGGTTTACTTTTTGGCTGTGGTCTTGTGGTTTAGCTGCGAAGCTAACGCCACCTGAACGCCAAATTGGGCTACGGATTGTACCAGCACGTGCACGGCCAGTACCTTTTTGAGCCCATGGTTTTTTACCACCACCGCTTACTTCAGAACGTGTCTTCTGAGCACGAGTACCTTGACGAGCACCTGCTGCGTATGCAACAACTACTTGGTGTACTAATGCTTCGTTAAACTCACGTCCAAAAGTAGCTTCAGAAACTTCAAGAGCGCCAGAAGCGTCTTTAATTGCTAATTCCATCACTAAATCTCCAGGACTTATGCTTTAACAGCTGGTTTAACGATAACGTCACCGCCGATAGCGCCAGGTACTGCACCTTTAACTAAAAGCAAGTTACGCTCAGCGTCAACGCGAACTAGTTCTAAGTTTTGAGTCGTTACACGCTCAGCACCCATGTGACCGGCCATTTTCTTACCTTTAAACACCTTACCAGGTGATTGGTTTTGACCGATTGAACCAGGAGCACGGTGAGATAGAGAGTTACCGTGAGTTGCGTCTTGCATGCTGAAGTTCCAGCGCTTAACACCACCTTGGAAACCTTTACCTTTAGAAGTACCGGTTACGTCAACTTTATTGATTTCGTTGAATAATTCAACAGTAAGCTCAGCGCCTACTTCAAAATCGCCTTCACCACCATTTAGGCGGAATTCCCACAGACCGCGACCCGCTTCAACACCAGCTTTAGCGAAATGACCCGCTGCTGCTTTGTTTACACGGCTTGCTTTTTTAGTGCCTGCGGTTACTTGAAGCGCGTTATAACCGTCTGTTGCGTCAGATTTGATCTGAGCAATACGGTTAGGAGTCGCTTCGATAACTGTCACAGGGATAGATACACCATCTTCAGTGAAGATACGTGTCATACCCACTTTACGACCGACTAGACCTAATGCCATTTTCCTATAACCTCTCTAATCTTTCGATTAACCCAGGCTGATTTGAACATCAACACCAGCAGCAAGATCTAAACGCATTAATGCGTCAACAGTCTTGTCAGTTGGTTCTACGATGTCGATCAGACGTTTATGGGTGCGGATCTCGTACTGATCACGCGCATCTTTGTTTACGTGCGGTGAAGTTAGTACAGTAAAACGTTCAAAGCGTGTAGGTAGTGGGATTGGACCACGTACTTGTGCGCCTGTGCGTTTCGCAGTTTCCACGATTTCCGCCGTTGATTGGTCAATCAAACGGTGGTCAAAAGCTTTTAGGCGAATACGAATGCGTTGATTTGACATTCTTAAACCTCGATATAAAGAGCATTTAAAGAGCATAAAAAAACGACCGAAACAATCTTAATAATTAAGATGCCGGTTGTTAATTTATATCTACGATGAGTTCCAAATCGGAACTCCTGTTTATTAGCTTGAAATCCAAGCTTAATTTATCCCTTCAAGTTCCAGAGGAATCTTGAAAGCCTGCGTATTATAGTGATATTGGTGATAAATGCAACAACTAATTGCAAATTAATTGCATGTTGTAAGTAGCCCAAATAAACCTAATTACTATTTATAACTATAATTGAACTGCTCAGCAGCAAGCCGGTCTTACGCTTATAATTTGCTCTGCTGAGCAAAATACAAGATTTTCAGGATAATGTGGTATCCTATGCGCTAATTTTGCTTTTAACACTCTCAATATGGTGAGTCGATGCGTTTATTAAATTATTGTTTGAATTTCCTTACCAGCTGCGTAAGTCGTGTTTTGGTAAAAAGTAAGGTTCTCCCCCAAAGCCCAATAGAGCAATACAGTCTTAATCCTGAACACCCTACTTTTTATATAGTACGTTTAAATTCGCGTTTTGATTTAGCCGCACTCACAAATGCATGTAAAAAGCATGGCTTACCTAACCCTAGCGACTATCAAACACTAGGGAGCCAAGAGCTTGAGCGTTTTATAGGTATCAAAAATCCACCGCCGTTGTTCGGCGATACCGCAAAACCAACCGCGGCTTTATCGCAAGGTAAGCAAATCGTTGAGCACTTATTAAATAGCGGCCAAAAGAATGTACAGGTAGTGCCAGTTACTATTTTATGGGGGCGTGACCCAGGCAAAGAAAAGCCAGGCATACGTACTTTAATTACTCATTCCCTTACGCCAAGCTGGTTTAGAAAGTTTTTTGTTGTACTGTTTTCTGGGCGCGATAACTTTATACGCTTTAGCCAGCCGCTCGATTTATCGCTTATTGTGAACGAAAAAGCGAATGTAAATGAGCTTCCACAAAAACTATTACGCGTTGCACGTGTGCACTTTAAACGTCAAAAATTGGCTGCAACAGGCCCTAAAATACCGTCACGCGAGCAGCTATTTAACTCACTTTTAGCGTCACCCACAATAAAAAAAGCAATTCAAGATGAAGCTAAATCAAAAGGAATAAGCCAAACTGAAGCGCGTCAAAATGCATTAAAACTACTCGATGAAATTGCCGCTAATTACTCTGAGGCGATGATCCGCGTTGGCGACAGAGTGTTAACTTGGCTTTGGACAAAACTTTACAACGGGATAGATGTAAAATATTCAGAGCAAATCCATGAGCTAACCAATAAAGGTCATGAAATAATCTATATGCCGTGTCATCGCAGCCATATGGATTACTTGTTACTTACGTATGCTATATACCATCAAGGTCTAGTGCCGCCACATATTGCCGCAGGTATTAATTTAAACTTTTTCCCTGCCGGTGGTATTTTTCGTCGCTCTGGCGCCTTTTTTATCCGCCGCTCGTTTGCCGGTAACAAACTTTATTCAGCCGTGTTTAAAGAGTATTTAAGCCAATTATTTATTAAAGGCTATTCAGTTAAATTTTACACTGAAGGGGGGCGCAGCCGCACAGGGCGATTGCTGCCACCAAAAACGGGCATGCTCGCCATGACCCTGCAAGCGATGCTCAGAGGAATAGACCGCCCAGTCTCTATTGTACCGGTATACATTGGTTACGAGCACGTGATGGAAATTAATACCTACTTAAAAGAGCTTGCCGGTAAAGATAAAAAAGGTGAGTCGGTGCTTGGTATTTTTAAAGCCATTAAAAACCTTAAAAATTATGGCCGTGGTTACTTAAACTTTGGCGACCCTATTTCTATAAACCAATACTTGAACGACAATCAGCCTGACTGGCGGGATGCAGTTCACCCAACCGATGTGCAAAAGCCACAATGGCTTGGTCCTCAAGTAGCAGCGCTTGCCGATCAAGTAATGGTAAAAATTAATAACGCAGCTGCGCTTAATGCCGTTAACTTACTCGCTATGATTTTGCTAGTTAACGACAAGCATGCATTAAGTAAACCTAAGCTATTAGCGCAACTAGATTTTTACTTACGTTTGCAACGCGATGCCAGCTATAGCGAAAAAGTAACAGCTCCTGATGAAACACCAGAGCAACTATTAACACATGCAATAAAGCTTAATAAGTTTGATGTAATTAGCGACGAATTTGGTGAAATTATCGCTATTAACGACAAAGAAAAAACCTTGTTTAACTATTATCGCAATAATATTTTGCATTTATTTGCGGTACCGAGCCTGATTGCTTTACATTTGTTTAAACAACACAATAGTACGGTTGAGCAATGCCAAAAACTTGTTTCGGCATTTTATCCTTTGTTTGCAAAAGAATGGTATTTAAAACCGCTGGATGAAAACTACATCAGCCGTATTTTGGCTAACTTGTGCGACCAAAATTTAATTGAACTTGACGGTGATACAATTCGTGTCACTCACACCAACGATTCGTTAGCTAAACTTGAAATGCTAGGCAGAGCGCTTAGCTTTACGTTGCAACGTTATGCCATTGTTGTTGGCTTTATTCAAACAAGTAACGGAATAGAAAAAGCCGAACTTGAGCGTGAAAGCCAAGTACTGGCAAACCGTTTAGGCACCTTGCACGGCATTAAAACCCCGGAGTTTTTTGATAAAAAAGTGCTGGTAAGCTTTATTGATAATTTACGCGGTGAGCTACTAATTACAGAAGGCGAGAATGGTATTCACGGTAGTACGCAACTATGCGAAATCTACATGTATTTAAAAACCTTGCTACCGGCTCGTATTTGGCAATCGGTTAGCGACATAGTGCAAGATCAATGTAATTAGCGAGTTGCTGTAATTTAAGCTCTAATTAAACACCATTAAAAAAGCCTCAACATTTAACATGTTGAGGCTTTTTTGTAAGCTTAGCTGTTTAATCTAAGCGCTCACAAAGCACTTTAAATAATAGTAAATAGAGTTATTTACTTAGCGCTGGCGCATCACCCCTTCTTGTATAGTTGATGCGACTAAATTACCTTGGCGGTCAAAAAATTGGCCTCTCACTAAGCCTCGACCAGAGCTAGCGCTTGGGCTGTCTATGGTATATAAAATCCAATCGTCCATTCTAAATGGGCGGTGAAACCACATAGCATGGTCAATCGTTGCCACTTGCATATTTGGCTGCATAAACGATACACCATGTGGCTGTAATGCCGTAGGTAAAAATTCAAAGTCAGAGGCGTACGCCAGTAAATAATTATGAATACGTTGATCGTCTGGCATATCGCCGTTAGCTTTGATCCAAATGTGTTTTACGGGCTCAATAACCTCTGGCTTAAACGGGTTGTGAAACGTAACCGGACGCATTTCAATGGGCATTTCGCGAATAAATTTATTACGAATTGCCTCAGGTATGTGGTGAGCATTTTCTTGATAAAACTCAAGTGATGAACGTAGTTCTTCAGGGGGCGGTACATTTGGCATAGTTGCCTGATGCGATAAACCCTCTTCTTCCCCTTGAAACGATGCGGTCATATAAAAAATAGGTTTACCGTATTGAATAGCGCTTACTCGGCGGGTGCTAAAGCTTTTACCATCACGGATGGTTTCTACGTCGTAAACTATCGGTTTTGCGGCGTCGCCGGGGCGTAAAAAGTAAGAGTGTAATGAATGAACAACACGTCCTTTTGGTAGGGTTTCTTTTGCAGCAGATAGCGCCTGCCCCATTACTTGACCACCAAATACCGCTCTAAACCCTAAATCTTGGCTTTGCCCACGATATAAACCTTGTTCAATTTCTTCAAGTGACAATAACGATAATAAATTATCTAATACTTGGCTCATTTGCTGTTCTCTCAATCCCCAGATAAGCTAATGATACTATACAATGCCGCTATGTAAATCTAACTAAATGAGTAACGCTATGAATTATTGGCTATTCAAAACTGAGCCTGATGCTTTTTCGATTGATGATTTAAAAAATGCGCCACAACAAACCACCCTATGGGAAGGCGTGCGTAATTATCAGGCACGTAACTTTATGCGTGACGATATAAAGCTGGGTGACCTTATTTTTATTTACCACTCTAGCTGCAAACAAGTGGGCGTTGTGGGTATAGCAACCGTGACTAAAGAAGCCTACCCCGACCCAACCCAGTTTGATTTACACAGTGACTATTACGATGCGAAAGCCACGCCCGACAAGCCACGCTGGTTTGTAGTTGATGTAACCTATAAAAGCCATTTAAAAAACCGCGTGAGCTTAAAGGACATAAAAGCTAACGAGGCAATTACCGAATTAGCTCTAAAAAAAGCAGGCCGCCTTTCGGTAATGCCAGTCACAAAAAACGAATGGGAGCAAATAATAGCCATGAGCAATTAAGCTCAACAAGCAAATATCAAGCTGTAATAGTCGCTAATCATTAACGGGCTAGAGCTTGGCTATGTTTGACCTCATTTGGCCGTGTTTGATACGATCCCCCGCGAGTTATAATTGGGGGATTAATGAAACTACTGTATTGGTTAGATGAATGGTTAACGCTTTGCCGTGATGAACAACAAACTAAACTGCCCTTGTGTGGCGGCGACTTACTCGGCGATGTATATGTAAAATACGAATTTGTTGATTTAAATAAGCCCCTGCTTTTTACTTTTTCCCCCGCAGGCACCAACGTCCAAGAACACGACCTAACCGATGACTTTGCCCCTTGGGGTTTTCATTTAGCGCAAAAACAAAATGTAAATGTTATTTCGTTCCAACATTTAGGTAAAAGTAATTGGTTTAGAAGCCGTGATTTAATTTTCTTTTTAGAACAGCTCTCAACCTTGCTCACTCCATTTGAGCGCCGCTTGGGCTATGGCTTGAGCCGCGGTGGTTTTGCTGTGGGTGCATTTGCTAAACTATTAAAGCTCGACCAGGTTTTATTTTTTCATCCTGTTAGCACCAAAAACACCAAAACAGTTCCGTGGGACACCCGCTCCAGCACTGAGCTTGCGCAGCAGTTTGATTGGCAAAGTGAATATAACGATGTTGATTTAGGCCATGCTAAGGGGTATATAATTTATGATCCCACCAATAAAATAGACCGCTTACATGCTAAGCGTTACCCACAGCTTACCCATTTGCGCGTATTTGGTATGGGTCACGGCACTCATGCCAGCTACCTCACTAAGTTTGGTTTTTACAAACAAGTGGCTGTTGATTTTATACGCCACCAGCAAATTGATATAGCGCAGTTTCGTTTGCAAACTAAAACCTTGCGCTTAAAAGAGGAGTATTATCAAAGCCTCAATAAAGCCAATGCAAAATCGCCGCACCGTTTAGCACTACTCAGCACGGCTCATCAAATCTTAGCAGATGAAAAAGAAGAGCACGTGCAGGAGCACCAAGCAAAAATAGATATTCAGCCACTTATAGACGTGGCACTTAAACACCAAGACGAGCATCCTAATGATGCGATTCAATTATTAGAAGTTGCCCAACAAATAGTGCCAGATGACCCGCTGGTTGAGCATAAGCTTAAGCAGCTAGAGTAAGCTACTTACGTTTTTTCTTTTTATGACCATGCTTGGGCACAATCGTAAAATACATAAAAAGCCCCAACCACGAAAAAATAATGACACCTAATAACCAGCCGTTTTTTTCGTGGCCTTGGGTGCGCTTACTGTTAACCACTATCACTACGGGTAATATATAAGCGCTTAAAATAATTATTAAAAATACTACTTCATTCATTATTTAACCTAGGCTTTGGTTATTTTGCCAAGCTTTTCCAATCTACTTCACTTGTCAGTACACGCTCAAGGGCAATGTAGTGCAGTATATCGCCCGCATTTACCTTGTAATCAAGTGGCGGATTTAAATCCATATTTTGTGCACTTAAATTATGCGCTACCCCTAACAAAATAGCATTATAGTCATGCTTAAAGTGATGAAACAAAGTGCCAAACTCCATTTCTTCGCACTCACTTGGAATAGCTAGGCTAAACTGCGTGTCGCCGTGCAATGTAGATAATAGCTCTTCTTGTACTCGACTCGAGCCAGGGTCTTGCATTGAGCGTACTAATATCTCAGCTGATTTGGCGCTACTACACTCCACATTTTGACAATGCTCAAGCAACATATCGACCTTGGTTTCATCTAAAAAGTGCGCACTAATATGGCACTCATCTTTAACTAAACGGCTAATACGCAGTGCCGTTGTAAATGTTTGGTCGTCATCTTGGCCATCAATAATAATTTTGTCGGCACGGCTTATAGCTACACGCTTAAGCTCTTCTAAATCGGTAAAACTGGTTAGGCGAGCAAAATCGACGTTTTCGTTAGTTAAAAACGGATGATCCATTTGCTCAGTCACCGCTAATAAAATACGGCGATCGGTACGTTTGGTATCAGCAAGAATATAATCAATCATCTTTTTTGTGCGGGTATCGTGCCAACCAAAAATAATAATGTGGTTGTTACTGTGAGCAAAGTTTTTATCACCAGTCATAGCGCGCCTAATTAAGTAAGTCACTGTTTGCCCTGTTTTTCCTAACAGAACGCCAAATAAAGCTAACCCAAACGGAATTTGTATTAAAGCTACAACCCAACGCCCCAGCTCGCTGGTTGGGCTAAAATCGCCGTAACCCACTGTTGAGGTCGTTACTGTGTAGTAGTAAAAAAAGGTCGTAAACGCGGTAAGCGCTTGCTCGTTTGCAATAAACAGTAGCCCCCAAGTCACTAACATATGAGCAAGTATTGCAAGCACCACAGCTTGCCAGCTCAGCTGATCGATATGAGCACGAACAAGTAGCGCTAGCCTCTTAAATATTACCGGCATAATACAAAATCTTTGGTAGTAAATTATCTATAAACAGTACGTTACTGTAAGCCATGCTTTTAAGCAACGTTTAAGCTTTTAAGTAAGGCCTGTTACCCTTTTAGGATTAAAGTTTGTTCAAGTCATCAGATACACAGGTTCTAAAATATAAGACTAAATGCGGGTTTGCTAATCGGCTAATAGCATGATTAATTATATTAAGAATAAAAAACACACAGACACACTATGCTAAATAAAATTGCCACACCATTTACCAAGTTAGTAGAGCGCTACTTACCCGACCCTTTTATATTTGTCATATTGCTGAGCTTAATTACTTTACTCTCTGCCAGTATTTTTACCCCGGCAACTCATATTGAGGTTTTACACGCATGGGGGAGTGGTTTTTGGAACCTACTAAGCTTTGCCATGCAAATGTTGTTAGTGCTTATCACCGGCTATATGCTGGCAAGTACACCGCCTATCAATAAACTATTAGAAAAACTAGCTACGCTTGCCAACACTGCGCCAAAATCGATTATTTTAGTCACGCTTATTTCACTATTAGCCAGCTGGCTTAATTGGGGGTTTGGCTTAGTGATTGGGGCTTTATTTGCCAAAGCGATTGCTAAGCAAACAAAGGTTGATTACAGGTTGTTAGTAGCCAGTGCCTACTCGGGTTTTGTAGTATGGCATGGCGGTTTAGCAGGCTCAATTCCACTCACCATTGCTACCGAGGGGCACTTTTCTCAAAGTAGCATTGGTATAATTAGTACCGAGCAAACCTTGTTCGCAGGTTTTAACATTGCGATTCTGATTGGCTTATTTATTATTATGCCGCTGGTTAACCGCTACATGCTACCCAGTGATAAAAACAGCGTGTATGTAGACCCCGCACTTATAAAAGAATCCCCCAAACATAATGAAAACATAACCCGCCCAGCTCAACATTTAGAACACAGTAAACTGCTTGGCATCGCAATTGGTTTACTCGGCCTGTGTTATTTGGCGTATTACTTTGTAATTGCAGGTGGTAGCCTAAACCTTAATAGTGTTATTGCGATGTTTTTGTTTTTAGCCATTACACTGCATCAGACCCCCCACAATTTACTAAATAGCCTACAACAAGCAATTCCTAGCGGTGCGGGTATTGTTATTCAATTTCCGTTTTATGCAGGTATTATGGCTGTTATGGTCGATAGCGGCCTAGCACAACAAATATCACGTGGTTTTATAGCTGTTGCTGATGCCGATAGCTTGCCATTTTACAGTTTTATTAGTGCGGGGTTAGTTAATATATTTGTGCCCTCAGGTGGCGGACAATGGGCAGTGCAAGCGCCTATTGTTATCCCTGCAGCACAAGAGCTGGGCGCCGATATATCACGCGTTGCTATGGCTGTAGCATGGGGCGATGCGTGGACCAATCTAATTCAACCTTTTTGGGCACTGCCCGTATTGGCTATAGCGGGCCTAAAAGCGAAAGACATTATGGGGTTTTGCGT
>NZ_CAWUKC010000003.1:0-98788 GCF_963922945.1 uncultured Pseudoalteromonas sp. | reverse complement strand
GACGATGGTTGATTATGATAACTTAAGCATTATATCTCTATTTTCGCTTCTTAATTTATACAAAGGATTACCATGTCTAGCTATAACGAATCTCCAGAGCAAATTGAACAAGCCACTAAAGGCTATGTGATGCAGCAAACCATGTTGCGTATTAAAGATCCCAAACCGTCACTCGAATTTTATCAAAATGTATTAGGTATGAAGCTATTAGGTAAGTATGACTTTCCTGAAATGAAGTTTACGCTGTACTTTTTAGGCTACGAGCCAGAGCAGCCTCAAGGTGATGATAAAACCAAAGCGAAGTGGGTATTTGGTCGCCCTGCTTTAATTGAACTTACCCATAACTGGGGCACAGAAAACGACGATAGCTTTGAGGGCTACCACAGCGGTAACCAAGAACCTAAAGGCTTTGGCCATATTGGTATTAGCGTACCCGATGTATACGCTGCCAGTGAGCGTTTTGCAAAGTACGATGTAGAATTTGTTAAAAAGCCAGATGACGGCTCAATGAAAGGCTTAGCATTTATAAAAGACCCTGATGGCTACTGGATAGAAATACTCTCACCCGAGGGTATTACCGATATTATTTTTGGTGAGTAACTCGCTTAGCGCATACTAAAAAGCCAGCTTTTACGCTGGCTTTTGTGTTTTTAAATAATGATTATTATTTGCGCAGTGCATCTATTCGCGCATCAAGCGGTGGGTGAGATGAAAACAGCTCGGCCATCCCTTTACCACTTGCAATACCAAAGGCCATCATTGAGCCTTGTAATTGCGATGGGTGGTTTTGCTTTAATCGCTCAAGAGCTGAGCGCATTTTGTCTGCACCTACCAATTTAGCTGCGCCACTGTCGGCTGCAAATTCACGCTTACGGCTATAACTTGCAACGACTATGCTTGCAAGCACACCAAATACCACTTGGAATAACATGTCGAATAAAAAGTAAGACCAGCTGCTACCGCCCTCTTCTTCATCGCCATTTAAGAAGTTATCAACTATGCCCGCCAATACTTTTGCGGCAAATATAACAAAGGTATTTACCACACCTTGTATTAGTGTAAGCGTTACCATGTCGCCATTAGCCACGTGCGATACTTCGTGGGCAAGTACGGCTTCGGCTTGGTCTTGATTCATGTTATGTAATAAACCTGTGCTTACCGCCACCAGCGAGTTGTTTTTGCTTGGGCCAGTTGCAAAGGCGTTTATTTCTGGGCTGTCGTAAATTGCCACTTCTGGCAAGGTTATACCTGCTTTTTGCGCTTGTGCTGATACAGTTTGTACAAGCCAGTGCTCGGTTTCGTTGCGCGGTTGAGTAATTACCTGTGCGCCTGTTGATTTTTTAGCAATCCACTTAGACATAAATAACGAAATAAACGAGCCACCAAAGCCAAATACAGAGGCTATAAGTAATATTCCGCCAAGGCTACGATGGCTTAAACCCAGCGCGCTCATTATTATTGAAAGCACTACACCTAATACCAACATAACCGCTAGGTTAGTTAATAAAAACAAAAATATACGTTTCATATTGTCCTCACAAAAATAGGTTTGATCACCGAACATAAAATTCAATTAGGTTAAAGCAATCATTACGCTTTGACACACTATGTCAGAGCGTTGAGGCTATTCTGTGACAAACTATGTCATAACGCAAGGGTTATTTATGAGTTTATTAATAAATTTTTCAGTGGTGTTTAAAAAGGCAATAAAGCGTGGCGTAACAAGGTTTTTTAAATCTAGTTGCGCGCTTAAAACAACTAGTTGCAGGGTTTTCCGTTACTTTTAATACAATTATTTACCGTTGCCATATCAACAGGAAAACCACGTTCTTTAGCGAGTAATTGTGCCACCTTGGTTATATCTGCATGATTGTGCTTGGCAAGATAAGTCCACTGGTGATGAGTACGGTGATCATTAATGTGTTCATCATCGGCTAGTAAGCCTCGTTTTGTAAATTCGGCTACTATTTCGTCGGCAGCAATTAAAGTGGATGACGCTTTTACATTTTCGGCGCGTGCGTAGCTAATATTCGAATATAAACTTACATCTGCAACACGTAATGTGTCGTCTTCTCCTGGGATCTGTTGGCCACCAAACAAAGCATTATTTTGCGTGTTGGCATTTTTAAAGGCCGGTACAAACTCGGCTACATAATCAATCGCTTTTTGACTCCGGGCTTTGAGTACCTGTTGATCCCACCCCTCGTCTATATAATTTAGGTATTTAGCTGGCAATTGTGGCTGCGCACTGTGCTTGGTTGTATCGGCGAGGCCATCGTTAAACAAAGTAATTGAGTTGGTCATACCATGAATTTGATAAAACCCATTAGGATACGGGGTTAGCTGCGCCATGCCCTCGGGGGTGCCTCGGTTACCATAAATAATAATTTCGGGTATTTGCCCGCCTGCACCTTGCCAATGCGTAATGTAAGAGGCTTTAAATTCAACCATTCGCTTGGCCTCAACCCCAACCATGTCATCAACTATCCCTGTTTGAAAGCCACAGGCATTAATCAAGTAATCTACCTCAACTGTTTGCGAGGTATTACTTTGGTTGCTTTGATAGTCAATTTTCCAGCGAGGCGATAGGTTATTAGTGTCACTTTGCTCAACAGGTGTGACCCGCTTTACGGTTGTACCGGTAAGTACGTTAGCATGCTCATATTGAGCAAGGGCTAGTTGGGCGCTGGCCGATAGCCTAAATATATTCCATCCATACTCTTGTACCACAATAAGCGGGTATTTCACTTTATTTAAATCGAGATGCTTAGCTACGGGGATCATCCACTCATTAAGCGTTTTAGGCTCAGCAACCTGCTCTTTGTTACTCAGCGCTCTCATTTGCTCATAACTATATAGCTGGTAGTAACTGTCGGGCTCACCAAGTACTTGGTTGTTTGGGTCTTGCTCAACTAATTGAGCGTAAGCCTGAGTTAATTTATCCAGGCGTGGCAGTAAGTCGTCGGGTGAATCGCTATCGCGCGTTGGTACAGCAAATACCGTTGGGCGTACGTCTATGGTGTGTGGGTATAGCCGCACAATATCAATGCACTGCTTGAGTAAATCTATGCAGTCTTCATCCGGTATTTCGCGGTATAAATTACCACCGGCATGTAAATGGCACATAGGTGGGCCATCGATAAGCGACTTTTTTTGTTCAAAAATAGTGGTTTGAATGCCAAGCGCAGCCAAACGTATAGCTATTGTTGCCCCTGCTGTGCCGCCACCTAAAATGCCCACACGGGTTTTAGGCTGAGTACTTGGTTTTACCTTAGGTTCACCTGTTACCTGTGTGTTTTGAGCATAGCGTTTAATATATGGGTGCGTCATGTAGCGGGTTATTTCCTTAGTAACAAAAGCTGTAACCTTTAATATGTGTACTAAAGTAGGTAAATTCAAGGCGTAAATACAATTAATAAGCTCATGTATTTAATATAAAAACTGCTTTGTATATTTGTAATTAAATACAAAGCAGCATCTCTTAGCTGTTTATTGCTAAGGTATTAAGTAAGGTTTTGTATATTTGCAGTTTAGGGGTTTGCTCGCTGTAAGGGCTAATCGCTAAAATAGGAAATGGCAAGCGTGCTTTTAATGAATCAAGGTTAGCTTGGTATTCATCCATATTTGGGTCTACTTGGTTGGCAATCCAGCCTACACAGTTTATGCCTAAACTTTGCATATGGGCAGCGGTAAGTAAAGCATGGTTTAAGCAGCCTAGTTTCATGCCTACCACTAAAATAACTGGCAGTTTCTCGGCTTTAACCCAATCGTATAAATAATCGGTGTTATTTATTGGCAGTGCCCAGCCACCCGCGCCTTCGGTTAAGTGGTAATCGGCACCTTGTTGTTTAAGTGTTGTGTATGCTGCACTTAGTTTATCTAGGGTAATAGTTTGGTTTACTTGCTCTGCAGCTATGTGCGGCGCAATGGGCGGGGCAAATGCAAACGGGTTTATTACATCGTACTTAGCACTGACTGTAGCGCTTTCCATAAGCATAAGTGCATCAGCATTTACTAGCTGATCAAACGCCATTTCGCACCCTGCTGAGAGTGGCTTAAACCCAATAGCCTTTTTTTTATGCTGTGCGAGCAGCTTTAATAGTAAGCTAGTAACGTGGGTTTTTCCGGCGTCGGTGTCAGTGCCGGTAATAAAAAATTCGTTCATTTTACTGCCTTGATCTATTTTAATTTAAGCTATTTAAGTCTTTTTTGTAATGATAACAATACCACATGATAAGAGACACACGCGTGATTGTTTACTAGCGGATACGCATTACATACCTGTTGCAGTGACGATTTGGTTAATAAGCCTTGGCGTGCAGTGGCATGGTTTTGTGTTGTAGCGCCAATTGCTTTAATAGATTTGATAGCTTTTAAAGGGCTCGAATAGCTATCGGTATAAACCACTTTTTGCGAGCTCTTAATTACAAATCCTGCATTTTGAACCGATTGGTTTATATAAGCGTGCGTATTAAAAGTATTAATGTGGCTGCGGTTATCAAGCGCTGCAAACGCAGTTTGTATTTCGTTAAGTGAGCCGTGTGCCACAGTGCTTATATAAGCCTGCCCGCCTGGCTTTAAGCTTTTATAAAGCGCCTGCATTAATTTTTCAAAATTGGCCGACCATTGCACTGCAAAGTTACTAAATACAACGTCAATACTGTTGGCTTGAAGCGGCAAGTTATCCATATCGGCGCAAATTTTCGCAGTGGTTAATAGCGAACTTTTAAGCATGTTTAAGCTTAAATCTATGGCGATTACTTGGCCATATTGTTTGCTTAGCTGTGAAGTATTAACCAGTGGGCCAGCTCCTAAATCAACACATAATTTATTTTGGTTGTGTGGCTGGGTCTTTATTAATTTAAATAAATCGCTGGCTGCCTGTTTTTGTACATTTGCATGGCTGTTGTATTGCTCAGCGGCTTTAGAAAACTTATTACTTGCCCCCTTTTTAAGGGCTGAATTAGGGCGAACTTGCTCAGCATTTATAGCAGAAAGCGCCGGCTTTTTATTTACAGTTTGCGCTCTGTGGTTATCAGTTAAGGCCTGCGCAATCATGCTATTGCGCCTTTTAAGTGCTCAACAAGTGTGGTTATATCTGCACGGGTATGCGCTGCAGTTAAAGTAACACGTAACCGCGCGGTATTATGCGCAACAGTAGGTGGGCGAATAGCAGTTAACCAAATACCCTGCTGTTTAAGCTTTTGCGCTGCGTGCAAGGTTTGCTCGGCGCAGCCAAGTACAATGGGCTGAATAGCAGTGTCTGACTCCATTACAGCGATAGCGTGGTGTTTACAAAGCTGCTTAAAAAAAGCAATGTTACTACTAAGCTGCTCGCGTTTATTATCTGCGCGCTTTATGGCTTGCAAGCGCGTAAGCGTAAGTGCTGCCATAAGTGGCGACATAGCCGTTGAATAGGTGTAGTCGCGATTAAACTGCAGCATGTAATTAATTAATTGGTTATTTGAAAGTACACAGGCCCCGCTACTTGCGACTGCTTTTCCAAAGGTAATAATGAGTATATCGGGAAGTGCCAAGCCTTCATTTAACAAAACCTCGCAGCTACCTAAACCGGTTTTACCTAATGCGCCAAAACCATGTGCATCGTCAATCATAAGCCAAGCATTGTGCTCTTTAGCTAAAGCAAGCAACTCTTTTATAGGGGCGGTGTCGCCATCCATCGAAAACACCCCTTC
Source organism: uncultured Pseudoalteromonas sp. (assembly GCF_963922945.1). Lineage (GTDB taxonomy): Bacteria > Pseudomonadota > Gammaproteobacteria > Enterobacterales > Alteromonadaceae > Pseudoalteromonas. The sequence continues at coordinate 93,092 of NZ_CAWUKC010000003.1, read as the reverse complement.
GCTAATAATCAGCTTATTGTGTGCTTTTGATTTTTCGAGCCGCGAACGTAAGTGCTTTAAATCGTTATGATTAAAGCGCACTAGTGCGGCATTTGAGTGCATTGCACCATCAATTAAACTGGCGTGGTTTAGCTTATCTTGAAAAATTGCACTGTTTTGTGCAGCACTTTTATCACTAAACAGCGCTTTAATTACACTGCTATTTGCACTAAACCCCGAGTTAAACACCATGCCAGCTTCGTAGCCAAGCGCGCTACATAGGTATTGCTCTAACTCATGTTGCTGCGCCTGATAACCAGTAACTAAGGGAGAGCTGTGGCTACCAAGTAGGTTGTTTTGCTCAAACTTTATACTGCAATCACCAAAGCCTAGGTAATCATTACTGGCAAAATTAAGGTAAGTTTCGTTATTTACTGTAATGGTACGTGCTGTAGCGCGTTGCACCACATGGCGTTTGCGTAATAATGCATTTTGCTGGCGCGCTTGAATATGCGTATTTATAAATTCAAATGGCATAAAGGGTAAACTTAAGCTTCGTAAAACAATTCTGACGTTGCTTTGTCGGCCACTTGCGATGAAAGCGAGGCAGCAACGGCTTCGTCTGAGTAATCTTGGTGTTGTTCTGGGTTCATGCCTAATTTTTTAATGAGTTGCATGTCGGCATCAGCCTCTGGATTTTCGGTTGTAAGTAATTTATCACCATAAAATATTGAGTTAGCCCCTGCAAAAAAACACATAGATTGCATTTGCTCGTTCATGGCACTGCGCCCGGCCGATAAACGCACGTAACTATGTGGCATCATTATGCGTGCAGTTGCAATGGTACGAATAAATTCAAAGTGATCTAAATCGTCTACATTTTCAAGGGGGGTGCCTTTTACTTTTACCAGCATATTAATGGGTACGCTTTCGGGTTGTTGTGGCAAATTTGCCAGCTGCATTAGCAAACCATAACGGTCTGCTGGTTGCTCGCCCATGCCTACAATACCGCCAGAGCACACTTTCATGCCCGCATCACGCACGTGATCTAGGGTGTTTAATCTGTCTTCAAAGGTACGCGTAGATATAATTTGCTCGTAATATTCCGGCGACGTGTCTAGGTTGTGGTTGTAATAATCAAGCCCGGCATTACTTAGTTCATGAGCTTTTTCGTTAGTGAGTTTACCAAGGGTCATACAGGTTTCAAGGCCCAGCTCTTTTACTTCTTTTACCATTTTAGAAATATAAGGCATGTCTCTGTCTTTTGGATCTGACCACGCAGCTCCCATACAAAAACGAGTCGCGCCTTTTTGTTTTGCAAGGCGTGCTTGCTCTACGACTTTTTCAACTTCGAGCAAACGCTCACGTTCTAAGTCGGTTTTATAATGCCCCGATTGCGGGCAATATTTACAATCCTCTGGGCAAGCCCCTGTTTTAATTGATAGTAAAGTAGATATTTGTACTTCGTTAGGATTAAAATTAGCACGATGAACCGACGCTGCCTTAAACAGTAAATCGTTAAATGGCATTTCAAATAATGCTTTTACTTCTGCGTGGCTCCAATCGTGACGAACAGGTGCATGTTCCATAGTCTTCTCTTATTTTTCTCAGTGGTGATGTTGGCTAAGTCTACGTCTTGAAGTACCATTGTCAACGAAACCCACCTTAGCAAAGTTTACATATGAGCAATAAATATACGATCGACCTTAATTTTGATCGCGACCACATCTGGCATCCTTACACATCGATGACACAACCTATTCCGGTTTACCCTGTTACCCACGCTAACCATAATTTAATTCACCTAGAGACGGGCGAGCAACTCATTGATGGCATGGCTTCTTGGTGGAGCGCCATTCATGGTTATAACCACCCCGTTTTAAATAATGCCATGATTGAGCAAATTAATAACATGAGCCATGTTATGTTTGGCGGGATAACTCATAAAAGTGCAATTGAGTTGTGTAAAAAGTTAGTTGCTATAACACCTAAAAGTTTAACTAAAGTTTTTTTAGCCGATAGCGGCTCAGTAAGTGTCGAAGTGGCCATAAAAATGGCATTGCAGTATTGGTTAAGCCAAGGGATTAACACTAAGCAAAAGTTAATGACCCCCTACAAGGGTTACCACGGTGATACCTTTGCCGCTATGAGTGTGTGCGATCCGGTTAATTCTATGCACAGTTTATATAAGGGGTTTTTACCCGAGCATGTATTTGTACCCGCCCCTGTAAGTAAATTTGGTAGTGAATTTAATCAAGCAGAGGCCCAAACACTTGAGCACTACTTTAAAACACACCACCATGAGGTAGCCGCTTTTATTATTGAGCCTATAGTTCAAAATGCTGGTGGTATGAACTTTTATCACCCCGAATACCTTGCCTGCGTTCGCAAACTTTGCAGCCAATATAATGTACTTTTAATCTGCGATGAAATTGCCACAGGCTTTGGCCGCACAGGTAAGTTATTTGCCGTAGAGCATGCAGGCATTGAGCCCGACATTTTATGTATAGGTAAGGCACTTACTGGTGGCTCTATGACGCTTTCAGCCACACTTACCAGTGACAACATAGCCACGGGCATTAGTGAAGGCGAAGCTGGTGTTTTGATGCACGGGCCTACATTTATGGGCAACCCGCTAGCCTGTGCAGTCGCTTGCGCCAGTATAGATTTACTATTACAGCAAGATTGGGAAAAACGAATTAGCGACCTAAATACTCAACTACAACAACTTAATAAATGCACTGAACTTGAAGCGGTAGCTGATGTTCGTACTTTAGGCGCCATTGGTGTAGTAGAGCTTACAGAGGAGGCTGGCAGCGTTGATGTTGCTAAAATACAACACTTTTTTGTAGAGCAAGGTGTATGGATACGCCCGTTTGGTAAACTTATTTACCTGATGCCACCGTATATAAGTGACGCAAAAAGCATTAAAACCTTGTGCAATGCAATTTATGATGCAATTGAAGGTAAACATTACCGCTAAAATACATTTCTATACAAAATTCGCATACTTACTATTTACTTGTTATTACCTAATTTATAACAAGTTTTATGCTTTATTTAGGTGGATTTGATATATTGATTTTAGTAAACATTACGGATATGATAATGTCTATCATTTACAATTACCCTTCGGACTCTCTACTTATGAAACACCTTTCTAAATCTGTAAAAACATTAGGTGCAAGCTTATTACTTGCTTCTGCTTTTGTAACACAACCGGCACTGGCAAATGGCCCAATTGGTGAGCATGTAAACCACTTACAAGAAAACCTTAAAGACTATTCAGAAGAAGTTGAATGGATGGTTGGCAAAGTAGACACTATGGTAAGCAACTACAGCAAAAGCGGCGCTAAAGCAGTTAAGAGTGATGACTTAATTGAATACTGGGAGTCAGTAAAGTTTCATAGTGCGATTGAAACTAATTACGTGCCTGTTTATGCCTCTATTTGGCAAGGTATTTATGGCGTAAAAATGGCCATTGATAATAACAAACCTGCCCAAGAAGTGCGCAAACAGCAAAAAGCAATGAACATAGCCTTGTGGCAAGGTCTTGGTGCTGTTAAGCTTGCGGCAAAATTCCAGCAAAAAGGCTTACTTGATACCGTTAAAGCCACAGCAACAGAAGGCATGACTCAAAGTGCCACGATTGACGAAATCAAGCACAAACTTGACCGTGTTGTTGCTAAATTTGCAGAGCGCTTAAACGATGAAGGCACTGAAATTGTTCATGACACTTACCTGCACCTTTTCGAAGGCGTTGAAGGTACACTTATTGAACAAGATGCAAAATTAGTAGAAGTACTGGAAAAAGATTTTAACGTAACACTACCGCAAACAATCAAAAGCGCTAAAAGCGTAGATGAAGTACGTGATGTGGTAAGTGATATGCACACTAAATTAGACCGCGCTAAAACGCTAATTAAAAAAGCAGAAGAGTCGCGTAAGGATGTTTTTTAAGTGAAGCGTAGGACCTTTATACAAGGCCTAGCTGCGTTAGGGGTTGTTGGCACATTGCCAGTGCCCCTTTCTCGCGCGCTAGCTGCCGATATAGCAAACCCAGTGTCTGTTGATAATTTACCAAAGCTTAAAGGTGATTTAACCTTATACTTAGGCCGTGGTGAAGGTGGTTTGTACGAAAATGTATTACAAGCGATTCAAAAGAAAAACCCTGATTTTAATTTAGCGATTCGCCGCGGTCCTACAGCTGCGCTTGCAAATACCATTGTTGCAGAAGCAAAAGCAGGTGTTAGACGCGCCGATTTATTTTGGGCGGTAGACTCAGGTGCTATTGGCCTGGTTACCGATGCTGGTCTGGCGAAACCTCTACCTAACGATTTATCCGCACAGTTACAACCGCAGTTTAGGTACGAGCAATGGGCACCTGTCACTGGCCGTATCCGTACACTACCGTATAACACGTCGCGTTTAACTAAAGATCAAATCCCAACCAGCATTATGGAGATTGCCGATAGCGATTTATCCATTGGTTGGGCACCTGCTTATGCATCGTTTCAATCGTTTGTAACAGCTATGCGAATTTTAGAAGGCGATGACAAAACCGCTAAGTGGCTTAAAAAAGTTAAAAAACGTGCTAAAACATACGCCGGTGAACTCGGTGTGGTTATGGCAGTAGAACGCGGTGAAGTAGATATTGGTTTTGCTAATCATTACTACACGTTACGTCTTAAATCAGGTAAACCTGACGCTAAATTAGACCTTGCTTTTACCGAGCAAGATGCAGGCTGTTTAGTTAATGCCTCTGGTATACTTACACTTAATGATGACCCGCTCGCAACTAACTTTATGCGTTACTTATTAAGTGAAGAAGTACAAGGTTATTTAGCCCGCGAAGCTTACGAAATACCGCTTGTTAATGGCATTAAGCAACCGCAAGGTTTACCGTCACTCAGCGACATTTCTCCACCAAAAGTTGATTTAACGCAACTTGCGGATTTACGCCCAACCATAGATTTAATGCGCAACAACGGCGTTTTATAATGCGACTACCTGCTTCTTACCCAATGGCGCTGCTTGCAGCGCTCATTACGCTTACCCCTGTTTATATTTTAATTACCCTTGCTAGCGACACCAGTACCTTTTTTGATAGTCATAATTTAACGATTTTAGGCAATACATTATCGTTAATGGGTTTAACTGTATTAGGCTCAATTCTTATCGGGGTGCCCCTAGCCTTTATAAGCGCTTATGTGCATTTGCCATTCAAAAAAATATGGCTGGTGATTTTTGCCGCACCTTTGGCCATACCAAGTTATATTGGCGCGTTTACCTTATATGCCGCATTTGGCCCCGGTGGTGAAATAAATAACCTGCTCGGCTTTAAAACCCCACCTATGTACGGTTTAAGTGGCGCTGCTATTGTGATGACTTTGTATACCTTTCCTTTTGTGATGATGACGACGCGCTCATCCCTGCTGAGTTTAGATGCCAGTATGGTTAATGCAGCACGTACTTTAGGTATGTCGATGACACAAAGTATATTTAAAGTGATTTTACCTCGTGTAATAAACGGTATAGCAGCAGGTTCATTATTAGTAGCACTGTATACACTTTCTGATTTTGGCACGCCCGCCATGATGCGCCTAGACACCTTTACCCGGGTAATTTACGTTGAATACAACGCGTTTGAATTAGGTCGTGCGGCTATGCTCTCCTTACAATTAATGGTCATTGTTGGCTTTTTATTGTTAATGGAATCACAAATTAAAACAGCGAGTGAGCGCCACGGACGCCCACTGGTATTATTTCCAACTAAATGGCAAATAACAGCTATGATTGCTACCTTTGGCCCAATTTTATTACTTGCTATTGGTTTACCGCTGGCGATATTTTTTGTTTGGCTTGCCCGCGATGGCTACAGTAATTTTGACTTTAACATAGCGTGGAACTCTGCCTATGCCTCAGCTATTGCGGCCATAGTTGCAGTTATTGTGGCTATTCCTGTGGCGCATGCCGCATTAAGTGGAAAAGCCGGTAGAATAATGGAACGCGTGACTTACTTTGGCTTTGGTATTCCTGGCATTGTAATGGGCACAGCGTTAGTTTATGGTGGCTTACAGCTCCCGTTTTTATATCAGACGTTAGCGCTTCTGATTATTGCTTATATGCTTCGATTTTTACCCCTTGCCGTAGGCTCTATTCGTACCAGCACAGAGCATTTAGATCAAAGCTTAATAAAGTCGGCACGCGTATTAGGCGCAAGCCCGCGTGAAGCCTTTACTCGCATTACCCTGCCGCTCACAATGCGTGGTATTATTGCCGGTGCTGCATTGGTATTTTTAGAATCAATGCGCGAGCTTGAAGCTACACTATTACTTGGCCCAACGGGGTTTGAAACGCTTTCAACCTATTTATGGCGCGTATACGAAGCCGGTTATTTTGGCCGTGCGGCCATTCCGGGCTTATTGTTAGTGGTGATTTCTGCCTGTGGCTTAGCTATTATGATGTCTGGCGAAAAACGTAACCAACTCGAACATTGAGGATTTAAAACAAATGCTATCTGTAAGCCAGTTGTCTATAGATTATGGCAGTAACCGCGTAGTTAGCGATTTAAATATATCGTTAGGTGACAATGAAATTCTCATGCTTGTTGGCCCTACAGGCTGTGGAAAAAGCACAATTTTACAAGCGCTTGCTGGGCTTATTCCCATTAGTGAAGGCGAGATAAACGTAGGCAAGTGGCGTGCAACGCCAAAACGTAATGTGCCCCCAGAAAAGCGCAGTGTGGGTATGGTATTTCAAGACTTTGCATTGTTCCCTCACTTAACGGTTGAGCAAAACATATGTTTTAGATTAAAAGATACCGCCATAGCTGATCATTGGATTAAACTGCTTGGTCTAAATGAGTTTAGAGCAAAAAAACCTGCCACCCTATCAGGTGGACAAAAGCAACGTGTAGCCCTTGCCCGCACCCTTGCCCACCAGCCTGATTTTGTGCTGTTAGATGAACCACTTTCTAACCTTGATGCCGCATTAAAAGATATGCTGCGCTGGGATATTAGAAACGCCCTAAAAGAAGCCGGTGTGCCTGCCGTATGGGTAACACACGACCAAGAGGAAGCACTTTCGGTGGGTGATCGTATCGGTGTATTGCAAAACGGGAAAATACAACAGCTTGATAGCCCTGAACATTGCTTTAGCATGCCAAACAACCGTTTTGTAGCGCGTTTTTTAGGTGAAGCAAGCTTTATAGCTGGGCAGTTTAGTAACGGCCAAGCCTCAACCAGTATTGGTGTAGCACCTGGGCAAGGTATAGACTGCGACAGTGGCGAGGTTGATGTGTTGCTTCGCCCTGATGATGTGCAGCTTATTCAAAACTTAGATCAACCTAACGGTGAAGTTGTTTGGGTACGCTTTGAAGGAGGCAGCCGCCTGTGCGCCGTAAAATTAAACTGCGACACACTCGTAACTAGCCGTGTAAGCCATGAAGTGGTGGTCAACCCAGGCGACAGCGTTCATGTATCTATTGTGACGACTCACCCGTTGGCTGTGTATAAAAAGCAATAATATAAAGCTCAGTGGTGATTAAGAGCAGTAAATTTACTGCTCTTTAAATATTTTTATAAGTACCTACAAGCTACCACTCAAACATGTACGCCATTTTACTAATGGTTTTTAAAGGCACGTTGTGCGTGTTACGCTTAGCGTATAAATGCTGCATTGATTTGTCTTTTACCTCACCTACAATAACTTCTTTTACTTGATAGCCAAGTGCATGCGCTGCTTGAGAGTACGCAATAAACTCCCACTTTTTAATATTGGTGTTATCAACAATTACAAGCGGTATATTTTGCGCTAAAGCATTTATAAAGCGCGCTAAATTTAAATTATGATATTGCGGTAGTTTGAACTTATCAAAGTGATACTCGCCTTGTTCATTAACAAAGTAGTCATCAGTTGAGCAAATTAAATACTGGCTTGAGTCTACTCCACCTAGCTCATCGGCTAGGGTTTGTGCATAGTAAGACTTACCACTGCCTGGTAGCCCTCTTAAAATAAAAACTTGTTTCATAGCATCCATTTTTTAGCTAATGGTAAACGTTTGTACGAATACTTTAATAATGCCATAAAATCGCTAAATTTCAGAGCACCAAATGATAATAGTGGTAATTTAAAGCAAAAAACGCTTTAAAAGTAACCCACGCGCATAAAAACTTTTAAAGAGTTGCTCACAATAGTTTTTTTATTTTATTTAACTAGGTAAGATACACGGTTCAAGTTCAACGCGCTAAATTTAATCATAGCGTTGTTCAGTTAATATTATACAGTTAGGCAACTTATATCATTGGAGTGAAAATGAGCCATTTAGCGATTTCAGAGCTATTAAAAGGCAATGTTGCGGTAGACAGCCAAGTAACAGTAAAAGGCTGGATCCGTACACGCCGCGATTCAAAAGCAGGAATATCATTTTTAGCCGTTCATGACGGTTCGTGTTTTGATCCTATTCAAGCGGTAGTTCCTAATTCACTAAATAATTATGATGAAGTTACTAGCTTAACGGCCGGTTGTTCTGTATCGGTTACTGGTGTGTTAGTGCAATCTGCTGGTAAAGGTCAGTCTTTTGAAATACAGGCTAACTCAGTGACTGTATTAGGCTGGGTTGAAAACCCTGACTCATACCCTATGTCGGCTAAACGCCACAGCATTGAGTATTTACGTGAGCACGCTCACCTTCGCCCGCGCACTAACATGATTGGTGCGGTAACACGTGTACGTAACTGTTTAGCACAAGCTATTCACCGTTTTTACCATGAGCAAGGCTTTTACTGGATCAGCACGCCAATTATCACAGCCAGTGACTGTGAAGGCGCAGGTGAAATGTTCCGCGTATCAACACTTGATATGCAAAACTTACCACGCACTGACAAAGGCGACGTTGATTACAGCGAAGACTTTTTTGGTAAAGAAGCGTTTTTAACGGTATCTGGCCAGTTAAATGGCGAAACATACGCATCGGCTATGTCAAAAATTTACACCTTTGGCCCAACATTCCGTGCAGAAAACTCAAATACATCTCGTCACTTAGCCGAGTTCTGGATGGTTGAACCTGAAGTAGCATTTGCTGATTTAGAAGATATTGCAAAACTTGCTGAAAACATGCTTAAGTATGTATTTAAAGCGGTACTTGAAGAGCGCCGTGATGATATGGAATTTTTTGCACAGCGTGTCGAAAAAACAGCCATTAGCCGTTTAGAAGAGTTTGTAGAAAAAGACTTCGCCCAAGTTGATTACACTGACGCCGTAGAAATACTTAAATCATGTGGTAAAAAGTTTGAGTATGCCGTTGAATGGGGTGTAGATTTACAGTCTGAGCACGAGCGCTACTTAGCAGAAGAGCACTTTAAAGCACCGGTTGTTATTAAAAACTACCCGCGCGATATTAAAGCGTTTTACATGCGCCAAAACGAAGACGGTAAAACCGTTGCCGCTATGGACGTTGTAGCACCAGGCATTGGTGAAATTATTGGTGGTTCACAGCGTGAAGAGCGCCTTGATGTGCTTGACGCACGTTTAGATGAGATGGGCTTAAACAAAGAAGATTACAGCTGGTACCGCGATTTACGTAAATACGGTAGCGTACCACACTCTGGCTTTGGTTTAGGTTTTGAACGCCTAGTTGCTTATGTTACAGGTATGGGCAACGTACGTGATGTGATTGCCTTCCCTCGTACTAAAGGTAGCGCAACGTACTAATCATCCTAGTTGATATTAAAAGCCAGCTTAGTTGCTGGCTTTTTAATGCCTGTTGGACTTTACTGATTGCATTAAACGTTTTGTTTATAAATTAGAGATTTATAAATTTTCAGCTATAGTTTTCATAACACATTCGTTATTAGGCTAACAGCATGATAAAAAACCTTATTTTGGCAGCCACCGTACTGCTTTCATCCTCTAACATAGCAACATCCGTTTCTAATATTACCCCCGATCACAAGCCTTTACTTATAGGTGGTTCTTCATCTGTCTCACACCTTTTACATATTTTAAAGCCAAACTATGAAAAGCAAACAAATACGGCTATGCAAATCCGCTCTATGGGTAGCACTAAAGGTATTAAAGCCATAGCACAAAACATTATAGATATAGGCACCTCTTCGCGTTATTTAACCAATACAGAGCAAGAGCAATACCCTCACATTCGCCAAATTGTTATTGCGCAAGACGCGCTAGTGTTTTTTACTAACAAAAAAAATAACATTGATTCGCTAAGCGTAGAGCAACTCAGCGACATTTATTCGGGCAAATATAAAACATGGCAAGAGGTTAACCCAAATTATAAACCAGAGACACAAAGAGATAATAAAATTCTTCTGTTTAGTAAGGCCTATAACCATGGCACATTTGATATTTTATTAGAGTTTTTAAACCTGACTTTTATGCGTGTTCCTAATGGTAATACCATTAAGCTAAAATCTGCAGGTAACCGAGGGTTATTTCCTAAAATGGAAGTACAAATGTATGACGAATTTAATCAAGCCCTTGGCATAGTACAACGCATGCCCAATGCCATTGCTTTTGACTCTTACGGTGCTGTCTCGCAGCTGCTTGGCTCTAAAAAAATAAATAAAATAAATTTACTTGGTATCGATGGTGTTCACGTTTCAGATGAAACTATTAAAAATGGTGAATATATGTTTGTTCGCCCTCTTATTTTACTGGTAAATAGCCAATCGAGCCGCTCTGTAAAACAAACTGAATTGTTGCTCAATTTATTAAAAGACAAGCGTGTTTTAAATACTTTGTCAGCACATCATTATTCTTTAGTTGAGGCTGAATAAAAAAGCCGCAGAAACCTAAGTTCACCGCGGCTTTACAACCAGAATATGTTTATAGCGCGCTTTCAAGCTGCGGTAATACCTCAAATAAATCAGCCACCAAGCCGTAATCTGCCACCTGAAATATAGGTGCGTCTGGGTCTTTATTGATCGCTACAATAACTTTTGAGTCTTTCATACCTGCTAAATGCTGAATAGCACCACTTATGCCCACGGCAATATATAGATTAGGGGCCACTATTTTACCGGTTTGCCCTACTTGCATGTCGTTAGGTACAAAGCCTGCATCAACGGCAGCACGAGACGCACCAATCGCAGCGCCCAGCTTGTCAGCAATACCGTTTAATAATGCGAAATTTTCACCGTTTTGCATACCACGACCACCAGAAATAACCACTTCTGCTGCAGTTAGCTCAGGGCGCTCAGATTCAGTTTGCTCATTATTTACAAAGTCACTCAACTGTGCATCTGTGAGCGTATCTAATGCACTAACACTGACCGCTGACTGCTCACTTTGTAAATCAAAACTACTTGCACGAACAGTAATTACTTTTTTACTATCAAGTGATTTTACCGTAGCGACTGCATTACCGGCGTAAATAGGTCGTTTAAATGTATCACTATCTATTACATCTATTATTTCACTCACTTGCGCTACATCTAAAAGAGCTGCAACGCGCGGCATAAAGTTTTTACCTGTGGTGGTTGCGCTTGCAACAATATGCGAATAATCATCGGCAATACTAAGAACGAGCTCCGCCATGTTTTCAGCTAACTGATGCTGGTAAAGGGGGCTATCAGCACTCAGTACACTCGAAACGCCCTCAATAGAAGCAACCTGTGCGCTCAATGCTTCTATGTTTAAACCTGCTACTAATACATCTATATCAAAACCTAATTTAGTTGCTGCATTAATTGTTTTTGAGGTTTCTGGTTTTAGTGCACCGTTATCGTGCTCTGCAATTACAAGTGTTTTCATTTAAATCACCTTTGCCTCTGTTTTAAGTTTTTCTACAAGCTGAGCTACATCTTCAACAATAATGCCGCCACTGCGCTTAGCAGGCTCTTCTACTTTTACTAACTGTACGCGTGGTGCTAAATCTACACCTAACGACTCTGCTGCTATTACATCAAGTGGTTTGCGCTTTGCTTTCATTATATTAGGTAGCGATGCATAGCGTGGTTCGTTTAAGCGTAAATCGGTAGTTACAATAGCAGGTAATTTAAGTGCAACAGTTTGTAGGCCACCATCTACTTCACGGGTTACATTAACTGTATTGCCGTTTATATCCACTTTAGAGGCAAATGTACCTTGGCCGCGCTTGGTTAAAGCCGCTAGCATTTGGCCTGTTTGGTTGTTGTCGGAGTCAATAGATTGCTTGCCTAAAATAACCAGTTCAGGGGCTTCTTGTTCAACCAACTTAGCTAATAATTTAGCAATGTGCAGCGATTCTAGTTTTTCATCAGTTTCGATGTGAATTGCTTTATCTGCACCGAGAGCAAGCGCTGTGCGTAACTGCTCTTGCGCTGCTTTCGCTCCAATTGTTACTGCGATAACCTCGGTTGCTGTACCCGCTTCTTTTAATCGAATCGCTTCTTCTATTGCTATTTCACAAAATGGATTCATTGCCATTTTCACATTAGCTAAGTCAACGTCACTGTTATCAGCCTTTACGCGTGCTTTAACGTTGTAATCGATCACTCTTTTTATTGGAACGAGAACTTTCATAGGAACTCCATCTAAATTTAAACCTACAAGCTAACGTGTACGTCAACCTATTTATTTTTATGAATTCAGACTACTTCCTGTTGACGTAAACGTCAACCTAAAATAACCTTAAAGTATTCACAGCCTGTAACATTTAATGTGCAAGTATTAAAAAGGCTGCATTGCTTATCTAATTTAGCTAAGCCCGTCATTGAAAAAAGAGGTTATTATGGTCGAACGTGAAACCATGGAATTTGATGTAGTTATTGTAGGCGCGGGCCCAGCTGGCCTTGCTAGTGCCATCAAGCTCGCACAACTAGCACAAGAAGAACAACAAGAACAACAAGAACAAACGATTTGTGTGGTAGAGAAAGGCTCCGAAGTTGGTGCACATATTCTCTCTGGTGCCGTATTTGAAACCAAAGCCTTAGATGAACTTTTGCCTAATTGGCAAGAACTGGGGGCTCCTGTCACTACACAGGTAACACATGATGATATTTACTGGTTTAATAATAGCGAAAAAGCCACTAGCCTCCCTCGCTTTGCAACCCCTAAAACATTTCATAATGAAGGCAACTATATTGTATCTATGGGTAATGTGTGTAGATGGCTTGCAGAGCAAGCTGAAAATTTAGGTGTTGAAATATTCCCAGGCTTTAGCGCGCACTCGCTGATCATTGAAGAAAATACCGTTAAAGGAATTATAACCGGCGATATGGGTGTTGATAAAGACGGCAATGAAAAAGATGGCTATATGCCCGGTATGGAGCTGCGTGCTAAATACACTGTATTTGCTGAGGGTTGTCGGGGCCATTTAGGCAAACAACTTATTAACGAGTTTGCGCTTGATAAAGATGTTTCACCTCAGCACTACGGCATAGGCTTTAAAGAAATTTGGCAAATAGACGAAAGTAAACATGAGCAAGGTAAAGTAGTACACGGTACTGGTTGGCCGCTCAGTGGCGATACCAATGGCGGCTCTTTCATGTATCACTGCGATAACAATCAAGTGGTTGTCGGGTTAATTGTTGATTTAAATTATTCTAACCCGCATTTAAGTCCGTTTGATGAGTTTCAGCGAATGAAACACCACCCTGTTTTCAAGCAAACCCTTGAAGGGGGCGAGCGCATTGCTTACGGTGCCCGTGCTATTGCAAAAGGCGGCCTTCACTCGCTGCCAAAAATGCATTTTGCGGGTGGTCTATTAATAGGTTGCGATGCCGGTACACTTAATTTTGCCAAAATTAAAGGTAACCATACCGCCATGAAATCGGGCATGGTTGCGGCAGAAGTTATTTTTAAAGCGCTCCAAAATGGCCAAGCTAATACTGATTTAGTAGATTACAAAAACGCTTTTGAAAATTCTTGGGCTTATAAAGAACTTTACAAATCGCGTAACTTTGGCCCTGCCATGCATACTTTAGGTAAGTTTGCTGGGGGTGCGTACAATACCCTTGATCAAAACATCTTCAATGGGGCACTGCCTTTTACCTTTAAAGACAATACACCCGATTACGATACGCTAAAAGATGCAGCTAACAGCGCTGACATTGACTATCCAAAACCTGATGGGAAGCTTAGCTTTGATAAACTCTCGAGCGTCTTTTTATCTAATACTAATCATGAAGAATCACAGCCTTGTCATTTAAAACTTAAAGATAGCGCCATTCCTATTAGCGTTAATTTAGTTAAGTTTAACGAACCCGCACAGCGTTATTGCCCTGCTGGTGTGTACGAAGTGCAAGAAATTGAAGGTGAAAATCAGTTTGTGATCAATGCGCAAAACTGTGTGCATTGTAAAACCTGTGACATAAAAGATCCCAGTCAAAATATTACCTGGGTTACCCCCGAGGGGGCTGGCGGTCCAAACTACCCTAACATGTAACTATTTTATGCATAAAGGTGCATAAAAAAACCACCTTTTATATATAAATTACAATCTTATCCTAAATTGCAGGGGCTTCGGCCCCTTTTTTGCGGTATGCTCATAATAAGTTTCATAAAGAGAGTAATTAGTATGCCGTCGTCAAATGTTGTATTTCGCTTTTTAGCAGAACCCACCGATGTTAATTTTGGAGGGAAGGTGCATGGTGGTGTGGTCATGAAGTGGATTGACCAAGCAGGCTATGCCTGCGCTGCCGGTTGGAGTGGCCATTACTGTGTGACTGTTTCTGTAGCTGGGGTCAAATTTAGGCGCCCTATTCTTGTAGGCCAAATTGTAGAAGTCGAAGCTAAAATTGCACATACAGGGTCAACCAGTATGCAAATATTTATTCAGGTACGCTGTGGCGATCCTAAAACGCAAAACATGGTTGAAACAAATCACTGTGTTATTAGCTTTGTAGCAATGGACGAAACTGGGTACCCGGTCGAGGTTCCCAGTTTTAAAGCGCAAACAGAAGAAGATATAAAATTAGAAAACTACGCAATTAAAATGAAACAAATTGCGATAGAGACAGAAAACCTACTGCATAAAGTTTAATGTACTGTGTAAAATTCACAGAGATCATGTAAAAGGTACAAGCCTTAACTTAGAAAACAGAAAACTTAAAAAGTTCAATCTGCTTATTAAAAATACAAAATAGCTGTAAAAACGTTTAAAATACTGTTTTTATGGCTATTTTAAAACCAATCTTTATTCTTGGCATGCTCACTGCAAACATTTAATTGTCGTTTGATGAATTAAATCAAACATATATTATTTTTTTAAAGGAGCTATACAATGATTAAAACACTTTCTCTTTCTGCAATTGCTTTAGCAACACTGGGTTTTAACTCTGCAGCACACGCTGATATTACGGATTTTGATTCTCCACGCATTTATACCGGTGTTGGTTACGGCCAATACTCATTTGAGTTTGAGGATAGCGAAAACGACACTGAATTCGATGACGATGCACAAATGCTCAAGGGTTACATTGGTACCCAGTTTAATGAACATTTTGGCCTTGAATTAGCTTATCAAAACTTTGATGAAGTGAGTGACATCGACAGCAAAGCAGAAGTTGATGGTGTATCTTTAGCAGCGACTTTAGCGGCCCCGCTTTCTGAAAGCTTCTCTGTGTACGCTAAAGGGGGTTGGTTTGAATGGGATGCAGACATTGAGCAAGAGCTTCCTGTAGGCAGTATTTCTGCATCACAAGACGGCGGTGATGTATTTTACGGTGCAGGTATTCAATACGCGTTTTCTGACAATGTTCAAATGCGTTTAGAGTATGAGCGTTACGAATTAGACGACGAAATTGACCCAGATATGGATGTAGCATCAGTATCAATTCAATACATGTTTTAATAAAATAAATTAAATCAAACTTAAAGGTGAGCCGTGCGCTCACCTTTTTGCTTCCTGCACTTGACTATGTTTAAACTTAAAGATAACTGCTGCAAAGCTTATATTAAACCGACCAGTCTAAATATAACATGCTAACTATACTGCTATAAATATTAAATAGAGGTAGAATACCCCACTATTTTTTAAGTATCTAAGCATTATGAGCGATTATAGTATTTCGGCTATTGGCCACATTCAATCCCCTTATAAACAAAAATTTGCTATCCCGAGACAGCCCCGATTAGTGCCGCAGGCTAAGGCCAAGCTTATTTTTACAGCTGAATTTAATCGTGAAGAATTTGTGCGAGGTATTGAAGAATTTAGCCATATTTGGTTATTGTTTAGGTTTCATGAAACAGCCGACAAAGGCTACTCCGCTATGGTACGCCCACCACGTTTAGGAGGAAACGAACGTAAAGGTGTTTTTGCAACCCGCGCTACATTTAGGCCTAATGCTCTAGGTATGAGTGCTGTAAAGCTTGAAGGCGTGGAGTATAAAAACGGCCAATTGAGTTTACTCTTGGCGGGCATTGATTTGCTCGATGGCACACCGATTGTTGATATCAAACCTTATTTGCCCTACTCAGATGCAATGCACGACGCCAGTGCGGGCTTTGCCGATACCCGACCTGAAACACAAATGAGCGTTGAGTTTTGCTCTGAAGTCACAGAGTTTATTGCCAAGCAAACCCACTACCCTGAGCTAAAAGACTTTATCGCTAATGTATTAAAACAAAACCCACGCCCTGCTTATAAAAAACAAAAACAAGGCGAGCAAAGCTATGGCATGACTTTGTATGATTTTAATATACGCTGGCAGGTTAACGGCGAACATAACTTAGTAACACATATAGAAAATAGCTAAAAAGTGCAGTTAGCGCTTTAGTGTAAAAGCAAGCGCTGGTAAACTTAGCGCCCTATTAAAAAGAACATATTACTTAATTTCGGAAAAATCATGCGTACCAGTCAATATATACTCGCAACACTTAAAGAAACGCCATCAGATGCTGAAATTGTTTCGCATCAATTAATGCTTAGAGCCGGTATGATCCGTCGCGTCGCTTCGGGTTTATATACATGGTTACCCTCTGGTTTACGCGTGCTTCGTAAAGTAGAAAATATTGTTCGTGAAGAAATGGATAAAGCTGGCGCCATTGAAATGCTAATGCCGGTGATCCAACCTGCCGATTTATGGCAAGAGTCAGGACGTTGGGAGCAATTTGGTCCTGAGTTAGTACGTTTTAATGACCGTCATAACCGAGAGTTTGCACTTGGACCGACCCATGAAGAAGTGATTACAGATTTTGTACGCAAAGAGATCAGCAGCTACAAACAACTCCCTATTACTTTGTACCAAGTACAAACTAAAGTGCGTGATGAAAGACGCCCACGTTTTGGCGTAATGCGTGCTCGCGAATTTACCATGAAAGATGCGTACTCATTTCATTTAAGTGAAGCGTGTTTAGATGCAACTTACAAAACAATGCATAAAGCGTATTGTAATATTTTTGAACGCTTAAATTTAGAATACCGCCCAGTACTTGCTGATACAGGCTCTATTGGTGGTAGCCTATCGCATGAGTTTCATGTACTAGCAGAATCAGGCGAAGACGCAATTGCCTTTAGTGATGCAAGCGATTACGCAGCAAATATCGAAAAAGCAGAAGCATTAGCACCCACTGAGAGCCGCCCTGAGCCAGCTAAAGAGCTTAAAGCGTTCCCTACACCTGAAGCTAAAACAATTAGTGAACTTAAAAAACACTACGGCGTAAAACCACACCGCGGTGTTAAAACATTAATTGTGTACGGTAGCCCTGATGAAAACGAACAACGTGGTTTAGTTGCGCTGGTACTGCGTGGCGATCACGAGTTAAACGAATTAAAAGCCGAAAAACACCCACTTGTCGACTCACCACTAGAAATGGCCACAGAGGCAGACATAGTTGCCGCTATTGGTGCAAAACCAGGCTCACTTGGCCCAGTTGGTCTAACAATGCCAATTATTGTAGACAGAACAGCAAATGTAATGGCTGATTTTGTGGCTGGTGCTAATAAAGATGACGAGCACTTTAGCGGAATTAACTGGGATCGTGATGTTAAAGAGTATCAAGTTGCAGATATTCGTAACATTGTTGAAGGCGATCCTAGCCCGTGTGGACAAGGTACGTTACAAATTAAACGCGGTATCGAAGTTGGTCACATCTTCCAACTGGGTACTAAGTACTCAGAAGCCATGAAAGCAGGCGTTCTAAGCGAGTCGGGTAAAAACCAAGTAATGACTATGGGCTGTTACGGTATTGGTGTGTCGCGCATTGTAGCGGCGGCCATTGAGCAAAATAATGATAACTACGGTATTATTTGGCCACAATCTATTGCCCCATTCGACTTAGCTATAGTGCCGATGAATATGCATAAGTCGCATCGTATTCCTGATATTGCTAATAATTTATATCAGGGTTTAAAAGATGCAGGCTTAGATGTTTTATTTGACGATCGTAAAGAACGCCCTGGTGTGATGTTTAACGACATGGAATTAATGGGTGTGCCTTATACTTTGGTGATTGGTGAGCGTAACCTTGATGAAAACAAAGTTGAGCTTAAAAATCGCCGTACAGGTGAAAAGTTAATGGTTGATTTAGACACCGCAATTGAAACAATTAAAGCGTCTGTAAAGGGCTAATACGCCGCGCTTAAAAAATTATAAGGCCGCATTTACCATGCGGCCTTTTTTATGTGAACTAAATAAATAGACTCTATAGTCATTTAACTACTACTTACCTTTGCTAAATTTAGCCGATTTATAAATTGTCATTCAGGCTTCGCTAAAGTGTCTTTTAAGTGTCATTAGGTTTATCTACAGTGTTTAATTATTACACTATGGGTAACGGGCATGACTAATAATCAAGAGCGTAAAATACAACACTATCCAGCGGTTTGGATATCAGATGTACATTTAGGGTATAAAGACTGTAGAGCTGACTATTTATTAGACTTTTTAAACTCTATTGAATGCGATACGCTTTATTTGGTAGGTGATATTGTTGATTTATGGTCGATGAAACGCCATTTTTATTGGCATTCATCGCACTATCAAGTTCTTAGCTGCATTCAACAAAAAGCCTCAAAGGGTACACGTGTAATATATATACCTGGTAACCACGACGAGACATTTCGCCACTACATTGATCAAACCCTATTTGGTGTAGAGGTCCACCAGCAGTTTATCCATACCACCAAAGCCAATAAACGGTTTTTATTACTACACGGTGATGATTTTGACTCGGCAACGCGCTATAACAAGCTCATTAGTATTGCAGGCGATGCTGGCTACGATTTACTACTGTTTTTAAATCGCTGGACTAACCGAGTTCGTAAGGTGTGTGGCGCTAATTACTTTTCGCTTGCGTCGTGGATAAAAGCACGCGTACATAAAGCCCGAGAAGCCATTGCCGCTTTTGAAGATGCCGCGATTCATGAGGCAAAAAAACAACAAGTCGACGGTATTATTTGCGGGCATATCCATCACCCTAAAATTAAAGTGGTTGATGGTATAATTTATTGTAATGATGGTGATTGGATAGAAAGCTGTACCGCGTTAGTAGAGCAGCCAAGCGGTAAAATAGAGCTTCTACATTGGTCAGACACACAAAAAGTGCTAGATACCGCTGATGTTACGAGTTTAGTTAAACCTATTCAAGATGAAACTAAGCCTGATAAGTCAGCAGCATAACTGCTGACTTACTCTGCTTAATTTAACCACGTTAACAGCCTATTTTTGAGCGTTTTAGGTTTAATTGGCTTAGTAATATAATCATTCATGCCGGCCGTAATACAACGCTCTCTATCACCTTCCATTGCGCTTGCGGTCATAGCAATAATGGGGATACTAATGTACTCAATTCCCGCTTTTGCATTTCTTATTTCGCTAGTCGCATCATAGCCATCTAAGTTTGGCATTTGGCAATCCATTAAAATTAAGTCAAACGGTTGCTCTTGATTAAATTTAAGCGCAGAGATCGCTTCTAAGCCATCATTTGCGCAAGTAATTTTTATACCCGTGCGCTTTAAAATTGCTTTTGCTACCTCAATGTTAATCATGTTGTCGTCAACCAATAATACATGATACTTCGATAACTCAGGCTCTGGCTCTATGTCGTTTGCTTGTTTAGGCGCGGTTAAAACAAACTCATTATTAGCGCCAAAAATACTGCCTAGCTTATAGGTAAATTGATCTTGCGTAAGTGGTTTGTGCAAAATGTGGCTATGCTCAGGAAACACCTTTTTAGATTGCTTATTAACTACCATGTCTCGCAATATAAGCACATATTTTTTATCGGCTTTTTCGCAGTAGCTTATTAGCGCATTCACCTGTGGATGTTCGTCATCAATAATTAATAAATCGGCGTCAAATTCGTTGTGTTCACTAAAGTAGTCGAGCCTTGTAATATGGCTTGGCTGAATTTTACAGGTCTGAGTTAATAATCCGCATACATTTTTAAATACGTTATCGCGCGAAATAAGCGCCGCCACATTGACCTGCTGTGAAAGTTCAATGCCGGTATTTAATTTTTTCTGCTGCGCTACATGCAACTCTACCGTAGCCACAAAGGTACTGCCGACGCCCTTTTCACTCGTCACGGTGATGTTGCCGCCCATTAATTGTGCCAGTTTTTTACATATAGATAACCCTAAGCCCGTGCCGCCAAAATGGCGTGTTGTGCTTGAATCTTCTTGAGTAAATACATCAAACAGTTTATCGATATTTTCAGGAGCAATACCTATCCCGGTGTCCTTAATAGTAAAACTCATTAAAATTTTACTATCGGTGATGTATTTCGAGTTTAAGGTTAAGCTCACTTCGCCTTTGTGTGTAAATTTAAATGCATTATTGATTAAATTAATCAAAATCTGTTTTAGACGATGGCTATCGCCAATAACCATTCTATCAACCACGTTTTGAGTATTTAAAAACACCTCAAGCCCTTTGCGCTGGCCTTGCAGTGCAATGGAGTTAATCATATCGCTGCACACTGAGATCACATCAAACGAGTGATTATCAATATCTAACTTACCTGCTTCAATTTTAGAAAAATCTAAAATTTCGTTAATTAAATTCATTAACGAGTGCGCACTGTTATTAGCTAATTTTAAATAGTGTTGCTGCTGCTCAGTGAGGCTATCTTCTTTAAGCATTTCAAGCATGCCCAACACACCGTTCATTGGGGTACGTATTTCATGAGAAATATTGGCTACAAAGTCACTTTTGGCTTGGCTTGCGGCTAATGCTTGGTCAATCGCTCGCTCTAGCTCAACCGTTCGCTGTGATACTTTTAACTCTAATGTATTATTTAAACCCTGTAATTGTGCTTGGGTATGCTTTAAAGAGCTGATATTACGCGAAATAGCAGCTACTTGATAACGCTTAGTAAATACATCAAATACACTAGTGAGCGTAATTGAATAGTATTCTTTATTCCCATCTTCCCCTGTATATATCGCTTCAAAGGGCATTTTTGAGCCGTGCTCTATGGCTTGGGCTATGCAATCTTTATCTTCATCTGCTAGGCTAAAAAGATCAGTAAAGTGAATGTGTTCATCAGTTAACCTACTTGCAAAAGCCTCATTTGCCGTTTGATTGTAATGAACAATACTTCCATCGTTATCTATCGTAAAAATAGCATCGAGTGAATTTTCAATCACTTTATTATTTTGCTCTGTTAAAGCGTTTACGAGCAGTTTGCGATTAATATAGCGCTGATATAACAGCATAATAATGATAAATATAGTAAAAAATACCGCGACTAAAGCTACATAACTTTCACGCCTTTGAGCAACGCTATCTAAAAGGATTTCTGAGTCTATGGCTACGGCAAGCTCTAAGGGCAACATGGCTATATCGCCTTCTAAGCTTATCCGTTTTTTTAAAAAGAACTGTTTAGGGACATCGCCCAATAACAGTGTTTCAAATGAATCCATACTATGCGAGGAGGAAAATTGATCTGCCCAAGTTGTAGCTTTATTAAACTCAAAGCCAAAGCGAAGATCTGGGTTTGGGTGGTATAAAAACTCACTTTCATTATTGAGCAAATAAATATTAACCCCAGGAGGGAGTTCAAACGTTAAACTGTCAAATAATTTATCCGCAGCGTAGTTTGTCACTAAAATGGCAAATACTTGTTTTAAGTTATCAAAAACAGGTTTTGCAACACGGTATGTACTCACCAAAGGTTTTTGTATTTCACCGTTTTCTCGGTTGTAATTAATCGGCGATATATACACGCTATTTTCATCAAGCATACTGGCTTTAAGTACGTACTCTCGCCCGCCTTTTTTTTGCAGTTGTGAGCCCTCTAGCCGAATAATATCGCCTAACATGCGCTCTACACGAACTATTTCTTGCCCATTCTCAGCAAGCATAATATAGCGTGCTTGCAAAATTGAATCGTCGGTTTGCATAAAGCCACTAAATATACCAGCCAGACGGTCTTGCCATACAGCAATGGGGGTTTGTAAGAGCGGATCAATTAATTGGTTATCGGTCGCTCTAGATATACCTTGAATAGGCGGTGTGGCGTTTAAAAAACGAATCGCGGTAATACTGTCGTTAAAGTGGTTTTTTAAAGACGCCGCTTTTGTTTCAAGCTCACGACTGAGCTCTTCACGCGCACTGTTAAATATTTCTACACGTGTTTTTTTTTCAAACACATACATAGAAGGCAATGCAACAACTAAAAAAACAATAATGGCAACTAGTAATAATTTATTACCTTTTGCTGCTATAACTACATTCCCTTTTAGCATTAAAGCCTCACCCTTCACTATTTTTTAAATTAGATTATAGAGGAATATTTGATAAAAAATAGAAGTAATAATAATTAGTTACTTAAAAATTGTAATCATTTATGGAACAAATACTCTAAACCAATTACTTAGTATTACTATTGTAGGGAAGTGTTAATCTAAGATGAATCCGCTAATAAAAGTAGATAAATTTAGATTTGAAACACCTAATGTGAATAGCGTTAACATGTAAAAAAACAAATAAAACGGGTATGGTAAAAACCACACCCGTTTTTATATTTAAACTACCTAAATAGCACATCTTCACGATTAAACCATTTAACACAAAATGCGAGCAATGCCCCAGCTATAATAGCCGTTGCTAAAAATATTAAACCTACAAGGGTGTAATCTACCGTGCCTTTAACAATTTCTTTAATTGCCAGTGCCACATTGGTAACAGGGATAAATGCGGTTTTAGCAGTTAGCTCTACATTAGGCATAATTGACACGATAATGGGGAAAAACACGCCCATACTTAAAGGAGCCATGTAGTTTTGTGCCTCTTTAAATGTACGAGCATAAATAGAGATTGCTAACGCTAGAGCTGAAAATATTGCCGCAATAGGCAGTAGCAATACAAAAATCATAAGTAAGTCGCTTATCGCTAGTGAGCTAAAGGCAGTTTTAATTACTTCTAATTCCGCAAATGCAAGAGCCACGGCTATCCACCCACCCATACTGAGTACTGTTATAGTGGTAGAAGCAATTGAGGTGGTTAATAGCGTTATAAATTTACCTAATACTAGCTCTGTTCGCGTTATGGGGGTGAGCAGTAAGGTTTCTAATGTGCCGCGCTCTTTTTCACCAGCACCTAAATCTATTGCTGGATACGTAGCGCCCATAAGCACTATTGGGATCAGAAGGTAAGGTAAAAAGCCACCTAGCTTTTCACCTAAGTTTTCACGCTTGTCTGCGGTGTCTACTTTGACCACTTCGATAGGAGTCAGTAGCGCTAAATGTGCGTTTTTATCGATGCCAAAACTCTCTAGCTTTTCGCTTTGCAAGGCGTCGCTGTACTCTTTAGCAAGTTCTTTTACGCGCTGAAACAAAAAGTTGATAGACTTAGCATCGTTAAATACCACTTCCCATTTGCTTTGTTCATATTTATCAAGAGACTGCTTCGCATCAGCGGGCAAATAAATACCCATATCAATGTCGCCGGCTATAACACCTGCTTTTAACTCTTCAATATTATTAAATGTTTTATCGCCTTTGTAGAGTTCAAAGCTTTTATGATAAAACACTTTTTCGGTAAATTCGGGTGCATAATTACCATTAATAATGGCGTAGGTATGCACTTCTTGTTCGGCATCTAATGCCGCTTGAGAGCTTATAAAAGCCACTACTGCAAATAGCAGGGGAAATACAGCCACAGGTAGAGCAACAACAAATAATAAAGTTTTTTTATCGCGTAACAGCTCTGTTAATTCCTTTTTAAAAACCTCAAACATAGTGCTTCTCCGTTAGTATGTTCATAAACGCTTGATTTAGTTCTTCACTATTGCCTTGCTTTTTAAACTCTTCGAGCGTGCCATCAAAACAGCTTAGGCCTTCATTAATTACCGCAACACGGTCACATAAAAGGGCGACTTCGTCTAAGTGGTGAGTTGAAAAAATAACAGGCGTGCCTTGTTCCTTTAAGCCTTTAATAAAGTTAATTACTGTTTGAGTGGTCATGATATCAAGGCCAGTAGTTGGTTCATCAAGAACAACTACCTGAGGGTGATGCACAACCGCACGGGCAATGTTTGCTTTTTGCTTCATACCGGTAGATAAGTTTTCAGCGCGTTTATCAATAAACTTATGCATGTCGAGTAAAGTAAATAATTCTTCACAACGTGCTGTTACTTGTGCTTTATTCATGCCATGGAGCTTTGCAAAGTATTCAATATTTTCTTTAACGGTGAGGCGGCCATACAAGCCCGTTGAACCTGATAAAAAGCCGATAGACTTGCGCCCTACTAATGGCTTTTTAATGATGTCGTTACCGTCAATTGTTATTGCGCCTTCATCGGGTTTAAGTGCGGTAGAGAGCATACGTAAGGTGGTGGTTTTACCTGCACCATTAGGCCCTAATAGCCCTAACACTTCGCCTTTTGCACACCCAAAGCTAACATCTCTTACTGAATGAAAAAACTCTTTATCTTCACGCGGGTCAATATCATCAACTTTATTTTTTTTATGATCCTTGGTTAACTTAAACTTTTTTTTAAGCCCTGCGACTTCTATCATTTTCGTGTCCTTCGTTTAGCTCTAAAGTAGTTAGTATTATCGTAGAACGATTCATTTACATTTGCGTCATGCCATCCTGGTACACCTAATAACGGCAAAGGAGAAAGCTGTTTATTGTCGGCTAAGCAATCTTCTATTTTTATCTTCTCATAAAGTAGTTGGTCTAGGTACTTATATTGAGTTACTAAATCTTTACAAAATATTTCATTCGGTACACTTACAAATAACGCTTTGCCCGTTAAACCAATATAGGGTTTTGTTAGCATTTCATAATTGGCGTGGCCAAACATAAAAGGGTGTATTGTTTTGCCCCACTCTTCTCGATGAGTAATAAACGCCGTTTTCCATTGGTGATCAGTCAAAAGTGTTTTCCACTTAGCGTCACTCACGGCAAGCACCACTCCGCACTCGTCAAACAATGTAAGGGCATTACGATGCTTGGTACGCTCTTTTAATCCATGCTTAGCAATTTCCTCTACGTGGCGCTGATTAATAAGTGCTTTTGTTTTAGGAAACAAACACCATATAAAGCCACCAAATAAGTCGTGCCAATTTTTACTTCGTGTAGGTACTACACCCGTTTCAAAAATAACCTGTTCGTAATAGCGCTCAGCAAAATCTACATTTGCATCATCTTCAAACGTAATAGGCAGATCATTAGCATTAATAGCGTTTAAATACGGGGTAAACCAGTCAAGGCTTGGCCAATTCGTTTGCTCGTCAATCTTAAACAGTGCTCGTAAGTGCTTAAATGCACCACTTTTTAAACTACAAACTTGCCATTGCTCGGGCGGAGTAAAGCGCTTCATTTATACCTTTAACAATTTATGCCGTTAATTTGCGGGCATTTTACCGCAAAAACTGGTTCTAATTAATAGAAGTTAATATACTAAAGAAGACTTAGAACAAGAATAGAGCAATTATGAAACAACATTTCTCTCTCACACTGATCGCTGGCGCTATACTAGCGGGCTGTGCAACAACAAGTATTACCCCTGCCGACATAACAAATGGTTACAACAGCATTAATGCCAAAGAACTAGCCGAGCACATTAAAACGCTTGCCTCAGATGAATTTGGTGGCCGCGCACCTTCATCTGAAGGTGAAAAGTTAACGCTTGATTACCTAACAAAACATTTTACCGCCTTAGGTTATGAACCTGGAAATGGGGATAGTTTTTTACAAGAAGTGCCGCTTGTTTCTTTAGAAGCAGATTCAGATATGGTGCTCAGTATTGGTGGTAAAGACTATCAATACAAAAAAGATATGGTAATGGGTAGCAGTCGTATAAGCGAGCAAGAAGGGATTGAAAATTCAGAGCTTGTGTTCGTAGGTTACGGTGTTAACGCACCCGAATATAATTGGAACGATTACGAAGGCCTTGATGTAAAAGGTAAAACCGTCGTGATGCTGGTAAATGATCCGGGCTTTGCAACAAAAGATCCTGCGCTATTTACGGGTGATGCAATGACCTATTACGGCCGTTGGACTTATAAATACGAAGAGGCAAGCCGTCAAGGTGCTGCGGGGGCTATTATTATCCACGAAACAGCGCCTGCATCATACCCATGGTCGGTTGTTGAAAATTCGTGGAGTGGTGAGCAGTTTGGTTTTCAAAAAGAAAATAACAACATGGACCGCGTGGCGGTTGAAGGCTGGGTAACCACTGACGTTGCTAAAGAGTTATTTATTAAAGCAGGCCTTGATTTTGAAACGGCAAAAGCCAATGCTGCCAAAGGTGCGTATAACATAGATATGGGCGATTTAACTGCTTCGGTTAATGTTAAAAATACCATTAAAAAGTCTGTATCGTATAACTTTATTGCGACCTTGCCAGGTAGCGAAAAAGCAGATGAGCATGTAATTTATTCTGCTCACTGGGATCACTTAGGTACAGATACTACTCGTAAAGGCGATCAAATTTATAACGGTGCACACGATAATGCCACAGGGACTGCAGGACTAATTGAAGTTGCAGAAGCCTTTACTAAATTACCAAAACACCCTGCTCGCTCGATGACCTTTTTAGCAGTAACAGCTGAAGAGCAAGGTTTATTAGGCTCAAAATATTACGCTGCCAACCCTGTTATTGCGGCTGATAAAACCGTTGCAAATATCAATATGGACAGTCTTAACTTACTAGGTAAAGTAAAAGACATGAACGTTGTCGGTATTGGTAAATCACAAATGGACGACTTTTTAGCAAAAGCTGCAAAAGAGCAAGGCAGAACAATTGCCGGCGACCCTAAACCATCTTCTGGTGGTTATTACCGCTCAGATCATTTTGCATTTGCGAATATGGGCGTGCCTGCTATGTATGCCGGTGGTGGTACAGTAGCGGCTGATGAGCAAACAGCAGCTTACCGTAAACGTATGAGCTTAGTGCTGCGCGGTTGTTACCATCAGCCATGTGA
The DNA here is from genome assembly GCF_963922945.1 of uncultured Pseudoalteromonas sp. Lineage (GTDB taxonomy): Bacteria > Pseudomonadota > Gammaproteobacteria > Enterobacterales > Alteromonadaceae > Pseudoalteromonas. The sequence goes on along the minus strand of NZ_CAWUKC010000003.1, from coordinate 65,788 downwards.
TAGATACCGCGACGAGTGGGATTTATCGGGTGCGGTGCAAGACTTACAATTATTTTACAAAGTAGGCTTTGATATTTCTGAACAAGCGCAATGGCCAAAATGGCACGAAAACTCAGAGTTTCAACGTAAATAACCTATTTCGTCTAAGCTTAGGCTATTGATCATCGAAAAACTCAAACTGAGTTATCGATTTAAATAGATGCAAATGATATTGATTATCATTTGCAGATTGTATACAGTGTGTCTTAGTTAATAATAAAACTGGGGCACACTTATGATTTTACTCTCTCAAATAGGATTTATTACGCCAGCTTCCAAACGGTTTGTTAGCCAAAATAAACGCTTACTCTTACCACTTTTTTTATTGGTATGTTTAGCTGTTCCTAGTTTTCGCGAAATAACCATTACTGCTCTCAGTGATGCGTTTTTTCAGGTTAGTGTATTTGTAGCGGCTACGTTACTTATTTACTACTACGCAATAGAACATATCCCACAATTAGAATTGAGCTACTTAAGTGCTAAATCTAAATCGTTTGAGGTGTTTTTTGCATCCGTGCTTGGGGCTTTACCCGGCTGTGGCGGTGCTATTATTGTGGTCACTCAATACACTAAAGGTCAGGCTAGCTTTGGCGCTATTGTGGCAGTATTGACCGCCACAATGGGAGATGCTGCTTTTTTATTACTTGCAACTCGCCCTACTGAAGGCTTAACAATAATGGCTATAGGTTTAGTGGTAGGCACACTGTGCGGATTAATAGTTAATGCAATTCACAAACCTGACTTTTTACGACCAAGCGCACAAGAGCAAAAACACCAAGTTAAAGTTTTGCCCACTAAAATAATAAAAATTAGCAAACCTGTGTGGATGTTTGCCATTATTCCAAGTTTAATCATTGCTTTTTTAATTGCGTTTAATGTCGACTTTGATCAATTTGGTCAATATACCAGCACCGGTGTAAGCTTGTTTGGTGCAGCAATGGCTTTGTTTACAGTGACAATTTGGGCTTACTCCTCTAAAGGTGAAACGTATAAAGAGCTCACCTCTGAGGAGGAAGAATGTAATCCGCCTTCAAAGCTTATAAAAGTGCTTCAAGATACACATTTTGTTACTGCATGGGTGGTGGCTTCGTTCATGCTGTTTGAAATATTAGTCAGTGTTATGGGTCTTGATTTAAAAACCTGGTTTATGCACTACGCATACTTGGCACCGTTGATTGCCGTTGTCATTGGTTTTTTACCTGGCTGTGGGCCACAAATAATTGTCACCACACTCTATATACAAGGCATTATTCCTTTTAGCGCGTTAGCTGCTAATGCAATTTCAAACGATGGAGATGCACTATTTCCGGCCATTGCAATGGCGCCAAAAGCAGCTGTAATCGCTACCTTGTATACCTCTATACCTGCTTTAATTGTTGGTTACGGGCTTTACTTTTTAAGTTAACAGTTAAAAAATCATAAGTACAAAAAAGCTCAGCAATTGCTGAGCTTTTTAATTTAAACCGTTTTGTTATACAGAAGCAGGTTCAGCCGCTAACTCTTTTGGATTTGGACCAAAATCGTTTTCGCCTTCGTGTGAGTTTTGAGCAAGGAACACAATTAAAACAATCCAACCAATAATTGGTACGAGCCAAAGTAGTTGCCACCAGCCTGAGCGGCCAGTATCGTGAAGACGACGTGCACCTGCACTTAACCCAGGTATTAATAGCGCTAAGCTATAAATAGAACCAATGAACATTGTTCCTAATGCACCATCAATCACATTACATATAATTGAAAAAATCGTATTAAATAATACAAACATCCAATAAGCTTTACGACGGTTACGCCCTGAAAAATCTGCATAACTGCGCAGCGCGTTCATATAATGTTCCATAAAAATTCCTTAATATTAGTGTTATATTCCCTAGCGGGTTTTAGTTATTACTTTTTAGTAACATATGTATCTTAATTAAAAACACTGCGTTTTAAAACAAAAAAACCAGCTATTTGCTGGTTTTTTATAAGGTTTAAACAATTATATTATTAACTCATTGCCATCATCATTAACGATGGGTTTTCAAGAAACGATTTCCACAAATTATTAAAGCGCGCTATGGTACCGCCATCAATCACACGGTGATCGCCCGACCAACTCACTTGCATAATAGCTTTGCTAACAACTTGGCCGCTTTCATCAAAGCGTGGTAAGTGTTGTAACTTCCCTAATGCTACAATAGCAACTTCTGGCTTATTAATAATCGGGGTCGCAATAGTGCCGCCAATTGCCCCAATATTTGAAATGCTAATAGTGCCCCCTTTTAAGTCATCTGGTGCTACGCGCCCCTCGCGTGCTGCATCAGTTAAGCTAGTCAAACTGTTTGCAACTTCAACAATACTCTTAGATTGGCACGATTTAATATTAGGCACTAGCAAACCCACTTTTGAATCCACTGCTACCCCAATATTATGATCGTCAAAGTAGGTAAGTTCAGTGCAATCATCATTTACTTTAGAATTAAGCACTGGGTGCTCTTTCATCGCAAGCGATAACGCTTTGATAAAAAATGGCATCATAGTGAGCTTTACACCTTGCGCTTTATACTGCTCTTTTAGGCTGGCACGCAGGGCTATTAATTGTGTTAAGTCTATCTCGTCACTAAAGGTAAAATGAGGAATAGTAGAAACCGAGGCCATCATTTGCTTTGCCATAGCCGCTTTAATGCCTTTAATCGGCTCTGTACGCATGCCACCGCTTTGTGATTGTTGTACCTTAGGCGAACTACTTTGAGTATTGTTACTTGTAGAGGCAGTGTTTAAAGGTGATGTATCAATGGTGTTAGGTACTTCACCTTTAATAAAGTCTTCTATATCTTGCTTATAGATACGTCCATTTTTGCCACTACCTGGTACGCAGGTTAAATCAACGTCAAGCTCACGTGCTTTTCGCCTAACTGCAGGTGAAGCAACCGCCTTTTTATTAACCACTTTATTGGTTGATGTTTGCTGTGTGGTTTGCGGTTTATCTGCCGCTTTGCTTTGTGCTTTAACAACAGCTTCATTTACATCAACACTCGGTTTTGCAGTACTGCCAGCTATACTCATTTGGAACAACGGACTGTGTACCTGTGCAATCTCCCCTTTTTGATAATAAAGCTTTTGTACAGTCCCTGTATATTTAGCCGGAATTTGCACCAATGCTTTGTCGGTCATCACATCACACACAGCCTGATCTTCTCGTATTTCATCGCCTTCGGCTACTAGCCAATCAACAATTTCACATTCAACAATCCCCTCGCCAATATCGGGCAAGATAAAATCTTCTAAATGCTCAGCCGATGAGTTATCACTTTGCGTATCTTGAGCCGTGTGTGCCACAGTCTCAGTGCTTTGATTGTGCTCTGCTGCTACATCCATAGCAAATAAAGGTGCATGTACCTTTGCTATCTCGCCTTTTTGATAATACAACTTTGTGATGATGCCATCATGCACAGCGGGTATTTGTACTAAGGCTTTATCTGTCATTACATCACAAATAGGTTGATCTTCTTTTACTGCATCACCTTCTTGTATTAGCCATTCAACCACTTCGCACTCAACAATGCCTTCACCAATATCGGGTAATATAAAATCTTTAGCCATGGTATCCCCTAAAAATCCATTGATTGTTTAATTGCGGCCAGTACTTTTAGCGCATCAGGCACGTATTCTTTTTCAAGTGCTAATGGATAAGGTGTGTCAAGCCCACACACCCGCATAATAGGTGACTCAAGATGTAAAAAGCACTCTTGCTGAATAGTTGCCGCTATTTCAGCACCAAAGCCATTGGTAATAGGCGCTTCGTGGCTTATGACTAAACGACCTGTTTTAATAACCGATTTAGCAATTGTCTCAACATCCCACGGTAATATGCTTCTAAGGTCTATCACCTCACAACTTATTCCTTGCTCATTGGCTTGTTTTGCCGCATTTTCAACAATTTCCATTTGCGCACCCCACGCTAGTATAGTGATATCTGTACCTTCTTGTACTACTTCAGCTTTGCCAAGCTCAATGGTGTAATCATCCTCTGGAACCTCACCAGTAGAGGCGCGGTATAAACGTTTCGGCTCAAAAAAGATAACCGGATTATCGTCTTTTATACTTGCGCGTAGTAACCCTTTTGCTTGATAAGGGTTACGTGGTACCACTATTTTTAATCCTGGCGTGTGGGCGAAATATGCCTCAGGGGATTGTGAGTGGTATAAGCCCCCAGCAATACCACCACCATAAGGTGTTCGAACAGTGAGATTACCGACATTAAATTCGTTACCGCTACGGTACCTAAACTTGGCAGACTCATTTACTATTTGATCAAATGCCGGAAAAATATAATCGGCAAACTGTATTTCTGCCAATGCTGGCGCACCAAACGCAGCTAAACCGTTAGCAAAACCTAAAATACCTTGCTCTGTGAGCGGCGTGTTAAATACGCGGTGTTTTCCGTACTTTTCTTGCAAGCCCGATGTCGCTCTAAAAACGCCCCCAAAGTAGCCAACATCTTCGCCAAAAATACACGCCTGAGGGTGCTCATTCATGGTGATATCAAGTGCAGAATTAATCGCATGTAGCATATTCATTTTAGCCATTATTTAATTCTCCCTGCGGTGACTGGGTATGCGTCTGGGTGCTGCATAATATGTGCTTTTAAATCGTTATATTGGCGAGTAAGCGAAGGAATAGGCGTATCGTAAACATCTGATATAAGCTCTTCAAGTGCTGGCTTTTGCACTTTTTCAGCGCGTTTTAGCGCGGCTAAAATATCTTCACGAATCCCCTCTTTTGCTTTAGCGTCGTCTTCTTCATTTAACCAGTCTTGTTTAATAAGCCACTTTTTGAATTTATCAATCGGGCACACTTTATGTGTGGCTTCTTCATCTTTTGAACGATAACCGCTGGGGTCATCCGATGTTGAGTGAGCACCTAAGCGGTATGCTATTGCTTCAATTAAAACAGGCTCACCCTGCGTTGCTGCGATTTCGCGCGCTTTTTGCGTTGCTGCAAACACAGCTAGTGCATCTGAGCCATCAACACGTATGGTTTTAATACCATAGCCAACGCCTCTAGAGGCAATTCCATCGCCTTTAAATTGCTCCTCAGCTGGCGTCGAAATAGCATAACCATTGTTACGAGCAAAAAATATAACGGGGGCTTTGTGTACCGCAGCCATATTTAAACCCGCATGAAAATCCCCTTCTGAGGCGGCACCTTCACCAAAGTAACATATTGTCACATTATCAATGGTACTAGTTAACTCACCCGATGCTGCATCAATATGCTTTACTTTTTGTCCGTAGGCATACCCTGTCGCCTGTGGGATTTGCGTACCGAGGGGTGATGAGATAGTCATGTAGTTTAATTTATTTGAACCATAATGAATGGGCATTTGGCGCCCTTTGCCTAAATCTAACTCATTAGAAAACATTTGGTTCATAAACTGATCAAGCGTAAAGCCACGATAATGCAAAGCGGCTTGCTCACGGTATTGCGCCATTATCATGTCATCTTGATCAAGCGCAGCGGCGGAGGCAGTAACAGCGGCTTCTTCACCTAAACATTGCATGTAAAAGCTTACGCGGCCTTGGCGTTGCGCCCCTTGCATACGCTCATCAAGTAGGCGTATAAAACGCATTGTTTCGTATAATTTAATTGCTGTGTGTTTAGAAATAGTTGGTGCGGTGGCACTAGGGTGAATGTCGCCGTCCTCAGTTAAAATACTAAGGGTTGGAATAGTTAGCGCATGACCGTCTAAAAACTCTAGGTCGTGGTTAATATTCAGCGATACGTTATTTGGATTACTCATAACCTACCTTCTCTTGTTGTCGGTGATACAGCACCCCTTGTAAGTTTTTATTATGGGTGAGGCGTGCGAATAAACTTTGCAGCATCTGCGCTGTATTTAATTAAAGCTGCCACCACCTTACGTTAACGTAAGGTGTTATTCAATACGTGTAAGACAAAACAAAAGTAAAATACGATTAAAAAGTTGGAAAGTTAACTGTACGCAATTATTAAGCCAATAAAAACATACAGTTAAACATTTAAGATAAGTGGTCTGATGAGCTTTATTAAACGAAATTACTATCTACTTGCATAGGTACAACAGTCAGTAATGCCCTTTGCCCAAGCGCTACGTTTGCATTAGGAAAAATGATTGCTTCCCCTTCAACATCAGCAAAATAAGGTGTCTTGCCATCTGTTGCCAATAATTCACCTTTGGCAAAGCCAGTAAAGTTCTCTGCATCATCAGAAAACGGAAAGCTAAAGTCCTGCTGCGTTCTATTAATTGTCCTATGAACCGCGAACAGTTCAAAGTCACTTGCATTGAATTGCGGGTATTGCACCTCTTTTTGGCTAATTAATGCAGTTAGCGTTTGCTTAGTTTTTGCAAATCGAGCCATGTCGTTTTCACCAAATGGTTTAACTTGACCCAGCTCAACGGTAAATGAATCAGCACCGTGTACAAACGAAGAATAATAGCTAAATGTAGTTGCCGCTGATTTCATCATTAAGACGGTGTTTACCCCACAATTTAGTAAAAACTGTAATTGTGATTTTTTCCATGGCTTGCCATGTAGATACGGGTAGACCGCAAATTTTTCATTTTTAGAACCACGAATAGCAGTATGTAGATCGTAATGAAAACGTGCGCTGCGATGCTCGCCGCGTGCAAAAAAATCTGAAACATAGGTTTCTAATTTAGCAGCTCGTTTACGCTCATCATTCATTGGCACACCTTCAACAGTATGATTGCCATTAAACAAACGGTTTAGGTTTTCTTCGACAAAACGTAGGCCAATATTTATTGATTTTGGGTTACCAAATATAAAAAGCACTCGCTGTTTTAATTCAAGCTCACCTTTTATTATGGTTTTTATTAACTCATCGCAAATTTCTATAGGTGCGGTTTCGTTTCCATGTACTGCACTTGAAAGAACGATATCTTTTGTTGTTGTAAGGTCTGGTTGAAATTCAATAACACCTGTATCGTGAACGCATACGCGTGTGCCGTTTTCTAAAGTAAATTCACTTGGTTGTAAATGCCATTCGTTATTGCGACTGAGTGTTAAAAAATCGCCGCTATTTTTTAAATCATTTAAATAATCTGGTTTGGCTAACATGTTAAGCCCTTTATTTGTGTGGGAGATACAAACAAAAACGGCTGAATAAATCAGCCGTTTTAAAATCGTTTTTTAATATTAGCTGATCACAGAATCAACTAATTGTTTAGCTTCTTTCTCGAGTAGCGCTAGGTGTTCTTCACCTTTAAACGACTCAAGATAAATTTTATAAATATCTTCAGTGCCAGAAGGGCGTGCTGCAAACCAACCGTTTTCAGTAACGACTTTTAAGCCGCCAATAGCGGCATCATTACCTGGCGCATGAGTGAGCTTTTGTAAAATTGGCTCGCCAGCTAATGTATCGGCTTTTACATCAGTTGCGCTAAGCGCTTTTAAACGTGACTTTTGTTCACCGCTCGCTGGGGCGTCTAGACGTTTATAAAGCGGCGAGCCAAACTCTTGCTCTAACTCTTTATAAAGCGCTGATGGTGTTTTACCCGTCACTGCAAGTATTTCAGCGGCGAGTAAGCCCATAATAAAGCCATCTTTGTCGGTACACCAAACAGTGCCATCAAAGCGCAAAAATGCTGCGCCAGCACTTTCTTCGCCACCAAAGGCAAGCTTGCCTTTGTTTAAGCCATCTACAAACCATTTAAAGCCAACCGGTACTTCTTTAACTTTACGCTCATTACGTGCCACTACGCGGTCAATCATTGAGCTAGAAACCAAGGTTTTACCAATTTCGACACTGCTGTCCCAGTCGCGGTGTTTTAATAAGTAGTCAATAGCGACAGCTAAAAAATGATTAGGATTCATTAAGCCATCGGGTGTCACAATACCGTGGCGGTCGTAATCCGGATCGTTACCAATCGCTATATCAAAATCATCTTTTAATTTAATTAAATTAGCCATTGAGTAAGGTGATGAACAATCCATACGGATTTTGCCATCTTTATCAAGCGGCATAAATGCAAAACGAGGATCAACGGCATCGTTTACTACGCTTAAATCAATGTTGTATTTTTGTGCAATAACAGGCCAAAAGTTAATACCAGAGCCACCAAGCGGATCAACCCCTACTTTAATACCTGCTTTGCTGATAGCCTCTAAATTAACGATATTTTCTAAATCGTTAATGTAAGGCGTCATCAAGTCTTCGTATTTAATAAAACCAGAGCGTGACGCTTTTGCAAACGGGAATAACTCAACTTCTACTAAGTCTTCTAGTAATAATTGGTTTGCTCTGTCTTCAATCCATTTAGTTACGTCGGTGTCTGCTGGGCCGCCGTTAGGTGGATTGTATTTAAAGCCGCCGTCTTCAGGTGGGTTATGTGAAGGCGTTACCACAATGCCATCGGCTAATTCATTCGGGTTTAATTTATTATGACAAACAATTGCATGGCTAATTACAGGTGTTGGTGTGTAATCATGATTTTGCTGAGTGATTACTTGTACCTCATTAGCAACGAGTACTTCTATGGCAGAGTTAAAAGCAGCTTCACTAAGGGCATGCGTATCTTTACCTAAATAAAGTGGACCAAAAATATCATTTTGTTTTCGGTAGTCACAAATAGCTTGTGTTATGGCTAGGATATGCGATTCGTTAAACTTAACATCGTAAGAGCAACCACGGTGACCAGACGTACCAAATGCTACGCAATGCTCAGGATTTTGCTCTAAATCTGGCTCATTTAAATAATAAGCTGAAACTAGTTTTGGTACGTTAACTAACGTTGAATGAGGTGCAGTTTTGCCCGCACCTGAGTGAATAGCCATGTTTATTTCCTTACAAGTAATCGCGAATTTCTTCTGCTTGCTCTGCGGTATAACCTAAGCACAGCGCAACCTCGTGTAGCATCATTTTTTTACGTGTGGTGTTTGAATTAGTCATTACCCAGTACTCACTGTCAGTAATGTTTTTAGGATTCATACTACTTCCGCTGTTAACTAAATCTTCTTTGCTGGTCGCAAAGTAAACACGGTCGCGCCCTTTAATATCAAGCACTGCACTAAACTCTTTTTTATGCGTTCTGTAAAAAGCACTTAAAATAAATAAAAATCTACCCACCACCCCTTTTTGCATTGCTAGTTCTTCTTTATTAAGAATATTAAATACATTAGCGTTAGTTTGCTTCATGGGTGTGACAACCTCTTGCTCTAGGCTGTCATTAGGCTTTTGCGTGTCGTCACGTTTATCTTGAGTAGCTAATTGATTGTTTTGATTATTCTTAGCAACGGGTGTGTTGTCGTCACCATTTAAATTTAATAAACGACGTAAAATAGTGGATGCGCTTTCGCCAATACTTTGCGTATTGCTAGCAATATACTGATATAACTCGTCGTCTATGTCGATTTGTTTCATGTTGTTCCTGTCATTACGGGCCACATTTTTTCTTTCCCCGTGATTATACCCAAACCAAATAGAAATGCGAGTTACAACAAGCACTCGCATAAACATATCCGCCAACCTATGTGTTGATTATTCGTATATAAACCCAATGTAGTAGCTATATAAGAGCTTAAATACACGATTCTTTCTTGATGGCATTTTTAGCCATCAATAGATAGGCGACTCAAAATAGCCCTCTTAGTGTTTAAATGCACATTACTAGGCAAGTCACACCAGTGTTTTGCTGCTAAGTGTTATATTTTTTGCTTTTTATATGAATGCTCGGCACACTAAGCCAAAATTTTTGGAGACACGTATGCTATTAAACTATAAACAGTTAGGTGAAGGCCCTGATGTAGTGCTCATTCACGGTTTATTTGGCTCTTTAGAAAACCTAAATGTTATTGCAAAGCCATTAAGTGAGCACTTTAGAGTAACGAATGTAGATTTACGTAATCATGGCAGCTCAGCGCACAGTGATGAAATGAACTACCCTGCAATGGCAGCAGATATTGTTGAACTAATGAATGCGTTGAATATTACCAATGCACATCTGATTGGTCACTCTATGGGCGGTAAAGTAGCAATGGAAGTGGCGCTTATGCATAGCCAAAAGGTAAATAAACTTGTGGTGCTTGATATAGCGCCTGTTAGCTACCCTGCACGTCATACCCAGATTATTAATGCATTAAAAAAAGTGGCCTCTAGCCAAGTAGCTGATAGAAAACAAGCTGATGCTATTATGAGTGAATACATTAGTGAGCTCGGTGTTAGGCAGTTCCTACTTAAAAGCTTAGCTAAAAGTGAAGACGGTGAATACTCATGGCGCTTTAATTTAGATGTACTCGATAAAAAATATTCTACAATCACCGCCAATGTTAATGAAAATAATTCTTGTTTATGCGATACTTTGTTTATCAAGGGGAACGATTCTGATTACATACTGCCAGAATACCGCGACGAAATAACGAAGCGCTTTAAAAATACAAGAGCAAAAATTATACATGGTGCAGGACATTGGCTTCATTCACAAAAACCTGCTGCGGTTAATAAAGCAATAAATGACTTTTTAACAGGGCTTTAATGTAATTTTAATCATGTGTTTTTGGTTATCCGTACTAAATTAATGCATTTTTGTGTGCTATAGTACGCGCCGTTTAATTTAAAGGTTATACGTTGATGGTCAGTCAGTTTATTAACGAATTTGATACCCTAGGGTTGTACTTTGGCTTAGCCGGTATTTTTGCATTCATCGGCCTGGCAATTAAAGACGTACTAAATAGTGGTAATGTACCTAAGTTTGGTCGCTACATTGTATGGGGCGTCCTCTTTTTAGGGTGTTCTGGCTTTATTGCAAAAGGACTTATACAAGTTTTTTGGCAAGGTGCAGGTGTAGGTTAAGCATGGCTAAGTCAGAAACAGATAGAACAACTCCCGATTTATTTGAATACGAAAAGCGACCAGGCAGGCCTAAAACAAATCCCTTACCTAGGGATATGCAGTTAAAGGTTAATAAACGTAATCAAATAAAACGAGATAAAGCACGTGGTTTAAAGCGTGTAGAATTTAAAGTTTCATCACAGTTATATCAGGCACTGAGTGATATGGCAGAAGCACAAAATATTAGCCGTAGTGCGCTGATTGAAACGATTTTACAAGAAAGATTGGCTATTGATAGATAAAAGGTTTGAAGTCCATGGCAAGTGTAGGCATTTTTTTCGGAAGTGACACAGGTAATACAGAACACGTAGCAAAAATGATCCAAAAAGAATTGGGTAAAAAGCTTGTGGCTGTACACGACATTGCAAAAAGCTCTAAAGAAGAGATTGCAGAGTTTGATTTAATCTTATTTGGTATTCCTACTTGGTACTACGGTGAAGCACAATGTGATTGGGATGACTTTTTCCCTGAGCTTGAAGAAGTAGACTTTGAAGGTAAGCTAGTAGCTATTTTTGGCTGTGGTGACCAAGAAGATTACGCAGAATACTTCTTAGATGCAATGGGCATGATCAATGATATCGTTACCGAGCGCGGTGCAATTGTTGTCGGTCACTGGTCAACAGAAGGTTATGATTTTGAAGCATCTAAAGGGATGGCTGATGATACACACTTTGTAGGTTTAGGTATCGATGAAGACCGACAACCTGAACTGACTGAGCAACGTGTTAAAGCCTGGTGTGCACAAGTATATGATGAAATGTGTTTAAGCGAATTAGCAGACTAACCTTCCCCACCTTTATCGCTAACTGTTTAAATAATTATCAAACAGTTAGCGACTTAATATTTAATAGCAAATTTGATCAATTGTTCTTTGCACTCAGTGCTTAGGCGCGTTATCCTTATTATTGCTAATGTGTCGTGTGTATCTGTAAGAGATACCCAGTATAATCAAACAACTTTGAGACAGATTTAATGACTGATCATAACTTGGAACTTAAAAAAGCCGGTTTAAAAGTAACTTTACCGCGTATAAAAATCTTAGAAATTTTACAATCTCCAGATAACCAACACATCAGCGCTGAAGATGTATATAAAATCCTTTTAGATTTAGGTGAAGAAATAGGTCTTGCGACTGTTTACCGTGTATTAAACCAATTTGATGACGCAGGTATAGTAACTCGCCATCACTTTGAAGGTGGAAAGTCTGTATTTGAGCTTTCTGGTAGTACTCACCACGACCATTTAGTGTGTTTAAAATGTGGTAAGGTTGTTGAGTTTGAAGATGACTTAATTGAACGTCGCCAGTTAGAAATAGCCGAAGAAAACGGAATTACACTAACTAACCACTCACTATATTTATATGGTGAGTGTCAGGACAAAGCAGCATGTAAAGCGTTTAGCGATTCAAATAGCTAAAATCAGCGCTTTGTAAGTTATAAAAAAACCTGCTATTGCAGGTTTTTTTGTGTTTTACAATTAAGTATTTAAACCAAATTAAATACCAAGTTGCAATAATGATATATTATGCAAATTGGTATTTTAAAACGTTACTGCTTCTCGATTTTTGCCCACGAGTCTCTGAGACCAACCGTTTGGTTAAATACTAAATTTTCTGACTTAGTATCACGTGAGAAATAGCCGGTACGCTCAAACTGAAAACCTTGTGCAGGTTCGGCTTTAGCAAGTGATGCTTCTAACTTTGCATTTTCTAAAATGACTAATGACTCAGGGTTAAGCGTTGACTCAAACTCTTCTGCCGCGCCAGGGTTTGGTACATTAAATAAACGGTCATACAATCTAACTTCGGCATTAACCGATTCTGGTGCTGAAACCCAATGAATCACACCTTTTACTTTACGGCCATCACTTGGGTTTTTACCCAGCGTTTCATCGTCGTAAGTACAGTAAATAGTGGTGATCTCACCGTTGTCATCTTTTTCTACTCGCTGAGCTTTTATTACATAGGCACCACGTAAGCGTACTTCTTTATCTAGTACTAAGCGTTTAAATTTATTATTCGCTTCTTCACGGAAATCTTCGCGCTCAATGAACAGCTCTCGAGTAAACGGTACTTCACGACGCCCCATTTCTTCTTTATTAGGGTGATTAGCTACCGACAATGTTTCTACTTTATCTGCGTCATAGTTTTCAATAACTACTTTAACGGGATCAAGTACTGCCATTGCACGAGGCGCGTTTTCATTTAAGTCTTCACGAATACACGCTTCAAGCATCCCCATTTCGACCATGTTTTCTTGCTTTGTTACACCTATTCGTAAACAAAACTCACGGATAGACGCAGGTGTATAACCACGTCGGCGTAAACCTGCAATCGTTGGCATGCGTGGGTCATCCCACCCTTCTACATAGTTATTCACAACTAAGTCGTTTAGCTTACGCTTAGACATAATCGTGTATTCAAGGTTTAAGCGCGAAAATTCAATTTGCTGTGGGTGGCATTCAAGGCTGATGTTATCGAGTACCCAGTCGTATAAACGACGGTTATCTTGAAACTCAAGTGTACACAATGAATGGGTTATGCCCTCAAGTGCGTCAGAAATACAGTGCGTAAAATCGTACATTGGGTAAATGCACCACTTGTCACCAGTTTGGTGGTGATGTGCGAAACGAACACGATAAATGATTGGATCGCGAAGCACCATAAATGAGCTTGCCATATCAATTTTAGCGCGAAGTACACACTCGCCTTCTTTAAACTCACCCGCGCGCATTTTTTCAAATAAAGCCAGGTTTTCTTCTACTGACGTGTCGCGGTATGGGCTGTTTTTACCAGGCTCTTTTAATGTACCACGGTATTCGCGAGCTTGGTCGGCAGTTAAAAAACACACATACGCTAAGCCTTTTTCAATAAGCTCAACAGCATAGCCGTATAGCGTATCAAAGTAATTTGACGAGTACTTTATTTCGCCACTCCAGTTGAAGCCTAACCACTGCACATCTTCTTTGATTGAATTAACGTAGTTAATATCTTCTTTTTCTGGGTTTGTGTCATCAAAACGTAGATTACATAAACCATCGTAATCTTTTGCAATGCCAAAATTTAAACAAATTGATTTTGCGTGGCCAATATGTAAAAAGCCATTTGGCTCAGGTGGAAAACGTGTATGCGTAGTTGCATGTTTGCCACTTGCTAAATCTTCATCAATTCGCGTTCTTATAAAGTTACTTGGGCGATTTTCAGTTTCCGCCATAGGAGTGTGATCCTCTGAATATTCGTGATAACAAAACTACTGCATTATTACAAAAACGAACACTAACATACAGCACTAGATGCGCCTTTATTCTAGTAAATGACGTTATGATGCATCAGTTTATTACTAAAAATTGTTTTAGCGCAATATTTGAGTCATCAAAGCCATTTATAGTAGCTGAAATTAAGCTTCTAAGAAGGATTCAAAGATGGCAAGTTCTACACAACACAGAGTATATATACCCACTAATGCACGCGCTAATCACTACCTACTCGCTGAAATTAGCCCTACTGAAAATTTTTATGCGAGTTTTTCTGATATAGATAGCTGCTATAACCGTATTGCAAAGCAGTTATTTGCAAGCTGTGATGAATACGAACTGCATAATGTTCACTTGCTCGCTAACGACAAATTACCTGTTGTACGATTCCATGATGAGTCTTATCAATTAGAAACAGCAAAACAAATGCTGTTTTTTTACAACCCACGCTACCATGAATCACATAAATTACATTACACACCAGCTTATAAAAGTAAAAAGATACGGTTATTATTTTTAGCAACGGGCGATGATTTACGCTCAAGCTCGGCTCAATTTCATTGTAAAGTGCAAAAAGTGCTAGATAATCTACAAGCACATTTATTTTCTGGACAACCCCAGTTTAAGCTTCGCGATCATCAACACTTAACCTATGATTTATTTGCTAAAAATAAAGGCTGGAATGAAAGCTACGGTTATAAACTAAGAAGCCTATACCCGCGTTATTTAGCACGGCAATGTAAACTCCCTGTAGAGCATGCACAAATGACTTATGCAACATTTTCAATTGAAGTGTCACGGGGTATCAAAACTCAATTTCAAAGCCTTATTAATCAAGGAAATTACGCCGAGTTTTATAACCACTTTGAACAATCTTTCAAAGTATGTTGTCAAAAATATGAGTTATCTCATGGTGCTATGGTAGCTAATGGAGCAAGGCCCATAGTACGAAATAGTCAAATTGACAGAAACGAAGGAAATGCAGAGTTACAAAAAATAAGTTTTGATATGAGTGAAGAAGCCAATCAAATCCATGTGTATTTTGATGCTGAAAAAATGGTTGAGTCATTGCATTTTGTAATAGTTGCGACTGATAAACACAACCTCGAAATGGGGTATGGACGTTTTATGAACCAAGTAGAAAAAGCGATACATGCAATGTGTTCAACATTGGCTATAAATAAAGAAAGGCAAGATTTGTCGGTACGTTTTTTTCAACATATAAGCTACCCATATTAAGTAACTGAAATTAAAAAGGCTCGCAAATGCGAGCCTTTTTTAAAAGAGTAAGCAAACTGATTACCAGCCTGTTTTCTCTTTAAGTGCTTTACCGATATCAGCAAGTGAACGTACAGTTTGTACGCCAGCCGCTTCTAATGCAGCAAATTTTTCATCAGCAGTACCTTTACCGCCTGCGATGATTGCGCCAGCGTGACCCATACGCTTACCTTCAGGTGCAGTTACACCCGCAATGTAAGAAACTACAGGCTTAGTTACGTTAGCTTTAATGTACTCTGCAGCTTCTTCTTCTGCAGTACCACCGATTTCACCAATCATCACGATTGCTTCAGTTTGTGGATCTTTTTCGAACATTTCTAAAACGTCGATAAAGTTAGTACCTGGGATTGGATCACCACCAATACCAACACACGTAGACTGACCAAAACCAGCGTCTGTAGTTTGTTTAACTGCTTCGTACGTTAAAGTACCAGAGCGAGAAACAATACCTACTTTACCAGGTTTGTGGATATGACCAGGCATGATACCAATCTTAGTCTCGCCCGGAGTAATAACACCTGGACAGTTAGGACCAATCATACGAACACCAGAGTTATCTAGCTTAACTTTAACGTCAACCATGTCTAGTGTTGGGATACCTTCAGTGATACAAACAATTAGCTCGATGCCAGCATCGATAGCTTCTAAGATTGCATCTTTACAGAAAGGTGCTGGTACGTAGATAACTGACGCTGTTGCACCTGTTGCTTCAACTGCATCACGTACAGTGTTGAATACTGGAAGACCAAGGTGCGTTTGACCGCCTTTACCTGGGCTTACACCACCAACCATTTGTGTACCGTACTCAAGCGCTTGCTCAGAGTGGAAAGTACCTTGACCACCAGTGAAACCTTGACAGATAACTTTTGTATCTTTATTGATTAATACAGACATTATTTGCCCTCCGCAGCAGCTACAACTTTCTCAGCAGCGTCTGTTAGTGATTCAGCAGCGATGATATCTAGACCAGAGTTCTTAAGAACGTCACGACCTAATTCAGCGTTAGTACCTTCTAAACGTACAACTACAGGCACGTTTACACCTACTTCTTTAACTGCGCCAATGATACCTTCAGCAATCATGTCACAACGTACGATACCACCAAAGATGTTAACTAAAACAGCTTTTACATTATCGTCAGAAAGGATGATTTTGAATGCTTCAGAAACACGCTCTTTAGTTGCGCCGCCGCCAACATCTAGGAAGTTAGCTGGCTTGCCGCCATGAAGGTTTACGATGTCCATAGTACCCATTGCAAGGCCTGCACCGTTAACCATACAACCAACGTTACCGTCTAGTGCAACGTAGTTAAGCTCGAAGCTTGCTGCGTGAGCTTCACGCGCATCTTCTTGAGATGGATCGTGCATATCACGGATCTTAGGCTGACGGTATAGTGCATTACCATCGATACCGATTTTGCCGTCAAGACAGTGAAGGTTACCTTCATCTGTAATTACTAGCGGGTTGATTTCAAGAAGTGCGAAATCAAAATCGTTGAACATGTTGCCAAGACCCATAAAGATCTTAACGAACTGTTTCATTTGTGTAGGATTAAGACCTAGTTTAAAGCCTAACTCACGTGCTTGGTAAGCTTGAGGGCCCACTAGTGGGTCAATCTCAGCTTTGTGGATAAGCTCTGGAGTTTCTTCAGCAACAGTTTCAATTTCAACACCGCCTTCAGTAGAGGCCATGAAAACAACTTTGCGTGATGCACGGTCAACAACTGCACCTAAGTACAATTCGTTAGCGATATCTGTACAGCTTTCTACTAAAATTTTAGCAACAGGCTGACCATTTTCGTCTGTTTGGTAAGTAACTAAGTTTTTACCTAACCAATTAGCAGCAAATTCTTTTACTTCGTCGATTGTTTTAACTAGCTTAACACCGCCAGCTTTACCACGGCCACCTGCGTGAACCTGTGTTTTAACAACCCACATATCGCCGCCAATTTTTTCAGCAGCTGCTGCAGCTTCTTCAGGGGTATCGCATGCGAAACCTTGAGAAACTGGTAAACCATATTCGGCAAAAAGTTGTTTTGCCTGATACTCATGCAAATTCATGATGCTTTATCCAATTTTTTATACTAAAAGAGCTGAATATTTATGCAAATAAACAGCTATCCCAAATTGCGCACCTAGTATAGATCCCAAGGCTTAACATGAAAACCCCAGTAAGACCAAAGGCGCAAAAAAAAAGCTGTGAATTGTCATTCACAGCTTATATTTCATACAACTAGATTAAATATCTAGTAATAAACGCGTTGGATCTTCAAGTAACTCTTTAATAGTCACTAAGAAACCAACCGACTCTTTACCATCGATTTGGCGGTGATCGTAAGACAGTGCCAAGTACATCATAGGTAGGATTTCAACTTTACCATTTACGGCCATAGGGCGCTCTTGGATTTTGTGCATACCTAAAATAGATGACTGAGGTAAGTTAATAATCGGTGTAGAAAGTAACGAACCAAATACACCACCATTAGTGATGGTAAAGTTACCGCCTGTCATATCGTCAAGGGTTAATTTACCGTCACGGCCTTTAAGCGCTAATTCACGGATACCTTTTTCGATTTCAGCAACAGATAGTTTGTCACAATCTTTCAGTACTGGTGTAACTAAACCACGTGGTGTAGATACAGCGATGCTGATATCAAAGTAATTGTGATAAACAATATCATCGCCATCAATTGATGCATTTACTTCAGGGAAACGCTTAAGTGCTTCAGTTACTGCTTTCACGTAGAAAGACATGAAACCTAGACGAATACCATGACGTTTTTCAAATACTTCTTGGTATTGTTTACGAAGGTCCATGATAGGTTTCATGTTTACTTCGTTGAACGTTGTTAACATTGCTGTTGAGTTTTTCGCTTCTAATAAACGATTAGCAATGGTTTTACGTAAGCGTGTCATTGGTACACGTTTTTGTGTACGGTCACCCATAGGTGCAGCAGGTGCTGATGTGTCTGCTTGCTTAGCTGCAGGAGCAGGTGCTTTCAAGAAAGTGTCAACGTCTTCTTTAGTTACACGGCCATTTTTACCTGTACCTTTGATCTTAGACGCATCAAGGCCTTTTTCAGCGATTAAACGACGTACAGACGGCGTTAATACATCTGAGCTATCGTTAGACTCACTTGCAGCCGGCGCTTCTTCTGCTTTAGATGCAGGTGCTGCTGGCGCGCCGCCCGCTTTTACGTTACCAATTACTTGTTCACCAAGTACAGTATCGCCTTCAGCGTTTAGTTGCTCGCCCATGATACCGTCTTCTTGAGCTACTACTTCAAGAACAACTTTATCAGTTTCAATATCTACCAAGTTTTGGTCGCGAGTTACCGCTTCACCTGGTTGTACATGCCATGTAGCAATTGTTGCGTCTGCAACTGATTCTGGAAGTACAGGTACTTTAATGTCCACTTCTTTACCTTCTGATGCTGGAGCTGATTGCGCCGCAGGCGCGTCTTCTGATTTTTCAGGTGCGGCTTGTTCTTTAGCCGGTTTACTATCACTTGCTGGTGCTGCATCAGCATCACCAAGTAAACCGATAACTTGGTCGCCAAGTACCGTTGCACCTTCTTCTTGCGATATTTCAGTAATAACACCATCATTTGGTGCTACAACTTCTAAAACTACTTTATCTGTTTCGATGTCTACTAAGTTTTGATCACGGCTAACCTTGTCGCCTACACTTACATGCCATGTAGCAACGGTAGCGTCTGCAACCGACTCAGGAAGAACAGGAACTTTAATCTCTGTGCTCATTGCTTATCCTTTATTTTGTATAGTAAGCGCGTCTGCAACGAGCGCTTGTTGTTCTTTAGTATGTACTGACATGTAACCACATGCTGGCGATGCTGACGCCTTACGACCTGCGTAAGTTAATTTAGCACCTTGTGGAATTGCATCAATAAAGTGATGTTGAGAACAATACCACGCCCCTTGATTTTGTGGTTCTTCTTGACACCAAACAAAATCAGTTACGTGTTGGTAACGCTCCATGATACTGTCCATTTCTGCATGCGGGAACGGGTAAAGTTGCTCTACACGTACAATAGCAATGTTGTCTTGCTCAAGCTTGCGACGCTCTTGTAATAGCTCGTAGTATACTTTACCACTACAAAATACCACGCGTTCTACTTTCTCTGGGTTAATATCATCGATTTCATCGATCATATTATGGAATACCCCTTCTGAAAGTTCCTCAAGTGAAGATACAGCAAGAGGATGACGTAGTAGAGATTTTGGTGTCATTACAATCAATGGACGACGCAGCGGTCTAACTGATTGACGACGTAACATAGCGTAAACTTGCGCTGGTGTAGAAGGAACACACACTTGCATATTGTGATCAGCACAAAGCTGTAAAAAACGTTCTAAACGCGCCGAACTATGCTCTGGGCCTTGCCCTTCATATCCATGCGGAAGCAAACATGTTAAGCCACATAAACGGCCCCACTTTTGCTCACCTGAACTTAAGAACTGGTCAAATACTACTTGTGCGCCATTTGCGAAGTCACCAAATTGCGCTTCCCAAAGAACTAATGAAGTAGGTTCAGCGGTGGCGTAACCGTATTCGAATGCAAGCACGGCTTCTTCTGATAATACCGAATCGTATACTTCAAAAGTGCCTTGTTCTTCACTTAAGTGCTGAAGTGGCAAATACGTCGAACCATCTGCCTGACTATGTACCACTGCATGACGGTGGAAAAAAGTACCACGGCCAGAGTCTTGTCCTGTTAAACGGATATCAGTACCTTCAGAGGCAATTGTTGCGTATGCTAATGTTTCTGCCATACCCCAATCGAGTGGTTTTTCACCACTTGCCATAAGTTTACGGTCATCGTAAATCTTTTTAACACGAGACTGTGCTTTATATTCTTCAGGGAACTGCGCAACTTGTTCGCCAAGTGCTTTTAGCTTGTCTACTGGTACGCTTGCGTCGTAGTCAACATTCCACTCGTGTCCTACATACTTCGCCCAATCAGACGAGTGTGAAGTTTCAGGCTGAATTTCTTCAACAACACAATTCCCGTCATCTAAGCCACTTCGGTACTCATCGGCAAGCGCTTTTACTTCACTTTCAGTAAAAGAGCCTTCAGACATTAATTGATCTGCGTAAATCAGGCGCGGCACAGCGTGCTTTTTGATTTTTTGGTACATAAGAGGCTGTGTTGCATTAGGCTCATCAGCTTCGTTATGGCCGTGACGGCGATAACATACTAAATCAATTACTACGTCACGTTTAAACTGGTTTCTAAAGTCAAGTGCAAGTTGTGTCACAAATGCAACGGCTTCAGGGTCATCAGAGTTAACATGGAAGATTGGTGACTGAACCATTTTAGCAATGTCAGTACAGTAATCTGTAGAACGCACGTCGTCTTGTTTTGACGTTGTAAAACCAACTTGGTTATTTACAACAATGCGGATACTACCACCACATGAGAAAGCATTTGTTTGTGACAAATTAAATGTTTCTTGTACAACACCTTGTCCCGTTATTGCTGAGTCACCGTGAATGGTAATAGGTAATGCTTTGCTACCTGAGGTATCACCTAAACGGTCTAAACGTGCTCTTACTGAGCCCATAACCACAGGATTAACGATTTCTAAGTGAGACGGGTTAAATGCAAGCGCCATATGAACATTGCCACCTTTGGTTGCAAAGTCAGACGAGTAACCCATGTGGTATTTAACATCACCAGAGCCTAACGTGTCATTGTGTTTACCAGCAAACTCATCGAATAACTCAGATGGATTTTTACCTAACACATTTACTAGTACGTTTAAGCGACCACGGTGCGCCATACCAATAACAGCTTCTTTTTGCCCGCTTTCGCCAGCACGGTGAATAAGTTCTTTAAGCATCGGTACTAATGCATCACCACCTTCGAGTGAGAAACGCTTTGCACCAGGGAACTTAGCACCTAAATATTTTTCAAGACCATCCGCTGCTGTTAACCCTTTAAGGATTCGCAATTTTTCTTCTTTTGAAAAAGTCGGTCGTGATTGAACAGACTCTAAACGTTGTTGTAACCAACGTTTTTCTTCTGTTGATGTGATGTGCATATACTCAGCACCTATAGAACCACAATATGTGGTTTTAAGTGCCTGGTATAGTTCACCTAAAGGCATAGTATCGCGGCCTACGGCAAACGATCCTACGTTAAATTCACGGTCAAAATCAGCTTCAGATAAGTCGTGGTATTCTAGCTCTAAATCTCGAACACGCTCTCGTTGCCAAATGCCTAGTGGGTCTAGGTTAGCATTTTGGTGTCCTCGAAAGCGGAAAGCATTAATAAGTTGTAGTACTTTAACCTGTTTAAGGTCACCGCCACTACCCTCTGCTACCACTACCTCTCTATGCTTGTTTTTAGCAAGCGCCGCAAATTGTGAACGAACTTCTGAATGCTTTACTTCAACATCCACACCATCTACTTTTGGTAATTGTTCGAACACTTCTCGCCATTCTTCTGGCACAGAAGTCGCATCATCTAAATACGCTTCATAAAGCTCTTCTACATAAGCAACGTTGCCGCCGTTTAAATGTGAAGATTCTAGCCATGCCTTCATCACACCTTCGTGCATTTATAAGCCCTTTTCTTTAGCGCAGAAATTAATAGTTGTCATAACAAGATGGCTAATAAAAATATTAGCCATCTTACCTTACTAAGTGATTAAACCGCGCGGTTTAATAACATAGATTTGATTTGTCCAATTGCTTTAGTCGGGTTAAGACCCTTAGGACAAACGCTAACACAGTTCATGATACTGTGGCAACGGAACACACTGAACGCATCGTCTAAGTCTGCTAAACGCTCTTCAGTTGCCGTGTCGCGGCTATCAGCCAAGAAACGGTAAGCATGAAGAAGGCCTGCTGGACCAATGAACTTGTCTGGATTCCACCAGAACGAAGGACACGATGTAGAACAACATGCACATAAAATACACTCATACAGCCCATCTAATTTATCACGATCTTCAATTGATTGAAGACGCTCGCCAGCAGCTGGCTGATCGTTAATTAAATAAGGCTTAACTTTTTCGTATTGAGTGTAGAACTGACTCATGTCAATAACAAGGTCACGTACCACAGGTAAACCTGGTAGAGGACGAATTACAATAGTACCCTTGCCACCTTTTTGTAGCGTAGATAACGGAGTAATACATGCCAAACCATTTTTACCATTCATGTTAACACCGTCAGATCCACACACGCCTTCACGACATGAGCGACGGAATGATAATGTTGGATCTTGCTCTTTCAATAATAAAAGTGCATCCAAAACCATCATGTCCTGACCTTCCTCTGTTTGCAAAGTGTATTCTTGCATACGAGGTGCGTTATCAACATCCGGATTGTAACGATAAACTGAAAATTGTACTTGTGCCATCGTCTCGCTCCTAGTAGGTACGTGCTTTAGGTGGGAACGCTTCACGCGTCTTAGGCGCGTAGTTAACTTCACGCTTGCTCATTTCATCCGTTACCGGATTGTAAACTGAGTGACATAGCCAGTTTTCGTCATCACGATCTGGGTAATCAAAGCGAGAATGTGCACCACGGCTTTCAGTACGGAAGTTTGCAGCTACTGCAGTTGAGTAGGCTGTTTCCATTAAGTTGTCCAGTTCAAGACATTCGATACGCTGCGTGTTGAAGTCTGATGACTTGTCATCAAGACGTGCGTGCTGCAGACGTTCGCGAATTTCTTTAAGCTCTTTAAGACCTGATGCCATAGACTCACCTTCACGGAAAACCGAGAAATTAAGTTGCATACATTGCTGTAGGTCTTTTTTGATTTGTACTGGATCTTCACCTTGACCCGCCGTTGAATTTTCCCAACGGTTAAAGCGTGCAAGAGATGCATCGATATCAGAGTCTGATGGTGCTTTGGTTATTTCTACTTCGTTCAAGTATTTACCAAGGAAGTTACCTGCTGCACGACCAAATACAACTAAGTCCAGTAATGAGTTACCGCCTAAGCGGTTTGCACCGTGTACAGATACACACGCAATTTCACCTACTGCAAATAAGCCTTCAACTACTTTTTCGTTGCCGTTTGCATCGATTTGTAGCGCTTGACCATTTACGTTTGTAGGTACACCACCCATCATGTAGTGACAAGTTGGGATAACTGGAATTGGCTCTTTGGCTGGGTCAACGTGAGCAAATGTTTTCGCAAGATCACATACACCTGGTAGGCGTAGATTAAGTGTCTCTTCACCTAAGTGGTCAAGTTTTAGCTTAATGTGTGGACCCCATGGACCATCACAGCCACGGCCTTCACGGATTTCGGTCATCATTGAGCGTGCAACAACGTCACGAGACGCTAAGTCTTTAGCGTTTGGTGCATAACGCTCCATGAAACGTTCGCCATCTTTATTTAAAAGATAACCACCTTCACCACGACAACCCTCTGTTACCAATGTACCCGCGCCTGCAATACCCGTTGGGTGAAATTGCCACATTTCCATATCTTGCATAGCAACGCCTGCACGGGCTGCCATACCAACACCGTCACCTGTATTAATGTGAGCGTTGGTTGTTGATGCGAAAATACGACCGGCACCGCCAGTTGCAAGTACAACCGCTTTTGATTTGAAGAAAGTGATTTCACCTGTTTCAATTTCAATTGCTGTACAACCTACTACATCACCATTGTCGTTTTTAACTAAATCTAATGCATACCATTCGGAAAACACATTAGTTTGGTTTTTAACGTTTTGTTGATATAAAAGGTGTAATAATGCGTGACCAGTACGGTCAGCAGCTGCTGCGGTACGTGCAGCTTGTTCACCACCAAAGTTTTTCGATTGACCACCGAAAGGACGTTGGTATACACGGCCATTTTCAAAACGAGAAAATGGTAGACCCATGTTTTCTAATTCAGTAATAGCTTCTGGGCCAGTTTGACACATGTATTCAATAGCGTCTTGGTCACCGATAAAATCGGAACCTTTAACGGTATCGTACATATGCCATTCCCAGTTATCTTCGTGCGAATTACCTAGCGCTACTGTAATACCGCCTTGAGCAGATACAGTGTGTGAGCGCGTTGGAAATACTTTAGAGATTAATGCACACGTTTTGCCAGACTCAGTAATGGCAAGGGCGGCACGCATACCAGCACCACCAGCACCAATTACAACGGCATCAAATTCACGAACAGAATATTTCACTTAAACACCCCATAAAACGATTAGACCAATAGCTACGTAAGCAACGGCCATCAGGTTTAATACAAAGCCTAAAACAGCGCGTAGCTTAGCGTTTTTAACGTAGTCTGTTAAAACCTGCCAAAGGCCAATGCGGGTATGAACCATCATGCACACAAGGGTAATAAGTGTAAAACCCTTCATGGCAAGATTAGAGAATAGGCCTGTCCAGGCTTCGAAAGTGACTTCTGGCGTTGCTAAAAAATAGCCGATAATAAAAATCGCGTATGCGGTGATTACTAGTGCCGTGGTGCGTAAAGATACAAAATCTTGTACACCATCACGTTTAAGAGTTGCTTGATTTAAGACCATATCCACACCCCTGCCAGTACGGCAAATACAACGCCAAGTGCCATTGCAATTTTAGCGCTAAGGTTACCTGATTCAAGTTCTTCCCAGTGGCCCATATCCATAATGATGTGACGGATACCACCAATAAGGTGATAACCCAATACAGAAAGTGTGCCCCAAGCTATGAATTTGGCAATGAGTCCGCTAAACAGACCCTTGACGAATTCAAAACTTTCAGCTGAAGAAAGAGACTCAGACCAAGCCCAAATGACAAACGTTAAAGCAAAAAATAATGCAACACCGGTGACGCGGTGAAAAATTGATGCTTTAGCCGTTGCCGGCATAGATATAGTTGTTAGATCTAGATTTACAGGTCTTTGCTTTTTCACAGTTACTTGCCCATCTTGCTCACATTGGAGCTCATCTACTTGTTTTTCTAAAAACCCACCAAAATTTCTGGTGGAACTATCAAAGTAAACGTGTCAATACAGCAAAAGTTCACAAATCTGCAAAAATTACGCTGTAAAAATATGTTTACCTAAATACAAAGCGGTTTAAAACCTCCGATAGTATATATACCCAGAGGTTGTTTTACAATTCTTGTTTAGTTAGAGACGTTTGCGAATTAGCCGATAGTATAATATTTAATTCATACCGAATATTTATTATACATATATGCATAATGTTTATAAAAATTGACTTTAGCCCCCTCTTTCACGTTAAAATGTGAAAATGTGCTTAAAACAAGATTTCAGAACTTTAAAAATCTAAAAATCTAAAAATCAGAATAGATATCTTAATAGGAGATACATAGATGGCGGATAAAAAAGCCACAGTCCAAATTGATGGGCTAGATCCAATCGAACTTCCAATTTATCAAGGCACTGCTGGCCAAGATGTGATTGACGTACGTACGTTAGGTTCACATGGTCACTTTACTTATGACCCAGGTTTCATGTCGACTGGTTCTTGTGAATCTGCAATCACCTACATAGACGGTGGTAAAGGTGTTTTGCTACACCGTGGTTACCCAATTGAGCAATTAGCAGAAGACTCAAACTACATTGAGCTATGTTACTTACTTTTGAACGGCGAATTGCCAAGCAAAGAGCAATACGACGCGTTTGCTAAAGAAATCACGCATAACACTATGCTTGACCAAAAAATCGCCAACTTTTTCCAAGGTTTCCGTTTCGACGCTCACCCAATGGCAATGTTATGTGGCGTTGTAGGTGCATTATCTTCTTTCTACCATGAAGATCTTGATATTACTGATGCAAGCCAGCGTAAAACAAGCGCAATTAAACTTGTTGCTAAATTACCAACTATTGCAGCTATGGCTTACAAAACCAACATTGGTCAACCGTTTGTTTACCCCCGCAACGACTTAAGCTACTCAGAAAACTTCTTAAACATGATGTTCTCTGTACCGGCTGAAGAATACAAAGTTAACCCTGTAATAGCTAAAGCGATGGATAAAATCTTCATGCTTCATGCTGATCATGAGCAAAACGCATCAACGTCAACAGTACGTTTAGCAGGCTCTTCAGGCGCTAACCCTTACGCGTGTATTGCAGCTGGTATCGCTTCTCTTTGGGGGCCTGCACACGGCGGCGCTAACGAAGCATGTTTAAACATGCTAGAAGAAATTGGCTCTGTAGATCGTATCGATGAATACGTAGCAAAAGCTAAAGATAAGTCTGATCCGTTCCGTCTTATGGGCTTTGGTCACCGAGTTTACAAAAACTTCGATCCACGCGCTACAGTTATGCGTCAAACGTGTCACGAAGTACTTGCGGAGCTTAACATCCAAGATCCACTTCTAGATATTGCTATGAAGCTTGAGCAAATTGCTCTAGAGGATCCGTACTTTGTAGAGAAGAAACTTTACCCTAACGTAGACTTCTACTCAGGTATTATCTTAAAAGCGATTGGTATTCCAACAAGCATGTTCACTGTGATCTTTGCAATGGCACGTACTGTTGGTTGGATCTCTCACTGGGATGAAATGCTATCTCAACCAGGTCATAAGATCAGCCGTCCTCGCCAAATGTATACTGGCTACACTCAACGTGACTACGTATCAACTGACAAGCGATAAGTTTAGTTAGTTTAAAAAGGCCGCTTTTGCGGCCTTTTTTGTATGCTTCGCTTGTCAATTTTATGAAACCAATTACAATCCTTGCCTAAATCTATAGATGTTGAATAGCCATGACTGCTCAAGAGTTTGATATAACAAAAATTCGTAATGACTTCCCGACTTTAAAACAAACCTTCAATGGCAACCCTTTAGTTTATTTAGACTCAGGTGCAACGTCGCAAAAACCTCAAGCTGTTATCGATGCTACTACGACTTTTTACAAGCTCAATAATGCAAACGTGCACAGAGGCCGTCATACTTTAAGTGAGCGGGCTACAGAGCAATATGAATCAGTTAGAGAAAAAACGGCTAATTATTTTAGCGTAAATGCAAAAGAAATCGTGTGGACAAAAGGCGCAACTGAAGCACTCAATTTACTTGCTTACGGCTTGCAAAACCAAGTTAGCCAACAAGATACAGTATTAATAACACCACTTGAGCACCACGCCAATATAGTACCTTGGCAAGTTTTAACACAAAACACTGGCGCTACCCTGTCCTCACTGCCTCTTGAAGAGGATGCAACTTTTAATATAAACCGCTGCATAGACGTTATTAAAAACACCAAAGCAAAGCTTCTGTGTATTAGCCAAGCTTCTAATGCACTGGGTAATATCACTGATTTATCCCCTCTAATAACTGCGGCTAAATCAGTTGGTACTATCGTGATCGTCGATGGTGCGCAAGGGGCTATGCATTTACGTCCTAATTTGATGCAGCTTGGATGTGATTTTTATGTATTCTCAGCCCATAAAATGCTCGGCCCAACCGGTGTTGGTGGTTTATATGGTCGCTATGAGTTACTCAATACGCTTACTCCTTATCAAACGGGCGGTGAGATGATTGAAACAGTAACACTTGAGGTGAGTACTTACAGAAACGCCCCCGCTAAATTTGAAACCGGCACGCCAAATATTGCCGGTGTCATTGGCTTTAGTGCCGCAATTGATTATTTAACTGGATTAGATTTTGAGCAGTTAAAATGTCATGAGCAGGCCGTTTTTAATTATGCAGCTATGCGGTTAAGTAAAATAGACGGTATTACACTTTACAGCGACTTAAAAAATAATATTGGCACACTGAGTTTTAACTATAAAAATGAACATCCTTATGATTTGGCAACTTTGCTTGACGGATTTGGTATTGCAGTACGAAGCGGGCACCATTGTACGCAGCCATTAATGCAGCATTTAGGGGTTAAAGGGACTGTTAGAGTAAGTTTTGCATTTTATAACAACCATCAAGATGTTGATAGTTTCATCAATGCCTTGCAAGAAACGATTGAATTATTAGACTAATTTAGGATAACTCATGACAAATACGTTTAATAACGTAATAAAACCTATACAACAGGCGCAATCTTGGCAGCAAAAATATCGCGAAATTATGCTATTGGGTAAAACATTGCCTGCTTTAGCAGATGTACTTAAAACAGATGACGCACTTGTACCCGGTTGTGAAAGCAAAGTGTGGATGTTTATGGAATTCGACGACAGCGAAAATCGTTTAGTGGTTATTGGTGACTCGGATACACGCATTGTTAAAGGCTTATTAGCGATAATTTTAGCGCTTTATAATGGCTTAACTCCTGAAGAAGTGATGGATATTAATGCGTATGATGAGTTTGATAAATTGGGGTTGATTAACCACCTAAGTGCGTCACGCGGAAACGGTATAAAAGCCATGGTCGAAGCAATTCAAACCATGGCAGCTAACAAGCTCAATTAAATTATTGAGCTTGTTGCATACGCTGTTTTTTGTCTAAATATTTACGCACAGCTTTAGCAGCGACGAAAAAGCCAAAACTACCTGTGATCATCGTCACCGAGCCAAAGCCATTATTACAGTCCATATTCATTGTACCATCAGCATTTTGTTTAGCATGACACACACTGCCGTCACTACCTGGATAAACTAATTGCTCAGTGGAGTACACACAATCAATATTAAATTTACGTTTAGGATTATTACTAAAATTGTATTGCTTTCGTAAAATATAACGTACTTTTGCAAGTAGTGGGTCTTGCGTGGTTTTAGCCACATCACCAAAGGTTATTTGGCTAGGATCAGTTTGGCCGCCCGCACCACCAGTAGTAATAATAGGTATTTTGTTTCGTTTACAATGAGCTATGAGCGCCGCTTTTTCTTTCACTGCATCAATGCAGTCGATAACATAATCAAATCCCTGAATATGCTCACGAATATTATCTAACGTAATAAAATCATCTATCACAGTTACATCACATTCGGGGTTTATCAGCTCACAACGGGCTTTCATTGCATCCACTTTAGCTTGGCCAATACTGCCGCTAAGTGCATGAATTTGCCTATTTATATTTGTTGCGCAAATATCATCTAAATCAATTAGCGTGATTTTACCCACGCCTGTACGTGCTAAAGCCTCGGCAGTCCAGCTGCCCACGCCACCAATACCAACAACACAAAAGTGTGCTTGTTGTAGCCAATTAAATTGTTGATTGCCATATAATCGCTTAATACCGCCAAAGCGGATATCAGTTACATTTTCACTCATTTACCAATCCAGTTGCCATGGCATTTGCCATGCTTGAAATTCTTGCTGATTTTTTAATTGCTGGTATTCATCGCCATCATTAGGAAATAAACAACAATTTACTTGTTCACCCTGCCACACAAAGCTTAACGCATAGGCATGTAAGTATGTACGTACCGCATTACTGCCACTATAAAGAGAGTCACCTAATATTGGTGCACCTAAACTTTTTAATGCCACACGCAGTTGGTGTGTTTTGCCCGAATAGGGTTTTAAAATATACGCTCTAAATCCTGGCTTATAGCTAAAAGAATAAAAACGGGTAATTGCTGGGTTTTGCATGGTCGGTAAAAGCTTAAACATGCCTCTTCGGGACTTAGTCATATCCCCTTTTATCCAGCCTTGTTTTTTTTTGGGTTTAGTATCGCTTATTGCTAAGTAATACTTGTTAATGGCGTGCTCAGTAAAAAGAGCTGTAAATTTAGCAGCCGATGCCTTATTACGAGCTAGAATAATAAGGCCTGATGTAACTTTATCAAGACGGTGAACAGCATATAATTTTTCTTCGGTTTGCTGCTCAGCCAATACAACAAAACCAGCACCGTCTTCAGAATGAAAATTAAGCCCTGCGGGCTTTTCAAAAATATAAAAGTCGGCGTGGCTCATCACAATTTTTAAATTGTTATTACTCATACCTAAGCAAGATTGCCTTTTATATAAGCAATAACCTTTGCTAAATCTTCTGGGGTGTCTACACCTGCATGAGGTGTCACTTTTGCTTGCTCAATCTTAATCGCATAACCGTGGTATAAAACACGTAGTTGCTCTAATGATTCAAGCACCTCAAGCGGAGATACACTCAGTTCAATATACTGTTTAATAAACCCTGCGCGATACGCGTAAATCCCAACATGACGCTGAAATGGTGCTAATTCTAATGCTGCGTTTTCACTCATCATCGCATTCCGATCAAACGGAATGCTTGCGCGTGAAAAATACAATGCATTTTTATTTATATCACTCACTACTTTAACCGCATTAGGGTTAAAAACCTCAGCCTGATCTTCTACAGGTACGCTTAGCGTTGCCATAGGTGCTGTAGAATCATTTAAAAGTGCTGCAACTTGACTTACATTTTCACTGGCAAGTAACGGTTCGTCACCTTGAACATTAACAATAATCGTATCTTTATCAAGCGCGAGTAAATCAACAACTTCAGCTAAACGTTCAGTGCCCGATTGATGGTCTTCTCGGGTCATCACTACATCATGTGTAAACTGTTTAACGGCATCAAAAACTTTTTGATGATCGGTTGCAATAACCACTTTGCTAGCACCCGATGCACATGCTTTTTCATAAACATGCTGTATCATAGGTTTACCGCATATATCGGCCAATGGTTTTCCAGGTAAACGAGTTGATGCGTAACGAGCTGGAATAATAACTACGAATTCCACTTATCAACCTCTTCTTGAGATAATTCGCGTGCCTCATTTTCTAAAAGTACAGGTATATCGTCGCGTATAGGGTATGCAAGCTTAGCTGCAGTACTGATAAGTTCTGCATTTTCTTTATCAAAACGAAGCTTTCCTTTACACACAGGACAAGCAATTATTTCAAGTAATTTTGTATCAAAGGCCATTGAGGATCCCTTTTTGTTTTAATAATAAATCTAATTTATGTACTACAGCATCTGTCGGTTTTGCGTTAACGGGCAAGTAGTACCAGTTATCTTTTGCAAAGTCTTTACATTTTACTGCATCTTTTTCAGTCATGAGTACATTGTCGTTGTTAAACTTTTTGAAATCATCTGGGCCGTAAGCATAATGATCTCTAAAATGATGCGTTGAAATCAGCTTTACATTTAACGTGTTAAGTGAACGTTCAAATCGCTGCGGGTTACCAATAGCGCTTATTGCATGACCTTGCGTAATTTTTTCACTCACTGTGGCGTTATTTGCTACGTGTTTGAGTGAGCTTGTTTGTAATGCATAACTAAGAGGCGCCTCGCCCCCATTCTCAATCACTAAATCAACGCTATTTAATCTATTTGCCGTTTCACGTAATGGCCCTGCGGGCATAACAAAGCCATTACCAAATCGTCTTTGACTATCAACAATACAGCACTCAATATCACGCGCCATTTTATAATGTTGCATGCCATCATCTGAAATGATCACATCCACACAAAATTGCTCTTCTAATAATGTAATATTGGCTTTTCTATCAGGTCCAACGACAAGCGGGCACTTTAAACGATTAAATAAAAGTATTGGCTCATCACCGGCTTGCGCACTTGTTACTCCGCGCTCAACCACCAGCGGGTAACTGCTGGCTTTACCACCATAGCCACGGCTAATAATGCCGACTTTTAGTCCTTGCTCAGACAAATATTCGTATAGCCATAACACAAATGGGGTTTTACCATTTCCACCGACACTTATATTGCCCACAACAATCACGTTAGCTTTTGCTTTAAATGACCTGAGTATACGCAACTGGTATAGCCATTTTCTAATTGTTGCAATTAACCAAAATAATCCAGCGAGAGGAAGTAACAACAGCGTGATTAAACTAAATGGCCTATACCAGCTTTGCTCTATTTTACTCACTAGCTCTCACCAAACTGCATTTTACACAAGGCTGAATACGTACCATCTTTGGCAAGTAAAGTGTGGTGATCGCCACTTTCAATCACGCGCCCACCATCAATGACGTATATTTTATCGCTGTTTTCAATTGTTGATAACCGATGCGCAATCACAATAGAGGTTTTGTCTTGCATTAACGTATCAAGCGCGTGTTGAATTAGCTTTTCTGACTCTGTGTCTAAGGCCGATGTTGCTTCATCTAAAATTAAAATAGGCGCATCTTTTAAAATTGCCCGTGCAATTGCGATTCGTTGGCGCTGCCCCCCCGAGAGCATCACACCATTTTCACCAACCATAGTATTGAGTTGCTCAGGTAAGTCTTTAACAAACTCCCATACGTGCGCTTGTTTAACCACCTCGTCTAATTGTTGAGGCGTTATTTCGCGGGTCAGGCCATAACAAATATTGTTAGCAATAGTGTCATTAAATAACACCACTTGCTGAGACACTAAGGCAAACTGACGGCGTAAATCTGCAAGTTTATAGTCCTTAAGCGCTACGCCATCTAATAAAATTTCACTGGGTGCTTCTAAGTCATAATAACGGGGTAATAAATTAGAAATAGTCGATTTACCCGAACCAGAGCGCCCTACAAGCGCGATGCTTTCACCCGCTTTTATACTAAGCGATAAATCATTTAAAACCGCTTCATCTTTCGTAGGGTATTTAAAGGTCACGTTTTTAACCTCTATTTCCCCCTTCACTTTATCTACGCTGTAAGTGCCTTTGTCTTTTTCAATTTCTTCATCTAAAACTAAAAAAATACTTTGCGCTGCAGATATACCGCGCTGCAAATCACTATTTACGTTTGCTAATTGCTTTAACGGTCTTAGCAACATCATCATAGAAGAAATAAGCACCACAAAATCGCCAGAGCTTATTGTATCGATCATTGATGGCATAGATACCACCCACAATATTACCGCCATTGCACTTGCTGCAAGCACTTGAATAACCGACACACTCAGCGCTTTAGTGGCATCCATTTTAATCCGCTGCTGACGGTTGTGATTATTAATTTTTGCAAACTGATCGATTTCTTGTTTTTGGCCACCAAAACCATGAATAACTTTATGCCCGCTTAGCATTTGTTCAGAGCTACGAGTTACCTGCCCCATTGCAGATTGAATATTTTTTGAAATGTGACGAAAACGTTTAGATACAAACGTTACAATGATAGCGACAAGCGGAATGATCACTAAAAAAATTAGTGAAAGCTTCCAACTGGTGTAAAACATAACGCCCAACAAAAACATTACAAAAGCGCCCTCACGAACAACGATTAATAACGCTTTAGTAATTGCTTGCTGTACTTGCTCTGTATCAAAAGTGATTTTAGAAATTAAATCGCCTGTTGAGTTTTTATCATGAAAAGTTACTGGCAAATGTAAAATATGCTCAAATAACTGTTGACGTAACGAGCGAACAACTTGCGAACCGACATAACTTAAGCAGTACGACGACATAAAATTAAACAAGCCCCGCCCTATTACAAGTGCTACAACTACATAAGGTGCATAGGTTAGGACTTCGTTATTGCGTTGATTTAAGCCTTCATCAATAAAAGGTTTCATCAGTTGAATAAACAAAGCATCCATACCTGAGTAGCCAATCATTCCAATAATAGCGACGAAGGCAACGCTTTTATATTCACCAACGTAAGAAAGCAGCCGTTTATAAATTTGTGTAGTACTTTGACTCATATTACTCTCGTTATACAATTACAATATGTATTGTATCCTTCAAACCATTAAAACTAAACGTCAATCTGCTATAAACCAATAACTTTCGTGTTCTCTTGCTGTTGTCACTTCAAAATGATCTTCATACACACTCACTGTGATTTGCCCATCTCGAGCTGTTATATATTGTTTTGCATTTATATCATCGTAACGCGCGATAACCTTATCGCTTGGAAACTGCCACTGCCCTTTATGAGCCGTTGAGTGGATAACCGTATGTGGATTTACATGTTTTATAAACGCCTTGCTCGAAGATGTGTCACTGCCATGATGAGGACTTAAAACAATATCGGCGTGCAGCGAATGAGCAGTAATAAGACGCAGCTCTCGTGCTTTTGAAATATCACCCGTTAATAACACAGACAGTTGCGCTGATTTGATCAAAACAACACACGAATCATCATTTTCATTATTAAATTCGTTACTGACAAAACTACGTATGTGCAAACCATAAAAATTATACTCTGTAGAGACACAAGGCATTTCCATGCCATTTGGATGAAAGCGCTTAAAGGTGTTGGTAAATCCTGCCTTTTTAAAAAAAGTTGCTCCGCCGGCATGATCGTTATCTTGATGACTTATTATTGCATCACTAACCGTTAAATTATGAATATCTAAATAGGGAAGTAGCACACTGTGTGCGCGACTATATCGGTTAAAATAGCTGGGTCCAAAATCGTAAATAATGGCTTGTTCATCCTTTTCAAGTAAGGTCATTAACCCATGCCCTACGTCAAACACATGAAACTGCCAAATGGGCTTTTGTACACTTATATGATCAATAAAAACGATAGATACAGGGATTAAAACTAAGCGTTTAAAAGGACAATAATAAAGAATTAAAATGACTAAATAAGCACACAACACATACAGCATCGGCGGTTTGGCGACATCTAACCACCTGTAATGCCATGGGATCGCTTCCATATATTTGAATAAAGTAAATAACACATTATCAAACAACAAAATAATGGGTGTTAAATCAACTATTACACTTACTAGCGTGAATAATAACAAAACTGGCATGATAACTACGCTTAATAACGGTATTGCTATCAAATTAATCACCAAACCAATAATACTTACACCATTAAAATAAATTAAAGTGATAGGGAGCAAACCAATAAATAAAGCCAATTGTATGGTGCACAGCGCTTTTATAACGCTGAGCCAACTGTATTTAGTTTTTGCTCGGTGCTGTATAACTAGATAAATAACGGCAACCGCAGTAAAAGAAAAATACAAGCCAGGATTTAAAACGTTAAACGGGTTTATTATTAATACAGCAACTAAAGCATACAAGATACTACGCCACCTCAGTGGCTGATTAGCTGTAAAATAAAGGCACAATAGATAACTTAACATAATTAATGCGCGGGTCGCAGAGAGTAAAAAGTCACTCAAATAAACATAAATTAACGCAGCTAACCAACCTACAAAACTATATAAAATAGTTAAGTTTATTGATTGCACAACATTAAGTTTAAAAATAACGACACTGTACTTAGTCAGTATGTAAGCGAAGCTGAATATCAGCCCTATATGTAACCCAGAAATAGCTAACAGATGGCTGAGCCCTAAACTTTGCATTGTCTGCTTATTTTCATACGACATTAGTGATTTATCGCCACTTAGCAAGGCATAATAAAGCCAATTTAGCGTCGTATTTTGGTAGGTTCGTTTTAAATACGTTCTATATTTGTTTATAAATGAAGGTGAAGCCGTATTAGTGAATTGAAGCTCCTTATTTAGCACTTTACCTTTAAATAATATGCGTTGCATAAATGCATGCAGATTACTATCAAACACGTCATTATTTTTTATTGCTCTAAAATTTTTCAGTGTAATGTGAGCCTCAAAGATATCTCCCTGCTGTATTACTTGAGAAGAGTCGACACTTAACATGGCTTTTGGCGCTTTAAATTTATGTATATTATCCCCATTAAGTTTTAATATTGTCGCTTTTATATACTGAGGCTGCTTTGCAGAGATAACCTCATCAACATGCACTTTTGCGGCGAGTGCATAATTATTTTCGCCTGTAGGTAATGGATAGCTATAAAACAGGTAAAAGTGCGCAATAATGCAGCAAATAGCTAAAATAAACCCTAACAAAACATTTAAAAACGGCTTAAAATAGGCGCTCGCAATAAGGATAGATATTGTGATAACTGTAAATTCATGGGTTTGATAATAAAATACGGTTGAAACACAACTAATTACAAACCCAAGACTAATCCACACTGAAGTAAATGGTTGCTTGAAATGCCTAAGAAAACGATCCAACGATTTTTACCTGATCCTAATAAAATTAGGCATCACAAAACGCTTAGAATATTTGGCCGCCTATTACAAGATGCTAACCTCTGGCATTTAAACAGACGCTCAGCAAGAGGGGCATTTGCAGTTGGGTTATTTTTTGCGTTCATACCAGTTCCTTTTCAAATGGTTTTAGCCGCTGCCGCTGCGATTGTATTTAGAGTCAATCTACCTATTTCAGTTGCATTAGTGTGGTTAACCAACCCGCTGACTATGCCGCCAATATTTTACGGCTCCTACCTTGTTGGTACACTGGTACTAAACCAGCCTGAGCAGCATTTCTCTTTTGAACCAAGCTGGGCATGGTTTATAGAAAGCCTTTCTACAATAGGGCCTGCTTTTTTAATTGGTTCATTAGTGTGTGCGTCAATCGCCTCTTTAATCGCTTATTTTAGTATAGATATTATTTGGCGCCGCTCTGTGCGTAAAGCGTGGTTGGCACGTAATCAGTAAAAACAACCCTTTTAATGAAGAGATCTATTTTGCATATAGAAAAAGGTGTTGATAGCTCAGTAAAAAATCCGCTACTTAATTGTTTTTTAATACTGATAGCGACACTTTAAACCCTCAAAATGACTAAATAGCTTCGCAGGTTGATATAAATACCAGTATTAAATTATAGACGAAAAAAAACCAACTTTTATAAGTTGGTTTTTATCAAAATCGCCTTAGGCTTAAAATCTAAATACTCTGCGTAAACCAACTAGCGGTAATAAGAGTAATGAGAACCACGCAAGGCTCGCTGAGCTTCTTTCATAAAGCTCTTCTTCGATGGTTGCACAGTCTTCAACTTCACCGTCAATAGGTGTCAGTTTAACTGCAACAGCCACACTCTCATATTCAATATTGCCATCTAGGTCTGTTTCTACATTGCCAAATGTATCACGCTTTTCAACGGTTTTTGTTGCAACACCAAAAATTTCATTGTTTTCGTTAATTACATTTGCTTCAGCCATCGTGTAGGCATAGGTCGTCTCACCGTCTGTTTCGTAACAAGGGAGCAAATCGTTTAAATTGGTAATTTTGTCATCACCAATTTTGTAAATAAACGCTTCTTTACGTCGGCTGTTTTCAGTTGTACCAACTTCACCCTCACCCACAACATAACCTTGGTTATTAATATCTTTACCATACGCACTTGAGCTATTAAAGTACCCTGTCGGGAAAACCGTATTTCCTGTGTTTATATCGTGGTAGAAAAATTGATCGCGAATAGTCGTTTCAATACGTTTTGATGCATAACCCACTATTACATCGTTGTCGTTAACAGCAAGTGCTTTACCTGCGAGCCAATCATCTTCTTGGTCTATAAAATTAAACACGTCACCATTTTTAAAATACACCGGCATTGTTAAAATAGTGTCGTCATTTTTATAGTAACGAGCATTGGACGAGCCAACAATTGTGCCATTAGCGTTAAGTGCAAGCGCTGTGCTTGTAAAAGCAAAATCATCGTCATCTTCTGGTGTTAAGGCAAGACCCAGTATTTCGGTAGAGGTGATATTAAACGCTTCATCAAGCTCCCACTTTACCGCTCGCTCGTCAAATACACCGGTACTGACACTCGAATTTAGTAGTTGCACACACGTATTTGTAGGTTCATCTTCGTTGTCACAATTATCCTCAATATTATCAAGGCGATCTTCAGGAATACCTGTTGAAACATAGCCAACAACCGTGTAGCCATTACTCGTTTTTATAATATCGTTAGCGCGGCTAGTACCGCCATAATCGTCAAATTCTGGTACCAGCGCGACCTTTTGCGTGCCATCTTCAGAAATAATAATACCGCGTTCTATAAAGTCATGCGTAAACCATGTCTCGTCTTCATCTTCACCGTCAGGGGTAAATAAAACTTTATCGTAAGGCGCACCACTCCAACCAACGCTTACGCCATCTTCGCTCACTGCATTATAAAAATTACTAATAGAACGTGTTAAGCCATCATAATCCACTGACTCTTCATCAAATAAAACTTGTTCAGTCGCTGTGCCGTTTTCAAACTTTACGCCCACAACAGAGCTGAGCTTTTGGTACTCAAAATCAGATGTGCGACCAGCTAAAAAACTAATCATAAATGAATGCGCATCGGCATTGGTAAAGACCGCATCGTTATTTTCTATATCATCAAGTGTGAAGGTAATTTCTTTATCACTTAATTCAAAATTGTACTCTTCACTGTCGTACGCATTTTCAATCACGTTCTCGGTAAAATCGATATAGCTAATATCAATTGGTAAATTATACAGTCCGTTGGCAGTACCAATAATGTGCCCGCTTTCGCTTACGTCAGTCACGTAAGAATGTTTAGCGCCCTCAAGAGTACCTAGTTCTGTTAATTCATAGGTTGCACTTAATGCAGATGTACTCAATGTCGCTAAAATACTGGCAGCGAGTAATTTATATTTCATTTTAATCCTTACTACTGATTCTGTAATTCTTCAAGTTCTTCCCAGCGCTCAAACGCGGCTTCAAGGTCAGACTCAAGTTTTGCTAAATGGTTCAATGCATCAGTGGTTACGTCGCTATCTTGTTTGAAAAAGTCAGGATCGCTCACTACAGCTTGCTGCGCCTCTACCGCAGCTTCAAGTTGTTCCATTTTATTGGGTAGTTGCTCTAATTCAAGTTTTAATTTGTAAGAAAGCTTTGTGCTTTTGTTTTCAGTTTTTTTTGCCGCAACAGGCGCTGGTTTTACTTCTTTTTTAGGCGCTTGCTGTTTTTCTTGCTCGGCTAAATAACTTAAATAAGCTTGGTAGTCGGTATAACCCCCAACTATGTCAGTTATTTTACCATTGCCTTCAAATGCCCATACGCTGCTACAGGTATTATCAATAAACTCACGGTCATGGCTTACTATAAGCACAGTACCTTGGTATTGATTGATGATTTCTTCTAGTAACTCAAGAGTTTCGATATCTAGATCATTCGTAGGCTCATCGAGAACGAGAATGTTTGATGGTTTTAAGAACAGTTTTGCAAGTAATAGCCTATTTTTCTCACCACCCGAGAGCGCCTTTACAGGTGTTCTTGCACGTGCAGGGGGAAATAAAAAGTCTTGTAAATAACCAAGTACATGACGCGTTCGCCCGCCCATCATGACCTCTTGTTTGCCCTCGGCAACATTATCTTGAACCGTTGCCTCTTCATCAAGGGTTTGCCTATATTGGTCGAAATAAGCAAACTCTAAATTAACCCCTTGTTTAACAAGGCCACTATCGGCTTCTAAATCACCAAACAATAGTTTTAATACGGTTGTTTTACCAATACCATTGGGGCCAACTAAGCCAATACGATCACCGCGCATAACAAGGGTAGAAAAATCATTTGCGATTACCTTTTCTTTAAACGCATGATTAATGTGTTTAGCTTCAAATACTAACTTACCTGAGCGATCAGCCGTTTCAATGTTAAAATCTGTTTTACCTACCTGCTCAACACGGGCTTTTCGCTCAACACGAAGTTGCTTAAGCTCACGCACGCGCCCTTCGTTACGTGTACGACGTGCCTTTACACCTTGGCGTATCCACGCTTCTTCTTCCGCTAATCGTTTATCAAAAAGAGCGTTTTGTGTTTCTTCTACTTTTAAATCATGCGCTTTTTGTTCAAGGTAGGTAGCGTAATCCCCTAGGTAAGAAATTAATTTACCGCGGTCTAAGTCTAAAATGCGTGTAGCTACGGCACGAATAAACGCACGGTCATGCGATATAAATACAATACCGCCTTTAAATTCTTTTAAAAACTGCTCTAACCATTTAACACTCTCTACGTCTAAATGGTTTGTAGGCTCATCAAGGAGCAATAAATCAGGCTCACTTACCAAGGCGCGCGCTAATGCCACTTTACGAAGCCAGCCACCAGAGAGTGACTCTAATTTAGCATCAGGTTTTAACTCTAAGCGGGTCAATACAAGTTGAATGCGCGAATCAAATCGCCAACCATCACAAGCCTCTAACTCATTAGATAGCCGCTCAAGTTTACTAAGCAATTTATCTGTGCAATCTGTTTGTAGTTGTGTGCTGACATGGTGATAATCAATTAATAAATTGGCAATGTCAGGCATGCCTTGCGCTACATAATCAAATACTGAGCCATTAGCTCCCTTAGGAGGGTCTTGCTCTAGGCGTGATATTTTTATTCCACCAAGCTGATTAATCTCACCATCATCTAGTATCACTTGCCCA
Source organism: uncultured Pseudoalteromonas sp. (assembly GCF_963922945.1). Lineage (GTDB taxonomy): Bacteria > Pseudomonadota > Gammaproteobacteria > Enterobacterales > Alteromonadaceae > Pseudoalteromonas. The sequence goes on along the minus strand of NZ_CAWUKC010000003.1, from coordinate 25,305 downwards.
TCAAGTACTTTTAAAAGTGTTGATTTACCGGCACCATTTCGACCAACAATACAGACGCGCTCACCACTTTCTATCACTGCATCAGCATTATCGAGTAAGGGGTGCGTACCATAAGCTAGCTGCGCTTTTTGTATTCTAATTAAATCCATACATACTGCTCTTTATTCTTGCGCTAAAAATTCATGCACTGTTTGTGCATCAAACGGCCAATACAAAAGTTGGCCGGTTTTGCTTTTAAATACGGGAATACTTAACTGAAACCGCGCTATTAATTGTTCATCAGTCAAAATATCGATTAACTCAAGCTCGTTTTTATCACCTAAAACCGACAATAACACCTGCTCGGCTTGCTCACATAAATGGCAGCCATCGGTATGATACAAAACAAACTTAGCCATGGGTAATTAACCAACTGTTGTGTATTTTTTTATTGCGTTTGAAATCGGGAGATAACGTTTTATCTGAGATATTTTTAGCTTTTAAGCCCAAGCCCATTAAACCAACTTCATCCATAACAAAACCACGTTTGTTGTTAGAAAAAATTAATGTACCCGACGGACTTAAGATTTTTTTAACCCACGTAAGTAACTTTATATGATCAGCTTGTACATCAAACGCGTCTTTCATTCGCTTTGAATTAGAAAACGTTGGCGGATCTAAAAATATTAAGTCGTACTGGCCTTGTGCGTATTCTAGCCATTTTAAACAATCAGCTTGTTCAAAACGGTAACGGGTGTTGCTTATATCATTCAAGGCAAAATTATCTTGGCCCCACTTAAGGTAAGTTTTTGATAAGTCAACAGTAGTAATTGCCTTTGCCCCACCTAATGCTGCGTGTACAGAGGCTGTACCGGTGTAAGCAAATAAGTTTAAAAAACGTTTGTCTTTTGCATTTCGCTGAATATAACGACGCGCTAAGCGATGGTCCAAGAATAGCCCTGTATCAAGGTAATCAAACAAGTTTACTTTAAATTTTGCACCAAACTCTTCCACCACCATAGTGCGATTTTGTTTGGCCATTGGGGTGTATTGTTCTTCCCCTTTTTGCTTTTTACGCACTTTAACGGCGATGTTTTCAGATGGTATATTTAGCTGCTGCGCCGTTAAGCTAATCACGTCTTGAAGACGCTTTTGTGATGTTTTTTCGTCAATTTCTTTTGGTGCAGCATATTCAAAAATTACAGCAGAGTCGCCATAAACATCAACTGCTACATTATATTCAGGAATATCAGCGTCATAAACTCGATAGGCTTGTACTTCGTTTTGTTTAAGCCAATTTTTAAGGTTTTGTTTATTTTTTTTCAAACGGTTAGCAAACGACATTGAGCCTTCAAAGTTGAGCGCTGGTTTGTCATCGCTTGTCAGGCTTACTTGTTTATCATCTAATTGGTATAAGTTTAGTTCTACATCTAATGGGCCGTTTTTGAATTTATAACGCTTTTGCTTAACCAGCTTTAGCAGTTTAAATAGGCTTTCATCCATACCTAACAGCGCCAGTTTCCAATGGTTAAAGTGCTTTTTAAAACCCACCCCCATGCTGCGGTGTAAGTTAACTAGCTCAGCCATAGAGCCAATACGCTCACCGTACGGTAAGTTTGAAATAACCACGCCTGGTAATTTAGCGACAGAGGTGAGCTTAGTTGCATCACTTTGCTTAAACTTAATAATATGGTCAAGCTCTGCTCGCTCGGCATTGGCAATCGCTTTTTCAAGAACTTGCGCATCGTAATCGTGGCCTATTAACCACAATTTTGGATCGGTAATTTGTGCAATTAATTCTTCGCGAAGTTGCTTAAATTTAGCCGCTCTAAAACTCGGTAAACGCTCAAAGGCAAAACCCTCTCTAAATAAACCGGGTGCTTCATTGCGGGCCATGCCCGCGGCTTCTATTAAAATAGTACCCGCACCACAACAGGGGTCGAATAAGGGTTGCTTAACGTTTTCAAGCCACCCACTGCGTTTAATAATAGCTGCAGCCAAATGCTCTTTAATTGGCGCTTTACCTTGGCCTTGGCGATAGCCACGCTCAGATAAACGAGGTCCAGAATAATCAATATAAAGTGCAACACCCTGTCGGTTTAAGCGTGCTACAACTCGAACATTAGCGTCTTGCTTGTCTACATTTGGACGTTGTTCATATAAATCATTAAAGTAATCAACAATGGCATCTTTGATAACAAGGCCTGAAAACTGCGTATTTTTTAAAGCATCGTTAGTTCCGCTAAAATCTACAGCAAATGTTTGAGTTGGCCCGAACCACTCTTGCCAAGGTTGAAAACGAGCGAACTTGTATAGGCTATCTTTATCGTTAACGCCTTCTTTTTCTTCAATGAGCATCAGCACACGCGTAGCATAACGAGTTGATAGGCAAACCTTTTGTGCCAATGTTGAATCTGCTTCAAAGCGAACAGAACCGACTGTCTGTTTAGACACAACGGCGCCTAAATCAGTAAGCTCATCAACAAGTAAATTTTCGATTCCGATAGAAGTAAGTGCGATAAATTGCAAAGTAATAACCCTTAATAGCTAATTACGCAGGATTATAACATAGGTTGGCTGACAAACACTTGATAAACACAGCTCGATTTGTAAATTTGCTAAGCTGATTTAGTGTGATATTGCTCAAGTAATAGTGGGTGAACACGATTATTTAAAACGCGGATAACTTCGAACTGTTCAAGCGATAAATTATTATCAAGGTGAAACGTTTCGCTCAGGTTTAAGCAAATTGAAGCCTCAGGACAATGCTCAACAATTAAGAATTCGCCGGTTTGCGCTTTTGAGGTAAGTTTAACGATAGCTTCTGTACTTGGCTGAGTGCCAGTATACTCATCAAAAAACCAGCTTTTAGCAAGTACTGGCTTTAAATGAAATTTTACAGCGGTAGCATTTAGCGATATTTGGCACATTTGGGCAGGTGTATAGAGATCAAATCCATCTAAATAGTTATATACCTGCTCATAAAAAGCAGCATCTTCTAAGCTAAAGCGTGGGTTTTTAAAAGCGCAGTCGGTGAGCTGTCTTAATTTATAGGGTGTGCAAAGTTGCATATCATCATTTAAATCAAGCAGTAAGCGGTTTTTATTTGCACATGCAATCCACTGCCATTGTTTTGTTGCTTGTAACATTTGCCTCCTCCTTGTTTAATTTTTTATTTTAATAATAAGACATTAATATTAGATTATAGCGACTTTTGACCGTTTTTAAAATATTTGTTTAGAACATTTATTGAACGATCAAAAGCTTACATAACTGATCCTTATAAGGAATCAACGATCGATTTCACTAATTGTGGCCCTTTGTAGATGAACCCAGTATAAACCTGAACTAAATTTGCACCTGCATTTAGTTTTTCTTGTGCAGATTGGGCATCATCGATGCCGCCAACACCAATAATAGGTAATTTACCCTGCGTTAAACGCTTAAGTTCACTCACTACCATTGTAGAGCGCTCTCTGACAGGGGCACCTGATAACCCCCCCGCTTCATCAGCGTATTGTTGCCCCATAACTGCACTACGTTCTAGCGTCGTATTTGTGGCAATTACGCCGTCAATTTGATTATTTAATAACGACTCACTAACCTGCTCAATTTGAACTTGATCAAGATCAGGCGCTATTTTTACAAGCATAGGGACTTGCTTATTATGCTTGGCAATTAAATCAAGCTGCTCGTTTTTCAAGCTCTGCAGTAAGTCATCAAGTGCGGCGCCATATTGTAAATCACGAAGCCCTGGGGTATTTGGAGATGAAATATTGACGGTAATGTATGATGCATGTTCAAACACTTTGCGCATACAATGAATGTAATCGTCTTTACCTTGCTCATTTGGGGTATCTTTATTTTTGCCAATATTAATACCTAAAATACCAGTGTACTTAGCATTTTTTACATTATTAACTAAATTATCGACCCCTTTGTTATTAAATCCCATGCGGTTAATAATGGCATTAGATTGCGGTAATCTAAAGATACGCGGCTTATCATTACCGGCTTGTGCGCGCGGAGTCACTGTGCCTACCTCTACAAAGCCAAAGCCCATTTGGCTAAAAGCATCAATACACTCTGCGTTTTTATCTAAACCAGCAGCCAAGCCTACAGGGTTTTTAAACTCGAGGCCTAGAAAATTGACGGGTTTATTTTCTAATTGTTGAGACCAAGCTGCATTTAAAGGGGTGTGTGCAAAACGGCGTAAATTACTAAGCGCAAACTCATGAGCCCATTCAGCATCTCGGGTAAACATAAAACGGCGGGCTAAATCGTAAAACATGAATTGTTCCTCTTTAAATTACAGACAAAAAAATACCTCAGACTAGGCTGAGGTATTGTATAACAATTTTAACAATTAGCTGATTAATTACTGAATAAATAACCAATTAAAGCTAAATTATTTTCCTGATGTGTCACAGTTATGGCTTAACAGCATCAATTCACGTAATGCAACTGAGAACTTAGCAAAATCATGGCTTTGCGACGTTTTAAATTCAGCTAACATTTGCTTCCAACGTTGAAGCAACAGATCCTGACTATCCATCCACTGATCTATTTGATTATCAACATCGCTTTCATCCTCTTCAAAGCTGTTTAAAACAACATGAGACAATGTGCGCTGCTGCCAATCAAGCTCTTCACGATAAGACGCTCTAGCAAGTGCTTGCCAATGATTAGATACAGGTTGGTTAGTAATTTGATCTAAGAACCAGTGTAAGCCCATGCGTGAGCCAAGCTTAAAGTAAGTATTAGATACCATCGCCACACTGCGGCCTGAATTATGCGCTATTTCAGCTATATCCATAACAGAGAACAGGCTAGAAAGGTCAATAATACGCTTAGCAATTTGCTTAGGTACGCCTTTTTCAACGAGCTCATTTGCTTTACCAGCTAGACATTCGTGCTCTTTGTCTTGCATGTAGGTATTTAAGTTTTCGCTTAGATCTTTAAATGTTGGGGCAAAGAACTCGATAGCTTGTTCAATAGTTTGTGACTTATTGCGATGACGTAAGAACCAACGCGTTGTACGGCGAACTGTACGACGTAACTGGTACAACATTTCTGTTTGAACTGCAGCTGGGATCTTATTATCAAGTGCGCTTATTGATGACCACGTTTCACGCATTTCAAAAATCTCGCTCGCAATAGAGTAGCACATTGCAATTTCGGCTTCGTTAGCACCGGTCTCTTCGTTCATGCGCACCATGAAGTTTAAGCCCATATCATTAACAATATTATTCGCCAGTTTTGTTGCAATGATCTCTTTACGCAGTGGGTGGTTATCCATCGCGTCATTAAACTTTTCACGTAGTGGACGTGGGAAAGACTTAACTAATAGCTGACGGTAATAAGGATTTTCAGTAATTTCATCCGTTACTAGTGACTCTTTAAGCACCATTTTAGCGTACGAAACTAATACAGAAAGCTCCGGTCGTGTTAAATCTTTACCTGCAGCAGCACGCTCTGCGAGCTCTTCATCGGTTGGTAAAAACTCAATTGCACGGTTTAATTTACCTTCTTTTTCAAGGGCATGAATAAAGCGAATCTTTTCTTTAAGGGTTGATGCACCTTTAGATTGCGTAATAGACAACGTGTGTGTTTGGCGATAACAATCTTTAAGTACAAGTTCTGACACTTCATCGGTCATAGCATACAACAACTCATCACGTTGTTTACGTGTTAAGTCGCCTTCAGAAACTAAGCCGTTAAGTAAAATTTTAATATTTACTTCGTTATCAGAACACGCAACACCGCCTACGTTATCAATAAAGTCGGTATTTACACGCCCGCCTTTAGAAGCAAACTCGATACGCCCTAACTGGGTTGCACCTAAGTTACCACCCTCGCCTAATATTTTAGCGCCTAGCTCTTTACCGTTTATTCGAAGTGCATCGTTTGCACGATCCCCTACATCAGCGTCTGTTTCATCGGTATGTTTAATGTAAGTACCAATACCACCGTTCCACAGTAAATCAAACTCCATCATTAAAGCAGCTTTGATTAACTCATTCGGTGTCATGCTTGCTTTTTTAGTGCCCAACATTTTTTTCATTTCAGGGCTTAAAGAAATTGATTTTGCGGCGCGTGAGAAGATCCCACCACCAGCTGAAATTAAGTCTTTATTATAATCTTCCCATGATGAGCGAGGTAGATTAAATAAACGCTCACGCTCAGGATAAGACGTTGCGGCATCAGGCGTAGGGTCTACAAAAATGTGCATATGGTTAAACGCAACTTGAAGGCGAATATGTTTAGAAAGCAACATACCGTTACCAAATACGTCACCGGCCATATCACCAATAGCAACTACAGTGAAGTCGGTTGTTTGACAGTCAATATCCATTTCACGGAAGTGGCGCTTAACAGACTCCCACGCACCTTTTGCTGTAATACCCATTTTCTTATGGTCATAACCGACTGAGCCACCTGATGCAAACGCATCACCAAGCCAGAAGTTATATTCATTAGCAATACCATTGGCAATGTCAGAGAATGTAGCTGTCCCTTTATCGGCTGCAACTACGAGGTATGGGTCATCTTCATCATGACGTGTTACATTTGTCGGCGGTACAATTTCTCCACGCTCAATGTTGTCTGTAATATCTAATAAACCACGAATGAAGATTTTGTAGCACTCTTGACCTTCTTTAAAAAAGGCATCACGCTCACTTGGTAGTTGCTTACATACAAAACCACCTTTAGATCCGACCGGAACAATTACGGTGTTTTTAACTTGCTGCGCTTTTACTAAACCGAGTACCTCAGTACGGAAGTCTTCTCGACGATCAGACCAACGTAAGCCACCACGGGCAACTTTACCGCCACGTAAATGCACACCTTCTACACGCGGAGAGTATACAAAAATCTCAAACGCTGGCAGCGGAAGTGGCATATCAGGAATAAGACTTGGCTGCACTTTAAACGACACATAAGATTTAAACTGACCTGTTTCATCTTTTTGGAAATAGTTAGTACGAAGTGTTGCCACAATCATATCTACGTATAAACGAATTATACGGTCATCATCAAGGTTTGCTACGTTCTCAAGCTCTAAATAAATTTGTGCACTTAATTTTTCCAGTGTTTTAGGGCTTGCAGGGCTTTTAACAGAGAATTTTTTAGCAAATAAATTAACTATTTGCGCAGCAATGTGCGGATAATTTGCAAACGTGCTTTCAATGTAGGTTTGTGAGAAGGTAACCCCTATTTGGCGCATGTATTTGGCATACGCACGTAAAATAGATGCTTCACGTCCCGTTAAACCGCCCATTAATACTAAACGATTGAAACCGTCATTTTCTAAACGATTAGCCCATACGTTAGTTAATGCAGCACGAAAACGAGCTGAGACTTTATCAAAATCATCCATTCCTTTGCTGTCGATCAGCATAGAGAAGTCCATGATCCAATTTATGCGTCCATCACTGGTTTTTACTGAATAAGGCGTTTCACCAACCACGCGTAAACCAAAGTTTTCTAGCATTGGCATTACATCAGATAAATGGATTGGCTCATCTTTATGGAACAAGCTTAAACGTACAATATTACTATTTGCTTCTTCTTGTGGACGGTAAAATAGCATTTCTAGCTTGTTATCGTCGCTTAGTAGCTCAAGCTTTTCAATATCTACAACCGCAGCACTAGGAAGCACTTCATCTTTGTAAGAGCGCGCAAACGCATTGCAATATTTACGGTTTAACTCATTACCTCGAGCTTCACCTGCTGATTCTAACAATGCAGATTGTAATTTGTCTTCCCAAGTACGAGCAGCTTCTACTAAGTTGTTTTCGATGTCTTTCACGTTATATTCGATATTGTTATCAGTCACACGAACGGTGTAATGAGTACGCGCCAGTGTTGACTCAGAGAAATAGGTAGTAAATTCGACTTTTTCGTCAGAATTAAAGGCATGAGCTAAAATATCTTGCGTTTCACGGCGCAGCGCTGTGTTATATCGCTCGCGCGGTACATAAACCATACAAGAAAAGAAACGGCCGTAGGCGTCTTTACGTACAAATAAGCGACACATATCACGTTCTTGTATTTGTAGTACGCCCATCGCAACTTCAAGTAGCTCACCCTCACGAGCTTGGACTAATTCATCACGTGGGTACGTTTCTAATATATTCAGTACCGCTTTGTAAGCATGTGTGCCTTTTGCAAAATCACACATGTCCATAATACGGTTAATTTTAGTTTTTAAAACAGGCACATCAGCGGCGCTATTATTGTAAAAACTTGATGAGAATAAACCAATAAAACGGTCTTCACCAATAACATTACCGTTATCATCAAAGCGTTTGATACCTACGTAATCTATATAGGCTGGACGGTGAACGCGTGACACAGAGTTGGTTTTGGTTAACACTAATAAGTTGCTGCTTAGTGCCTCTTGACGAGCAAACTCAGGTAATTCAGATAATAAACGTGTGTGCTCATCTGTTGAGTTTTTCATAAGGCCAAGGCTTGTATCCATTTTACCTTTTAACTGGTAATCACCTTGTACAGGGGTAAGCTCGTATTCTCTGTAGCCCATTAAAGTAAAGTTATCTTTAACTAGCCAATCTAGAAACTCAACGGCTTCTGATACTTCGCTTTTATTTTTATTATGCTTACGCTTAGGAATTTCTTTGGTTACAGAAACTAACTTTTCGCGAATTGGCTGCCAATCTTCTACGGCTACAGAAACATCAACTAATACCGACTCAAGCTCTTTTTTAAAAGAAGCGATAACAGACGCATCAGTTTGACGATCAATTTCTATAAAGAAAACCGTTTTAGTTGAACTAGATTCTTGCTCAGCTTTTAAGTTTGATAAACCAGAAATTTTAGCGTCTTCGTCGCGTTGAATTTTTAGTGGGCAATGAAGTAACAAGTGAGAAGCAATATTTTCACGGGTCATAGCCATACGTACAGAATCAACTAAAAATGGCATATCTTTAGCGATAATCTCGACGATGGTATGCGATGACTGCCAGCCATCTTTTGCTACTTCAGGATTAAAAACGCGAATTACTGCGTCGTCCGTGGTGTTTTTTTCTAGTGCATTCCAAAGGCTAAGTGCAGCACCGTATAGGTCACTATCATTGCGATTTGCCAAATCCTCTTTAGACATGTTGCTGTACAAGGCTTTGGCGAATTTCTCAACGAGTAACACATTATCAGCGTGAACTTTTTTCTGGATAAGCTTACAGACATTATCTAGGATAACCGAGGCTTGGCCTTCATTTCGTGTCATTGTATATTCCTTAATCTATTACTGCTTTTAGTTAAGCAGAATATTTGTACAGCCATTTATTAGCGTGGAGTCAGTTAAATTCTAACCCTTTTGGCGCTAATAAACAGCCTTTTCGATGAAAACATTTTAAGCATTTCAGCCATTTGCTCATCTATTCACAAAATATAGATAGAAATGACCATTACTGGTCATTTAGAAGCACAATTATTCACTTTATTTTTTCTGGTCGGTCCACAGCAGACTGCCAATTGCGGGTAATAACAGCACTGCGCCCAACATATTTACTAAAAACATGAAAGTAAGCAGTATTCCCATATCTACTTGAAACTTAAGATCAGAGAATATCCAGGTGCTGACACCTATCGCAAGCGTAATACCCGTGAACAGTACAGCACTACCACGTTCAATAAGCGCATTACGATATGCTACGCTTAGCGGTACATTTTGCTTAAGCTGCCCCATCATAGAAGAAAGGATATAAATGCCGTAGTCAACACCAATACCTACACCTAACGCTATAACCGGTAAGGTAGAAACCGTTAAGCCTATCTCTAGTTGCACCATTAATGCTTGTGCTAGCGTTGACACAATATAAAGTGGTAAAACGACTGCAACTGTCGCTTTAATGCTTTTAAAGCTCAATAAACATAAAACAATAACTGCGCCGTAAACGTAAAGCATCATCGGAATTTGCGCCGCAGAAACAGACTCGTTTGTTGCCGCCATTACTCCAACAGGACCCGAGGCTAATTTAAAGGCTAACTTATCTGTGCCTTCTTCTTGCGCAAATTGCTTAACACGTTGAATTACGGTATCGATTGTATTTGCTTTGTGATCATCTAAAAATATGATCACCGGCATTACTGAACAATCACCATTGAGTAATCCTGTGCTTGTTTCTACACGGGCTGTCGATTGCACTAGGCTGGCTGAGTTACGCGGTAAGCTCTGCCATTTTAAGTTACCTTCGTTATAACCTGCATTAACCGATTGCGCCACAGAGCTTAAACTTACAGCAGACTGAACACCGGGTACATTTTCTACTTTGTATTGAAAGCGGCTAATTCGCTCCATTACATCGTGCTCTGTACAGGCTGCTGGATAGGCTTCAACGATCACTTTTAAAATATCTGAAGAAATAGTGTATTTGTCCGATATTAAAAACGTATCTTGATTGTAACGAGCATCTTGATGAAGTGACGGCGCCCCCGCATGTAAATCACCTATTCGCATTTTATCTGCTTGCCAATAACCCAATGCAAATAATACTAAGGTAAAACCAATAATAATTTTCGCTGTTTTAGGGTCTGTGGCTTTTACTAGTAAATCGCGTATTGCATCAAGCATATTAGGTTTTTGTGAGTCGCCTGATTGAATATGAATTGTGTTGGCAAAATTCATATATGAAGCCCACACAGGTAACAAAATAAGATTAGTAAAAATAATCACTGCAACGCCTAAACTTGCTGTGATTGCTAGTTCGCGAATAATGCCAATATCAATAGTAAGTAAGGTTAAAAAACCAACCGTATCTGACAGCAGTGCAATACCACCGGGAACAAGTAATGCTCTAAAGCTTGATTGACAACAAATGCGGGTGCTCTTACCCTCACCCACTTTTTTGCCAATAGCATTAATCATTTGCACACCATGACTCACACCAATTGCAAACACTAAAAACGGCACCAATATAGACATAGGGTCGAGGCCAAAGCCTAAAGTAGACAATAAACCCATTTGCCAAATTACGGCTATAATCGAACACGCTATAGGTAAAATAGTGAGTTTTAAACTGCCACAAAACAGCCATACCATAATAAAAGTAAAGCCAATGGCAATAGCAAAAAACAATACAACCCCTTTTGCCCCTTGTGCAATATCGCCTGCCATTTTTGCAAAACCAATAATATGAATACTGACTTTATCTGTACTAAGGGGCTCTCTTAATTGTGTTTCTAACTTTTCTGCAAATGCGAGTGTGTCTAACTTTTGCTGAGTCTGCGGATCAGTTTCTAATAGCTGGGCGGTTACCATTGCACATGAGTAATCACTGGCAATCATGCGCCCTACGATTTTTGCTTTTTCAATATTTTCTTTTACAACCGCTAAGCCTTTTTGGTCGGCTTTAAAGTTTGCAGGAATAATTGGCCCGCCAGCAAAACCATCTTCAACCACTTCAACAAAACGCGCACTTGGCGCAAATATAGAATTAACTAATGGACGGTTTACACCAGGGATAAAATATAGCTGATCGTGTACCGCTTTTAATTGAGTGAAAAATTCGGGGTTAAAAATGTTGCCACTGTCATCACACACCGAGATTAAAATACTATTTGCGCCACCAAATTGTTTTTCGTGTTTGGTATACACTTTCATGTATTCGTGATTTAGCGGAATATTTTTGTTAAACGAGGCGTCTAATTGAATATGAGTGGCTTTATAGCCTAACAAACATGTGATTAGCGTAAAAGCAATCAACATGATAGTACGGTGCCTAAACACCGCCTTTTCTAAAAAATCTAAAAACGTATGCATTAAGGGGTCAACTCCTTCACTTTAATGCCATCTTCTGTTGCCATGACCAATTTATTATTAATTATTACGCCATCTAGAATCGCTTTACCATCGGGGCGTTGTTCATGTGTAAGTAAGCCGTCTTTTAAATGAAAAATCACACCACTATTAGCTAGCAGTAGCCAATGCTCATTATTAAAACTGATAATGCTATTGACTGTGGCGGCTTTTACATTTTCAAAATGCTGCCACTGCTGAGAATTCTTGTTTTTAGCAAATACATTACCTCTAAGCCCAGCAACAATTTCTTGCCCTGAGCCTGAGGCCAAAGCAAAAAAAGAACCTGGGTAAATTTCATCAAGTCGCTGCCATGTTTGTCCGCTATCAGAGCTTGTAGCCATTAAGCCCATTTCACCAACTAACATTAAACCAGTCTCTGTTTTTTCAATGCGGTTAAAGTGAGGTAATATAGAAGCAGTTTCAGCTTCGTAGCCTTCGGGGTCATGTTCCTTTAAATCATCTAAATATTCTTTATCTTCACTATAAAGTAGAGAATCTAAAAAGCGTTTATTCCAACGCTTACCACCATCATTCGTTTGATAAAACATGCCATAAGCGCCTACAGCAAAACCATTCAACTCATCCTCAAAATAGATGTCTAAACAGGGCTTATCAAGCGCTGGCTCTGCTTGTTGTAAATGCCAATTTAAGCCACCATCGGTTGTGTTTATTATCGTGGCATCGTGTCCGCATGCCCAACCATGTGTTTCACTACTAAAATCGACAGCCGTTAACAGAACCTGTGTAGGAACACTTTGTGCTTGTTGCCAATTTTCTGCATTTTTACTGGTTATTACCGTGCCATGTTTACCCACGGCCACTAATCCAGCTCCTGTATTGGTTATATCAGTAAGTAGGGTTTTACTTGCGTTAATTGCGCTAATCGCATAGTTAGGTGCATCTTGTGCAATACTTGAACTGCTTATGATAAGGCTGGCATATATCAAATACTTCATAAAATTTAATCGCCTTGAACTGAAGAATTGTTTGTCTGTTTGCTGAAGAATATTCTGCGTGTCGGTTAGACAAACGCAATGAGAAGTAAAGCAGCTAACAGGCTGTTAGCTGCTAATATCCGATTATCGACCAGCGCGGCGAAGTGCGCTTGAAGTAAATTCGTTATCGTTAAACGACTGTGAAAAGTCGTACATTTTTTCTTGGTTATCTAGACCGATAGCCAAGTAACGGCGTGAATTTAAATCATGGTACACTTCTAAAGTACTCCATTGCGTTGGCACTTCGTAGTAATTAAGACCGTAAGCCATTGCAACGCGATATAATTGGTCGCGATTATCATAAATATCAGTTACGTGTACTTGCCAGCTATCTTCATCAATATAAAACACACGTTTTTTATAAATATGACGAGTATCATCTTTTAAGTTCGCCTCAACTACCCATACACGGTGTTTCTCATAGCGTGTGTGCTCAGGGTTAATGTGTCCAGGTTTTAAAATATCATCATATTCAAGTTGATCGCTGTGTAGCTTGTAGCTGTTATAAGGAATATAGAGCTCTTGCTTGCCTTTTAGTGTCCAGTTATAACGATTAGGTGAGCCGTTAAACATATCAAAATCATCAGTGGTACGTAAGCTATCTGCCGCTGTACCTGGTGCATCATAAGCCACATTAGGCGCACGACGAACGCGACGCTGACCAGAGTTATATGTCCATGCTTGGCGAGGGGTTAAAATTTGGTCCATGGTTTCATGAACCAGCAATGCAGTACCGGCTAGTCGCGCAGGCTCTGTCACCTTTTGCTTAAATTTAAACAAAATATTTGAATCTTGAAGCTCGGCGGGCGTCGCTTTAGGATCAGAATATTTAACCAACAGTTGCTCATCAAAGCCTACATAATTATATGAGCCAGATGCAGTGGGAGCAGCTTGGCCACCAAAGCGCTCGATTGACTGTCCGCGATAGCGTAGTAAGTGGTTCCAAATAGCTTCTAAACCCGTTTTAGGAATAGGGAATGGAATACCAATGGCAGTGTTTTTTATACCATTACCGCCTTCGACCAGTTCAGCTGTTGGTGCAAACTCTTTAGTTGCATCATATACAAACTGCGGAAAAGACGCAGAGCGACGTGTTTCATAGACAGGCATTTTAAATGTATCTGGATAAGCTTCAAATAAAGCAATTTGACCAGGGCTTAAATTAGCCTTGTATTTATCAATGTTTGTTTTATCTATAGTAAATAATACTTTATCTGCTGAATACGGATCTAAGTGGTGCATCCCCGGCTCATAACCGGCAGGTGCGGATGTAATACCACCGTTCCACGCTGGAATTGAACCATCTGCGTTTGCTGCTTTTTCTGCGCCAAATGGCGTTAAATCTTGTCCTAAACGTGCAACTTCTTCAGCACTCATTTTTGCCATTGCCGCTGAACTTAAAAACATGCTACATAAAGCCGTAGCGATGAGGGTAGGTTTTTTAATCATACTAATATTACCCCTAAATAGAATATTTAATATTAAAAGAAACGTAGTCACGATCTGAGAAAGTATTGATATCGCCACCACCCCAAAATGAGTTATAGCTCACATCAAGTGACCATGCATTTTGGTAATTAAAGTTCATTGTGACACCTAATGATTTACGGTCTTCAATAAACAAGAACATAGGATCAGGCGTATTACCGTTCACATCATGAGAAAACACAAATCGCGGAGAAAAATTAATGCCATTATAAAGGTTAAAGTAGTCACCTTTAGCAATTAGGCGGTAACCCCACGACGAGGCCGTTGCAAACGACTTTTCTTCTGGGCCATTAGAAAGGCCTAGTTGTAATGTGGTGTAGTCAGTTGTGCCTGGACCTGTGATTACACCGCTTCGACCTGTACCCGACACATTTAAACGCATTTCATCATAGTCCGGCATATCATGAATTTTCACAGCCCCTACTTCACCTACTACAGCCCAACTATCTGCACCTAAAGATGGCCCGAATAAGTGCGTTGCAGTAAACTGAATTTGTGATGTGTCACGTTCGATGTAGCCTTGTGCAACCTCGCCAGCCGCAACAGAACTAATCGCATCGCCAAAACTCATTTGTGAAATACCTGCAAAATCTGGTCGAATACCTGCCAGTGCTAATTGTTCAGGCATTGCGGTATAAAGAAGCTCAACATCATCTATTTGTAGAGGCTCATCTTGACGAAAAGCAAACTCACCTGCAAAAGCAGTCTCACCAATGCTGGTGTTAAAACTTAAACCGTACAGTTTAATGTCTTCTGGGTAGTCGTTTTCAGCTTTAGAAAAAGCAACTAAATCAGCCACGTTATCATCAGTAATTTCTGTGGTTGCTATCATTGCTAAATCTTGTGCAATTGCCGCTTGCGAAAAGTTCGATACACGACCTGAAATGAGCGGTCTACGACTGTGGTAATTAACATGATATAACGCCACTTCAGTGTCGTTCCACTGTGGTAAAAACATGCCTAAGCGTAAACCGTATTGGCCGCCGTCATCTGGCTCTGTTTTGCCATTGTTACCTTTACCTTTTAATGCAACTTTGGTTGGATGCGCTAAATACATGTTTGCAAGTAGCGCTTGGCCTTCAGCACTTGATGGGTCAATGCCTTGTGCAGCAGCTGCTTGAGCAAAGGTTGCGTAAAGGTTATTAAGGCTGTCAGTCAAAAATGCCATATCAATATCAGGGTTAGAGGTAAAACCTAACTGAACATTTTGTTGGTAGCCGTTTTCTGCAGCAAAGTCATTGGTAGAAAAATAAGTACCTGCAGCTGGCAGGCGTGTTTCATGCCATTGATACTGGTAAAAACCTTCTAACGTAATGTTTTCAGTAATACCTAATGATGCCCACAACATACCAACCGGTATAAAGGCTTCTTTAAGTTCAGCACCCGGTGCTTTTAAACGGTCAATATCAACAGGGTTTACGTTAATACCATGAGAGATAAGCGTGCTTTCACCCCAGTTAACAACTTGTTGACCAAGGCGAATTGACAACGGGTTGTTGCCATCATTTAAGTCAAAGTTTGCCCACACGTAAGCATCTAAAAGACGAATATCGGCACAGCTTTGCTCTTTCGTATCGTCATCATCACATGGGTCAACGCCTTGCCCTGATGTTGGGTTAACGTAGGCTCTATCACCATCCATTAACTCAAAATCATAAAAATACATAAAACGAGTAAATAAACCGTAGTTATCTTTACTGATTGAAAGGTCGTGTGTGCCTTTCAATAATTTTGAAAACGAATCACCGCTATCAAAATTAAGATTACCTGCATCGCCATTATTTGAATAAGAGCCTGGCTGAGCCCAAACATCTTGAGAAGAATAAATTGTATTTAATGAAGGGTTGTAGCCCGTCCAATCAAACGCAGGATTATTGCTTTTACCAATAATATCGAAATCTCTGTCTTCAACACGGACGCTTTGGCCATAAGAAAAAGTTGAGTCGAAAGTGACATCAAAGCCCCCGACTTCAAAATTTGCTGCATTCGCCGCGCCAGATAAACTTAAGCTGGCGGCAGCTAAACCTATGGCTATTTTGTTTTTAACAAAAAGCGATCTTCTTATCATTGTGTATCCCCCCTGTCGTGGGTAATTATGTGTGATCAAGTTATTGTTTTTAGTGTAATCTTAACGATAGAAGCGATTATAAAAAATTACAAACGGTCGCATTCAATCATTTATTATATTTTTTAAGCTGACGTTTACGTGTTGGTAAGACGTCATACCAGATAATTTATACACGTAATTTAACAATAGAACAAATTGAAATTAACAAAAAGATAATATTTTTATGTATCTATAACATAAAAATAGTAGGTTAGGCGACACGTTCGAGGCGAATAAATTTATTCTCAGGGGTTAGTAAAAGTCTAAAGCGCCCTCTTATGCCAATAGACGAAACATAAGGGCGTAAGTGTGAGGCGGCAAATCGTATTATTTTACCGTTATCCTCAACTACTTGAACTGAGCTAAAACGACCATGGTAATAATCCATGCATTCGTTGTAGCTCAGCTGTAAAGAAAAGTAATACTCAATCATTTAACTAAGTGCTTTTTCAACCTTTTCGTACAAGTCAGCACTTAAATCATCAAGGTTTGCTAAGCGTTGTAACTGCGCCTTCATCGCATCGGCACGTGTTGTATCATAGCGTTTCCATGACATAAATGGCGTTAACATTCTTGAGGCATTTTGCGGATTAATCGCGTTTAATTTAATAAGTAAGTCGCAAAGTAATGCGTATCCTTGCCCATCTTTTCTATGAAATTGTGAAGTATTAAAGTGGCTAAAACTACCTATTAATGCCCGTACTCGATTTGGATTTGAATAATCAAAGTTAGGGTGCTCGTATAACGCTTTTATCTTCTCAATGGCATCAGTGCCTGTTTGCATAGCTTGAAGCGCAAACCATTTATCCATTACTAATACATCGTGACGCCACTGGCTATCAAAGTGCTCTAGTAAAGAGGCTGTTAATGGGTGTGACGCTTTAACTACGGCACTCAAAGAGGCTAATACGTTCGTCATATTTGAAGACCCAGCTGAGTCTTTAATAAAATGGTCAACTTGTTCAGAGGGTGTTTTAGCTAAATAGTGTAAACAAACACCTTTGAGCGCTCTTATCGCAACTGCATCTGGATTTATGCTGCCATCATCGACTAACGAATTGTGACAATTTAAAAACTCATTAAATAATTGCTCGGCAATTTGTTGCTCAAACAAAGTTGTTACTTTAGTGATCTCATCAACCGGAATAATGTCAAACTCGGCGGCAAAGGTGTCAAAGCTTGGTAGTTTAAGAAGCTCAGCAACTAATGCTAAATCACTGCTTTTTGCGTTAATTAATTCACGTAATGCCCTGATAACATTATCACTTAATTGTGCATTTTCAGGGTTACTCACTGCTTGCTTAACGGCATTGATAAACAACTGCTGCTGTGCATCCCAACGTGAAAAATGACTGCGTGCAAAACGCATTATGTGCAGCAAATCGTGCTCTGAGTTTTGCTGATTTAGGATACAAGGCGCAGAAAAGTCTTCGAGTAATACCGCCACTGGGCGAACAGGTATTTGATCAAAGTAAAACGTTTGTGTTGTCGAAGTTACATTAAGGACATGATCACGTTTTTCACCCTGATATGTAAGCGCGATACTTTGTCCATTATCATCTAATAATTCTATAGCAAACGGGATATGTAAGCTCTTGTTATTAGGCTGATTAACTGGTGCAGATTGCTCAATTGTTAGAGTATAAAGTTGTTTATTGTGATCATAGTGTTGTATTGCATTTAATCGTGGTGTACCTGATTGGCTATACCAGCGCTTAAATTGAGTTAAATCTATGCCAGAAGCATCGTTCATTGCAGCAACAAAATCATCACAGGTAACCGCTTGACCATCATGGCGTTCAAAGTAAAGCTGCATCCCTTTTTGAAAGTTAACCTCACCTAACAGGGTGTGCATCATTCGGATAACTTCAGCCCCTTTATCGTAAACAGTGACTGTATAAAAATTATTCATTTCAATTACTTTTTCAGGGCGAATTGGGTGCGCCATAGGGCCCGCATCTTCACTAAACTGGTGTGTACGCATTACTTTAACGGCATCAATGCGATTAAGTGCGCGAGAGCCCAAATCGCTACTAAATTCTTGGTCTCTAAATACTGTAAGCCCTTCTTTTAACGATAACTGAAACCAGTCTCTACACGTAACACGGTTCCCCGTCCAGTTATGAAAATACTCATGCCCTACAATTGACTCTATAGTGTGATAATCTTTATCAGTGGCGGTTTCTTGGTTAGCCAAAACGCATTTACTATTAAATACATTTAGTCCCTTGTTTTCCATAGCCCCCATATTAAAAAAGTCTACAGCGACAATCATATAAATATCTAAATCGTATTCAAGATTAAAACGCTCTTCATCCCATTGCATGGCTTTTTTTAATGAGTTAATTGCATGCGGAGTTTTAGATAAATTGCCTTTATCAACAAATAACGCAAGCTCAATTTCGCGACCACTTTTTGTTGTATAGGTATCTTTTAGTACGTCAAAATCACCCGCGACTAATGCAAACAAATAGCTTGGCTTTTTAAATGGATCTTGCCATTTGGCAAAATGTCGCCCATCGACAGTTTCACCACTGTCAATTTGATTACCATTTGATAATAAGTGTTTAAAGCTTTTATCAGCAATAATTGTTACATCATAGGTACTTAACACATCAGGACGATCTAAAAAATAAGTTATTTTTCTAAAACCTTGTGCTTCACATTGCGTGCAATATGCCCCACCCGACAAATACAGCCCCTCTAGCGAGGAGTTTGTTTGAGGAGAAATCTGGGTCACAATTTTGAGCTGACATGCATCAGGTAAACCATTAATGAATAAGTGTTCACCTTCAATTTTGTAGTCTGTGTAAGCCACATTATCTACATGTAATTCCACTAATTGTAGGTCTATACCGTCTAACACAAGTGCTGAGCAATCATTAGTTGCTCTTTTGAGTGTTAATAGGGCCGTTACTTTTGTGTCCAACGGCTGTAAGTCAAAAGTGAGCTCTGTATGCTCAATAGAAAAATTAGGGGCAGTGTAATCTTTTAAATATTGCGCTTGTGGCTTTGCTGAAACAGTCATGGTTACTCCAACGAAAGCCCCTTTAAAAAGGGGCTATTAAGATTTAAGCAGGTTGTTTGGGCTCTATACGTAAAATTTTAATACCTACATATGCATAAATAATGGCTAAAAAAGGATTAATTAAATTAAAGAAAGCATATAAAGCGTAGTCAAATGGGTTTATTAATAAAACGCTTTGCATATACGCACCACAGGTGTTCCACGGAATTAACGGGCTTGTTATTGTGCCGCCATCTTCTAAAGTACGCGATAAATTAACCGGCTTTAAGCCACGCTTTTTATACTCTTCTTTAAACATACGACCCGGTACAACAATGGCGATGTATTGATCAGCCGCTATTAGGTTTGTACCTATACAAGTAGCAATGGTAGATGTAATAAGCGAGCCAGTACTTTTTGCAATTTTTAAAATACTTTTTACAAAAATATCTAATAAACCCGTTTTTTCCATAATGGCACCAAACATAAGTGCCGTCATGATCAGCCATGTGGTGGTTAACATACCCGCCATACCGCCACCGCTGAGTAAAGAGTCCATTTTGGCATCGCCAGTGTCAATATTGAATCCATCAAAAAACGTAGTCCAAATAATTTTAAAATAACCAACTAACTCGCCCTGTGATAGGTCAAGCTGCGATGCAATAAGATCAGTTTGAAAAAACATGGCCCAAACAGCCCCTATTACAGCGCCAATTGAAATAGCTGGGAAGGCTGGCATTTTTTTAATAGCTAATACTAGCAGCACAATTAATGGAATGAGCATTTCAAAGCCAATATTGAAATTTTGTTCTAAAATCGCTGTTATTTCGTCAATTCTGCCCGCTTCGTTTGCCGCTGTTGCATTAAAGCCCATAAATATAAAAATGATCAGTGCAATGACAAAGCTTGGCACTGTAGTCCATAACATATGATGAATATGCTGAAATAAATCAGCGCCTACAACAGCTGGAGCTAAATTAGTGGTCTCAGAAAGCGGGCTGAGTTTGTCACCAAAATAAGCGCCCGAAATAACCGCACCTGCAGTAACGGTTTGATCTAATCCAAGGCCTGTGGCAACACCTAAAAGCGCAACACCTATAGTCGCCGCAGTGGTCCAAGAGCTACCTATACTCATCGCAACAATGCCACAAATTAAACAACTTGCAGCGTAAAACCAGCTTGGGTTAATAACTTGCAAACCATAATAAATAAGCGTTGGCACGGTACCCGATAATAGCCAAGTGCCAATTAAAGCACCTACCATCAATAATATTAAAATTGCCCCTAACGATAAGGTAATACCTTCAATCATGGCATCTTCTAATTTTTTCCATGTATAGCCATTTTTTAGCCCTATCAATGCCGCTGCAAAAGTGGCAAATAATAATGCTATTTGGTTAGGGCCTGATGATGAGTTATCACCAAATAAATACACTGCAGCACCTAAAAGGCAAATTAAAACAGTGATAGGGACAAGTGCATCCAAAAACGAGGCGGGTTTAATTGGTTTTTCTAAAGGCTTCAAAATAGTGACTCCTGCACACCACTTTCCGTAGTGTGGTTATTTATTATTTTTAGCGTATCAGTGCTTTTTTAAGCCACAATAACGTAACTCAATTTTGTAATTCGCGATTATAGCAATTTAGCTAAATTTAGGTAACAAAAAAGGCGCAAAAAGCGCCTTTTAAAAGGGATTACACGCGTTTATTTTTTAGCGATGCGACCAAAGTTAATGTAATCTTGAGTGATCAATGCGGCCTCTTCTAAAAAAGGATCTAACTCTTCAATTACCTCAGGTACATCATCTAAGTTCTCAACAGGTTTTTTACCTAAACGCTTTAAACGCTCATTAGTACGGGCTAAAGTGCGTGCCTCGTTTTCATCTTTTTCTTTAATGCGTTCGGCTTCAACTAAGGAAATCGTTTTACGATCTTTCTCTTCATTGTAGCGAGCAATATCATCAAACACGTAACCAAATTCGGGCTCTGTC
This sequence comes from uncultured Pseudoalteromonas sp., assembly GCF_963922945.1. Taxonomy (GTDB): domain Bacteria; phylum Pseudomonadota; class Gammaproteobacteria; order Enterobacterales; family Alteromonadaceae; genus Pseudoalteromonas. The sequence continues at coordinate 3,915 of NZ_CAWUKC010000003.1, read as the reverse complement.
TTAATACGCATCTCATGTTGTTTTTCAAGATAAGCAACTACAGGTGTTAAATTGCCCTGCTTTTTATACTTAGCTCGGACTATGCTATCCCATGGTAATGCATTGTCTTGTTTACTCTCGCCCCATTCGGCTGGGTCTATTGCTGAAGGGAAAGAGATATCAGGGATAACCCCTTTATGCTGTGTGCTGCCACCGTTTATACGGTAAAATTTTGCAATCGTGTATTGCACACTGCCTAAATCGTTATCGTACAAATCATAGGCACGGCCTAAACCTTTGTGCTGCTGAACAGTTCCTTTACCAAAGGTTTGTTCACCAATAATTACTGCACGGCCATAGTCTTGCATCGCAGCTGCAAAAATCTCAGAGGCTGAAGCACTGTATCGATCTACTAAAACCGTTAATGGGCCGTCGTAGTAAGTAATACCATCGCGGTCTTTTTGCTCTTCGATACGATTGTTTAATGTATGAATTTGAACAACGGGGCCTTGATCAAAAAACAGGCCTGATAATTGTGTCGCCTCATATAATGATCCGCCGCCATTTTGGCGTAAGTCGATGATAATACCATCCACGTTTTCTTCTTTGAGTTTAGCAAGTTCAACTTTAACGTCTTTTGAAAGGTTGTTGTAAAAGCCAGGGATTTCTATAACACCAATTTTTGACGTTAGATCTGAGTAGCTAGCTTCGAATACTTCAGATTTAGCCGCTCTATCTTCTAAGCGTATTTTATCACGAGTGATTTCAACGACTTTAGGCGTGCCATGTGCATCAGATCCTTTTAGATATTGTAAGCGCACCTTTGTGCCTTTAGGGCCTTTAATTAAATCAACTACGTCATCTAAGCGCCAACCAATAACATCTACAAACTCTTTTTGACCTTGGGCAACACCAATAATTTTATCGTCTGCTTTTAACTGCTCAGTTTTATCCGCTGGGCCGCCTGGCACTAAACTGCGAATAACAGTGTAATCTTCATCTGGGCTTAAAACTGCACCTATGCCTTCAAGCTCTAAGTCCATATCCATTTTAAATTGTTCTGCACGGCGCGGCGATAAATAGGAGGTATGTGCCTCAATACTGCGCGCTAATGAGTTCATCACAATCTGAAATGCATCTTCTGAATTGGTTTGTACTAATCGTTTTTGGGCGTTTTTGTAACGTTTTGTAAGGACTTCTTTTATCCCTTGCCAATCTTTACCGGTCATTTTTAAACGTAACGCATCGTATTTAACGCGCTCACGCCAAATTTCATCGAGCTCAGCTTGTGATGCAGGCCATGCTGAATCTTCACGATCAAAAAAGTATTCGTCGTCCTTATCAAACGTCATTTCTTTATCTAGCAATGATAAAGAGTAATCATAACGTTCAAACCGGCGTTTTAAACTTAGATTAAAAATATCGAATGTAAATCCAAGCTTGCCCGTAGCAATGGCATTATCAAAATCGTCACGGTACTTTTCAAACGATGCAATGTCGCTTGCTAAAAATACACTTTTATTAAAATCAAGGGATTCGATATAACGATCATATACTTTACTAGAAAGCGCATCGTTAAATCGAACCGGTGTATAGTGTGAACGAGCAAATAAGTTAGCCACCCGTTTGCTGGCAGTGCCATGTTGACTTTCTTGTTTAAGTACAGGTAAGTCTTCAAGTTTTGCCGCTTCAACTGAGGCAAATATAGAACCCGAAAACAGGGCAGCAACTAACGGAATGAGCGAAAACTTTTTACTCATACACAACTCCTTAATTTAAATACAACTTAAATAATGTATAAGCTGTCAGCTTTGGTTTTAACTTGCATGCCTGTTACTAGTTCAACATGAACTTCGTCTTTGTTTACTTCAGTAATGACTGCATTTACAAGTGCTTGGCCAAGTTTAACCTTAACCTTGTTATTAACCTTGACCTCACCTGCAGGTAAAGGTTCAACTTTTCCTGAACGTTTAGCTGGGGCTGCTTTAGCTGGTTTATTAGCTTGAGCATTACTTTTGCTAGCGTGGGCTGGTTTTTTCTTGAAAGATTTTGAATCAGAATCTTGACGTGGACGCTGCTGCTTTTTGCGCTTGGCCATTTTCGCACGGCTTTCATCTAAAGCTTTTTGAGCATGTTCAATATGTTCTTGCTCAACTTTTTCGCCTTGATTGCCATCAAGATCAATACGAAACTCTGACTTAGTCACAGCTTCTAAATAACGCCAATTTGAGGTGTATTTTCTAAGCGCTTGACGTACTTGTGTCTTACTTACTTTTTCAGACCCTTCAATACGCTCAGCAATATCTTTAAAAATACCGACTTTAAGCGGCTTAATACCGTCTTTTTGTTTAAAACACTGTGGGAATTCTTGATATAAAAATTCCAACACTTCATTAATATCTTTTAGCTTGTTTGTGGTTTCCATTTTAGAACCTATTTTTCACATCTTTTCATCTAGGGACGATTCAACGTAGTGTAATACCCAGTCGACTAACTCTTCGAAGTCAGCCTCTAGTACAGCCATATCACCACGAAGATGTTCCCAAATACCATTTATTATTTCATCGATTGATTCACAATCTAAATCATCGGGTAGTTTTTCCCAGGCTATGTGAATCAAATCATTGAGCGTTTCCGCTACATGTTCTTCATCCCCTTCCCAATCGCCAACATCTTGTATAGCAAATAGGTAGTCTTGAACATTTAGCAAGTCTTTCATTATAAGCTTGCCTCTAAGCATTTAACTAATGCTTCAAGACCCGCTTGGTCATCAGTATCAAATCGACCAACTGTTGGGCTATCAATATCAAGCACAGCAACTATTTTATCATTTTTCATGATAGGTACAACAATCTCAGAATTAGACGCCGCATCACAGGCTATATGGCCTTCAAACGCGTGAACATCTTCAATTAGTTGTGTTTGCAACGTTGCTGCTGCGGTACCGCATACTCCTTTACCTACAGGAATACGAATACAGGCCGGATTGCCTTGAAAAGGCCCCAGTACTAACTCACTTGGCGAATCCATAAAGTAAAAGCCCGCCCAATTTACATCTTCTAATGAGGTAAATAACAGCGCACTTACGTTAGCCATATTAGCGATGACATTAGATTCACCTGCAATGAGTGACTCAGTTTGCTTAACTAATGACTGGTAAAAATCGTGCTTTTGCATACCAAACTACTTCTTATTAAACAGACAGTAGCTAAAGGTACTCTTTGTCGTGAAAAATTGAAACCTTTTGCAAGCAAAAAAACAGAAATAGCGCCGTTTTTCAGCACGCTTGACTAATATTTCTGCAATTATTTTTTAGAGGATTTGCGTAAACCAAATAAAAATAGCCCTGCAGCAAATGCTGACATTACACTATTAATTAAAAATATCTCGCCTGACGTAGCACTCAATAAATAACTAAAAATTGCCCCACCTAATAAACCCAAAGTTAAAACGCCCGAATAGTTTACTTTAGCGTACTTAAACATGAGTAAATAACCAGGCACAACAAAAGCAGCCATGGTCAGCCCTACAATATGTGCATTGGCAATCGCACTCATTAAAAGTTGCAAAAATATAGTGGTAATATCACCGTTAATTGTCAGTCCATAATATATACCTAGTAGGCTGCCAACAATAACGGGCGAGAGCAAAGAAAGTGCAACACTTTTAGCAAGTTGATGTTTCATATAAGTTCCTAATCACACACTACAAACAATATATTAAGCATGCACCAAGATCTTAAGGTTAGAAACAGAGACTATGGTCGTAATTTATGATGGGAAATTATACGTATTTTTAAGTTAAAAAACGTGTTGCTGAATTAACTTATCTTAACGTTGCTAATCTAAAAACAAAAAAGCCCGCTAAGTGCGGGCTTTAATATAATGGTGGAGAGATAGGGATTTGAACCCTAGATAGGCTACAAACCTATGCCGG
>NZ_CAWUKC010000002.1:0-111903 GCF_963922945.1 uncultured Pseudoalteromonas sp. | reverse complement strand
TTTGATCGCCCCTAGATTGAACAAATTTCAATCCGCAAAGATCAACACGCCCTAGTTAAAAGCAGGTTAATTTAAGCAACTATTTGTATTAAATAGTTATATGTTCGTCAATTTGAACTATTTTGATGGAATATCATTGTATTTTTATGCGTGCTTTTGCTAAAGTGCGCGCGTCCTCATCCTGTAGGACATCCTGTTGATGATGCATCTGAAAAGGTGCAACAAATTGATAGCTTCTCCCCAGTTTGCTATACCGGCCTGCTTGTTTTAAGTAGGCCGTTTTTTCATCCCTTGTCTCTTTCTTATTTATTTCAGTTGGTATGCCTATACTGCAAATGGTAGTATCGAAAGCGCTATTATTCTCATTTAAATTTAAGGAGTGCGTTATGTTTAAAGCGTTAGCCGTTGTAGGTTTATCGTTATCTAGTCTTGTTTTGTCTAATGCCGCTCATGCTGATTGGCAGCTTGTTAATGATAAAAGCCAATTAAGTTTTGTTTCTATAAAAAAGGACGCCATTGCCGAGGCGCATCATTTTACTAACTTAGAAGGGAGACTGTCTGACAGCGGTGCTTTTAGCGTAAATATCGACTTAACCTCTGCAGAAACACTGATCCCTATTCGTAATGAACGTTTAACTCAATTTGTATTTGAAGCGTCAAAATACCCTCATGCAATTTTAACTGCGGATTTGAAAAAGCAATTAAGTGCTATTAAAAAGCCGGGCCAGCATGTATTAAAAGACCTTGATGCACAGCTTGATTTTCATGGTAATAAAAAACCATTAAAAATAAATGTACTTGTTAGTAGTGCAGAAAATGGTGATTTGAGCGTGTCGTCGTTTACGCCTGTGATTGTAAATAGCCAAGACTTTGGCGTGACCGAAGGCGTTAAAAAGCTACAGCAATTAGCAGGTTTACCAGCAGTTGCTACAGCTGTACCGGTTACTTTTGCGCTGACACTTAAAAAACAGTGATCTCGTTAACGGCGCTTAGTAAGCAATTAAGCGAGCCTAGTAAACCGTTTGATAGTTGGCAGCCTACCCAGTGTGGCGAACTGCCAATTATTATTAACGAGCAAGGGCAATGGTTTTACGATGGCAGCGAAATCATTCGCCCCGCTATGGTAAAGCTGTTTGCCAGCGTTTTATGCAAAGAAGGTAAGCAGTTTTACTTAAAAACACCCACAGAAAAAATAGCGATAGAAGCACAAGATGCGCCTTTCGTTATTGTAAGCTGGCATATAGAGAACACAGCGCAGGGGCAGGTTATGTGTTGTGTAGACAATTTAGCACGGCAATGGTTAGTCAGTGCTGAACAACCACTTTATATACAAAACTATAAAACTGTAGCGGTGCCTTATTTGCAATTGCCTTATGGCTGCAGTGCGCGGGTATCACGAAGTGTGTTTTATCAGTGGGCTGAAATAGCCAACGCTGATGAGCGTGGCTATTTTATAAAGTCTGCAGGTGAAAAGTTTTATCTCTCGTAGATGCTTATTTTTAAGCGTCTGAGTTATCTTCATCACTTGGCTGTGGTGCAACAGCCACGATTGGCCCTAAGTACCATTCATCTAGCTTTTTAGCGACTTCTGGTAAACCTGTCCCTTTAAGTGATGAAAATGCATGAACAGTAATATCACCGTCTAGTTCACTTAATTCGCGGCGAACTTGTAGTACTTGCGCTTTACGTGCCCCTTGTTTGAGCTTATCTGCTTTAGTTAAAAGTGCTAATACAGGGATGTCGCTGCTTATAGCCCAGTTAATTAAATCTTTGTCTAAATCTTTTAACGGGTGGCGGATGTCCATTAATACCACAATGCCTTTTAAGCTTTGACGTTTTTGAAGGTATTCACCTAACGACTTTTGCCACTTTTTTTTCATTTCTAGCGGTACTTTAGCAAAGCCATAACCAGGTAAGTCAATTAAGCGCATATCATCAACACCAGCTAATTCAAATGTATTAATTAACTGAGTACGGCCTGGTGTTTTACTGGTGCGTGCAAGTTTTTGATCGGTTAGCGCATTGAGCGCACTCGATTTACCAGCGTTAGAACGACCAGCAAACGCGACTTCAATTCCCGTATCAGCAGGTAATCTAGTGATGTCTGGCGCGCTTGTAACAAAAGACGCTGTGTTATATTTGATACGAGATTTGAGCACAGGCTCTCCTAAAAACGTAAAAGTGAATCTTATTGAGCTAAATATACTCAGGGCGCGTATTTTATACTATAAAGACGGTATTAAAAAGCGTATTTAAACACCTAAAAACGCGACAATTGGCACAATTAAAGCTGCTTAAAGGTTAATCTAAGTCAAAACCCCATAAATTATAAGCTTAATATGAGTAGAAAACGTGCCAGAGAATTTTTTATCGTGTAGAATACATGAATTACAACATCCATATTGTAGATGATACAGGGTCGGAAACAGAGAATTCACCATGAAAAAAATAGCACTATCTTTAACAATATTGCTTGGTGCGTTGTCAGCAAGCAACGCAACAGCATTTGATGGCGATGTAAACGCAGGTAAAGAAAAATCAGCAACGTGTGCGGCTTGTCACGGCCCAAACGGTAATGCACCGGTTAATATTTACCCTAAACTTGCAGGTCAGCATCCAGATTATCTCCTAAAACAACTTCAGGATTTAAAATTAGGTATGACTTCAGGTGGTAAAGAAGGCCGTATGGATCCTGTTATGAGCGCGATGGCGATGCCACTTAGCGAACAAGATATGAAAGATTTATCTGCTTATTTTTCTTCATTGAACATGACTGAGGGTGCAACGCCTAAAGACGTGGTTGAAGTAGGTCAAATGCTATATAAAGCAGGTGATGCTGAACGTGGTATTCCTGCATGTGCTGCATGTCATGGTCCGCGAGGTAATGGTTCGTCACTTGCTAAGTTTCCTAAAATTTCTTTTCAGCACCCAGAGTACATTAAGTCTCAGCTAGAAAAGTTCCGTGATGGTACACGTAACAACGACCATAACGGCATGATGCGAGACATTGCAAAGAAATTAACTGATAAAGACATTGAAGTACTTTCTCAGTATTTAGGTGGTTTACACTAAAGTCGTATTTATTTCGAGTTTTATAGTGTAATACTATATAACATGATCAAAAAGCAGCTCGCGCTGCTTTTTTTGTGCCCAAAATTTAACGATATCACCCTTTGGTTTGTAAGACATTTGCCATGGTTGTTTGTAAGAAATAACTTATTTTATTTTTTTATTAAGCTGTAATGTATTGAAATATATAGAAACTACTCTTTTTAATTACGTTCCCAATAAGAAAAATTATATAAATTAGTTGTAACAAAAATATTAATGAGTAAATTAACCACTGTCGCAAAACAACAATAACAACATGGATTATGCTAAAGGAAAATGGCGCGACACGACTGAATAGCACACTGAGGGTGCTACTAAAGGAAATAACAAGAAAGTGTCAGGATGACCGTAAATAATAAAATCTCAAGGAAGTTAAATAATAAAAACAAAAGGGAATCTAACAAGGAAGGTTAAAATAATAACAATACGGACTGATAATAATAAAAATAATAAAGACTAAAAAAGTCGAAGGGAGAAGTGTCCAGATAATGGCGCTCGGATTAGTAGGCGGTAGAGATGTTTTCTCTACCGCCTTTTTATTTGTCCTGTTACAATACTCACCGTTTAGCAAAAAGCTAATGCACTAATTCAATGAGCAACCCAAGCTCTAATGTGCAAATCGAATTCTTCTGGCTATGCCAGCACTGCGATGCTCATGTTATGTGCCTCGCTCAAAACCTCTTAAGTGAGATGATCAAGATATGAGTAGAAAGAAAAAATCACGCAAAATACCTTCAAACGGTCCCGTTCGTTTAAGCAAAGATAAGCTTAAAGAAATGCGTGCGTTAAAAGAGCAACGAGTTAAAAAGCCAAAAGGGGCAAAGCCTGGTTCGCGTAATGCGCCAGAGTTATTAGATAGCGATACTAAAAAAGCAAGTTCAGCACCAAAAGATAAGCGTGTAGGCAGTAAAAAAGCCGTACCTTTGGTGGCTCCTGCTGCGCAGCCGCAAGTAGAAATGAAGCGCAACTTAAAGCCAACGGTTGAGCTTAAAAAGGCCAAAGAGCCTGAGCTTACGCCAGAGCAAGAGCTTGAAGCGCTGGAAAACGATGAGCGTTTACTTAAGCTTGTTGAGCGCCACGAGCAAGGTGAAATGCTGACAGGGAAAGATGCTAAGTACTTTAATAGCCGTATCGCGCGTCATCAGGTGCTGTGTAAGCTACTTGGTATTGAAGATGAAGACGAGTTTGAAGATGAGTTTGAAGACGACTTTGAAACCGAAGGTAGCTCGGATTTTGATAAATACCTCTCTGATGATTTAGCCAATGAGTGGCTAGATGATGAAGACGAAAAATAGTAAGGACGTTACATGAGTACTGCAGTGATTGTAGCCTTGTTTGTAGGTGCTGTTATTATTGCTGGCTTGGCATTTTATGCAGGCCAGTTACTTTATAAGCTGAATGCGCAAAAAAAGTTAATTGCGCAAAAGCAAGCAGAGCAACAGCAAAAGCTTAAGCAGTCGCGCTTAAAGCGTAACGCTAAACTTGCAGATAGCATTCATTTAATCGCTCGTGCAATGGCTGAAAAGCAATGTGAGTACTCTGAAGGCTGCTTACGGATTTGGGTTTTGATGTCGCAATACGCGTTTGAAGATGAGCGAGATTTAACTCAAACGTACCCAGGTATTTATAAAATGTATGAAGTCGTTAAAGAAATGCCGACACACGATGCACGCAAAAAATACTCTAAAAAAGAGATTTTTAAGCAAGATACCGCACGTTGGCGAGCAGAAGAAAACTTTAGTGATGAAATTAAAGCCGATTGCGAAAAAATTATTGTGGAGTTTAAAGCTGCGCCGGGCAGCGAAAACGTTGTGTTTAATTAAACGCTATAGCAAATACAAAAAAGCAGACTTAGGTCTGCTTTTTTTATGCCTGCTTATCGACAGGTTTTTCCAACATAAAATGCTAGCGAATTGGCATATTACTCATTAAATGACACGTGAAAAACGAGTGTTACTTATTTGCTTTTGTAAGTGAGCATCAAAGCACATACATATAATACGAATAAATAGGTTTCCGCGCGGTGTTACGCGAATTATTTGCTCATCTATGTTGACCATGCCGTCGTCTATTAAAGGCTTTAATGCTCGCAGCGCATCTGTAAAATACTCCTCAAAGTGTATAGCGTGTTTTTTAGCAAAAGCCCGTGTATCCAATTCAAACTGGCAAATGAGTGACTTTATAACTTCAGCACGTATTTCATCATCGTGCGTAAGATGCATTCCTTTATGTATTGCGCAGCCGGTTTGTGTTTCAATTGCATGGTAATAATTTTTAAGTATTTTTTGGTTTTGCAAAATAGCCGTGCCGATTTGTGAAATAGACGAAACCCCCAAGCCTAATAAATCGCAATTACCATGGGTAGTGTAGCCTTGAAAATTACGATGCAACTGCCCTTTATTTTGTGCTATTGCAAGCTCATTATCTGCTTTAGCAAAATGATCCATACCTATAAACTGATATCCCGCAGATGTCATTTGTGCCAATGTGTTTTTAAACATTGTCAGCTTGTCGTGAGCACTCGGTAAATCAGCCTCTTTTATTTTACGTTGTGCTGCAAAGCGCTCAGGTAAATGCGCGTAATTAAATACAGAAACCCTATCTGGGCTTAAGGCAATTAATTGTGTGATTGTTTTTTCAAAACTTTGTGGCGTTTGCTTTGGTAGTCCATAAATCATATCTGCGTTTATTGATTTAAAGCCGAGCTCGCGAGAGTGTGTGATTAGAGCTTTAACTGTGTCTACGTGTTGCGTGCGGTTAACCGCTTGCTGCACTTCATCATTAAAATCTTGAATACCAAAAGAGACGCGATTAAAACCAAGTACCCGTAAGTGTATAAGCATGTTGTTAGCAAGAGTTCGCGGGTCTATTTCAATCCCTCGCTCAGTGTCGCGGGTAAAATTAAAATGTTGCTCGAGCAAATTAATTAAGCGCGTCATTTGCTGCTCGGTTAAAAAGGTGGGGGTGCCACCACCTAAATGCAGTTGCTCTACGGTGTAATGTTTAAATAGTGGCGCGTGCGCGGCAATCTCTTTTGCTAGATAGTCTAAATACACGTCAGCTTTAGACTGATGGCGGGTAATTATTTTGTTGCACCCGCAGTAATAGCAAAGTTCACTACAAAATGGGATGTGAATATACAAAGAAAGTGAGCGACATGATGATGATTTTATAGCGCTAACTAGGTCTTGCTGCTGATACCCCTGGCTTAAAGATAACGCGGTTGGGTAAGAGGTATAACGCGGCCCAGACACGTTATATTTGTTTATAAGAGTTTGATCCCATTTTGGAAGCTTTATCATCACGCGCACCTTATATATTAATGAGGCGGTGAGTATAAAAAGCTTTTAAGGAAGGGGCTTTGATCTACAACAAAAAAGGTGCCTAAGCACCTATTAAAAGAGTATTTTTTATCAATACGTTATGTTGTGGGCATCTTTTAGGTATTGAAACAGCTCTTTGTAACCTTTACCCGGTTTTTCGGCTTTAAGCTCTTTGGCGGCATTGCGAACCAATTGGCGCATTTTTTGGCGCTCAAGGGTAGGGTATTGCTCAATCGTTTCGTTGATTAACGCATCGCCTTGCTCAATCAAATCGCTACGTAATTGTTCAATTTTTTTGATCATAACCTCTGCTTGGTTATTTTTATTAAGCATTACATCAATAATTGCTTTAATTTCTTCAATATTTTCAACAGTGCGCAGCGTTTTAGCAATGTAATTTAAATGACGGCGGTAGGCATCGCTTTTATTGCTAATTTTATCGGCAACTACCATGGCTTCTTTTAGATCGTCATTGAGCGGTAAGCGTTCTCGTTGCTTTTTCCCCATTTTGGCAATCTCAGAACCTAGCTGATGAAGCTCTTGCGCGTCGCGCTTTAGTTCACTTTTTGATACGTAAATAATTTCTTCTTCAATTTCAGCAGGCTTGCTTTTTTTCTTCGCCATGGGGTGCTCTTAAGTAAAAATAACTTTTGCCATTATACGTGATTCTTTTAGTGATTAATATTAGCTGATGTGGTGCAGTGAGTGTGTTAGCATTTAAAGATAAGAAATGCGTGCAATATTGCCTTAAGGCTCAGGACTTAATTTATGAAAAGCCAACAACACGATCCAATTTACTCTCAAATCTCTCAAGTGAAAGATGCCGTAGCTGAAGTGCTCGAGCATGCTAAAAAATTGGGTGCTACTGCTGCAGAAGCCGCCATGTCGAGCACATCGGGCTTGTCGGTAAGTACACGCATGGGTGAAGTAGAAACTATAGAGTTTAACCAAGATGGTGGCTTAGGCATTAGCGTATACGTTGGGAATAATAAAGGCTCAGCATCAACCGCTGACTTAAACCCAAAAACACTACGCACTGTAGTCGAAAAAGCCATTGATATTGCTAAATTTACCTCAGATGACCCTTTTAATGGCATTGCCGATAAAGAATTACTTGAGTTTGCACCTAAAGATCTCGATTTATACCACCCGTGGGATGTAAGCCCTGAGCAAGGGATTGAACTGTGCCATGCCGCCGAGCAAGCCGCCTTAAATGCTGATGAGCGTATTGTAAATTCAGATGGTGCAAGTTTTTCATCGCACCAAGGTTTACGTGTATACGGTAATAGCCATGGTTTAATTGCTGGTTTTCCACGTACGCGCCATAGCATTAGTACTATGGTAATAGGCAAAGAAGGCGAGCACATGCAGCGCGACTCGGCGTACACTGTTGCCCGCGACCAAGCTGGTTTAAACGATGCCGCAGCAGTTGGCCTAGAAGCCGCCACCGAAACACTGGCTAAATTAAACAGCCAAAAGCTCGGTACTATGAAAGTGCCTGTTATTTTTAGAGCTGATATTGCCAACTCATTGTTTGGGCATTTGGTGTCGGCTATTGGTGGCGGGGCGCTTTATCGTAAATCGAGCTTTTTACTCGACAGCCTCGGTACCCAAGTATTTAGTAACAGTGTTAATATTGCTGAGCGTCCTCATATATTGAAAGGGTTAGCGTCGTCACCTTTTGATAGCGAAGGGGTAAAAACCATTGACCGTGAAATAATTCAAGGCGGTGAGCTGCAAACGTATTTATTAGCAAGTTATGCAGCGCGTAAATTAAATATGGCGCCAACAGGCCATGCGGGCGGTATTCATAACTGGTTAGTTGAGCAAACGCACCACGATTTAACCGCATTATTAAAAACCATGGGTACGGGCTTGTTAGTAACTGAGCTTATGGGCCAAGGGGTGAATACAGTGACCGGTGACTACTCGCGTGGGGCGGCTGGTTTTTGGGTAGAGAACGGCGAAATTCAGTATCCTGTTAGTGAAATTACCATTGCCGGAAACTTAAAAGACATGTTCAAAGGTATTAGTGCAATTGGTGGTGATATTGAGCGCAGAGGTGGTATTCAAACTGGTTCAGTACTTATAGAGCAAATGCAAATAGCAGGCGCATAATAAAGCGCTCATTTAAGCTAAGCATTTAAATGTTTGGCTTAAATGCTTTATTTAACTTTATGAGGTGTTAAATGGCTAAAGATAGATACGCACCAAAACCCTTAACCGACATTATGGCAGGCTTAAATAACCGGCTCTCGGCCTATGCAGGTAAAAGCCACGCACTTGAAAAGCAGCAAGCACTGCTCAAAGAATTTGTAGGTCCAAAGCTCGGTGAAAAATGCCGTGTGAGTAATTACCGTGATGGCACGCTGATGATTGAAGCTGTATCGGCAGCAATTGCCCTTAAACTTAATTATTTAAAAATGGATATGCAGTCGCACTTTAGAGCGGCAGGCATGGCAGAGCTTGGACAAATTAAAATTGTTGCTAACCCTCAAGCAACAGCGCGCTTAAGCCCTACAACAGATAAACCCAGCCCCGCAGGTAAAGTACCTAGCAATTCAAGAAAAATGAGCCAGCAAACGTCAGATTACCTTAATGCCATTGCAGCCTCTGCGCCTCCTTCATTAAAAGAAAAGCTAGAGCGCCTTGCTCGCCATGGTAAAAAATAGCTCCTTTTAGCGTAATCACTGTCGTTGATAGGGCTATTTTGTTGTCTCGTCTCATACAAAATACTTTGTTACATATTCTATTTTAATGTTTCTTTAATGGGGTTTATCATACAAATTCGGCGTGTTGTTTTAACCGCCTAAATATTAATTTCATTAAATGAAAGTATCACAGCGCCCATTTTATTTTTCTCTGCGGTGCAATTGTTTAATGAAATAGATATTTTATTCTTTACTAACAAACGGAATAACTATGAAAAAAGTAACTATAACCGCTGCAAGTATCGCACTTGCACTGGGCCTAGTAGGTTGCGGTGAAAAACAACAAGAAACGCAAGCGGCCGATACTGTTGCTGTAACAGCACCTGCAGAAAAAACACTTGAGCTAGGTGTAGAGCTTGCCAATATGGATAAGTCGGTACGTGCGCAAGATGACTTTTATTATCACGTAAATGGCCGGTGGCTTGAAAAAACAGAAATCCCTGGTGATAAGTCTAACTATGGTTCGTTTACACAGCTGTATGATGAATCACAAAAAGCAATGAAAACAGCGCTTGAAAACGCAGCTAATAATAGCAGTGCTAAAAAAGGCAGCGACGAGTACAAAATTGGCGCGTTTTATAAAAGCTACATGGATAAAGACACACGTGATGAGTTAGGCATTACACCTTTACAACCTTCACTTAATACCATTGATAGTCTAGATTCAAAAGCTGATCTTGCGCCTTTAATGGCTAAAATTCAGCAGCAAGGTGCTAGCTTACCATTTGGCTGGTTTGTAAATAACGATGCTAAAAATTCAAGTGAATACGCACTTTACTTATCGCAATCTGGGCTTGGCTTACCTGATCGTGACTATTACTTAAAAGATGATGAAAAATTTACTAAAATTCGCGCATCTTACGAGCAGTACATAACCAACATTTTAGCTAAATCAGGCGTTGAAAATGCCGCCGATGCCGCTAAAAATGTAATCGCATTTGAAAGCGCTCTAGCGAATGCTCAGTGGAGCCGTGTACAAAGCCGTGATGCTACTAAATCATATAATAAAATGAGCGTAGCGGAAGCAAATAAGCTTACCGGTGATTTTGATTTAGCTGCGTTTTTCAAAAGCGCAGGAGTAGATACCGCAGAGATTATTGTACGTCAGCCAAGCTACTTAGAAGGGTTTGCTGATGTGTACAAAGAAACCGATTTAGCAACGTGGAAAAACTACTTAAAATTTCATTTTGTAAGTGGTTATGCACAGTTACTTAGCACTGACTTGGTTGATCTTAAATTTGATTTTTACAGCACCACTTTGCGCGGCGTAAAAGAGCAAGCGCCACTTTGGAAAAAAGCGGTTGATGCGTCTAACAGCGTACTGGGTGAAATTTTAGGTAAAGTATACGTTAAAGATAACTTCCCGCCTGAAGCAAAAGCGCGTATGGAAGAATTGGTAGATAACGTTATTAAAGGTTACGGCGTTGCTATTGAAAACCTTGAGTGGATGAGCCCAGAAACCAAGCTGGCAGCCCAAGAAAAGCTAAACAAATTTACCCCTAAAATTGGTTACCCAGATAAATGGAAAGACTACTCTGAGCTTACAATTAGCCCTGATGAATTAGTGGGTAACTACATACGTTACAGCCAGTGGGCTTACAGCGATATGATTGCTAAATTAGGCAAACCAGTCGATCGTTCAGAATGGCACATGACGCCACAAACCGTTAATGCCTACTACAACCCAGTAAATAACGAAATTGTATTCCCAGCTGCTATTTTACAGCCACCGTTTTTTAATTTAGACGCCGATGACGCTGTAAACTACGGTGCAATTGGCGCAGTAATTGGGCATGAGCTAGGCCATGGTTTTGACGACCAAGGTGCTAAATACGACGGTGACGGTAACTTACGTAACTGGTGGAGTGAGTCTGACCTTAAACAGTTTGAAGAGCGTACCGGCGCGTTAGTGGCGCAATACAATGAATATAAACCGTTTGAAGATGCAGGTGTAAACGGCGAGCTTACGCTTGGCGAAAACATTGGCGACCTAGGTGGTTTAACGGTGGCTTATAAAGCGTATCAATTATCGCTAGGCGATAACAAAGCGCCTGTAATTGACGGTTACACTGGCGATCAGCGTTTCTTCATGGGGTGGTCACAAATTTGGCGTCGTAAGTACCGAGATGAAGAATTACGTAACCGCTTAATGACAGACCCACATTCACCAAGCCACTACCGTGTGATCGGTATTTTGTCGAATATGCCAGAGTTTTACGACGCGTTTGACGTAAAAGAAGGCGACAAAATGTATATCAAACCAGAAGATCGTGTAAAAATTTGGTAATTGATATTTATTTTAGTTAGCTTAACCAAAATTTAGGTTAGTTAATAAAAAACCAGCAAGTGTTTAGCTTGCTGGTTTTTTTATAGCAATAACATTGCTGCTATTGCATTAGGGTTTTATGCATCCAGCTTTCATTACTTAAAATGTTTTTATACAAAGCAAGTTGGTTTTGCGTACGCTCTAAATTATGTTCTGCATGGGCGGTTTTAAAGTACACGTCGTTATTTAAGTAATCAGTTAAAAACCGCACACTAAGCATTAGTGGCATAACTTTAGCGCCAAGCATCAAACTTGCTTGCTCTTTGTTGCTAATGGCTGATTGAAGAGGAGCAAGGTAGCCTTTAACAAGCGCTGTAAATACCTCTTTGCGAATAACCACTTTATCAAGATTAGTCGAGTCTTCTGCCTCAGCACAGCAAAATGTGCGAACCATGTCGCCAAAGTCATACAATAAAAAGCCGGCCATACAGGTATCTAAGTCGATAACCGCTCTTGCTTTATATGTATTGCTGCAAAACAGCATATTATTTATTTTAGTATCGTTGTGGCATACGCGGGTGGGCAAATCAGCCGTTACCTCAGCAAGTTCTTTGACTAAATATTGTTGTGCAATACAATAATCTATGTCGTTTTTGCACTGCTGTAGCCTGCTTTTATCAGCCGTGCTAATAGCTGTATTTAGCTGCTTAAAACGCATAGCTAAGTTATGAAAATCAGTAATAACAGGGTAGAGGCTTGATGCGTTAAAATCGAGCAAAGCACATGTAAATGTACCAAAGGCAAAAGCTGCTTGTTCTGCGTGTTTAGGCTCTTTAACTACATCTTCACTCACACTTTGGTTAATAAAGTTAAGCACGCGATAGTAGGTGTTGTTAAGTGTAATAAGGTATTCACCTTGCTTGGTGCTTATATGCTTAACAATATCGAGTGGGTATGTATTTGCTTGCTGTTTAGCGCTTAGATGGTGCTCAATTAGTTTGGCGTTATTAACCAGTTGTGCTGGGTTTTTAAATACATGGGTATTGAGCTTTTGAACAATAAATTGCTGCGCAGCATTAGTGAGCAGCCACGTGGTGTTTATATGTCCAGAGCCAATCGCTTTGACATTAGTGAGCACAGGGTTTAATTCTAATAGCTCACTTAAGTTATTTTGTATTGCTGTATTCATGATGCTTTACGCGTAACGCGTTTGTATTTTTTCAATAATCTCGGCGTTAGCAGCAGGGAACTCGTAGTTACTGAGCTCATTAATAGCGACCCATTCACTGGGTTGCCCTTCGGCGCCATGTGCTTCACCGTTAAAGTTGCTCACAACGTGAATATTAAGTTTTACACATTTATCGCCATAGTCATGCTCAATCACCATCAGTTGGCTAGAGCTGTGAATGGTAATGCCAACTTCTTCATTTAGCTCACGCTTGAGTGCAGCAAATACGCTCTCGCCAGCTTCTACTTTACCTCCTGGGAATTCCCACAAGCCACCTTGATGTTGCTCATCGGCGCGCTTGCAGATAAAGATGGCGTTATTTTTTTTTATTACGCCTACCGCTACATTTACAATTTTTGTTGTCATGTTTTTCTCCATAAAAAAAGCGACGCTAGCGTCGCTTTTTAATTACATACAATGCGTCGTTACTTTAATTTACCACAACATTGTTTAAATTTTTGTCCTGAGCCACACGGGCACGGATCGTTACGGCCAACTTTAGGCGCTGTTCTTGCCATTACAGTTGCGCTTTGAGGTGCTTCACCGCCTACATGTTCTGCTTCTTCGTGTTGGTACTCGCGAGGCGCATTTTCACTTTTACGGTGTTGCTCTTCTACTTTTTCAACATCTTCTTCGGCACGAACTTGCACTTTACTTAAAATGCCCACTACATCAACTTTTAAGTTTTCAAGCATTTCGGTGAATAGCTCAAACGACTCGCGCTTGTATTCTTGCTTAGGATTCTTTTGTGCATAGCCACGTAAGTGAATACCTTGGCGTAAATGATCCATTGCAGCAAGATGATCTTTCCAGTGTTGATCAAGACTTTGTAGCATAATCGCTTTTTCAAACTGACGCAGTACAGAGTCGCCCACTTGCTCTTCTTTTTGCTTGTAAGCTTGTTCAACCGCTTGCTCAATACGCTCACGAAGTTTTTCTTCGTATAGTTTATTGTCATCAGCTAACCACTGTGTGATTGGCAGCTCAATTAAAAAGTCTTGTTTTAAACGCTCTTCAAGCCCTGGCACATCCCACATTTCAGCAAGGCTTTGTGGTGCGATGTACTGGTCAATTACGCCATTGAGTACATCTGCGCGAATAGCCGTGATTGTTTCTGAAATATCGCCTTCTTCAAGCAACTCATTACGCTGGGCGTAAACAACACGACGTTGATCGTTTGCTACATCATCGTACTCAAGTAATTGCTTACGAACATCAAAGTTACGCGCTTCTACTTTACGCTGAGCGTTTTCAATTGCACGGTTAACCCATGGGTGCTCAATGGCTTCGCCGCGTTGCATGCCTAATTTACGCATCATGTTGGTCATGCGCTCGCCGGCAAAAATACGCATTAATGCATCATCCATCGATAAGTAAAAACGGCTAGAGCCGGCATCACCCTGACGACCCGCACGACCACGTAATTGGTTATCTATACGGCGCGATTCATGACGTTCAGTACCAATAATATGTAAACCGCCAGCATCAATTACTGCATCGTGGCGAACTTGCCAAGCAGCTTTAATGTCAGCAATTTGCTCATCTGTTGGATTTTCTAGTTTTTCAACTTCGCTGTTCCAGTTACCCCCAAGCACAATATCGGTACCACGACCGGCCATGTTAGTTGCAATCGTCACAGTACCAGGCAAACCTGCATCCGATACAATGTCAGCTTCTTGCGCGTGGAATTTAGCATTAAGTACGTTGTGCTTAATTTTTTCTTTGCGTAAAAACTGTGATAAATACTCAGAGCTTTCGATCGAAATAGTACCTACAAGCACAGGTTGTCCGCGCTCTTGGCAATCTTTAATATCGGCTAAAATAGCTTCGTATTTTTCTTCTTGAGTTAGGTAAACTAAATCGGCACGATCATCACGGATCATCGGCTTATTAGTTGGCATAACAACCGTATCTAGGCCGTAAATAGACTGAAATTCGAATGCTTCAGTATCGGCTGTACCTGTCATACCGGCTAAGGTTTCGTATAAACGGAAGTAATTTTGGAAAGTAATTGAAGCCAATGTTTGGTTTTCGTTTTGAATTTTTACACCTTCTTTCGCTTCAACAGCTTGGTGTAAACCCTCAGACCAACGACGACCTTCCATTGAGCGCCCTGTGTGCTCATCGATAATGATGACTTCGTTTTCTTTAACAACGTAATCAACATCTTTTTGATAAAGCTTATGGGCACGCAGTGCGGCATACACGTGGCTCAGTAGGGTAATGCTACCGGCTGAGTATAGTGAGTCGCCTTCTTCAATTAAGCCACGCTCAGTAAGTAAGTCTTCTACTTTAACTTGCCCGCGCTCAGTTAAATGAACTTGCTTAGACTTTTCATCGATTGTGAAGTCGCCATCGCCCTCAACGCCTTCTTCATCTTCTTTTTCTTGCAGCTCTAAAAGCGGCACAATTTTATTGATTTCGATGTATAGCTCAGAGCTATCCTCGGCAGGACCTGAGATAATAAGTGGAGTACGTGCTTCATCGATTAGGATTGAATCCACCTCATCCACAACAGCATAAAACAGTGGGCGCTGAACACGTTCATCAATGCTAAATGCCATGTTATCACGTAGGTAGTCAAAGCCAAACTCGTTATTGGTACCGTAGGTAATATCGGCATTGTAAGCTTGCTTTTTCTGTTGTGGCATCATGCCTGGTACGTTACAGCCTACAGTTAGGCCTAAGAACTCAAATAACTCACGGTTTGTTTCAGCATCACGTTTAGCAAGGTAGTCGTTCACGGTAATTACGTGCACGCCTTTGCCAGTTAAGCCATTTAGGTAGGCTGGAAGCGTGGCTGTTAGTGTTTTACCTTCACCGGTACGCATTTCTGCAATACGGCCTTGATGTAAAACCATACCGCCTAATAGCTGCACGTCAAAGTGACGCATGCCATTTACACGCTTTGACGCTTCACGTACCACAGCAAATGCTTCTGGTAGAATGTCATCAAGGCTTTGTCCGTTATCGTAACGTTCTCTAAACTCAGCTGTTTTAGCTCTTAAATCTTCATCAGAAAGCGCTTCTAATTGCGTTTCTAGCGCGTTAATTAGCGCGACCGTCTTTCTTAGGTTTTTAATAGTGCGGTCATTGCGACTACCAAAAATCTTGGTAAATAAATTAGATATCATGATAAAACCGTTACAATGTATTCTTTGCTAACCGAGTGTCGGTTAACCCATTTTTTACAATTGGTAATTAATATGTACTTTTACATAACCTGTAGAACATATTAATTAGCAATTTAGTACTAAAGAGCCTCAAAGGTACTGTTTAATACGTGTGCTACTATACCAGACTCTGCCAAACAACAAACTATCTCAACAAAAAGATGTGTATTTAAAACAGAAAAATTTGATCTGATGCGTAAAAACTAGTTTTATTACGCTAAAAAATAGCAGTAAGTTGTGAAGATATGGTGTTAAAAAATTTAAAAACAAGAGTATCGGTGGGTAAGTTTTATACTTAGTTACCCACCTAAATCTGCGGCGTATTTAAAGCTTAAACTGATTAACCGTTTTGTTTAAGGCGATAGCAAGGTCACTTAAGTCGCGCGCTTCATCTGCTAAAATATGAGCGTGATCAGCGGTGCTATTTACTAAGCCATTTATCGCAGCAAGGCTAGTATTAATATCCTCAGCCACAACCGTTTGTTGCTCAGTTGAGGTGGCAATTTGATGGCTTTGATCTTGTACTTTAGTTACCGACTGGCCAATGTTTTGCAATGAGCTAAGTACTTCTTTGGTTTGCGATACTGAGCCCTCAGTTTGCTCTTGCCCTTGTAGCATCATGACCGACGCTTGCTGAGCAATTTGTTGTAAGCGAGAAATCATATTGCGAATATCGTCAGTTGATTCTTGCGTACGGCTTGCAAGAGAGCGTACTTCATCTGCAACTACCGCAAAACCACGGCCATGCTCACCGGCGCGCGCAGCCTCAATAGCGGCATTAAGCGCCAGTAAGTTGGTTTGATCGGCAATGGAATTAATTACATCCACTAACGCACCAATATTATTACTTTCTTGCTCAAGTCCTGCGACCACTTTTGATGCTTCACCTATGTGCAGCGCAAGCTCGGTCATTACACGTTGTGCTTGCGTGGAGCGATCAGCTCCTTCGGCTGTGATAGCTTGTACTTCTTCGGCGGCGCTGTTGGTATGTTGTGCATTGCGCGATATTTCAAGCACGGTGCTGGCCATTTCGGTCACGGCGGCACTAACGCTGTCTACTTGTTGTTTTTCTTGCTGTATTTCGGTGTTGGTTTGCGCTGACACGTTTTTAAGCTGCGCTGCGGCATTGGTCAATTGCTCTGCTTGTGCAGCTGTTTCTAACATCATGGCGCGTAGCTTATCAATGAATGTATTCATGTGATTGGCAAGCTGGCCAACTTCATCCTGACTATTAATATTAATCTTTTGGGTTAAATCACCTTCGCCTGAGGCAATATCACGCATAATATTCGTTAAGGTGGTAATTGGCTGCGAGATCATCTGTGTTGCCCATAATATCATTGCCAAAATGATCACTAAAATAATCACTACAGCAGTGGTGGTTGTGGTAACAGCCTCATTAACAGGCGCTTCAATCATACTCGTAGGGATTAGTATACCTACATACCAATCAAGATAAGGTTGTTCTAGTTGTAAGCGGTGGTACACCACATAAAACTCTTCACCTTTTAAGGTTACCAACTGGCTACCTTCAAGGTTGTTACGCATTTGTGCGTTAAGCTCTACAAAACCAGAAGTATTACTAAACTGGCTTTCAAGGCCATCTAGCCCTTCCTTTCCTTTTGGGCCTTCATCGGTGTTAGATAACTTATGGCCAGTGGCATTTGAAAAGTGTACAACCTTTTGATTGCCATCGAGTAAAAAGCCGTAGCCTTGGCCGTTAAAGCGGATACCCTCGACCATGTCGTTAATTTTATTAAGCTGTAAATCAACGCCCCCCATACCAATAAGCTTACGCTGTGCGTTGTAGACTGGTTGTTGTACAACTGCCGAGGCAACGCCTGTGGTTAAATCAACTGAGATAGGGCCTACGTAAAGTTTATTAATTTGCAGCGCTTCTTGCCACCAACCACGTTTATAAGCGTAGTAGGGCTGGCCGTTGTAATGGCTGGTGCGCTCGTTTTCTTTAAAGTATTCACCGGTGGTTGCTGAGGCAAAAAACGCCGACAGAACGTTTTCGTCATTTGAACTTATGCGGATAAAGTCTTGATTAACTTCGTTGTAGCCGGGGGCGTTTTTAATTGGCTGATCGCGCACATCCCAGTCTTCAAAAAAGTTAACTAAATGCGGGTTATTTACAAACGTAGAAACCAACTTGCCATACTTTGCAAAGTAGCTTTGCATTGAAAGTTGTTCGCTTTGTAGGTAGCTTTGCGCTTCGCGCTCGATGTTTACTCTAGAAAGGTTAGCGATGTGATTTACAAAAAATGTTGAAGCAATAATTAGCAAAATGGTGATGGTGCCACCAATCAATAATAATATTTTCTTCCGTAATGATAAATTATTTAGCATAAGTGCACGTATTATTGTTTTTTAATAGGTTATATCTAACCATATCTTACTTTAAATCGCTATGAAGTTAGATAAAAAGCACTAATTATGCGTTTAAAATGAAGGGTTATGCAAAAATGAAAACAAAAGCTAATAAATTAGTAGTACTAGGTGCGGGCTGGTTGGGGCACGCTTTGTGCCTACAAGCTCAACAGGCAGGGTGGCAGGTGCAAGGTACGCATAGAAGTGATGAGCATACCGAAGACTTTCAACGTCAATTTGTACTCAATAATGAAAAACTAATACATCAAATAGATTTACTCGGTGCTTACTGGGTGTGTGCAATCCCCCCACGAAGCAGACACAGTGAAAGTGACTACCCAGAAACACTAAGTGCAGCCCTTACGCTTGCTAAACAATTAAATGCTAAAGGCTTTATTTTATGCTCATCGACCGGTGTGTACGACCAAGAGCCAGGTGTTTACACTGAAAGCAGTGAAATAAGTTGTACCAGTGAGCGCCAAATAAAACTGTACGATAGCGAAGAAAAGGTGCTTGCGCAAAATGGTAAAGTACTGCGTTTAGCCGGGTTATTAGGGCCTAATCGCGAGCCGGGGCGCTTTGTGGCTGGTAAAGAATTAAATACATCGAGTCAGCAGGTGGTTAATATGGTGCATCAACAAGATGTGATAAACGCTATTTTTGCAGTAATAGAAAACTTTGATTCGGGGCAAAATATATATAACGTAGTGAATCCATCACATCCTACTAAAGCGAATTATTATGCACAAAAGTGTGCAGAGCGTGGTGGCGAAATGCCAACCTTTACCAGTAATGAAAGTGCTGAGCGCAAAGTGCTTGGCTCAGCAATTGAGGCATTAGGTTTTAGCTATCAGCATGGGATTTAATTGGCTGATGGCAATGGACTGTTTTCTATAAAGCTGTTTAGCTTCCCTTTTGTTAAAAGCTGTGTTGCAGCGTCTATGTCTGGGGAAAAAAAACGGTCTTTATCATAGTAGTGCACATGCTCGCGCAGTAGGGCCTTGGCCTTTTCTACTTGACTGGAGGCTTTGAGTGGGGCTCTAAATTCAAGCCCTTGCGCAGCAGCCAGCCATTCAATCGCTAACACTCCACGAGTATTATTGGCCATTTCGTTTAAGCGCCTTGCTGCAAATGTGGCCATAGAAACATGGTCTTCTTGATTTGCTGATGTTGGTAGGCTGTCTACCGAAGCGGGGTGTGCAAGCGATTTGTTCTCGGAAGCGAGCGCAGCGGCTGTAACTTGGGCAATCATAAAGCCTGAATTAACGCCGCCGTTTTCAACTAAAAATGGTGGCAGTGTAGAGAGGTTTGAATCAATAAGTAATGCGATTCTTCGCTCTGCCAGTGCGCCTATTTCGGCGATTGCAACAGCTAAGTTATCCGCTGCCATGGCAACAGGCTCTGCATGAAAGTTGCCACCGGAGATAATATCGCCTACATCGGCAAATACCAGCGGGTTATCAGTCACGCCGTTAGATTCACACAGCAGAACCTCTGCGGCGTGACGAATTTGTGTTAAACATGCGCCGAGTACTTGCGGTTGGCAGCGCAAACAGTAAGGGTCTTGTACTTTTTCGCAGTTTGCATGAGATTGGCTGATCTGTGATTGAGCGCCCAGAAGCTGTCTGAATATTTTAGCAGTATCAATTTGACCTTGCTGACCTCGTATTTCGTGAATGCGTACATCAAAGGGGGCGCGACTGCCCATGGCGGCCTCTATGCTTATGGAGCCAATAATACAGCTTTGTGCATATAAATCTTCAGCTTTAAAAAGTCCCTGTAGGGCAAATGCGGTAGAGGCTTGTGTGCCGTTTAATAGTGCCAGCCCTTCTTTAGCACCTAAGGTGAGGGGAGAAAGATTAGCTATTTTTAACCCCTGTGCTGCGCTTATCACTTCGCCGTTGTGGCGCATCTTGCCTTCACCTAGCAGCGGCAGGCACATATGAGCAAGGGGGGCTAAATCGCCTGAAGCGCCCACAGAGCCTTTTTGTGGTACGCATGGATACACTTCACTGCGCAGTAGCTTAATAAAAAATTCGATGACCTCCAAACGTATTCCAGAATAACCTCGCGACAGAGAGTTTACTTTTAAGGCCATCATTAATCTAACTGTGCTGTCGTCCATCAGCTCACCAGTCCCTGCTGCATGCGAAAGAACTATACTGCGCTGCAGTAGCTCAAGCTCGTCATCTGCTATTTTTGTATTGGCTAATAAGCCAAAGCCGGTATTTATACCGTACACCGTTTGGCGTTTATGTATTACGTTTTGAACGGTTTGTGCACTGGCCGCTATCTGTGCCTCGGCGCTATTTTCTAAATATAAATTAACAGCTGAGTCATTAATTTTTCTTAGGGTGTTTAAGTTTAATTGCCCTGGTGTGAGAGTGTGTGAAATCATGACTATTCCTTGTTTAGCATAGGGAGATCTAAGTGGTGCTCTTGCGCGCAATTTTTTGCAATGTCGTAACCTGCATCGGCATGGCGCATAACGCCTGTGGCCGGATCGTTCCAAAGTACGCGAGCTATGCGCTGCGCGGCTTGTTCACTGCCATCTGCAACAATAACCACGCCTGCGTGCTGACTAAAACCCATACCAACGCCACCGCCATGATGCAGCGACACCCACGTTGCGCCACCTGCGGTGTTTAATAAAGCATTCAGTAACGGCCAATCAGATACGGCATCTGAGCCATCTTGCATACTTTCTGTCTCGCGGTTGGGGCTAGCTACCGAACCTGAATCAAGATGATCACGACCAATAACAACGGGGGCTTTAAGCTCGCCATTTTTAACCATGTCGTTAAAGGCAAGGGCAAGGCGTGCTCTGTCTTTTAAACCGACCCAGCATATACGTGCGGGTAAGCCCTGAAATTGAATGCGCTCACGTGCCATATCAAGCCAGTTATGTAAGTGAGTATCCTCTGGGATAAGTGCTTTGACTTTTGCATCGGTTTTATAAATGTCTTCGGGGTCACCCGAAAGCGCAACCCATCTAAATGGGCCAATTCCTTCACAAAATAACGGGCGGATATAAGCAGGTACGAAGCCAGGAAAATCAAACGCGTTAGTAACGCCTTCTTCAAATGCCATTTGGCGAATGTTATTGCCATAATCAGTCGTGGCAGCACCGGCTTTTTGCAGTGCTAGCATAGCGTTAACTTGCACTGCCATAGATTGCTTCGCGGCTTTAACAACCGCGTGTGGGTTTTGTTTACGCATTTTTGCCGCATGTTGCATGTTCCAACCTTGAGGTAGGTAGCCGTTGAGTGGGTCGTGCGCTGAGGTTTGGTCGGTCACTATATCAGGGATAATATTGCTGTTTGCTAGGGTAGTAAAAATATCGGCGGCATTACCTAATAGACCTACCGATAGGGCCTTACCTTTAATACACGCATCGGTAACTAGCTCAAGTGCGTGCTCAAGTGTAGTAGCTTTAACATCAACGTAGCCAGTTTTAATTCGAAAATCGATACGGGTTTCGTCGCATTCCACAACAAGTGCGCTAAAACCGGCCATCGTCGCGGCGAGTGGTTGAGCACCTCCCATACCGCCAAGACCTGCGGTTAAAACCCATTTACCTTTTGCATTACCGATAAAGTGTTGTTTTGCCATTGCTACAAAGGTTTCGTAAGTGCCTTGCACTATGCCTTGTGAGCCAATGTAAATCCAAGAGCCCGCGGTCATTTGCCCATACATCATTAAGCCTTTTTTATCGAGCTCATTAAAGTGCTCCCAATTTGCCCAATGCGGTACCAGGTTAGAATTAGCAATGAGAACTCGCGGCGCATTTTCGTGGGTTTTAAATACGCCCACAGGCTTGCCCGATTGCACAAGCAGTGTTTCGTCATTTTCGAGCCTATCAAGGGTTTCAATTATTTTATCAAAGCTTGCCCAGTCCCTTGCTGCTCGGCCAATACCGCCATAGACTACTAACGCATGAGGATGCTCTGCCACTTCAGGGTCTAAATTATTCATTAGCATGCGTTTAGCGGCTTCAGTTTGCCAGCTTTGAGCGCTAATTTTATCGCCATGGGGCGCGCGGATCTCACGGTGTGTATCAAGGCGGTTATTCATGTGTTCCTCCTGTTGTATATACAAGACGCTCAGCTACAAAAAAACGCTTATGAGCGTGACGTTTTTATTATTTTTTAAATGTTAAGTGCCCACCTAGTCGGTATTTACTGCCTGGCGAGACTAAGCGTGCAAAGCTTACTATCCCCTTTGTAGACCAAGTACGACGAATAACTTGCAAGCAGGGCTCCTCGTTATAGAGGTTTAGCCATTGGCACATTTGCGAGTTGGGCATAACCGCTTCAACAGTGTGGCGTGCTTGTGTGAGTGGCGCTACGCTCGATAAGTACTCATGCGGGGTGAGTGCGCTAAAGTCTTGTTGTAAATAACCCGCGGCTAAAGCTGGGTTTACAAATCGCTCTTCAACTTGCAGTGGTTTGTCGTTCTCGTTATGTACCAGCACACTGCGATACACCACGCTGTCTACCTCTACGCCAAGCGCAATGGCGATGGGGGCAACTGCATTGATAGATTCAAGCACGTGCACATTACAGCTGTAGTGCCCGTTACGCTCTTTTACTTCATCGGCGATGTTTCTAATTTCAAGTAGTGACGACTGCGATTTAAAACTTGCCACAAACGTACCTAGTCCCTGGCTGCGCGTTAAAATACCGGCATCTGTTAATTCGCTCAGTGCACGTCGTGCGGTCATACGGCTTACAGAAAATTGACTGCTAAGCTCGTTTTCTGAGGGAACACGTTGGTTTTCTTGCCATGCGCCATTTTTTATTTTATCGACAATAAATTGTTTTATTTGTGCAAATTTAGGAGTAGTCATTACTTATTATTAGCTGTACTTAAAATAAACTATTTAATAAAGATGGCATAATTATCTTGTATATACAAGGTGTATTGTTAGACTGTATTTTAAGCACATTAGGGAGCTAAGTATGCAAGATAAAACAACAGGTTATGTCTTAGAAGATCTCGACTTATTATTAACAGATGCCAACATAGCAACCATGGATAGCACAATTGACGCGCCTTATGGGACGATAAAAAATGCAGCTATGGCAATTAAAAGCGGTGAAATTGTATGGTTAGGTGAGCAATCGACTTTACCCAGTTTTGATGTATTTGCTACCCCTACATTAAGTATTAAGGGGCAATGGTTGACACCAGGGCTGATAGATTGCCATACACATTTAATATTTGCAGGCTCTCGAGCAGAAGAATTTGAGCAGCGCTTACAAGGTGTCAGCTATGAACAAATAGCTGCACAAGGTGGCGGTATAGCCAGTACGGTAAAAGCGACTCGCGCTGCAAGCCACGAGCAGTTATTTGTTGATGCCAAAGACCGGTTAAACACTTTACTTGCTGAAGGCGTAACGACCGCCGAGATAAAGTCAGGGTATGGGCTCGACATTGATAATGAAATAAAAATGCTAGAGGTGGCGCGTTTACTTAATGAACATCACCCCATCGATATTAAAACAACATTTTTAGGCGCGCATGCGTTACCCCCTGAGTACAAAGGCCGTGCAGATGAATACATTGATTTAGTATGCACACATATGCTTGAGCAGGTAGTGGCTAATAACCTTGCAGATGCTGTAGATGTATTTTGTGAAAATGTAGGCTTTAGCCTTGCACAAACAAAACAAGTATTTGATGCTGCAGCAAAACATAACTTGCCGGTAAAATGCCATGCCGAGCAGCTTTCTAATCAAAAAGGCGCACAGCTGGTGGCTGAGTATAAAGGCCTTTCGGCTGATCATATTGAGCATCTTGACGAGAGCGGCGTTATAGCTATGGCTGAGGCTGGTACTGTGGCTGTTTTATTACCAGGGGCCTTTTATTTTTTGCGCGAAACGCGGCTTCCTCCCATCGATTTACTGCAAAAATACAAAGTGCCTATCGCCATAGCCAGTGATTTTAATCCGGGCACCTCACCGTTATGCTCTGTGCAATTAATGATGAATATGGCATGCACTTTATTTAGGCTGACGCCAGAGCAAGCTTTGGCTGGCGTTACATGCCATGCGGCAAAGGCGCTTGGCTTAAACGATCGCGGTGTACTAAAGGTTGGATCAAGGGCTGATATTGCCCATTGGCAAATAAATCACCCCTCGCAATTAAGTTACCAATTTGGCGTAAATAAACTGTTAAATCTATGGATTTTGGGTAGAATTAATTAGATTGTATTATTTTTACCCAAATCAAACATGTGTTTATTAAATTTTATAGCTAACGGAGTGGCATAGACTTGAGTATTTTGGCTGATAGTAACTTTCCTGTTTTTTTTAGCGGTGCGCTGTTAATGGCGATGGTGGCTGCGTTATTTTCGGTTAGAAATACGAGTATAAAATTTAGTTATTTATGTACAGCGGTTGTTGGATTAGCCATTTTGAGTAGTGGTTCAGCTTGGTTGGCAATATTACTCGCCTTTGGCTTTTGCTTTAACTTGTGGCAAGCGTTTGAGCGCAATAACTGGAGTATGATTATCGCAAGCGCACTTTCTGGCTTGTTATTCGTGGTGTTGTTTTCTGCGTATTTATTAATGGACGTTCCGCTTTTTTGGGTTGTAGTGTCTATTATCACGCTATCGACTGTAGGATTTATAAAAGACGAAGATCAAAACGTTGAGGTTTTGCATAACGTAACCTATCCCGAACCCTATCAGGATGACTCTCCTCTAGCTGAATTTGCAGATAAACAGCAGTTACGGAAAAGTTATTATAATTGGTACAAAGAGCAACACGAAGCTGTGTTAGTGATTGTCCGTCTTGAAGGCTTTGAACAAGTTAACCAACACATTGGCAGAGACTTTGGTGATTTACTTTTAGCGCAATCAGCCAGCAGAGTAAAAGATTTACTAAATAACGACGATGTCATTGCTTTAGGTGGGCGTGAAAAGCTAGCACATTTAGGGGGGCTTAATTTTGCATTTATTTGTAGCCTAGCTGCGCATAAACACAGCCATGAGCAGATAATAGAGCAAATTATTAGTGCGACGCTCAAACCATTCAACGTTGCCAACTGTACTGTAGAGGTAAAAGCGAGAGCAAGTTATGTTAATTGTGAAGAGCAAGATGCTAACTTTGATAAATTAGTATCGTGTGCTTATCTAGCTCTTGATAGCCAGCCAAAAAAAGCGGTAGTTGTGTACCATCAACAAATGATGGTTGAACAGCTTGAGCAACAAGCGCGCTTAAAAGAGTTAGCTAATATTGACTTTGTAAGCGAACTAGAGCTTTATTTTCAGCCTATTATCCGTAACGAAGACGGCCAAATTGAGTTTTTAGAGCTACTGCTACGCTGGCAGCATCCTCAGCAAGGTATTTTATCTGCGCACCGATTTATTGATGATATTCATATTGCAGGTTTAGCTTTCCCACTGGCTAAATTTGTAGTAGAGCGAGCGGCAGAGCTTGCTATGGCGCTGCGTATAGAGGGGATAGCTATACCGCTTAGTATCAACTTATTTGGTCCTGAAATGCTCAATGAAGAATTCGTTGAGTTTGTTGATAGCGTAGTGAGCGAGCATCGATTACAGCATGGCGATATCATTGTTGAATGCCCATTGCATATATTCACCGACTTAGATGATAAGGGCCGTGCTATGATTGCCAGATTAAATAATATTGGCTTAAAAATATGTGTTGATGGGTTAGGGGATAACCCAATCGTTCTTTCTAAGCTACCAAATTTAGCTGTTGAGTACATTAAGGTGGCGCCATCGCTTACTGCAGATTTTAGCAATCAAAATAATATTCGCAGCCTAGTTGGCGGTATGGTTGAAATGCACAACCAACAAAATACCAAGGTTATTTTTGAAGGTGTTGAAACCTTAGACCAACTAAAGTTTGTTAAAAGCTTAAAGGCCCATGCAGCACAAGGTTATTATTTTGGTCATCCACTTAGTAGTATTGGCCTAATGAGCTGGTTAAAGCAGTGGCAATCGGCTCAATCACAATAGGTTTTCCTTAGTGCACTAATGCTAATTACTGCTTTTTGCATGTAAGTACGCATTAACTAATGCGCTAATAATTTGTCCACAGCTTTGCATACCTGCTGTTAACCCAGCTGGGTGATTTAGCGGTGCTGCTTCACACAAATGTAGATAACGGGCAGTGCTGTGTTTTGCTGTTAAATACACATAATGCTCAGCATCACTCACGCTAAAGCCGCAACAGGTATAAGCGCTTGCCGGTAAAAACGAAATGCTGTCTAGGTCCAGTTCAATACCTAATGGCGCACTATTAAACGTTGATAAAGCATGCTGCACAGCATCAGTTAGGGATATTTCTCGGCGGATATTAATTGCCTGATAACTATGAAAACTCGATTGGGTTTGTGTGATTAAGCCAAAAACAGCTTGGCTATTTTTTTGCTCGTGCAGACCAATAATATGATAGTGCTTTAGCGCGTTATTTTGCAAAGCATAGCTAAAACCATTACCACTGTGGCGTCCCTCGCATGGGCGTAAATCTGCATGTGGATCAAAATTTATTGCGTTAACGCAGCGTTTGTAATGTTTGCTTAAAGCAGTGAGTATGCCAAAACTGTTATTATGCCCACCGCCGATAATAATAGGTTCAAGGCCAGCACTAAAAATAAGGGCTAGAGTGGCTTCAACTCGTTCGTCTACTTTTGCACATAATTTTCGCAGTTGCTCCAGCTGGGCTGTATTTTGGTTATCTAAATTTTGCGCTTGCGCCATCAAATCATCAACATCAATTTCGCCTAACAGCAATACTTGCTCAGCTACGCTAAATTGGTTAACAGGTTGGTTTAGATAGTGATGTAAAAAAGCTGACCACGCTTGGTTTGAGCCTCCCTTGCCTAAATTAGCACGTGGTCCTATATCCTCGCATATACCAATTAATACAAAGCGAATGCCAAATTGCGCCGCATCATTGAGTGCTTGCTGTACGTTTACATGGGTGTCTAATAGGGCGACCGACTGCCAAGTTTTTGTTTCGTTTGCGCGTTTAACACAGTATGGCTTTACTGCGTTTTCATCGTATATTTTGAGGGGTGGGGGCACTGTGTTCCAGTCCGTATTGAGCATCAAACTATTATGGTGAAATAAGCAGTGTTCCTGTGAACACTGCATGTGGTCTTATTCTTCGACAACTTCAAGTTCAAGTTCTTCTGCAGATAAAACGATACCTGTGCTATCAGCATAGATAAAGTCGCCATCAAAAAACGACACCCCTGCAAAGTTAACACCAATACCATCTTCACCAGCACCTTCGCTATCGGCAGCAACAGGAATTGATGCAATAGCTTGTATACCTAAATCAAGTTCTTCAAGCTCATCGACATGGCGCACTGCACCAAAAACAATAATACCATTCCAGTTGTTATCCAGAGCAAGCTCTGCAAGTTCAATGTCGATAAGGGCGCGTCGTGTTGAGCCACCACCATCGATAAGTAGTACTTGATCAGTACCGTCTTGTGAGAGTATTTCACGGATCAGTTCATTATTTTCAAAACATTTAACCGTTTTAATTCGGCCGCCAAACGTGTGTCGACCACCAAAGTTGATGAACATAGGTTCAAGCACGTCAACCACATCGGCAAAAAAGTCACATAAGTCAGAAGTGCTGTAATCCATTATTTTATCCTCAAAGGGTACATAAGTTACTCTCAGTATACCCTCCTTATATGCAATAACAACGACTTAATAGCAGTAAATTTACTCAAAATGCGGAAATTTTAAATGGCAACATTAGTGTCTTAAAAGCGTCACTCAATTGTTATTTTATATCGCTAAGCTTTCACTGTGGTTAGATATTGTGCAGATGAGGGTGAATAATGAACGATAATAACGTACTTAAAAAAATGGCTCAGATGGATGAACGGCTCTTTTTAACGCTGTTTAATTACAATTCACCTAAATGGCTGAAAACGGCTGCGCTTGGTTTATCTAAAAGTGGTAATGGTGGTTTATATTTACTTATGTGTGGCGCTGTTTGGTGGCTAAGTACCAATGAGCAGCATCAGTTATTGCCAATATCGGTGTTACTGGGGTTTGCAATTGAAAGGCCTATTTACTTTTTAGCAAAACGTAGCTTTGGCCGAATCCGCCCCTGCGATTGCTTAGTCAGTAATGCGTATATTGTACCTAGTGACAAATTTAGTTTACCTTCAGGGCACAGTGCAGCAGCATTTTTAGTTGCGGCAATATTGAGTCACTTTTTTGCAGAATATGCGTGGCTTTGGTTTAGTTGGGCATCGGGGGTGGCGGTTTCTCGTGTGGTATTAGGCGTACATTTTCCGGCAGATATAATAATAGGCGCCGCTATTGGCAGTTCATGTGGTTTATTTGCGCTAGCTTTGGTGGTGCCTGTATGAAGATATTATACGGCATACAAGGCACAGGTAATGGCCATATTACGCGCGCCCGTGTTATGGCAAGTTGTTTTAAAGAGTTAGGTATAGATGTAGATTACGTTTTTTCCGGACGTCCAGAAAAAGACTACTTTGATATGCAGGGCTTTGCTGATTACAAAACGTTTAGGGGTTTATCGTTTAGCACTAAAAACGGCCAAGTAAAAAGCTATCAAACATTAAAAAATGCTCGAGTGTGCAAGTTAGTTAACGATATAAAATCATTTGATGTAAAAAAATACGATTTTGTTTTGAATGACTTTGAGCCTATTTCAGCTTGGGCGGCAAAGAGAGCTGGCGTACCTGTGATTGGTATTAGTCATCAGGCGGCCTTTTTATCTAACAGTGTGCCTATGTTTGGTCGGGGGTTATTTAGAAAGTCTCTTATTAAGCACTATGCCCCTGCAAGCACTTATTTAGGCGTACATTGGCAACCTTTTGCTGACAATATTATACCGCCCTTTATTGCAAACCATGACCATGGCAATCCGGTCGCCGTTATGAATAAAGTGCTAGTGTACTTACCCTTTGAAAACCTCGACAACATTATTGATTATTTAAAGGACTTTCCAGAAAAAGAGTTTTACTGTTACCACCCACATGCACAAGACAAATCCCTTGGTCATATCCATTTGCGCACTCCTTCAAGAGCGGGGTTTTTAAACGACTTAGCAAATACCAGTGGCGTAATTGGTAATGCAGGCTTTGAGTTGGCAAGTGAGGCCTTAAAGCTTGGGAAAAAATTATTACTTAAACCTCTTGATGGTCAGTTTGAACAAGATGCAAATGCACAAACATTGCGGGCGATGAAAATGGCTCATGTAATGAATTATTTAAACCCGCAAGCGCTAGATGATTGGAATAGTGCCCCGCAAAACAAGAAAATTAATTTTCCCAGTGATCCTGCCCCTTTGGTTAAATGGCTACTTAATAAACAGTGGCATGACATTCACTCATTGCATAAAGATTTATGGGGTAATGTTAATCTAAAAGCATGAGTTGTATGTATAAAAAGTTAATAAAAAATTCAATATGAAGTGCCAGAACGTACTACACTATTAGTGCATATTAAATATAGGTGTTTTCAATGAATTTTTTACAAAACTTAACCATTAAAAGGCGTTTGCAACTTAATGCAGTGGTAGTCGGTCTGGCAATGGTCATTTTGTTGTGTGTGATAATTTATGAGTCACGCGTAACACTCAATCTGAATAAAACAATTCAGCTTGCAGAAGAGCTCAACGTACATGCACTAGAGCTCAGAAAGCATGAAAAAAACTTTCTTTTTTACAAGCAGCAGGAAGCACTTACATCATTTGATAAGGATTTTAGACAGCTAAGCACTAAAATCAAAAAGCTGCAGGGGGTAATGCAACAGCAGGGCATTACCGCAGCGCAAATTGAGCAGTTTCATACGCTTATTACTAACTACAACAACAATTTTTCAGAGGTTGTTAGGTTACAGCAACAGATAGGTTTAAACCCTAAAGATGGGTTATATGGCAAGCTCAGAACTGCGGTGCACGAAGTTGAGGTGCTATTAAAAGAGCAAGATAACTTTGAGCTTTTATCGGCAATGCTACAGCTGCGACGCGCTGAGAAAGATTTTATGCTGCGCTTTGATGCAAAATACTTAACTCGCTTTAACGAACTTATTAGTACGTTTAAACAAAAAATTACTCAAGCTGATTTACAAAGTAGTTATAAGTCGCAAATAAGCCCTTTAATAGATACGTACCAAAGCGCTTTTCAAAATCTTGTAAAGGCACAAACACAGTTAGGCCTAGACTTAGACTCAGGTGCGCTAGGTGTAATGCGGGGCAACGTAGAAAAAAGCGATCAGGTTGTAGGTGAAATTGTTCAATCAACTAAGCTGGAAGTTGAAAAAAGCGTTGAGCAAGCTCAATTTATTGCCATAGTTGTATTTGTTATTTCGGGCGTTATTGTATTGGCGTTAGTGTACCTGACTAGTCACTCAATCATTGTTCCTATCGAGCGTGTTTATCACACTATAAACGACATACGCCGTCATAACGATTTAAGCCTTATTATAGAGCAAACAGGTAATGACGAAGTTACCATTATGACCTCAGATTTTAATAGCTTAATAGGCGATTTCAAAAACCTCATAAACGAAGTTAACAGTGCGCTTAATACGCTAAATGTGGCCACCGAACATTTATCTGAAAGTACCTCTGCAACAAGTTCAGGTATGCAAGAGCAGCTACACGAAGCGGATATGGTTGCCACTGCCGCAACGCAAATGCAGGCCACGATTCAAGATATCTCGCATAATACCGAAGCGGCAGCTAAAAAAGCTGAGTCAACCAATCTTAGTGCGCAGCAAGGGCGTAATGAAGTCGATTCAACCGTTAATCATATACGTGATTTATCTTCGTCGTTAGGGAATGCATCAAACGTGGTATCACAGCTTGAAAAAGATGCTGAAACCATAGGCTCTGTACTTGATGTAATTCGAGGGATTGCTGAGCAAACTAATTTACTCGCACTAAATGCCGCAATAGAAGCTGCGCGCGCAGGTGAGCAAGGTCGTGGATTTGCAGTGGTAGCAGATGAAGTTCGTTCACTTGCTCAACGTACGCAAGAATCTACCAGCGAAATTGAAGGCATTATTAATACCCTTCAAGAGCGTACTCAAGAGGTTGTTAGTATTATGCATCAATGTCGTTCACAAGGGGATGAAAGTGCCTCTCAAGCTATCAAGGCAGGTGACTTACTTGGCTTAATCACTGAAGATGTGCAAACTATTATGGAAATGAGTACTCAAATTGCTGTTGCCATTGATGAGCAAAGCCAAGTGGCCTCTGAGGTTAACAAAAATGTAGTACGCATTAGAGATATCGCTCAAAATGCTTCTGAGCATGCAGTAAATAATGCGCAAACAAGTGAAGAAGTCTCTGAGCAAGCACGCGTTTTATTCACAGCTATTGATAAGTTTAAAGTGTAGTACAAGGTCGTATTTATTAAGCCAATAAAGTTTAAGGAACAAACTTTATTGGCACGCTGTCTTTGTTTTTTTCGTGCTCGTCAACGCGAGCTTGGTATTTATCCCACAAGGTTTGTTGTTGTGCTTGAAGCGTCTCAAAATAGCGCCAGCTAAACAGGCCGCTATTATGGCCATCATCAAAGTCTAATCTGAGTGCGTAATGTCCCACAGGGACAATCTTTTTTATACCAACTTTGTGTTTATTAAGTACTGGTTTCATTGGCTCTGCCCCATGCCCTTGCACTTCAGCAGAAGGGGAGTGAACGCGTAAAAACTCGCAGCTAAATACAGTCATAGTGTCATCATCAAAGTAAACATCTAGGTTTTTACTTACACTATGATAGTGCACTTTTATAACGTGTTTCATTTTATATACCCCATTAAAAAGCCTCCAATATGGAGGCTTTAAGTATAGTATTTTTATTCGCTTTAAAGAATAAAACGACTTAAGTCTTCATCTTCAACCAGTGCGCCTAAGTGTTTTTCTACGTAAGCGGCATCAATAGTAAGGGTAGAGCCTGCTTGCTCAGAAGCATCATACGAGATTTCTTCCATTAGCTTTTCCATTACTGTATGTAAGCGACGAGCACCAATATTTTCGGTTTTCTCGTTTACTTGCCATGCAGCCTTAGCTATACGATCTATCGCATCATCGCTAAATTCAACATTCACCTGCTCTGTTTTAAGCAATTCACGTTGCTGCTCAGTAAGTGATGCATGCGGCTCAGTAAGAATTCGTTTAAAGTCATTTGCGCTAAGTGCTTCAAGCTCTACACGAATAGGTAAACGACCTTGTAGCTCAGGGATCATGTCTGATGGCTTGGCCATTTGAAATGCACCCGATGCTATAAATAACATATGATCGGTTTTAACCATGCCATGCTTAGTATTAACGGTTGAACCTTCAATTAAAGGAAGTAGGTCGCGTTGTACACCTTCACGGCTAACATCTGGGCCTGACGAATCGCCACGCTTACAAATTTTGTCTATTTCATCAATAAACACAATACCGTTTTGCTCAACAGAAAAAATAGCTTGCTCTTTTAGTTCTTCAGGATTAACTAATTTAGCGGCTTCCTCTTCTGTTAACAGTTTAAAGGCTTCTTTAATTTTTAACTTGCGTTTAGTACGTTTGTCGCCACCCATGTTTTGAAACATGCTTTGTAACTGGTTGGTCATATCTTCCATACCAGGAGGCGCCATGATCTCTACATTTGGTTGTGCTTGTGCTAGATCAATTTCGATTTCTTTATCATCAAGCTGGCCTTCACGTAGTTTTTTACGGAACGTTTGGCGAGTAGATGAGTTGTCATCGCGCTGTGTTTCACCATATTGGTCTTTAGCGGGTGGTAAAAGAGCATCTAAAATACGTTCTTCAGCCGCTTCTTCTGCGCGGTGCTTAAACTTTTTAGTTTGTTGCTCGCGAGTCATTTTAATTGCTACATCAACTAAATCGCGAATAATGGTTTCTACTTCTTTGCCAACATAACCTACTTCGGTAAATTTAGTTGCTTCTACTTTAATAAAAGGCGCATTTGCAAGTTTAGCTAGACGACGGGCAATTTCTGTTTTACCTACACCTGTTGGGCCAATCATTAAAATGTTTTTAGGGGTTACTTCACTACGTAAGTCATCGTTTAATTGCATTCGACGCCAGCGATTACGAAGGGCAATAGCCACAGCTTTTTTAGCCTTAGCTTGACCAATAATATGCTGATCTAACTCGTGTACAATTTCTCTTGGGGTCATAGCAGACATAATGGGTCCTATTATAGTTCTTCGATTGTTTGGAAGTTGTTGGTAAATACACAGATGTTGCCAGCAATGGTAAGGCTTTTCTCTACAATATCGCGAGCGCTTAAATCGGTATTTTCTAATAGGGCAGTGGCTGCTGATTGTGCAAAGTTACCACCACTACCAATAGCGATTAGGTCGTTTTCTGGCTGCACTACATCGCCGTTACCAGTAATTATCAGTGAGGCGGTCTCATCGGCAACGGCAAGGAGTGCTTCAAGTTTGCGAAGAGCCCTGTCGCTGCGCCAGTCTTTAGCCATTTCAACAGCGGCTTTAGTAAGGTTTCCTTGATGCATTTCTAGTTTGCTTTCAAAGCGTTCGAAAAGGGTAAAGGCATCAGCAGTACCACCGGCAAAACCAGCAATTACTTTGCCATTATAAAGACGTCGAACTTTACGGGCATTGCCCTTCATTACAGTATTACCAAGTGATACTTGGCCATCGCCACCAATTACTACTTTATTGTCGCGGCGTACACTTACGATAGTGGTCATTTTATTCCTCATCATCAAGCTGCGGGGGCAGCTTGTTAAAAACGATTATGATGAGGTTATATGGGTGAATGGTCTAATTTCAAGTCCAGCCCCAAATTCCGCAGCTAACAACATGCACTCGCTTGAGTTTGTTTTTGTCGCTTTCGGCTTGGCGCTTGGTTTTATAAGGACCTAAGCGCACTTTATACCACACGCCATTAGTACCTGTGGTCTTTTTAATTTCAGAAATTAACCCAGCAAAGGCGATTTTAGCTTTGAGTGTTTCGGCTTGCTCGTGTGTTCTAAACGAACCACACTGCATAACATAGGGGCCTTTTTGCTCAATCTCTCGTACTTCTACTTGGATCTCGTGCTCTTTAATTTCTTCAATAAACTTAGGCGCGCGAGGCTTAGCAATTTCTACTTTTTGCGCTGGTTTTGGGTGGGCTTGCTGCTCAGCAAGCTTAGGGTCTGCATTATTTTTAATAAACCATAAGCCGTAGGCGAAACCGCCTACAAGCAAAACAGTAATAATAACTAAAAATATAGGAAAGGGCTTTTTAGCAGGGGCTTGCTTGGTGTTTTTTCTGCCCGCTGGTTTTTTATTAATATAATCGTGCTGTGCCATTTGGCTTTAACCTAAATCATGTCTATAGGGTCAACATCTAAACTCCAGCGCACTTTTTGTGCTAATTTGCTGGTGCTTAAATAGTCAACCATTTGCGCAAGATACTGGTGTAATACTTTGCGATCTTGCGCTTGAATATGCAATTGAAACCGGTACATACCCGCTATTCTTTCTAATGGGGCTGGTATTGGTCCGAGCAATTGTATACCAGATACGCCGTTGACAGGAACCAAATCCGTCAAAAAATCGACAACTTGAGTAATATTGTGTCCTTGCGCTCTAACTATAGCCATATTTGTAATAGGCGGTAGGTCGGCATCATCACGTTCGCTTAATGCAAAACGAGCAAAATCTTGGTAGCCATTATTTACCAAGTCCTGTAGTAAAGGGTGTTCAGGAAAATGGGTTTGTAGTAATACTTGCCCAGGCTCTCCCGAGCGACCTGCGCGCCCTGCAACTTGCGTTACTAATTGGGCTAAATGCTCTGTGGCTCTAAAATCGCACGAGTACAAACCGCTATCTACATCTAATATAAGTACTAAGCTCACATCGGCAAAATGATGACCTTTAGCCAGCATTTGAGTGCCCACTAAAATACGTGGGCCACCTTGATTAATTTCCTCTAGTGCTTTTTCTAAGCTTCCTTTACGACGAGTTGAGTCGCGATCTATTCGCGTTACGGGTGTATCAGGGAATTCGCTTGATAAAAACTCTTCAATTTGTTCTGTACCTTTTCCGTTAGGAAAAATTTGTGTGCTACCGCAATCAGGGCACTGGTAAGGTACTGGTTGTTGCTCAGCGCAGTGATGGCAAATCATTTGCCCAATCGCTTTATGAAAAGTCGCGCTGGTGCTACAACGGTTACATTCACTGAGCCATCCGCATTCATGGCAAATTAGCGTGGGAGAAAAACCACGCCGATTTAAAAACACCATAACTTGCTTACCACGCTTTAAATGTTGGCGCATAGTGGCAAGACTTGCGTGGGCAATACCTGCTTGGTCAGGCTGTCCTTTCATATCGAGCAGCATAAACTGATTATCGGTCGCAGTTTGTGCGCGCTCTGTCAGACTTAAAAGTTGATACTTGTTATTTATTGCCTTGTGAAGGGTTTCTAGCGCGGGAGTGGCGCTGCCCAAAATTAGCGGTATTTTGTGCTGAAATGCTCGATAAGCAGCTAAATCGCGTGCATGGTAACGTAAGGTATCTTGCTGTTTAAATGATGAATCATGCTCTTCATCAACCACTATCATCCCTAACTTTAAAAAAGGTAGAAAAATGCTCGAACGGGTACCAATAACAATTGCGCAGCTGCCTTTTTCGCAAAAACGCCATGTTTGTAAGCGCTCGTTATCGGTTAAGGCTGAGTGCCACAACATTATTGGCGTATCAGGAAAGCGACGGCGAAACCGGTTGACAGTTTGCGGGGTTAAGCCTATTTCAGGCACCAATACTAAGGCTTGCTCGCCACGTTTAAGGACTTCTTCAAGGCACTGTAAATACACTTCGGTTTTACCACTGCCAGTCACACCTTCTAATAAAAAGCTTTTAAAGCCAACACTTTGATTGATTGTCGTGCACGCAACAGCTTGCTCTTTATTAAGTACTGGCTTGGTACCGACTGTGGGCGCAATGTTTTGCCATTGATTATCATGCTCAATGCTCTGGGTTATGAGTTCTTTATCTATTAAGGCATCGATTGTTTTTTTACTAAAGCCGAGCGCTTTTAGCTCGGTCAACGATGATTTACCCGACTGTGCGAGCTGTTTTAATAAGTTTAATTGAGTTTTCGCTTTTAAGGACGGTAATTTCTCACCTTTCTCGGTAAGGCTAACCATGTTTATGCTGGTTTTATCTGGGTTTTCACCTTGGCGAAGCGCACTTGGTAGTGCAATGTGTATGGTTTCGCCTAATGGGTAGCAATAGTAACGTGCTGTAAAACTGAGCAGCTCTAGATGCTGCAATGATAAAATAGGGGTTTGGTCAATAACCTCAATAACCGCTTTAATTTTGTTCTCTGGTACATCGGTATGCGTTTTAAGTGCTAGCACTACCGCTACTTTCTTTTGATTCCCAAAAGGCACTAATACGCGCATCCCCGGCATAATAGGCGCCGAGAGCGAGGTAAGTTGTTCATCTATTTTATAATCAAAGGTGCGTGGTAACGGCACTTTAATAGCCACTTCAACAAAGCGCATAACAACTCATGTAATAAAGGGTAATGGCTTAATGTACTAAAAATAAGGTTAAAAACCTACATGCAAATGGAGAGTGTAGTGTTGGTTGGTTACTTTTTTGACAAAAAGCGTAATTAAAGCTTGTGTGGGGCAAGCTAGTTGGATAAAATCCGCGGCCTATAAATTTGTTTTAACGACGTATGGTGCCAGACTTCGGGTTTGGAGAGCGATGCGGCCTTAACTAGAGGTTCCTATGAAAGAAGGTATTCACCCTAAGTACGAAGCAATTTCTGCAACATGTTCATGCGGAAACAAATTCGAAACTCGTTCTACTCTTTGTAAAGACATTCACTTAGACGTATGTTCTGCGTGTCACCCGTTTTACACTGGTAAGCAAAAGATTTTAGACACTGGCGGCCGTGTTGATCGCTTCAACAAGCGCTTCGGTGCACTTAGCAGCAAAAAGTAATTATTGCTGTTTAGTAAAAAAAGCACCTTTGGGTGCTTTTTTTTGTGCCTAAAATTCCTCATTTTTGCTGAAATATCAGCGATTGTTGCCGTACTACTTATGCATAACTATTTCCTGTTCTTATTCTGAATATGCATAATCCTTTACAGACAATTTCCCGATTCTTCTCTATATTTTTATATGTTAATTTTTAACCAAGCTGCTAAAAGTGCTTATCGTGACGATATTTGTTTTTAACGTAGGTAAACGCGCCATAATGGTGCATTTTAATAGTTAAGTGCACTACAATTTAACCAAAATACTGTACGGGAAAAATGAACCTCAAAACGCACTTTTTAGATGAATTTTTATTTGTTTAAAGTTGATAACTTTTAGCGAAGTTGCTGATAAATCACTTAAAATTAACGGATATAGCATATAACAGGATAGACCTGATATTGCTTGGAATTTAAAAATAATAAGAGTATCTTAGCCCTATACTCCCTCTCACTTAACTTAAATTGCAGGATACCATCGCGTTATGTCAGATTTTCGTGAACAAGCATTACACTACCACTCACACCCCGTTCCTGGAAAAATCAGCATTGAGCTCACAAAACCAGCGGAAACAGTGCAAGACTTAGCTCTAGCATATAGCCCTGGTGTTGCAGAACCCGTGCGTGAAATTGCAGCAGACCCAGCTAATGCATATACCTATACCGGTAAAGGTAACATGGTTGCGGTGATCAGTAACGGTACGGCAATTTTAGGTTTAGGTAATTTAGGGCCATTAGCCTCTAAACCTGTTATGGAAGGTAAAGCACTGTTATTCAAACGCTTTGCAGGCTTAGATTCTATTGATATAGAAGTGAAGCATCGCACCACTGAAGACTTTATTAATACCGTGGCGAATATTGCTGACACGTTTGGTGGCATTAACTTAGAAGATATTAAAGCGCCCGAGTGTTTTGAAATTGAAAAAGCGCTTATTGAACG
This sequence comes from uncultured Pseudoalteromonas sp., assembly GCF_963922945.1. Classification (GTDB taxonomy): domain Bacteria; phylum Pseudomonadota; class Gammaproteobacteria; order Enterobacterales; family Alteromonadaceae; genus Pseudoalteromonas. The sequence goes on along the minus strand of NZ_CAWUKC010000002.1, from coordinate 73,785 downwards.
CTGCAGTATTCCGGTTTTTCATGATGACCAACATGGTACCGCTATTGTTACTGCAGCAGGTATGCTTAACGCATTAGAAGTGCAGGGCAAATCAATAGAAGATGCCATTATTGTATGTTTAGGGGCAGGTGCTGCAGCAGTTGCGTGTATGGAGCTATTAATTAAGTGTGGAGCACTGCGCGAACATATTTATATGTTAGACCGCAAAGGGGTTATTCATACTCGCCGCGATGACTTAAATGAATACAAACAGCTTTTTGCTAACAATACAGATAAGCGCACGCTACAAGATGTAATTGCTGATGCAGATGTGTTTGTTGGGGTTTCTGGCCCTAATTTATTAGCGCCTGAAGACTTAAAGCTGATGGCTGATAAACCTGTGGTATTTGCATGTTCAAATCCAGATCCCGAAATTGCTCCAGAGCTTGCGCACAGCGCACGTGCGGACTTAATTATGGCTACGGGTCGTTCAGACTTTCCTAACCAAGTTAATAATGTTTTATGTTTCCCGTTTATTTTCCGTGGTGCACTTGATGTTCGTGCAAGCGCTATTAACGATGAAATGAAAATAGCTGCTGTTGAAGCTATACGCAGTATTGCTAAAGAGCCAGTGCCTGAGCAAGTATTAAAAGCGGCAGGTGTAGAAAAGCTTGAGTTTGGTGCAGATTACATTATTCCTAAGCCGATGGACCCGCGTTTATTACCACGTATAGCCAAGGCGGTTGCGATTGCTGCAGTTGAATCAGGCGTGGCACAAATTGACTTACCAGAAAACTACATGGCGTAATATATAGCGTTGAAACAAAAAAACCTCAGCATGCTGAGGTTTTTTTGTTTAAAAAGGCGCTTTATTCTTCATCTAAAATAGGCACTTCTAAGCCCATTTCTTGCATTATCTTTTTAACTTCTTCAGGTACTTTTTCTGCGTTATCTTTACGTAGGTCATCATCATTAGGTAACGGCTGACCTGTAAATGCATGTAAAAATGCTTCACATAGTAGCTCGCTGTTTGTTGCATGACGCAAGTTGTTTATTTGACGACGCGTGCGTTCATCAGTTAATACCTTTAATACATTTAGCGGGATCGAAACGGTGATCTTTTTAACTTGCTCTGATTTTTTCCCGTGTTCTGCGTATGGGTGAATATACTCACCATTCCATTTAGCCATAAGATGTATCGTTGCCTCAGATTATTAATTTCTAACACGGCGTAAAAAGCGTGTAAATATGCGTGAAATTCTATCGTTTTAAAAAAGATAGTCAAATAATAGATACCAAACTCGCAGAATAAGCTTGTTTATAACGCTAAATACAGCCCAGTTAAAGTACTACGAGTCTATAATTTTTAGCCATCTAGAGTCTTAAAATCTTTGACTTATTATAATGGATAACTTACTCTTTTAGACGTCTAAACATCCAAAATAATTAGGTGACGAATATGAGCGAAAAAAACAAAGCAACCATTGCTGTACGAAATGGGGTTGATGCCGATAAACATCATGGTGCTGTAGTACCGCCAATTTATTTATCGACAACGTATTCGTTTGCCGATTTTGATACTAAACGTGCATACGATTACGGGCGCAGTGGTAACCCAAATCGCGATATTTTAGCCGAGACATTAGCAGAACTTGAAGGTGGTGCACGCGGCATCATAACAGCTACGGGCATGGCAGCAGTGCATTTGGCCACACAGCTACTTAATAGCGACGATACACTCGTAATTCCTCATGATTGCTATGGTGGTAGCTACCGTTTATTTACATCGTTAGAGAAGCGCGGCCTACTAAAGTTAAAGGTTCTTGATTTAACCAAGCCAGAAAACCTAGAACAAATTTTAACTATTAAACCTAAATTAATTTGGATAGAAACACCAAGTAACCCTGTGCTGCGCTTAACGGATATTAAAGCCGTGACAGATATAGCAAAACAGTGCGGGGCATTGGTTGCTGCCGACAACACCTTTTTATCACCAGCATTGCAAAACCCAATTAAGTTTGGTGTAGATATTGTGGTGCACTCTACCACCAAATATATTAACGGCCATTCTGATGTTGTAGGCGGTGCCGTTGTGGCTGCAAGCCAAGAGCTTGGTGACGAGCTTGCGTGGTGGGCCAACAACATTGGTATTACCGGCGCCCCATTTGACAGCTATTTAACGTTACGTGGGTTACGTACTTTAAATGTGCGTTTAAGGCAGCACCAAGAAAATGCCCTGGCGATTGCTAAGTATCTTGAAAGATCTGAGTATGTTAGCCAAGTTTACTACCCAGGCCTTGAATCGCACCCTCAACATACACTTGCTAAAGCTCAACAACTTGGCTTTGGTGGCATGGTTAGTTTTGATATTAAAGGTGATGTGGATGATGCTGCGGCGTTCTTAACAAGCCTTAAAGAGTTTAGCTTAGCCGAATCGTTAGGTGGGGTTGAGAGTTTAATTTGCCACCCAGCTACTATGACTCACGCAGGGATGGAGCCAAAAGCACGCCTAGAAGCGGGAGTAGGGGATACGTTAATTCGTATTTCGGTAGGTATTGAAGATATAGAAGACTTATTGGCTGATTTTGAGCGTGTATTTAACCTAGTTAAACCCGGGCAAAATAAAAATGTAGGCCGTGTTGGTAAAGCTGCAGGCAATGCCAATGGAGATGTAAAGCAACAAGCTGCTCATCCAGCATTGTGGTGATTGAGTATGGTAAATAGTGTACATAAATTTGGCGGCTCGAGTTTAAGCTCGAGCGAGTGCTATAGACGTGTGGCAAAAATTATTATTGGCCACACACAGCCAGGTGACTGCGTGGTTGTATCTGCAGCCGGTAAAACTACCGATACCTTAGTTTCGCTGTGGCAAAGTTATCAGCAACAAGATAAGCAAGCTATTACTGATATTTTGCTGCAATTGAGTAATCATCAAACAGCATTAATTGAAGAGTTATTAAAAGCCGATGCTAAACACACGGCTTTAGCAGTGTTAGCGCAAGAGTTAAGTAATATAGCAGAGCAAGCGGATCAGCAGCAGTTGCAAGAGGCGGCGTTACTGGCGCATGGCGAGCTGTGGTCTGCACGATTATTGGCAGCCTATTTAGCGCAATTAACGATTGAGGCGTGCGCTCATGATGCAAGAACGTTATTCACTGTAACAAACGAAGAGCTATTGCATGCGAAAAACAAACAACAGTGTAGTCGTGTGATTGAGGCAAATAAAATTAATGTAGTAACAGGGTTTATCGCAGCAAGTAGTGACGGTGATACGGTTACGCTAGGCCGCAATGGCAGTGATTATAGCGCCACTTTATTAGCCAATTATTGCGACGCTCAAAGTGTGTGCATATGGACTGATACGCCAGGGGTGTTTAGTGCTGACCCACGTAAAGTTGAAAAAGCGACTAAGTACAATAAAGTGTGTCGTGAACAGGCTAACTTACTAGCACGATTGGGTAACCCTGTTTTGCATGCAAAAACGCTTTCGCCTTTAAAAAACACTAATATTAAGCTGGCTGTACGAAGTAGCTTTGATGTGCAAGCGGCTCCTACTGATGTTGTAAAGCAGGGTAAGGCTAAGCAAAAACGCTTTATTACTACATTACAAAACGTTGATTTATTGCTAGTAGAAGGCCTCAATGTTGGTGAGGTGGCACATGTTAGTCAGCTTATCCAACACAGCCTTCATCATTTTATACACGATGGTGATATCTACTTAGTTGTGCCTGCAAGCGCGACGTATCAGGTTGTGAGTTATTTTGCGGGGCGAGCAAACATAATTGAGTCTAATTTGAACGGCTGTGCTGTAGTTGCGCCTACGCAAGATGTTTACACGCTAAGTACATTAGCGGCTGGGGTTTTAAATCAGCAAAATATTCACCCTCGTTTTATTCATCAAGATACCGGCTATACATTGCTGTTAACTGATCAGTTAATAGAGAGCGATGTACTTAGTTTACTTCACGAAAAACTAATTAATAAAGGTCAAGAAGTTGCACTAGTTGTTGCAGGTTTAGGTAACGTAGGCGATGAGTTTTTAACTCAGCTGGATGCCCAGTTTACACGCTTATCGGGTGATTATAGTATTAAGTTAGTTGGACTAATCCGCTCGCAAAATATGCTATTCAATGCCTCTGGTATTACACTGGAGCAGTGGAGGCAGCAGTGGCAGCATAATTCGGTTGGCTATGAGCAAGTCGACTTATTAAATGCCTTAAACGACCTTGATTACGAGCATAAAGTGGTTGTTGATATAACGGCAAGCGAGCAATTTAGCCAATTATATACTGATTTTGTAGAACGGGATTGCCATTTAATAAGCGCTAATAAGTACGCAGGGACGGCTGCATCAAATTGGTATAACGCGTTGCGTCAAAGTATTAGTGAGCGTAACTTGCATTGGCGATACAACACCAGCGTGGGGGCTGGTTTGCCAATTAACTTTGCGCTGGCTGATTTACAAAATAGTGGCGATAAAATTACCCGTATCGAGGGGGTATTCTCTGGCACACTTTCATGGTTATGCAGTAAGTATGATGGCAGTGTGGCATTTTCGGATCTTGTTCTTGAAGCGCAAAAAATGGGCTTTACAGAGCCTGACCCGCGCGAAGACTTATCGGGCCGCGATATGCAGCGTAAGTTACTTATACTTGCGCGTGAGCTTGGTCTAGAATTAGATCTAGAGGATATAAGTTTACAAGCACTCATGCCAGATGAGCTAGCACAAGGTTCATGGGAGGACTTTTTAGCGAATAAAGATACGCTAAATGCCTTTATTAAATACCATGGCGATGCGGCAAATGAACAAAATGCCGTACTTAGGTACACCGGTTTATTAGCATTAAATCAGGGTAAAGTAACAGCTAAAGTAGGTATAACATACGCGCCTAAAGGAGGGACTCTAGCTAATTTAACGCCTGGTGATAATATTTTTGTTATTAATAGCCAGTGGTACAACACCAATGCTTTGGTTATCCAAGGACCTGGCGCGGGCAAAGAAGTGACCGCAGCGGGTGTACATTCTGACTTATATTGGTTGGTTAAACATCTAAAGTAATAGAGCAAATTTACTAGTAAAACGGCAGCTTATATTGGCTGCCGTTCTTGTTTTTCTACATTATGATTAAAATAGCTCTTCTTCGGTTTTAGTGTCTTCTTCAAAAATATCAGTAGGCTGAGATAGTACATACTTAGTAGGCGCCGTGCCTTTTTCAAAGTACTCAAAACGACTGGTGTAATCGTTTTTATGACTTAACAAACCTGTTTTTAAATCAATACGAATTGAAACTAGGCCTTCCGGTGGTTCTATTGGGGCTTCTGGTGTGCCCTCAAGCGCTACTTTCATAAAGTTAACCCAAGCAGGTTGTGCCGTTTTGGCACCCGATTCAGCACCAGAGATCTGGCTGCTGTCTAGGTTGTTATTATAGGTTGAGCGCCCTAATGAATTACCTGGGTTGTCAAAACCAACCCATACCGAAGTCACTACATTGCGGTTAAAGCCGCTAAACCAGGTATCAACAGAGTCGTTGGTGGTGCCTGTTTTACCTGATAGATCGCGTCTATCTAATGCTTGCGCACGCCAACCCGTACCACTCCAACCTGTTTTGTGAGTCCAGCTACCGCCACCCCATACAGCGCTGTGCATTGCATCAGCAATTAAAAACGCATTTTGCTTTGATATAATACGCGGTGCACAGTGTGGTTGTGATTCAGAGTTCTGCGCTATGTCAGCATCTAAGTTATCATTAGCAATATTATTTGCAGCTTGAAGGCTAGGCAATTGCTCGTTTTCGTCACAGGCAAGAGCAGGGTTTGCCTTAAATAGTACATTACCAAAGGCATCTTGAATTTCAGATATAAAGTAAGGTTCAATTAAGTGACCACCATTAGCAAAAGCGCTCATGCCACGAGCAAGCTCGAGTGGTGTGATTGACGCACTTCCTAACGCTAACGATTCACTGCGGTTAATATCAGCATCCTTAAAACCAAACTTAAGTAAGTGATCAGCCGTGCGCTGCAGTCCTACACCACGAAGCAAACGTACAGAAATAACATTTTTAGATTGTGCTAGTGCACGACGAATACGTATAGGGCCATTATAAACTGCAGGGCTATTTTTTGGTCGCCACGCTACCCCTAAACTCTTGTCCCATTGGTTTATTGGGGCATCGTTCAAAATAGAGGCTAATGTATAGCCATTTTCGAGTGCTGCAGAGTAAATAAAAGGTTTGATATTAGAGCCAACTTGGCGTTTGGCCTGTACTGCTCGGTTATATTGGCTTTGCTCAAAACTATAACCGCCTACAATAGCCTTAATGCGACCGTCTTGAGGGTCTATAGAAACAAGTGCACTGGCAGCTTCAGGTATTTGGCTTAGTATATAACTATCGTCGTTATTTTTACGTAACCATATTTGCATACCGGGGGTAAGAATATCTGTAGCAGCCTTTGGCGCAAAGCCTTGGCGGTAACGAGTAATATATTTACGCGCCCATTTTAAATTATCCCAATCAAGTGTGGTGCGCTGACCATTTTTTAAAATAACGTCAGCGGTTTTTTCTGCTACTTTTATCACTACGCCAGCGTGCAAGTCAGCTATTTCTTTAACAGGTTTTAGTTTTTCTATGATTTGCTGCTCACTTAAGGCGGGCTGTGTTTCTGGATCCCATATCAGGTCTACAGGTCCGCGAAAACCATGGCGCATATCATAGTTATGTAAATTATTAACTAACGCTGTTTGTGCAGCCTTTTGAACTTTAGACTCCACAGAGGTAAATATTTTAAAGCCAGAGTTGTAGGCTTTGTCTATACCGTAGCGATTAACCATTTCAGCACGCACCATCTCAGAGATGTAAGGCGCATAAAGGTCTATCTCAGCACCATGAAAGTAGGCAGTAATAGGTTGGTTAACTGCTTCGTTGTATTGTTGTTGCGTAATATAGTTTTCAGTAAGTAAACGCCCAAGTACAACATTACGACGTGCTTTTGCTCTAACGGGGTTACGAATAGGGTTTAGTGCTGAAGGCGCTTTAGGTAAGCCTGCAATCATAGCCATTTGCGCCAGCGTAAGCTCTTTAAGCTCTTTGCCATAGTAAACTTGGGCTGCTGCGCCAATACCAAATGCGCGATTACCAAGTTCTATTTTATTAAGGTACAGCTCAAGAATCTCGTCTTTAGTTAATATACTTTCAATATGTAGCGCAATAAAAATTTCTTTTACTTTTCGAATATAGGCTTTTTCACGTGTTAAAAAGAAGTTACGAGCAAGCTGCATAGTAATTGTACTTGCCCCTTGTTTTTTTTCGCCTGTTGAAATTAACACAATAGCAGAACGAATTATACCAATGGGATCTATGCCAATATGATCATAAAATCGGTTGTCTTCTGTTGCTAAAAAAGCATCTATTAGGGGTTGGGGAATTTCGTCTATAGTAGCGGGAATACGACGTTTCTCACCAAATTGATTGATTAGTAATCCATCTTTAGTAAAGACTTGCATAGGGGTTTGTAACTGCACGTCTTTTAAAACTTGCACACTAGGGATATCGGGTTTAACGTAATAATAAAGGCTGATTAATGTAATCAGGCCAAATAACGTGCAAATGATAAAAAATTGTAATGTTCGTTTTAATAAAATCACTTATATTTCCCTAAATGGACTCCCAATTGCGAGTTTAGACTGCTAGTATATATTGATTAAAAAATGAATAATATTTTTTACTAAAAAAATTATAACTTGTTTATTATTAAAACAAAGGTCAAGTTGCAAACATGCTAAGTCAACTATTTCAAAAGCCATCAGCTGCGATGGTCGGAATCGATATTGGATCGCACTCTATCAAAGCTGTGCTTTTAAGTGAAATTGAAACGGGATTTCGACTAGAAGCACTTGCAATTGAACCTATGCCAAAAGGCGCAATGAGCGAGCGATCAATTCAAGATATTGAAGCCATTGGTAATATAATTACAAAATTAAAAAGAAGACTTCCAAAATCGTTGAAATCAGCAGCTGTGGCTGTATCAGGGCAAACCGTTATCACTAAAGTTATTTTTATGGATGTTTCATTAAGTGACGCTGAATTAGAGTCGCAAATTGAAATAGAAGCAGACAGCCTAATACCCTACCCCCTTGATGAAGTAAGCTTAGATTTCGAAAAGCTCTCAACCAACGAAGCCGATCCCAGTAAAATGAATGTGCTGTTATCAGCTGCGCGTACAGAAAGTGTTGAGGCGCGTGTGGGGGCACTGGAGGCGGCAAACTTAACTGCCAAAGTGGTTGATGTGGAGAGCTACGCGTTAAGTAGAGCTATGGATGTATATTACCAACAATTACCTAGTGATGCCTTTAACAAATGTGTTGCGGTAGTAGATATTGGTGCAGTATTGACGCTGGTTAGTGTTGTGCAGGGCGGGGAAACAATCTATACCCGCGATCAGGTATTTGGTGGTGATCAATACACTAATAGCATTGTGTCTTACTACAATAAAAGCTTTGATGAGGCTGAAATTGGTAAAACTACAGGGGATTTACCCCCTAATTACACTTTTGAAGTGCTTGCACCATTTCAAACCTCTTTATTGCAACAAGTGCGCCGTGCGGTACAAATGTTTTTAACAACCACAGGTAAAGATCAGGTTGATTATATTGTACTGACTGGCGGTACATCGATGATTGATGGTTTAGACAGATTGTTAATTGAAGAGTTAGGTATTCACACTGTAGTCGCTGAACCGTTTGCAAATATGGAAGTTTCGCCAAAAGTAGATAGAAATATAATGCAGCGAAATAAGACACAGTTTGCAATTGCAACTGGTTTGGCATTAAGGAGCTTTTCATCATGCCACATATAAATCTACTGCCGTGGCGTGAGCTACAACGTGAAGAATCAAAAAAGAAATTTATAACAATTTTAATCGCGGTTATCATATTTTGTTTTGCTAGCATGTACTTACTTAGCTCATTTTATGCAGGGTTAAAGGATGGGCAAAACTTAAAAAATAATTATTTAAGCTCAGAAATTAGCATGCTTGATAAGAAAATTAGTGATATTAGAGACCTTGATAAACGAAAAGAGAATTTACAACAGCGTATGCGGCTGATTGAGGAGCTACAAAGCAGTCGTAACTTAGGCACTCAAATTATGGATGAAGTAGCTAAGATTGTACCGCAAGGGGTGTATTTGACTAAGCTTGAACGCCGTGGCAGTCAAATTCATGTATTAGGGCGTAGTGAATCAAACAACCGTTTGTCAACTATGTTACGTAGGGTTCAAGGCTCATATTTACTCGAAAGACCGACCATGCAAGGCATTGTTGCAGGCGATCAAACGTCACGGTTACTCAGTGATTTTAATATGGAGTTTTACGTGAAGCCATTTAATGAAATTGGTGAGGGAAGCAATGAACCTTGATTTAAAATCCCTGAACGAAATAGATTGGAATGAAATTGAGCTAGATAACATTGGTGAGTGGCCTGTTGCTGTAAAAGCAATTTGCTGTCTTTTTGTGGCTGGCTTAGTATTATTTTTTAGTTATAGTTTATTGGTATCTGATGAAATAGACAGTTATCACAACGCGGTAGCAAAGGAAGTAGAGCTTCGCAGTACCTACAAAACTAAATATGCCGTAGCCAGTAAGCTTGATATATATCGTCAGCAAATGGTTGAAATGGAAGAAAAATTTTCTCAACTATTAAAGCGATTACCTACCTCAAATGAAACGCCAGGTTTGTTAGACGATTTATCTTATGTGGGTACTACCAGCGGTTTAACGTTTTTAAAAATAGGTTGGTTACCTGAGGTTGAAAAAGAGTTTTATACCGAGCTACCTATAAAAATTGAGGTAATAGGCACTTATCACGAATTTGGTGAATTTGTAGGAAAAGTAGCTCAATTACCACGAATTGTAAGTTTACATGACTTTTCGATTGTATCATCTGGTGAAAAGCAACTAACATTTAGTGTAGTTGCAAAAACGTATCGTTATGAAGAAGGGGTTAAAAAGTGAGACTAGCCTCTTTATTATCATTGTCTATTTTACTAATAGCAGGTTGTAACGACGACACGTCTGAGCAAAAAGAATTTATTGACCAAGTAAAGGCCAGCACCACGGCTAAAGTCGAGGAAATACCTGAATTAACACAGTTTGAACATTTTGAATATAATGCATCACAGCTACGTAGTCCCTTTGTGGCACCACAGCCTGAAATTATTCAAAACAAGCTAACGCAAATTAAAAATTGTTTACACCCTGATCCTGATAGAGTGAGAGAGCCGCTTGAAAAGTACCCGCTCGATAACCTTGCAATGAAAGGAACATTAGGCTCTAACGGGCAAATGTGGGCACTGATCACCGCCGCAGATGAAACGCTGCATCGGGTAACAGTAAATAATTATTTAGGGACGTATGACGGTAAGGTTAAGTCTGTAAATAGTGATTATGTAGAATTAGTTGAATTAATCCCTGATGGATCCGGTTGTTGGAAAGAGCGGCTGACTAAATTAGAAATGTTAGAGGCGGCAAATAATGGCGCAAATTAATAATAAAAAAGGTAAACCACACATGCATAAGGATGTACTTTGGCATCGGCATTTTCAAACGATGTTATTTGCCATATTGGCTCTTTTTGTTGTAAAGACAGCCAGTGCTGCGCCACTACTTTATGATGTGCGTTATAACCCCTTGCTAAAAGGCGAGACTGAGTTACAACTTGTATTTGATGAAGAATTAACACAACAACCTATCATTCAGGTGCATAATACACCAGCGCGCATAGAAATGTTATTTGAGGGTGTAGAGCTAGATCAAGGCCTTGAAAATGTGCCGGTTGACCATGCCGGTATCAACAGTGTGAGCAGCGTGCTGACAGAGCAAGGTTTAAAAGTAACCGTAAACCTAGAGCGTTTAAAAATATACGAAACTCAAGTTAATAATAACTTAGTGTCGTTGCGCGTATCGGATAACCCACTTACTGAACAAGCTTCTGATGAAAGCAGCAATGGTTATGATGCCTCAAGCGCTTATATTAACCGGATTCAATCTATTGATTTTCGCCGTGGTGAAAAAGGTGAAGCAAAAGTTTTAGTATTTTTGCAAGACACGCAAGCTGCAATAGAAGTACATGAAAGCGGTGGAAAAATAATTGCAGAGTTTCATCATACAGATATCTTAGACGACTTACTGTATGAACTAGATGTATTAGATTTTGGCACTGTTGTAAGTACCATTGAAACCTTTAAAGAAGATAGCCTAAGCCGTATCGTGATTGAGCCAAATGCGGCGTTTACCTATACCTATCAGCAAATAGATAACATTTTAACGTTAACGATTGAAAAAGATGAAACGCAAAATGCTTATTTAGATGGGGGCAAAGAATACCAAGGTCGTCCAATGACCTTAAACTTCCAAGATATTTCGGTTAGAGCTGTGCTGCAAATTATAGCAGGCTATAACGAGTTTAACTTAGTAACCAGTGACTCCGTAACCGGTAATATTACACTTCGTTTAGATGGTGTTCCGTGGGATCAGGCTTTAGATGTTGTACTGCGCATTAAAGGTCTTGATAAGCGTATGGATGGCTCTATATTGATGGTTGCGCCCGCTGAGGAGCTTGCCGCTCGTGAAGCGAAAGACCTACTTGCAAAGCAAAAAGTAGAGGATTTAGAGCCGCTTTATAGTGAATATATTCGTTTAAATTATGCTAAAGCGGAAGATTTTGCCGACTTACTTAAAACGGATACTAACAGCATTATTTCGGCCAGAGGGAGCGTATCGGTTGATCAGCGTACCAACACTTTACTTATTAAAGATACTGCAAAAAGTATTGAAAGTATTCGTCGTATGATTGAAACACTGGATATTCCAGTGCAACAAGTGGTTATTGAATCGCGCATGGTTACAGTGCGCGACAACGTTACAGAAGATCTAGGTGTGCGTTGGGGCTTTAGCGATCAACAAGATAGTGATGGCATTTCTGGTTCGCTTGAAGGTGCTGAGACTATCTCAAACGGTACTATCCCAGATTTATCAGATCGCCTGAATGTAAATCTACCTATCACTAATCCTGCGGCAAGTATCGGCTTGCACATAGCTAAACTGGCTAATGGTACCCTAATCGATTTAGAGCTAAGTGCTTTAGAAGAAGAAAATAAAGGTGAAATCATTGCAAGCCCACGTATTACCGCTGCAAATCAGCAAAAAGCACGTATTGAGCAAGGTACAGAAATCCCCTATACCGAATCTGCGTCAAGTGGTGCGACGACAGTAAGCTTTAAAAAAGCAGTACTAAGCCTTGAGGTGACACCGCACATAACGCCAGATAATAAAGTCATTTTAGACTTAGTAATCACACAAGATACGCGCGGTGAAACAGTTCAAACAGGAACTGGAGAGGCGGTTTCTATCGATACTCAACAAATTGAAACACAGGTTTTGGTTGATAATGGTCAAACCGTTGTACTAGGTGGTATTTTTCAACAGCAAATAATTAATACTACAAATAAGGTGCCTGTACTTGGAGATATTCCTTACGTTGGGCGCTTATTCAAAAGTACCAGTGAGTTTAATGAGAAACGTGAGTTATTGATTTTCGTGACACCGAAAATACAAATAGACTAAAATTAACTGGTTTTATGTTTGCCAGCGAGTGATTATCAATAATAATTGCTCGTTATATGGCTTTTTCTTGTAATAGACTTGAAATACCCGTCCAATTACTGAGATAATCCCCTCCTTAATTTTGGGGCCAGGTCGTTAGGCGGGGTTTTATTTCAAATTTTAGAGTTCGTTTGTACTAAAAGATATGGCTGAGAAACGTAATATATTTCTAGTTGGCCCCATGGGGGCTGGCAAAAGCACGATTGGTCGTCACATCGCTGACCAATTACACCTTGAATTTGTCGATTCTGATCAAGAAATCGAACGCCGTACCGGTGCGGATATTGCCTGGGTGTTTGATCTTGAAGGTGAAGAAGGCTTTAGACTTCGTGAAGAATCTGTTATTGCAGACTTAACCGAGATGCAAGGTATTGTACTTGCAACCGGTGGTGGCTCAGTAATGAGTAAAGAAGTTAGAAACAAGCTTTCGGCTCGTGGTATCGTTGTATACCTAGAGACACCTATAGAAAAGCAAGTTGCACGCACGCAACGCGATAAGCGTCGCCCATTACTGCAAACTGAAGAAGCACCTCGAGATGTACTAGAGCGCTTAGCAGAAGAACGCGAGCCACTATACAAAGAAGTTGCCGATTTTGTTGTACGCACTGATGAGCAAAGCGCTAAAGTCGTTGCTAACCAAATCATCGAGAAACTAGATTTTTAAAAACCAATAATAAAGGAAATAACAAAGCATGCTTGAATTAACTGTTAATTTGGACGAGCGAAGTTATCCTATTTTTATTGGTCAATCTGCACTTCAAGATAATGGCCGCCTTATACATCATATTGGTGAGTGTCGGCCTATCATTATCACTAACGACACCGTTGCGCCTTTGTATTTGCAAGGATTGCTTGATTCGTTAGCTGAACTAAATCCTCTTTCTTTTGTCATTCCCGATGGTGAGCAATACAAGTCACTTGAATGGTTTGAGAAAATATCCGCTTTTTTATTGCAAAACAATTGTGGTCGAGACACGTGTTTAATTGCACTTGGTGGCGGTGTTATTGGCGATTTAACAGGCTTTGTAGCTGCTTGTTATCAACGCGGTGTTCCGTTTATTCAGATTCCCACTACAGTATTATCACAAGTTGACTCTTCTGTTGGGGGTAAAACAGCGGTAAACCACCCACTGGGTAAAAATATGATTGGGGCATTTTATCAGCCGCAAGCTGTTTTTATTGATACTGAATCACTTCATACATTACCAGCGCGTGAATTTGCAGCGGGCATGGCCGAAGTTATCAAGTATGGTCTGATTTACGATACCGAGCTCTTTACTTTTATTGAGCAAAATGCAGAAAAGCTAAAGCAATTAGACGAAGCCAGTTTGCAGCATATCATTTATAGATGTTGTGAAATTAAAGCGCTTATTGTTGCGCAAGATGAAAAAGAAAATGGTTTACGTGCGTTACTCAACTTAGGGCATACCTTTGCACACGCAATTGAAGCGCAAATGGGGTATGGCGTATGGCTGCATGGTGAGGCTGTTGCGACCGGAATGGTACTGGCTGCTAAATTAGCCCACACACGTGGTGATTTGTCGCAAGATGAGGTAGATAGAATTGTAACGCTACTCAAGCTTTATAATTTGCCTACTGAGATCCCAGAAGAAATGACTGCTGAGCAGTTTTTGATGCATATGCGCAAAGACAAAAAAAATAAAAAGGGCACTATCCGTTTTATTTTACCGACAGAATTTGGTCAATGCGCATTGGTAGATGACGTATCAGATGACCACGTTAGAGCGTTAATCGAGCAATAATGCAGGCGCAAATTTTACCAAGCCGAGCGGCGTTGGTGGATAGAATCGCGCTGCAATTTGAATATGGGCAAAACTTAATTGTATTGCTAGGCACCTCAGGCCTTGGCAAAAGTTATATGCTCGAAACCTTCATCACCGACAAATACAACAGTTTTAATAAAGCATTTGTACAAGTAAGTGCCAGTGTAAATGATATATCACTGATGAGTGATATATTAGAGCAAAGCTTTAACTCTCCGCTGATTGACCACGATTTATCGTTAAGTGAAAACTTTTACCAACTGCTAGAACAACAGCCGTGCGAGGCCTGTTTATGGGTGCTCGATAATGCAAGGCATTTAACTGAAGAGTTATTACAAGAGTTAGAGTTACTTGCCAAAAATAGCCCTATAACGCTTTATATTATGCTAGCCTCGCAATCAAAGCTGGCTATTAATAATGCCGTTGAAATTTACTTAGAGCCTTTATCTTCCAGAGAATCTAAACAGTTGATGAGCTGGTATTTTCCTAATTTACCGTACGATGAAGACCCTGTATTTAGCACATTTCTTAATGAAGCAAAAGGTAACCCTAGTCTATTATTATCGTGGCAGCCAACCGAGCATGTGGCTGATATTGTAAAAAAAGATAAAGTGTCATGGCGTATACACTTAATCTCTTTATTGATAATTATCATGTTACTTATTATTGGCCTACTTTATAAAAATGACATGACTCAGTGGTGGCAAACCTATTATCAAAATCCACCAAACCAAGCTATCGAGACCGCTATCCCTACATCTAAAGTGAGGGCTATCGCTAATGTGGATACTAAAGTTGAAGCGGCTAATTTGAATACTGAAAAAGCTAAGGTATCTTTAGAGCAAGTAAGTGCTAAGTCACTGGATGATGTTGAGCTACATAAAAATGATGTTCCTGCAATAGTGCAAAGTTTAACACGTCAAGCTCAACATAGTGCCAATAGCACACAAAACCAGATATTGGCACAGAATGAAAATACCTTTGATAGCATGGAGTCACCTGTAAAGCTTGAGCAAAAAGCTATACAGCCTGAGACTTCTAATAATGTTTCCGATAACGCTTGGTATTTAGCTCAGCCACATAATAATACAACGGTACAACTGCTAGCAGTAACGCAGGAAAAAATCACCCGTGAGTTTATTAGTCAGCATAACTTGAGCGACCGCGCTAAGGTATACCAAACTAAGCGAAATAATAAAGTGTGGTGGGTGGTTACTGTTGGCAGTTATGCATCACTCAATGATGCTAAAAGTGCGTTGTCTGCCTTGCCGGGTGTGCTTAGAAAGAACAAGCCTTTCTATAAAAAAATCAGCAAAATAAAGCAAGAAATTGCACTACTTGATCGGTAAAGTGACTCACTTTAGTGTAAAATCGCGCTACAGCAGATTGAAGTTAAGAACCAATGCAACAAAAGAGTAGAGCCTTCCTTAAATGGGCTGGCGGTAAATACAGCCTAGTTGAAGATATTAATGCACGATTATCTCAAGCCAGTAAACATGCTGAAACCTTGGTAGAACCTTTTGTAGGCGCAGGCTCGGTATTTTTAAATAGTAACTTTAAACACTATTTACTTAACGATATTAATGCTGATTTAATTAACTTATACAAAGAACTCAAGCGCTCGCCTGATGAGTTTATAAGTGACTCTAAAAAACTGTTTGTTGATTTAAATAACCACCCAGACGCTTACTACGAATACAGGATACAGTTTAATAAAAGTAGTGATGTGTATGAGCGTGCGATGCTTTTTTTATACATGAACCGCCATGGTTACAACGGACTGTGTAGATATAATCTTAAAGGTATTTTTAACGTACCGTTTGGTAAATATAAAAAGCCTTATTTTCCAGAAAAAGAAATGTACTTTTTTGCTGAAAAAGCTCAAAACGCGACCTTTACCTGCTTAGGTTATGATGATGTGTTTAAGCTAGTGCCAAATAATGCGGTTATTTATTGCGATCCGCCTTATGTGCCACTAAGTAAAACAGCATCGTTTACTTCTTATGCTAAAGGCGGATTCAATTTAGATGATCAAGCTAACTTAGCTAACTTGGCTGAACAAGCCGCATTTGAAAATAATACTCCTGTGCTTATATCTAACCACGATACCGTATGGACAAGAAAAATCTATAGCCAAGCATCGCTTGATAAAATTCAGGTAAAGCGGACTATTAGCCCTAAAGGTGGGTCGCGCAATAAGGTTGATGAGTTGATGGCTATGTATTTAGCACCCAAGCAACCACTGCATAAATTGTCACTACAAAAATAATAAAAAACAGTACTGCTAAAACGATAATAAAAAGCGGGGAGTGTTGTTGAAAGTCGACTTGGCGTTTATGCTCAGATTGCACACCAAAAAATGCTGCGAGCACACTTTGCAAGGCGCTAATAAAATGCAGCATTACTTAAAATAGTGGTTTTATTGAAGGCGTATTTTTAGCATCTTCTGAGCCAGTTAATAGCTCTAATAAATCTAAATAATGAAATTGCGCACTGCGGCTATCGCCTGTTAGCCACGAAAACCACGATGAGTCTTGTTCTACTTTCGCACACGTTGAGGTGTTAGAAGTATTTGTACTACTTGCCTGATGCTGACAATTGCTAACCAAGCTTAAATCTTGATCAGAACTTGGCGCAAAACTAAATGCTCCAATAAATAACAATGCCGACGCAATTAAGATCCCTGTTTTAAATGCACGCATAATATTAGCCTAAAAATAAATTACTCTTTTAATAATATCAAAAGCTGTATAAATAACAAACTAATATTTATCTAAAATCATCAAAGCTTATTGGAATAAAGGCTTACACGATTAATTATATTTTACGATTAAGGTGTATTACTTGGGAAACCTTAGTATTTACGGTACATTAAGGTATATTTTATTGATTGACGGACTACTATGTTAAACCCTGAACAAAAATACTTAATTGCGCCTTCTATTTTGTCAGCCGACTTTGCTAAATTAGGTGAAGATGTAGATAAAGTACTCGCGGCAGGCGCAGACATAGTGCATTTTGATGTCATGGACAATCATTATGTTCCCAATCTTACTATTGGGCCTATGGTGTGCAAAGCGCTCAGAGACTATGGTGTAACTGCACCGATAGATGTTCATCTAATGGTAAAGCCCGTAGATAGCATCATTCCCCAGTTTGCAGAGGCTGGCGCGTCAATCATTACCTTTCATCCAGAGGCAAGCGAGCATATAGACCGGACCATACAGCTTATTAAAGACCATGGTTGTAAAGCGGGCTTAGTATTTAACCCTGCCACTAGCCTGAGCTACCTCGATCACGTTATTGATAAGCTAGATACTATTTTATTAATGTCTGTAAACCCAGGTTTTGGCGGGCAAAGCTTTATTCCTCATACCCTTGAAAAATTAGCGCAAGCTAAGCAGCGTATAGTAGAGTCAGGCCGTGATATTCGCTTAGAAGTAGATGGCGGTATCAAGGTCGATAATATTGCTGCAGCAGCACAAGCGGGCGCTGATATGTTTGTAGCCGGCTCTGCCATTTTTAATGAGCCCGATTACAAAATGGTTATTGATCAAATGCGTGAGCAGTTAGGAAGTGTAAAATAATGAAATATGATGCAGCTTTGTTTGATCTAGACGGTACACTGGTCGATAGCGTTTACGATTTATATATGGCAGTTAACTTAACGCTGAGCGACCTAGCGTTCCCTATTGCTAGCCAAAGCCTTGTTGAAAGCTGGGTAGGCAATGGGATTGAAACTTTAGTAAAACGTGCACTCAGCGGCGATATGCAAATTAGTGAGCATTTAGATGAAACACTTAGCACTAAAGCCATTGCTATATTTCACCAGCATTACGGTCAATTGGTGGGTGAGCACAGTGCCTTGTATCAGCATGTAGAAACCGGACTCAGTGCTTTGCGTGGAATGCCAAAAGCACTTGTGACTAATAAGGCGCGTATATTTACAGAAATGTTATTAGATAAACTCTCGCTTACCAGTCACTTTGAGGTGATAGTATGTGGAGATGATATGGTTAAAAAACCCTCTCCTGAACCTTTGCTACATGCATGCAAGGTGCTAAACATCGAACCGAGTAAGGCTATCATGATTGGTGATTCAAAAAGCGATATACTCGCCGCTCACGCCGCTAAAATTGATGTTATAGCTGTAAATTATGGCTACAACCAAGGCGAAAATCTTGAGGATTATAATCCACAGTACCTATGCGATAACTTCTTAGATATAATACCGACACTAACACAGCGTTAAAATTTTAATTAACTAAACACTAAAGGAAAATCATGAGTAAACCAGTAGTTTTAAGTGGCATTCAGCCAACCGGTGGTATGACAATAGGCAACTATGTTGGCGCTATTAACCAGTGGCTAAAGCTACAGGAAGACCACGAAAGTTTCTTTATGCTTGTTGATTTGCATGCCATTACCGTACGTCAAGAGCCAGAGCTTCTTCGCTCTCGTGTATTAGATGGTATAGCGTTATACGCAGCATGCGGCATAGACCCTGAAAAATCAGCCTTATTTGTACAGTCACAAGTACCAGAACACGCGCAGTTAGCTTGGGTGCTAAATTGTTACGCGCAAATGGGCGAGCTTAACCGCATGACCCAGTTTAAAGACAAGTCATCTAAGCATGCTAACAATGTAAACGTCGGTTTATTCTCGTATCCAGTTCTGCAAGCAGCAGATATTTTATTATACCAAGCAGACCAAGTGCCGGTAGGGGACGATCAAAAGCAGCACTTAGAGTTAACGCGAGATATAGCTACACGCTTTAATAATTTATACGGCGACGTATTTAAATTACCTGAGCCATATATTCCTGAATTTGGCGCACGCGTAATGAGCCTTCAAGATCCGCTTAAAAAAATGTCTAAGTCTGATGAAAACCCTAACGGCTACATCATGCTATTAGATGAGCCTAAAAAGATTGAGAAAAAGCTTAAAAAAGCAGTAACTGATTCAGACGAACAAGCACGTATTTACTTTGATCGTACGGAAAAGCCAGGCGTTTCTAATTTACTTACTTTGTTAAGCGTAGCGACTAAGCGCTCAATTGAAGACTTAGTGCCAGAGTACGAAGATAAAATGTATGGCCATTTGAAAAAAGACACAGCCGATGCTGTGGTCAATATGATTGAGCCAATTCAAACTCGTTTTAAAGAGATCAGAGAAGATCAAAACCTACTTGATAGCATCATGAAATCAGGTGCAGAAAAGGCCAGTGTACGTGCAGAAAAAACACTTAAATCGGTTTACGATGCACTCGGGTTTATTCCTCGTACATAAGTTTATTTAGTTTAAAGTAAAAATGCCGCTATATTTAGCGGCATTTTTGTCCCTTTTAATGAATACTTTTATAATCTATATTAAAGCAATGGCTTTAGGTAACGCCCTGTGTGCGAGCGCTCACATTTGGCCACTTCTTCAGGCGTGCCTGCAATGAGTATCTCACCGCCGCCAGCACCGCCTTCAGGGCCTAAATCAACCAGCCAGTCTGCGGTTTTAACCACATCTAAGTTATGCTCAATAACCACTATGGTATTGCCGTGATCGCGCAGGCGATGTAATACCACAAGTAGTTGTTCAATATCGGCAAAGTGAAGGCCGGTTGTTGGCTCATCTAATATGTATAGCGTTTTACCAGTATCGCGTTTAGAAAGCTCACGAGCCAGTTTTACACGCTGAGCTTCACCACCAGAGAGCGTGGTAGCAGCTTGCCCTAGACGAATATACGATAAACCAACATCCATGAGCGTTTTAAGCTTGCGGGCTATTGCGGGTATTTTATCAAAATAGTCGTGTGCGTCTTCAACGGTCATTTCGAGCACTTGATGAATGTTTTTACCTTTGTATTGTACTTCTAAGGTTTCTCGGTTGTATCGCGCGCCTTTACATACATCACACGGTACATATACATCAGGTAAAAAGTGCATTTCTACTTTAATTACACCATCACCTTGGCAGGCTTCACAGCGTCCACCTTTAACGTTAAAGCTAAAGCGACCTACTTTATAGCCGCGAGAGCGGGCTTCTTGTGTCCCTGCAAATAACTCACGAATACCGGTAAAAATACCTGTGTAGGTTGCGGGGTTTGAACGCGGTGTGCGGCCTATTGGACTTTGATCGATATCAATTACTTTATCAAAATGATCAAGGCCACTTATTGACTCATAAGGTGCGGGCTCTGCTGTGGTCGCGCCGTTCAGCTCAGTATGCGCAAGCTTAAAGAGTGTATCGTTGATAAGCGTTGATTTACCTGAGCCCGAGACTCCTGTAATACAGGTTAATAAGCCAAATGGAATTTTTAAGTCTACATTTTTGAGGTTGTTACCTGTGGCGCCAAATAGCTCAAGCCATTTATCGCCGGTTGGGTTACGCTCTTTTGGTACTTCTATTTTGCGTACGCCAGATAAAAACTGGCCCGTTACCGAGTCTTTGGTCGCTAAAATATCATCGCGCGTACCTTGGGCAATAATATGCCCGCCGTGTACACCCGCGCCTGGACCAATATCAATAATATGGTCTGCTGCGCGAATGGCATCTTCGTCGTGCTCAACTACAATCACGGTGTTGCCTAAATCGCGTAAATGCACCAATGTTTGCAATAAACGGTCGTTATCGCGTTGGTGTAAACCAATTGATGGCTCATCCAGTACATACATTACGCCTACAAGACCTGCACCTATTTGGCTGGCTAAACGAATACGTTGGGCTTCACCACCGGATAGGGTATCGGCACTGCGCTCAAGCGATAAGTAATTAAGGCCTACATTAATTAAAAACGATAAGCGGTCACGAATTTCTTTCAGGATTTTTTCTGCTATTTGGGCTTTTTGGCCTGTTAGCGACAACCCTTCAAAAAAGTCCATCGCTTCGCCAATACTCATGTTAGTAATAGCAGGTAGGTTTGTTTGACCTATAAATACGTGGCGTGCTTCTTGGCGTAAACGCGAGCCATGACAACTAGGGCACGCTTGGCTAGTCTGATATTTAGCGAGCTCTTCACGCACCGAGTTTGACTCAGTTTCACGGTAGCGACGGTTCATGTTGTTTAACACGCCTTCAAACTCGTGGTTACGAGTTATTAAATCGCCTCTGTCGTTACGGTAGTTAAAGGCTATTTTTGTTTTTCCTGAGCCTTCTAAAATGATTTTTTGTACATCTTTAGCTAGCTTTTCAAATGGTACATCTAAATCAAAGTTATAGTGCTCGGCTACAGCTTGCAGCATTTGAAAATAATAAAAGCTGCGTTTATCCCATCCTTTAATAGCGCCGCCTGCTAAGCTGAGCTCTGGGTTATGCACCACGCGGTTGGGATCAAAGTATTGGCGTACGCCTAAACCATCACAGCTTTGACACGCACCAGCAGGGTTATTAAACGAAAATAAACGCGGTTCTAATTCGGTCATTGCATAGCCACACGTAGGGCAGGCAAAGTTGGCTGAAAACAGCATTTCTTCAATGCTACTGTCATCCATATGAGCGACATTTGCTATACCGCCAGACATTTCAAGTGCGGTTTCGAACGACTCTGCTAAACGCTGTTGTTGGCCATCTTTTACTTTAAAGCGGTCAACTACCACTTCAATAGTATGCTTTTTGTGAAGCTCAAGCGCTGGTGGATCTGATAAGTCGCACACTTCACCATCAATACGAGCACGAATGTAGCCTTGGCTCGCAAGTTGCTCAAGTAATTTAACATGCTCACCTTTACGATCCTTAACCACTGGCGCTAAAAGCATTAGCTTAGTGCCCTCTGGCAGTGCTAAAACGGTATCAACCATTTGGCTGATTGTTTGTGCTGCAAGTGGTAAGTCGTGGGTTGGGCAGCGAGGCTCGCCCACGCGGGCAAACATTAAACGCAAGTAATCGTATATTTCGGTAATGGTACCTACTGTTGAGCGAGGATTGTGTGATGTTGATTTTTGCTCAATAGAAATGGCGGGAGAAAGACCCTCAATATGATCAACGTCTGGCTTTTCCATTAACGATAAAAATTGCCTTGCATAGGCAGAAAGTGACTCAACATAACGACGCTGTCCTTCTGCATATAAAGTATCAAATGCCAGTGATGACTTCCCCGAACCAGATAGGCCTGTGATAACAATTAATTTATCACGTGGGATGGTTAGGCTGATGTCTTTTAAATTGTGCGTGCGGGCGCCTCGGACTTCAATGTTTTCCATGCTATCTCGTTTATTACCAAAATTATTTGTCCAGTATCGCATAATACGAAACATTATTAATCAATGATCAGCGAAAAATCCTTTCTTATAGGCGATTAATTATTGCCAAGCTTGTGATAGAATCCCTGCCTAAATTTTTCATATCGTAAGATTACGCAGATAATGACCGCATCTTCACTTAATTCACGAGAAAAGCGCGCCGCTGTATCGCTGGCGAGTGTGTTTGCATTTAGAATGCTTGGCTTGTTTATGCTGATGCCTGTATTGGCTATTTATGGCCAATCGCTTGATGGTTTTTCGCCTATGTGGATAGGATTTGCTATTGGCGCGTATGGTTTAACCCAAGCAGTACTGCAAATACCTATGGGGCGTTTATCCGATAAAATAGGCCGTAAAAAGGTCATTGTGGGTGGATTGCTGGTCTTTGCACTTGGTTCTGTCATAGCCGCCCTTGCTGAATCTATTCAAATGGTCACCGTGGGCCGAGCCCTGCAAGGTATGGGGGCTATAGCCAGTGCATTGCTTGCTTTTGCCAGTGATTTGAGTCGCGACGAGCAACGTCCTAAAGTTATGGCAGTAATCGGTATGAGCATAGGCATGAGTTTTGCGTTTGCTATGTTACTAGGTCCTATTGTTGCTGCGTCGTGGGGCGTAGCGGGCGTATTTTGGTTAACAGCAATACTTGCCGTAGTCGGTATTAGC
Organism: uncultured Pseudoalteromonas sp.; assembly: GCF_963922945.1. Taxonomy (GTDB): domain Bacteria; phylum Pseudomonadota; class Gammaproteobacteria; order Enterobacterales; family Alteromonadaceae; genus Pseudoalteromonas. The sequence goes on along the minus strand of NZ_CAWUKC010000002.1, from coordinate 50,474 downwards.
ATTATTTTATTTTTAGTACCAAATGCAGTCAATAAAGCGCCAAAAGGCGATACATTGGCAAGTTTTAGCGACATTAAAAAACTTATTAAGCACCCACAGTTGTCGCGACTAAACGCAGGTGTATTACTATTACATTTAACACTGACTGCTATTTTTGTGGTACTGCCGAGCCAGCTAATAAAAGATGGCTTAGTGGCAAATCAGCACTGGTATTTGTATATTCCGGTATTGCTATTGGCGTTTATTTTAATGGTGCCAATGATGATTGTTGCTATTAAAAAAGAAAAAGAAAAACAAGCCTTTATTGGTTCAATAGCGCTGCTTTCACTTAGTATGTTAGCGATGTCTATTTGGGCCAATAGCGTCATTGGTATAGCCATGTGTATGCTACTTTATTTTGTTGCATTTAACTTTTTAGAAGCCACCATGCCTGCGCTTGTGTCGCGTATAGCTCCTGCTAGCCAAAAAGGTTCGGCGATGGGCGGGTATTCTTCTAGCCAGTTTTTAGGGGCTTTTTTAGGTGGTATTTTAGGGGGTTATGTTGCCCAAACAACAAGTACGCAAGCTGTGTTTGCGGCAGCGGCACTTGTTGGGTTAATATGGCTTATTATTGCGTGGAAAATGCAAGTCCCACCGAAAAGTAAAGTTATTAGTTTAATAACCAATTTAAGTTCTGAAGAGCAAGCTCAAGCACTTGCTTCTCAGCTAGTTGCTTTACCTGGCGTAATAGAAGCAACAGTAGTACGCGACGAAAGCCGCAGCTATTTAAAGATTAATGAGAAAGAATTTGACCTAGACCAAGCACGTAAAGTAGCTGGTTTAATCTAACGTTTATAGGAGAAGGTTCCATGGCACGCGGTGTGAACAAAGTAATTTTGGTTGGTAATTTAGGACAAGATCCTGAAGTTCGTTACATGCCTAATGGCAATGGTGTAGCAAACATTACCTTAGCAACGTCAGACAGCTATAAAGACAAAAACACTGGCCAAATGGTTGATAAAACTGAATGGCACCGTGTCGTGTTTTTTGGCAAGTTAGCAGAAATTGTAGGCGAGTACTGCCGTAAAGGTTCACAAATTTACGTAGAAGGTAAACTTCAAACACGTAAATGGACTGACCAACAAGGCCAAGAAAAATACACAACTGAAATTGTAGTTGATGGATTTACGGGTCAAATGCAAATGCTAGGTGCTCGTGGTGGTGATCAGCAAGGCGGTGGTTATCAAGGTGGCCAACAAGGTGGTTATCAAAATAATCAGCAAGGTGGTGGTTATGGTCAAAATAACCAAGGTCAACAAGGTGGTGGCTATGGGCAGCAACAGCAAGCTGCACCAGCACAGCGTCCAGCTGCAGCACCACAGCAAAATAACCAATATCAACAATCAAATAACAGCGGCTTTGCACCACAGCAAAATAGCGCGCCACAGCAGCAAGGTGGTTTTGCACCTAAGCCGCAAAATGCCCCACAAGGCGGTGCATCAAACCCTATGGAGCCTACAATAGATTTTGATGACGATATCCCGTTCTGATCAAAGACAAAAATGTTGAAATGTAATCTTAAAAGCCGCTTTTTAGCGGCTTTTTAGTTTTTACTTACAGACAACCACTGCCCAGAGAGCATTTTTTACGATTTAAAGCTAAATGCCAATCTCATACCTGTCCGCAATAAGCTTCATCATTTTGAGGGGCTAAAAGTGTCGCTATCAGTGTTTAAAAAATCTCATTTATAACTGCATGGAAGCAGAAGATGGAGCAATGCAGATGCAATTGCCGAGAGAAACTAATAGCGAATTTTTTCCTGGCTATCAACACGTTTTTCCATCCCCCAAATAGCTCACTTAATTAAGCGGATGGGTATAAATAGAGTTGACTCTGATGTTTTTATATGTGAAATTTCATATATCCGTTTTTTCATATGTATTTAGTTCACTACAGAGCTATAAGGTTAAAGGTTATGAGTAAATCTATTGAACACGAGCTGCCTAATTTATCGCTCTCACAAAGCGCTCCTCCTACGAATGAGAGTTTGACATTAACGTTTTCAACTCATAAGCCTAAAATTTTACTGTTATACGGCTCGCTGCGAGCCCGCTCATATAGCAAGTTGGTGATAGAAGAAAGTGCACGCTTGCTCACCCACTTTGGTGCTGAGGTTAAAATATTTAACCCTGAAGGTTTACCTATAACAGACAGTGAAGATGAAACGCATCCTAAGGTGCAAGAGCTGCGTGATTTGATGCTTTGGTCTGAAGGGCAAGTATGGTGTTCGCCTGAGCGCCATGGTGCGATGACAAGTGTCTTTAAAAATCAAATTGATTGGATCCCTTTAAACCTTGGAGGGGTAAGACCTACACAAGGTAAAACATTGGCTGTAATGCAGGTTTGTGGTGGTTCGCAGTCATTTAATGTGGTTAATCAGTTACGCGTACTAGGGCGCTGGATGCGCATGTTAACAATACCTAATCAGTCATCTGTGCCTAAAGCGTTTTTAGAATTTGAAGAGAGTGGCCGAATGAAGCCTTCCGCTTTTTACAATCGAATAGTGGATGTAATGGAAGAGCTCGTAAAATTTACCTTATTAATGCGCGACCAAAAAGAATACTTTGTTGATAGATACTCTGAGCGAGTAGAAACAGCAGAGCAGCTCAGTAAACGCGTAAATCAAAAAGATATTTAGGAGGTTAATGTGGGGTTATTTGAACGCTTTTTATCGGTATGGGTTGCGCTGGCAATCGCGGTAGGGGTTGTAGCCGGGTACGCTGTGCCCGAGCTATTTAGTGCGGTAGCCAGCTTAGAATATGCACATGTGAATATTGTTATCGCCGTACTTATTTGGTTTATGATTTACCCTATGATGGTGCAAATTGATTTCTCTTCTATTAAAGATGTAGGCAAAAAACCTAAAGGCTTAGTGCTGACAGTTGTTATTAACTGGCTTATAAAACCCTTTACAATGGCCTTGTTGGGTTGGTTATTTTTTAAGGGTATTTTTGCCGACTTTGTCGACCCACAAACAGCAACAGAATACATAGCGGGTATGATTTTATTAGGAGTAGCACCATGTACTGCGATGGTGTTTGTGTGGAGCCAATTAACAAAAGGCGATGCTAATTACACGTTAGTGCAGGTATCTATAAACGATATTATTATGATTTTTGCCTTTGCGCCCATTGCAGGCTTATTACTAGGGGTAACAGACATAACGGTACCGTGGGACACGTTATTACTTTCAGTGGTTTTGTATGTACTTATTCCACTCATAGCAGGCGCTATTACCCGCAAAAAGTTAGATAAAGGTGAAGATCACACACGGTTAAATCACTTTTTAAAGGTAATGAAACCGTATTCTATAATTGGCTTACTGGCAACGGTGACGCTTTTATTTGGTTTTCAGTCACACACATTAATAGATAATCCAGCAGCCATTGTATTGATTGCTATTCCGTTGCTTATACAAACCTACGGTATTTTTGCTATAGCTTATATAGCAGCAAAAAAAATGGGCCTAGCTCATAGTATTGCAGCGCCTGCTTGCATGATTGCAACCTCTAACTTTTTTGAACTAGCTGTTGCCGTGGCTATTTCATTATTTGGTTTACACTCTGGTGCTGCGCTTGCCACCGTAGTGGGCGTTCTTGTTGAAGTACCTGTTATGCTTAGCTTAGTTTATTTTGCTAATAAAACGCGTCATTGGTTTAATTAGGAGAGTGTCATGGTTGTTATTCATCATAACCCTGATTGTGGTACATCGCGCAATGTATTGCAGGTTATTAAAGCCGCTGGCTATAACCCAACGGTTATTGAATACCTTAAAGAGGGCTGGACAAAGCCTCAGCTGTTAGCGTTATTTGCCGCGGCAAACTTAACACCCAAAACCGCGCTGAGAGTGAGTAAATCGCCTGCTGAAGAACTAGGTTTGTTAAATGAAAATGTAACAGACGAAGCTATTTTAGAGGCTATGCTTGAGCATCCTATACTGGTTAATAGACCTATTGTGTGCACCGAAAAAGGGGTTAAACTGTGTCGCCCTAGTGAGCAAGTTTTAACGCTGTTAGCAAAATGGCCTAGAGGCGAGCTATACAAAGAAGACGGCGAAATGATATTAAACGCGCAGGGTGAGCGACCCTAAAAGGACTTACTGATTTGCTAAGCCCTCGTTTGTACGAGGGTTTTTTACATTGTAAAATTATACATACTTAAACTTGTGCCGTATGCTTGTGCTAATGACTATTTTGAACAACACTTTAAATAGTTGTGATGCCACAGAGAGCACTATGCATAAGGCCTTAATAAAAATAGCTAAGCAAAAAAAAATAATTTACTTAACGAGTTTTATACTGGTGGTTATTGTTTTTAATGTGCTTTTAAATAATACGCTTCATAAAAAGGTCGATGAAAACGGCTTGCAGTTAACAAAGCAACTTTTTGAGTTGCAAATTGATGCTGATAACGACAAAGAAATAATACAGGCATTGGTCGAAAGTCAGGGATTTATGTTGAGTGCCCATTCTAATGCTGGGCATTTTAAATATTTAGTTGATATTGAGCATGATGTTTATAGCTATAAAACCTATAGCATTAGTTTATACCACTGGCCTGTATGGGTGATGCAGGCTCACTTATTTTTAACACTGAACCTTATTGTAGTGGGAGCCGCTAGTTGGTGGGTGCGATGGTGGAAAGTATTAGAAAAAAAATCAGCCTTAGCGGTGCCACTATTATCGAATAAGGTTATGGCTGCTCAAAAGCTCTCTACGCAAATAGCGACTCTTAACTGTGAAGTAAAATCTATGTACGGTGCTACTGCAACAAGACATAGTTTGTTTGCGATTGTAAAATGTGATTGTGCTTTTGATGAAAATACAGACGCTCAAGCAAGTTTTCAGGTTATTGTAGCGAAATACTTTAAAGACCTTCCTTCAGTAACGGTTAACTTATTTGATGCCAACCACATTGCTGTTACGTTAAATTATATTCCCGTTGCAAAATTGGATACTTACAGCGAAAAACTGCATGAATGTATTTTTCAAACTTGTAAGCGTTACCGAAGTACAGTCACACGTAAAAATATAAAGATTGGTTTATGTGATTATCGATATGCAGCTGAGCAGCCGGTTATATTCAAACTCGCTAAGTCCGCTTTGATGCTCTCGGAAAAAAGCTTAATTCAGCACTGGAATAGGCTCACATTAAACGAAAGCCCAGAGAATTTAATCTCGACTAAGCAGGTTATCGATAACATCAAAAAAAATAAATTTATTCTCTTTTTTCAGCCGCTGTTTATGATTACCAGTGGCGATATTGTGCAACACGAGGTATTAATTAGAGTTAGGCAGCAACCGCATGGCTTATTAGCTGCACGCTATTTTATTAATCAAAACTTTGATAATCACCAAGCGTTTGAACTAGATAAAACGGTATTACTTCAAGTTAAAAAGTTAATTTTAGCAGAGCCAAGCGCCTTAACGGTAAGTGTTAATTTACATATAAGTAATTGGCTTAACGAGCGGTTTTGGGATTGGTTAGAGACCAACATGCAAGACTTTGCAACAAAACGTAAGTTACAATTTGAAATTAACGAAGCAGACTTTATTAAATACCAAACACAACTAACTTATGCTTTTGAAAAACTAACTGCCATACAAAGCTCGGTGGTGGTTGATAATGTACTGCATGTTGATCATATTGACCTAATGGCGTCGCAAACGTTAGTAAGCGGTATAAAACTAGGCTACACACTCGTTAATAACGTAGATGAAAAAGTACAACAGCAAAAGCACATTAAAAATATTGTCGCGCAAAGTAACTCATTTAACATACCTGTGTATGGGGTAGGCGTAGAAACCCAAAAAGAGCTACTAATGCTGGCTAAACTCGGTGTTATTGCCGCACAAGGCTTTTATTTTTCTGAGCCTTTACAGGAATACACACATGCTACGTTTTATTAGAAAGTTTTCAAATCAGGCCGCGATACTTTAACCCATCTAAGCCTTGTAAACCGCCTGTATGAATAGCCATTATATGGCTACCCGAGGCAAAGTAGTCTTGCTCAATAAGTTGCCATAGCGCATACATCATTTTACCACTGTATATAGGCTCAAGAGGTAAGTTGTATTGCTGCTGCATGGTTTGGCAAAACTGCCATAGCTCGCGTGTAAACTTACCATAACCTCCATCATGAAACTGTGTAAGCAGCTGCCAATTGGATTGCTGGGCTGCTTTTTTACTCAGTGCTGTAATTTCTTTATTCAAATACTCGGCTTGTTTTAATACGGCAACTCCTAATAGTTGGGTTGTCTCGAGGCTGCCTTCAATTAAGCCTGCGAGTGTTCCACCGCTTCCTGTGGGGCATACCAAGTAATCATGCTCAGGTAAACTTTTAGTAAGTTCAGCACATCCTGCTAAAGCATATGTATTACTCCCCCCTTCGGGGATGATATAGGCGTGCGGAAAACGAGCCTGTAACTGCGTTAGGTAATCTGGATCTTGCCGTTGTTTATACTCAATGCGAGTTACTGCATGTAAGTCCATTGAGCATTGCTTAGCAAATTGCAGGGTCGGATTGTTTATATCTAAATTGGGCCCTCTGATTATGGCATGAGTTTTTATATTAAATAATTTACCCGCCCCAGCGCAGGCATGAATATGATTAGAAAACGCGCCTCCAAAAGTGAGTAACTGTGTTTTATTGGTGGCTTGCATGTGCTGTAAATTATATTTTAGTTTACGCCATTTGTTACCACTAATAAGTGGATGGAGCAGGTCATCTCTTTTAATGCTTAAACGAATGTTTCTTTTTTTTAGACACTCGCTAACTATATGTTGTACTGGACTATCTTTTTCAATATTAAATAAATTAAGCATTATTTCTCGCGTTTAAACTTGCAAACTAACAATCTTGTACGACACTTTATTAATCTCTTATTAACAATAGTAGCTATATGAAAAAAAAGCTGTTTTCGTTGTTATCTTGGTTAAATCGCAGTTTAGACTCAAGCACGGCGATTGGTATTGCTACTTATGCGCATACAGTTAACGCGGTGTGTTTAAAAAAAAATCAAGGGCAGTGGTACGTACACAACTCACACACTGTAAAAGTAGAAGATCAAACGGATTATACCGCTGCGATAGCCACATGCACAAATGAAGTGTGCGCAGAAGTATGCGCAGTAAATTTAGTGGTTCCTCATTATTTTTATCAAATAGTGCAAATGGATAAACCCATGCTGAGTGATGAAGAAATCATTCAATCCTTACCATGGACAACAAAAGATTTGGTTAATATTCCTCCAGAGAACATTATTGCCGATTTTATTGATTACCCAATAATACAGCCTATGCAAAGCAGCAAAATGAATGTGTTTATTACCAATAAACTTCAGTTATTACCTTTCATTGATAGCTTTTCAAAAATAAAACCTGTGCTCAGAGCCATGACCTCGGAAGAAATGATTTTAGTGACCTTGTTTGGCAAAGATAAAAGTGCACATATGCTCATAGTACAGCATGCAGGGCATGAACCGCGGATACTCATTATTCGTGACGGCCAGCTTTTACTAGCAAGGCGTTTAAACGGGTTTTTAGGTATTTCAGACAAAGAGCGTACGCAAGGTCTAGTGGAAGCACTAGGGCTTGAGATCCAGCGATCAATGGACTTTTTTGAAAGCCAATTAAAGCAGCCGCCGATCAGAAGTATTCAGTTACATTGTGACGACTTATCGTCGTTAACCTTAAGAGCTGGTCTTGCAGAATTTTTACAAGTTAAAGTTGTTGATTTTAAACCTAATATTGATTTAGCACAGGAGCTCGAACCAAGCTTTTATTACGCTTTAGGCGCAGCATACCAATTAACTGATCCGGATTCAGTAATATGAAAACACGGATCAACTTTTATCAAAAAGCTATTCGGGTTAGGCGCGACCCAGTACCCTTTAAAGGAATGCTTTTACTGTGGCTCGCGACCCTCTTTGTGGTTGCACTAACGTGGTTGTTTTATTTATATGAAGAGCGCACTAGCCAGCAATTACTTACACAAAGCCAAGCTTATCTAAAGCATACGCAGCAGCAATTAAGTGTGGTAAAGCAGCAATTAGCTGATAAACAAAACAAATCGCACTTAATTGATGAGCTAAAAGTGTTGCAACAAGAAATTTTACATAAACAGCAGGTATTTGATTATTTAGAACACACATCCATGCACACTAAAACAGATTATGCCGATGTGATGCGGGATTTGGCTATGTATCACGAGCCGCAAATTTGGCTTGCACAAATAAAGCTTGATGGCCAAAAAATAATACTCAAGGGATATACCCAGCAGGCTAATTTTTTACCTACTTGGCTTACCAATCTCAAGCAATCAAGCTTTTTTAAGGGGAAAGAGTTTTCTGTATTAGCGCTGTCGAATCACGACGGTATTAGCGAATTCAAAGTTGCTACGCAGCTAAGTGTAAGTGAGGCAGAGTAATGAATGAGCAAAACGAAAAAACGGGTTGGCCAGTATTTGTTAAATACCAGGCACGATTTGCAACGTTACAGCAGCGAGAAAAGTATTCGGTACTCTTTGTAGGCTTGTTTCTTATTATTTACTTAGGTTTGTGGTTTGTGGTATTTCCGCAACAAGATGCGGTCAATAGTTTACGTGTTGAGCAAAACGCATTGTGGGAAAAGCTCAATCAAAATGATGCGCAACTGTCTATGCTTACACAAGCATTAGAGCATGACTATACAAAAGTGCTCAGAAACCAAGTAGGGCAAACTCAGCGCGAGTTAGAAGATATAAATAATAAGTTAAGCACATTTAGCCAAGGCTTTATTTCAGCAAAAAAAGTGCCTGCTGTATTAAAGGATTTATTAGTTAACAACCCGGATGTACAGGTCGTTGGCTTTACTGTTAATCCTGCTAAAGCAATTGATATAGAAAAATTTGGTGATAATGACACACAAACATTATTTTTTGAGCATCAAATGATAGTCACCCTGCAGGGGCGTTATTTTAGCCTGCAGGAATACTTAGAAGGGCTTAAAAAAAGTCAGCAAAAGTTACTGATACAGCAGTTTAATTATCAAGTGCAAACATACCCTAATGCAGAGCTTACATTACAAATAGCGACGGTCAGTGCCAATGAAAAATTTATCGCTTTATAGCCTATGTATGTGTTGTGTTTTCTCTGCAAGCTCAGCGCAAATACTTCGCGATCCTACTCAGCCTAGCAATGCGCCAATATTAAAAGGCGCTACAGTTAAGAGTAAAGCGCTTTCTTTAGAGTCAATTATTAAAAGTGAAAAGCAGTACACAGCAATAATTTCTGAGCAGCTATATAAGCCAGGCGATGTAATAGGTGAATTTCGGGTGCTAACAATCAATGCCAATTCAGTGCTGTTAGCAAATAGTAATAAGCAAATAAAATTAGAATTGTACGACTATGAAATTAAAAAATAATATAACAAAGCCATGGCTTGCGCTTATTTTAATACCGCCTTTTTTAACGGCGTGCCATAGTTTTAAGCCCGGAAAAGAGATTCAGCCACACATAGCACAAGAGCTTGCACCCATAAGTAACCAAGCTAAAAGTGTTGCCCCTGTAGAGGTGAGTAGCGCGCTTACGCAAAGCTTACTTTCGTCACTTAATAATGAGCAAAGTCTAACAAATGAGTTAGCGGTAAAGCGTTTTGATGTAGCCGCAAAAGAGGTAGAAATAAGCTCATTTTTTAATGGCTTAACGGCTGATACGCCATATAGCGTGGCAGTCCACCCGCAAGTGAGCGGTGTTATTTCTTTAAATTTAAAAAACGTATCATTTGAAGAAGTTATAGCGGTTATTAAACGGGTGTATCCGTTAGATATTGTCCAAGAAGGTCGTATTGTGCAGGTGTTACCTGCAATTATGCGTACCGAAACCATACCGGTTAATTATTTAATGATGCAGCGCCATGGACAATCAACGGTAAGTGTTGTTGCAGGTGGGGTAAGCCAGTTCTCACAAAACAACTCAAGTTCAAATTCAAACTCATACAGCAGCAATAATTCGAGCCAAAATAATCAGTTTGGCAGCGATAATCAAAATACTGAGTTAAATGGCTCTCGTATTCAAACAATTAATAAAAACGATTTTTGGAAAGAACTTGAACTGGCTCTTAAATCGCTTATTGGCTCTAACGATGGCCGTTATGTGGTTGCCAGCCCGCAGGCAAGCTTGGTTACGGTTAATGCCTTGCCAAGTGAAATAAACCAATTAAAAGACTTTTTGCGCCAAAGCCAAGAAAACCTTCAGCGACAAGTTATTCTTGAAGCTAAAATTGTCGAAATAACTCTAAAAGATGAATATCAACAAGGAGTTAACTGGGAGCGAATTTCTAGAGGGTTAGAAGGTGGGGTGTCGTTTGCAACAACAGCAGGCAGCATAGGTAATTCTATTTCAGCTACTTTAGGAGGGGTCTCCTCGTTAACGATTGAAAAAGGCGACTTTAGCGGCGTAATTAGCTTGCTTGAAACGCAAGGCGACCTGCAAATGCTTTCTAACCCACGTGTAACGGCTACAAACAATCAAAAAGCGGTGATTAAAGTAGGACAAGATGAGTACTTTGTTACTAATGTTTCGAGCACAACGGTAACGGGTACCTCAACGACTACGTCACCAGAAATAGACCTAACGCCGTTTTTTTCGGGCATTGCGCTCGATGTCACACCGCAAATTGATAAATATGGCTCAGTTATTTTACATGTTCACCCTTCGGTGACCGAAACAGAAGAGCAGCTAAAGGTAATTACATTAGATGATCAGCGTTTTGAATTGCCGCTTGCACAAAGCAATATTCGTGAATCTGATACGGTGATCCGCGCTCAAAGTGGTGAAATAGTCGTAATAGGTGGGTTAATGCAAACCACCACGGAAGATGAAGAGTCGAAAACACCGATTTTGGGCGATGTGCCAATATTAGGTAATCTATTTAAAAGTATTAGTAAGCGCCAAGAGAAAAAAGAGCTCGTTATTTTAATCAAGCCAACGGTGGTAATGCCCGACACGTGGAAAAAGCAACAGGCTCATAGCCGCGCGCTGTTAAATACATGGTATGAGAACTAACTATGTATTTAAGTTTTTTTAATTTAACTGAAATGCCTTTCACCTTAACCCCAAACACTGAGTTTTTTTGTGCGCTTGAACCGCACCACGAAGCTATGCAAGTGCTGACCACTGCGCTAGAAATGGGTGAAGGGTTTATAAAAGTAACAGGGGAAGTAGGGACAGGCAAAACCTTACTATGCAGAAAGCTTTTAAATCAAATTGAAGAAGACTATTTCGTGGCTTATTTACCTAATTCTTATTTAAGCCCTGAAGAATTACGTTGGGCTATTGCTGTAGAGCTTGGCATGGATGTAGATAAAACACTAGATCAGCAATCGTTAAGTCAGCAAATAAACCATTACTTACTAGAGCTGCAAGAAGATAACGAACGGGTTGTGTTATTAATAGATGAAGCGCAGTGCTTGAGTTGGGATACACTTGAAGCGCTTCGATTATTTACAAACCTAGAAACCGAAACCGAAAAGCTTATTCAGGTGGTGCTATTTGGCCAACCTGAATTAGATGAAAAACTTGCTAATAGTAAAGTGAGGCAGTTACGCCAGCGGATCAGTTTTTCCTACTCATTGCGTGCAATGACCGCCAGTGAAGTTATTTATTATATTAACCACCGTTTACAGGTGGCAGGCTTCAATCAACCGCTACTATTTACTAATCGATTAGGATTAAAAATAGCGCGTGCAAGTCGAGGCATTCCACGGTTGGTCAATATTTTATGCCACAAAGCTTTACTGCAAGCTTACGGCGAAGGGCTTAATAAAGTAACACCACGCCATGTACATCTTGCTATTGCAGACACCGAAGATTGCAAAAAGCACCATGCTAACCATTACTGGGCTTACAGCTTATTAGCTATTAGTGTGTCTGCTATTGCAGTAATGTGGATATGGAGGCAATGGTTATGAGTGTGATTAATAACATGCTCAAAAACATCGACCAGCGCCAAAATGCTCAGCGTAATCAGCGAAGTGCTGGGGTCGCTATTCGCCCCGTACGCGACTACCATGATGTATTATTTAAAGTGTTGAGTGTGTTACTCGCGATTGTAATTATTTTTACAGCCTACCTTTATTTGCCTTTTTCACAAGCACCTCAACCGAGTAGCGACACAGCTGAAAAAGCTCATGCTGTTAATAATAGTAGCCAGCCGGTTGAAATTGCTCAAGCTAAAATTACCCCCGTAATTAAGCCTTTAAAACTATTAAGCGAAGAGAGCGCAGCTGCTGAAGCGCCTTACAATCCTGCAGTTGCGCAAAAAAAGCTGGCGCAGGAGCAAAGTAATAACGCGTTGCTTAAGCAGGCAAAAGACGAAATAATACAACAACACGCTGTAGACAAAGACACGCTTCTTAGAAAAAAAACAAGCCCCACAGAGACAAGCGTAAAAGTAGCCACTAGTACAGAGATAAATGCCCCACTTGAAGCAAAAAGCAGTGCACCAGTAAAAAGCATTACACAGGCTGAGCAGCCACCCGCTGAAAATAAATTAGTAAAAACGCTAAGTGTTAAACAAACCAAAGCCCAGCGCATAGCACAGCAATTAAAGCGTGCTAAACAAGCGTTGGAATTTGCTTTATATGATGATGCGATTAACGATTTAACCGCTATTTTACAAACACAACCTGAGCATATAGAAGCGCGTAATTTACTCGCGGCAACCTACTTTCAACAACAAGATGTACTTATGGCTCAGCAGTTATTAGTTGCTGGTATAAAAATAAACCCTGAGGTTGTGCAGTGGAGAATCATGCTCAGTAAAATTTTAATTATGCAGCAAGAGTATGAAGGCGTGCTTAAACTGCTTATAGCCGAACTTGAGCCGCAAGCAAACTTGGAGTTTTGGGTATTAAAAGGCACTGCAGCACAAAATGCACAGCAACATCAAATAGCGCTTGCGAGTTTTACACAGCTTACACAGCTTCAGCCTCAACAGGCTAAATGGTGGCTGGCGTTAGCTACTTCAAAAGATGCATTGGGGGAATTTGCTGATGCAAAGCACCTTTATAAAGTTGCCCTAGATTTAGGCGGTTTAAATGCCGCAATGACGCAACATGCACTTAAGCGTTTAGTTGTATTGAAGGAGGCTGCATGAGACCCAGTTTAAAAATGCGCTTAGGGGACTTACTCGTTCATGAGCAAATGATCACCGAAGCGCAGTTAAGCGAAGCACTCAATGTACAAGCCGCGTCAGGGCGTAAGTTAGGCGCTACATTAATTGCGCTTGAGTTTATAAGCGAGCCACAGTTATTACGCTTTTTAGCTCAACAATTACAAATACCGTTTTTAGATATTTCGCAGCGCAAAATATCTTCAGATGTATCTAAATTACTTTCAGAGGTTTATGCCAGACGCTACCGAGCATTAGTAATAGAAGATAACGGGGATTCTGTGTTAGTTGGAATGAGTGACCCCGCTGATTTGAGAGCATTGGATCAGTTAGCGCCAATGCTAGCCCCTAAGCGAATTGAGCTTGCTGTTGTGCAAGAAAGCCAGCTTATGGCAGCGTTTGATAATGTGTACCGCCGAACAGAAGATATTACTAACTTTGCTGAAAAGCTACACGAAGAATACGAAGACGTAGAAGAGTTTGATCTTAATTCCTTAGCAGATGAAACCTCTGACGCCACCGTAGTAAAACTACTGCAATCTATATTTGAAGATGCAGTACAAGTACGTGCCTCAGATATCCACATAGAACCCGATGAAAGGCTATTACGCATTCGCCAACGAGTTGATGGTGTATTGCAAGAGCATACACTTAACCAAGTAAAAATAGCCTCTGCTTTAGTACTTAGGCTAAAACTTATGTCGGGGTTAGATATATCGGAGAAGCGGTTACCGCAAGATGGCCGTTTTAATATAAAAGTGCACGCGCACAGCATTGATGTACGTTTATCGACAATGCCAGTGCAATATGGTGAGTCTGTTGTGATGCGCTTGCTTGATCAATCTGCTGGCCTCTTATCGTTAGACGAAACAGGTATGCCGGTGCATATTTTAAAACGCCTGCGCAGCATTATAAAACGCCCTCATGGCATGGTGTTAGTGACTGGGCCTACCGGCTCAGGTAAAACCACCACTCTGTATGGTGCTTTAAGTGAGCTTAACCAACAAGAAAGTAAAATTATTACCGTAGAAGATCCGGTTGAATACCGGATTGGACGGGTAAATCAGGTGCAAATTAATAACAAAATAGGCTTAAGCTTTGCCAGTGTACTAAGAACCACACTACGGCAAGACCCCGATATTATTATGGTTGGCGAAATGCGTGACCAAGAAACCGTTGATATAGGGCTAAGAGCTGCATTAACGGGGCACTTAGTACTTTCTACGCTACATACCAACGATGCTATATCAAGTGCAATGCGATTAATTGATATGGGGGCACCCGCTTATTTAGTCGCCAGTTCACTGCGCGCTATTATTGCTCAGCGCTTAGTTAGGCGTATTTGTAATGAGTGTAAAACACCCTATCACCCAGATAAACAAGAACAAAGTTGGCTTACCTACTTAGGTGAAGATGTTAGCAGCACACAATTTTGGCGAGGCCAAGGCTGCACAGCGTGTAGTCATAGTGGCTATAAAGGTCGGGTGGGGGTTTTTGAACTGCTAGAAATGAACGACGCTATGATGGATGCCCTGCGTATTAACGATACGCAGCGTTTTGCCGAAGCGGCTAAAAATAGCGCTAATTTTGCACCGCTTTCTTATATGGCTTTAACGTATGCAAAGCAAGGCATTACCTCATTAGATGAGGTATTTAAAGTGGCTGAATATGTACCTGAAATAGTAGGTGATGACGATGCGACTTTATAGCTACAAAGCCAAAGATGCCAAAGGAGAGTTGGTTAAGGGCCAAGTTGAGGCTAATAACGAAGCGGGTGTGGCCGATAGCTTATTTAGGCGCCAGTATATACCGATTTCAATCACGTTGGTTGAAACCAAAAACAATATCAAGTTATTCGATAACCTATTCAGAGAAAAAATAACCCTTGATGACATGATTATGTTTTCAAGGCAAATGTATTCGTTACTCAAAGCCGGGATCCCCATTATTAGGGCAATGATAGGCCTTGCTGATACCACGCAAAATAAAGAGTTTAAAAGTGTATTGCTTGAAGTCACACGCCAGCTTGAACAAGGTCGTGAGCTCTCTAGTGCGCTAGCCATACACAACAAGGTTTTTAGCCGCTTAACTATTGCTATGGTTAAAGTGGGTGAAGGTTCA
Organism: uncultured Pseudoalteromonas sp.; assembly: GCF_963922945.1. Lineage (GTDB taxonomy): Bacteria > Pseudomonadota > Gammaproteobacteria > Enterobacterales > Alteromonadaceae > Pseudoalteromonas. The sequence continues at coordinate 35,162 of NZ_CAWUKC010000002.1, read as the reverse complement.
GGGAGATTAGAAGATGCCTTTTATCAACTGGCTATTTACTTTGAAAAAGAACAAGAAACCCGAAAGCGCATAAAATCCGCTATGCGTTACCCGACCTTTGTTATTTTGGCGCTTTTAGTGGCGATGATCATATTAAATATTTTTGTGATCCCAACCTTTGCCAGCATGTTCGAAAAATTTGATGCAGAGCTGCCTTTAATGACCCAAGTTCTTATTGGTACCAGCCATTTTTTTGTCAATTATTGGTGGTTGCTATCGCTAATGTTAGTGGGTGGAGTCGTTGCATGGCGTCGGTATTTAAATACGTCGGCTGGGCGCTTTAAGTGGGATAAGCACAAACTTAAAATTCCATTTGTAGGCGATATTTTAAAACGCACCTTACTTGGCCGTTATAGCCAAAGTTTAGCCATGGTGCTGCGCTCGGGCGTCCCTATGACGACAGGGCTGTCGTTAACGGCCCACGCAGTTGATAACAGCTACATGGAGAAAGCCATTATCACCATGCGTCAAGATATCGAAAAAGGCGACAGTTTGTTGCGGGCGTCGCGAAGTAGCGAGCTATTTTCTCAGTTGGTACTGCAAATGGTGGCAGTGGGTGAAGAAACCGGTCGCGTAGATGAGTTATTACAAGAAGCAGCTGATTTTTATGAACGAGAAGTCGATTACGATTTACGCAGTTTAACCGCAAAAATAGAGCCCATTTTGACGGTGTTTGTTGCCATTATGGTGCTTATTTTAGCACTCGGTATTTTTATGCCAATGTGGAACATGATGTCGGCTATTAAAGGGTAGCCATTGTGAATAACTGGCGCGCTCATGAAACAGGTTTCTCATTGTTTGAGCTGATTTTAGTAGTTGTTTTACTGGCAGTTATTATCGCTTTTGCTATACCTCAATACATAGGCATTAAAAATCAGGCACACAATGCGAGTGTGGATGTGGTGGCTGGTGGATTTGCCTCTGCGGTGTTGATGGTCAAAGGTCAGTGGGAATTATCGGGGCGTCCAAAGGGCGTTAATAATACAACACATATTAATTACGGAGGTGTCATTGTTGGTGTCGATGGACACAGAGGCACACCAACGGGTGATAAAACGACTAATACTGATACGCGGGCCAGCGCAATGACTGCACTGAAATGCCAAAAAGTATTTAAGGTAATTTTACAAGATGCGCCTACAAGCACATTAAGTAACGAGGTTTCTATAATAACCAAGGTGAGTTATTTGGTGCGTTATAACACTAAAAAAAACCAGTGTATTTATTATTTAACCCATAATTTAAACACTAACAACCTACCTACCGATGGCGCAGTTATGGCTAAACACGTAGGGTTTTCGTACTTTCCAACAACAGGCAAAGTGCAAATTTTTAAAAACTAAGTAATTATAAAGAGGCTTACTTATGAAAACGCAGTCATTAAAACAACCAATGAATAAGCAAGCAGGTTTTACGCTTGTTGAACTAATAATTGTAATTGTAATTTTAGGTATTTTAGCGGTGACCGCTGCCCCTCGTTTTTTAAACCTGCAGGGTGATGCTAACGCTTCTACACTCGAAGGTTTACAAGGTTCAATTCGCAGTGGTATGAATATTGTTAATGGTAAGTCTATTATCGCCAGTACCCATAAAAAAGCTTCAGATTCGGTTTCTGTAGATAGTGGTGCAGACGTATCTATAGTTTATGGCTACCCTGCAGCGACGGAAGCAGCTTTTGAAGCTTTTTTAGATGTTGAATTTGCAGCTGATGACTCTGCAGATTTTAACCTTGTAGCAGTTGCTGATGATGAAAAAGCAATTATTTTCCCTAATAGCTACGTGCAAACTGATGATTGCCGTATTGAGTATACACAAGCATCAGCAACAACAACGACTACAACGCCAATACAAACAGTTGTAACGCCTCCTACTGTTACGCTTATCACGAGTGGGTGTTAATTTATATAAATGAATAGCAGTAGTAATCAACGATTGCGTGGCTTCACACTGGTTGAATTAATTATTACTTTAGTTATTTTGGGCATACTGTCGGTAACGGCAGTGCCCAAGTTGCTAGGCAGTTCAACAGAGCAAGCATACTCATACAGAGATAGGGTATTAAACGCCCTACGCACAGTACAATTACGCGCGATGCAAAATACTGCAACAAGCAGCTGCCATAAACTGTATATTTCACCTACCTTGGTTGCGGGGCCAGAGCCAGAAACCTGTGCGGGCGGCCCAAGTACTAACAATAGCGAGCATTTAGTTGTCGAAATAAACACTGGGCGTAGTGACGTACTTTTTAATGCTTTAGATAGCAATGGCAATACGTTTTCGCAAATAAACTTTGATCCACTTGGAAGGGCCGATCAAAATTGCGCAGTACAATGCAAAATTGACCTTGGCCTAGCAGCGGTGTGTATTAGCGGTGAAGGGCTTATTTATGCCTGCCAATAAAAAACAATTAGGCTTTACTTTAATAGAGCTGATTATTGGTATTGTCATGTTTGCTATTGCGCTAAGCATTATTACAGCGCTTATAGCACCGCAAGCAAAGCAAAGCGCAGAGCCTATCGATGCTCTAAGGGCATCTGAGCTTGGGCAAGCCTTAATGAACGAAATTTTAGCTAAATCATTTGATGAACATAGCGAACGTTCGCCTCCATTTAGGCGCTGCTCCGAAACAAGTTTAGGTGCTCAGCCTTGTAGTACTAGTTCTGAACTGGGGGCCGATAGCGGTGAAACACGGACAAATTTTAACGATGTTGATGATTATATTGCGCTCACCGGGCAGCCTATTAGTGATAGTTTAGGGAATACATTAGCGCAATACAGCGATTTTTCACTGGCTGTGAAGGTGCAATACGACAGCGACCTAAACGAGGCAACCAATAACGATGGCGTTGTCTTTAAACGAATTACCATTGAAGTAACCTCACCCTTGGGGCAAGTGTACGGCTTTAGTGCATATAAAGGTAATTACTAATGAATAGAGCAAAGCAAAAGCGTGGCTTTACTTTAGTTGAGCTATTACTTGTGATGGTAATTATTGGTATTTTAGCCGTGGCGTCATTTTCGTTTATTAGCGCCGGATTTAATATTTACAGCCAAGGTGTAAAACGCCAAGAAGCGGTGGCGCAAAGTCGTTTTATTTTAACCCGGTTAAGTAAAGAGCTTCGCCACGCAACCCCTAACTCACTGCGCTTAAATTGCGATAACGCCAGCAATGGAGCGTGTAGCACGCAGCAGTGTTTAGAATTTACGCCGTTCTTATCTGCCACTCACTATACCGATTACTTACCCACTAGTGCCCCTTTTGAGATTACCGCCGTTAATTTTGCGCTTAATAATTTGACTGAGCCACAAATAAACGATTGGGCAAGTATTTATCCATCAAATAGCGGCGATATATACGATGAAAGTCAAAATAAGCGTCTACAAGTTAGCGGCTACAGCGCCGTTACAAGTGAGCTCGATACATGGCAATTTAGCAAAGCATTTGCTCAAGAGTCACCGAGTAAGCGCCTTTATTTATTAGATCAGCCCGTTAGCTTTTGTGTAGAAGGTAATTCACTGTACCGCTATAGCAACTACGGCTTTACTACAAGCCAATTAAACGCCGCCAGCTTACAGGTTAGCTCGGGCGTTAAACGCGATTTAATGAGTAATTATATTGCCAATAACTTAACGAGCAGAGCCTTTTTTACGTTAAGTGAGATTTCGCTACAGCGCAGCGCGGTTGTTAATGTGTTTGCGCTAATGGGGTTTAACGACACCGAACAAATAAGTATTAGCCATGAGGTGCATGTACCTAATGTCCCCTGATATAAAAAACATCAGTTTTGCTAAAAAGCAGCAAGGTAATTTGCTCATAATTACATTGGTGATCATAGTCACTTTGCTGGCATTGGGGCTGGCGCTTTCAAAAGTGTTATCGGGGGCGGCGCAACAAAATACCATTGAGTATTACGGCGCGCGTGCTTACATGGCAGCGCAAAGCGGGTTAGAAGCTGGATTAAGTGAAATTTTTGCACTAAATAGCGCAGCACAAACATGCAGTGCGGTGACCACTAGTAGGAATTTTAGCACCGTCTATCTAGCCAATTGCGAGGTTGAACTAAGTTGTAGTGAATACATAGCCTTACCCGACAGTAGCACTCGCTCTGGCACGGTAAATATTTACTATTTACAAAGTGCCGCAACGTGTGCCGCCAATGACTGTGCTGCAGGTTCAGCATGTCAAAAAGAGTATTGGCAAACCCAGCGTACCTTAAGTGTGGAGGCTAAAACATTACCATGAGCAAATATACCCTCTGTGTTTTATGTTTAATAGGTTTACTGTTAGGCGCAAATGCCATGGCTGTACCGCCTAAAATTGAAGGACGATTTATAGAGCTACAAAACACGTATACTTCACCCATTTGGACAAAAATAAACTTTCAGCAGCAATATATAACACCGCCTGCGGTATTTATGTTGTCAACTAATCAAGGCGGTAACCCCGCTATAGTGAGAATACGCAATGTAACAACCACAGGGTTTGAAGCACTTCCACTCGAGCCATCGGGAGAAGATGGCGAGCATATAACCATGGGCGCGCATTATTTAGCGGTAGAATACGGAGTGCATGAATTTCCTGATGGCACCATTATGGAGGTAGGGAGCACCGACTTACGCCTTGAGCTACAATATGGTGCTAAGTCGGGATTTGCCCCCCTCACACCGAAAGGTTACAAAGCCCTAACTTTTGATAAACCATTTACTGTTAGACCTAACTTTTTCCATTCTTTACAAACAATTAATAGTTTAGATAGCAATCCTCCGTCACAAGCGTTAGTTCCTTTTTTGACTATAGCGGTAGAAACAGGAAGTTTATCAACCACAGAGGTAAATATAGCGTTAGAGGCCTCGGAAACCGCATTAGGTGTTATTCAAAGTGAAACGGTGGCTTACATGGCCGTAGAACCAGGCAGCAATCGTACCTTTACTGATGACAATGGTGTAGAAGTGTTGTGGGAGACCTTTTTTACAGGATTCGAAGTTGATGGTTGGAGTGATGGATGTAACTACTTTAATTTTAACAATAACTTTAGTGAAGCGCCGCTGGTGGTGGCAAGTAAAAATTCCCGACTTGAAGAAGACGGGGGGTGGCTGCGCAGCTGTAATTTAAGAGCGAATCGATTAGGGCTGGTGGTTGATGAAGACCGCGATGGCGACAGAGAGCGTAACCACGTAAAAGAAGAAGCCTCTATATTGGCCATGACCAGTACGTTTGTATTTAATGGCGATATTTTAGATTGCGATACTTTATTTCCTGGCGCTATTTCTACCTACAATGATGGGCAAGTGCAGCTTGTTCAAGGTGTGCAAATAACCGATAGCAATGCACAATTTATCACCACCACTAATTTAATATCAACTGCACTAACTAACCCGCCTTTGTGTAATGGCCAAGGCTGTGTAGCAACAGGGTATAACTCCCTAGAGCCAAATCAAGCTGCGCAAGTACCTACGGTCACAAACGATGGAAGCTCAACAGGTGATGTGCCTATAACCTTAGCTGGCGATTATTTTTATGACGAGTTAGTACTGAACTTATTAGAGGATGAATACAGGGTAGCAGCGCCTACCCGAATTTTTTTAAAAGATACATCATCGCTAATTTCTAATGCATTTTTGAACATAGGTAAAACAAATATAGCGGTTGAACAAGGGGCATACTTAGCCATATACGTAGATGGCGATGTTGCCATTGCGGCCGATGCAAATATTGCTGCATATATTGTCGCAACGGGAGAGGTAAGAATTGCCCAAAACGTTACTTACCAAGGCTCAATAACCGCTGCAACACAAGTAATAACAGAGGGCAGCTCTACGTTTGATGCGTTAACAGTGCCTCAGAGCATTCCAGGGTTTTGCGGTATTTTTACGCCAGTTTTGCTTGATCACTACCGCCTATCAATGAGTGATAACCAAGGCTTAACCTGCCAAGCAAAAGAAATGACGCTAACTGCCTGTGCAAACGATGCATGTGATTTACTCTATGATGAACCCTCTGCACTTGATCTTTCTCCAAATAACAATGGCCAACAAAGCTGGGTAAGCGGTGAAAATATTACCTTTACAGGCTCTACTCCCGTGGCGCTGGCAAAGCGCACCACAGGAACGGTAACACTTGGCTATAATACCGCAGACCCTTCTGCACCGCTGCGTTGTTACATAGGTGGCAATAACGTAGGGCTCGGTGGGTGCAAAGTGGTTTTTTCTGATGCTGGGTTTATTTTTAATAACGACACAACCAATACAGCGAGTATCCCCACTCAATTATCTGGTAAACCCTCTAGCGAGGGTTTTAATGCCGCCGAGCTATCCATTCAAGCGGTTAAAACAAATACTACAACAGGCGTATGCGAAGCCGCATTCCCTGCCGGTGGTCAAGTTGATTTAGATTTAGCGTATACCTGCAGTACCGGCGCTACGTGTTCAGATCCAATACAACTGAGTAATAATGCGAATACTTATAGCGTGCAGCAAGCATATCAAACTTTTTCGCTCACCTTTGATCAAGACTCAAAAGCGCCTATTGCTATTAACTACCCCGATGCCGCTAAATTAAGCTTAAATGCGCGGGCAACACTTGTACTAGACCCAATAACTAACCTATCAGTAAGTTTAACAGGTAGCTCTAACGATTATGTAGTTAAGCCCTTTGGGCTCGCGATGCAAGTTGCAAGTGACGGCTATGCCCAAACAGCAAATGACAGCTTATTCAGATTAACGGGGGAGTCATTCGATTTAAAAATGAATGCAGTACAGTGGAGAGCAGAACAAGACTCTAACAACGATGGAGTACCCGATAACTACAGCGCAATTCATAACAACCCTATCGCTAAGCACTTTATTAACGAGTCGCCGTTAGTAACACATAGCTTGGTTTTACCCGGTTCAGGGACTGAGGGGCAAATTGACGCGCTAAATACTAATGCGTTTACCGATACAGGTAGTTTAAGTGAATCCATATCGCAGTACGCTTATGACCAAGTGGGTATTATAAACGTATTCGCGGGTTTGCAAGATGGCGATTATTTTGGTGTAGGCGATGTAAAAGGACAGCTAAACAACGTAGGGCGGTTTGCTCCATCGCATTATCAAGTTTTAGGTGTTCAAGCTGCTGCGCAATGTACACAGTTAGGCAGTAATTTAACGTATTTAGATCAGCCCTTTGAGCTTGGCTTTACCGTACAGGCGCTTAATCATAACAATCAATTAATGGCTAATTACAAGCAAGGTTTTGAAAAAGCGCAAGTACAAATAAATGCCGAAAACAATCAAGCTGGTAATTATGTACCAGCAACAACACTAACCAGCCGAATAGCTAATATAAGCAGCAATAGTTGGAACACCCTTGCCGATGGGCAATGGCAAATGAGTGATAGTACGGCCATGTTAACGCGTTTGGCGACTAATAACCCCGATGGCCCATTTTCTATGGTTAGTCTTATGGCTACTGTAACTAACAGAGAAGGTGCAACGTTAATCGATGCAAATGATGAACCGAACACACAAGCAAACTGCATCAGTACTGGGTGCAATAGCGTGCGTTTAAACGATGTGCCAATCGACTTTCGATTTGGACGCTTAGTGCTAGGCAACAATTCCGGCTCTGATTTAGACCCATTACGGGTCCCTATGCAGGCTCAGTACTATAATGGCTCAGGTTTTGTGTTAAATAGCGAAGATAATTGCAGCGTATTTGAGCATCCACAGTTATCGCAAGTTTCGCCATCAACGCCACTATTAACCTATGAGTATAGTAATGGCAGCGCTGGGCAACTCGAAGCCGGTAGCTACCCGGTTAATAATTCAATTTATGCTATGCCAAATGGGGGGGGTACCTTTACGGTAGAATATGAAACAAAAAATTGGTTAAAGTGGGATTGGCTTGGTGATAATTCACAACAAGATCCCCACGCTATTTTGCAATTTGGTCGCTTTAGAGGAAATGATCGGGTTATTTACTGGCGTGAAACAAGAGAATAGTTGTAAACTAAGATAATAATTGAACAAAGCTTGTGTTTTGTGCTTCAAGTAAATAGCATAAGGCATTGGGTGTATTGATTTTTGAAGGTTAAAAAGTATTCAGTCTTCAAAAATGAGTACACTTTAATAAACAATAATAACGACCAAATAATTGCCGCTTTTTGGGACTGGAATATATGCGAATTGCTCCTTTATCTCTATTAATTTCCGCTAGTATGTTAGCTAGTAGTGCGTTTGCACAAGACACAGCAACAGTAACTGGAATTGAGTCAGAGATCAGTATTAAACAAACAGAATACGATAACTCGACACAAATACTTGAAAAACACTTAAAAGAAGAAAGTCAGTTACAAAACCAGCTTGAATTACTTCGTTCTCGCTCTACAGAGCTCGATAAAGAAAAAAACCAAGCCCTGGATGCGATGAATGAAATGTATCGCCGTTTAATTGATGACCCAACACTTGATATTAGCGCTGCTCAGTCGCGCTATCAAAAAGCAGTGGTTGATCACAAGCAAAATAAAGACGACATCTCAATGCAGTTGGCGGCAATTGCATCTCATCGAAAAGATATTGAGCAAATTCGTGTTGCAAAACATACCTTGTTAAACACTTTAGAGAGCTTAAAAGAGCAACTAACTACAGCTCGAGTAGAGCGTTTACGAAATGAGTTTACCCGCGAAGGGACACTTGAGGTAAACCACACAATAAACTGTAAGCGCACTGAAACACTTGCTGCCTGTGAGCAACGCGGCCAACAGATGGGCTTACAAAAAGCCACAAAGCGTTTTATTGATCAAATATTTGCTAACTTAACAGAAGAGCGCATTGTTGAGCCAAAACGCAATATGGCAGGTGCACAGGTACAAATTTTAAATAGCCACGTAGTTAACAGTGCATTTAGCGGACAAGGTAATTACAACGTTAATTTAAGCGTAACGATGCGCGGCGAAGTAAATAGTAGTCGTTTATGTAGCTTATTAAGCGTAGATAATCGTTATTGTTCTGAATATGGCTCACCACTAGCAACAGCGTATCAGCCAGGTTACGGCGCAACCTACTCTGATAGTCAGTTAACATTCAGCAATGCCACGGATAATAACGGCACAGTGGCGGTATCGCGAATGAGTAAACAGCCAGTGCGTGATTATTCAGTAAAATCTGCACCTACAAAAAAAAACTATCCATCAATTATAAATAAAGAAAAAAATCAGCAAGTTGAGTTGACTTTACGTTCAAATGTTTATGATGATGAAGTGTTTATTGATGGGGTGAGCTTTGGCTCTACGCGCTTAGTTACTCGTTTACCGCGTGGGGTGCATAACATAGAGATCCGTAAACTAGGTTATAAGCCTTACAAAGTAAGAGTTGATTTAACAAAAGCACAGACTATTCATGCTAATTTAGTAAAAAAGTCTGAGTCGATTGCTGCACCGGCTTACACTCGCGAGCAACCAAAGCCTGCAAATCGTACCGCAAGTACTACGCGCAGTGCTAACGTACAAAGCAATGTTGTAGTTGTGCCCGCTGGTAAATTTAAGATGGGCGATATTAACGGCAATGGTTTAGCGAATGAACGCCCTGTTATTGAAAAAGTAATAGCCAGCTCATTTGCTATGCAAACCAAGGAGGTTACCGTAGGTGCCTACGAAGCGTTTGTAGCAAGCACAGGATATAAAACACAAGCTGAGCAAAACAAAGGGTGTGCTTATTATTTAAATGGCGAACCCGTATGGGAAGCTAATTTAAACTGGCGTAACCCAGGTTTTGAGCAAAGCAGCGATTTTCCTGCTGTGTGCTTAACATTTAACGACGCGAAAGCGTACGCCGAATGGCTCTCTGGCGAAACTGGCCAGCAGTACCGTTTACCTAATGAAGTTGAATGGGAATACGCCGCTCGTGCAGGTACAGAAACAGAATACCCTTGGGGTAACGAAATAGGTAAAAATTTAGCTAACTGTGGTTGGTGTGGTAGCGAATGGTCAAACAAACGTGCAGCACCGGTGGGTTCTTTTTCTCCTAACGCATTTGGATTATACGACACCGTAGGCAATGTGTGGGAATGGACAGCTAAAGAGTCAGGCGAATCTGATGTTGCAGTAAGAGGCGGGGCGTGGAACTTTGCACCGAGCCTTGCTCGAGCTTCAACACGTTTAATTTTAGCGCCAGATTTTAGATCTAACTACATTGGCTTTCGCTTAGTCCGCGAACGATAGCATTTAACCAAGGAAGCCTAGCTTCCTTTTTTCACAAATTAACAAAGGTAGCTGTGCTTTATATTGCTCATCTAATTAGGCATGTTAAAGTGAGTACAGCTAACATAAGAACGTATTTCAAAGGTCATCCAGCCTCATGTTTAAAAAACTCCGTGGTATTTTTTCAAACGATCTATCGATCGACTTGGGTACAGCCAATACCCTTATCTATGTAAAAGAAGAAGGTATTGTACTTAACGAGCCTTCAGTGGTTGCAATTCGTCAAGAACGCGCTGGTGGACCTAAAAGTGTTGCTTCTGTGGGTACAGAAGCAAAGCAAATGCTAGGGCGTACACCGGGTAATATTAAAGCAATTCGCCCAATGAAAGACGGGGTAATAGCCGACTTTTATGTAACCGAAAAAATGTTACAACACTTTATAAAACAAGTGCACAACAATAACTTTATGCGCCCAAGCCCGCGTGTACTTATTTGTGTACCGTGTGGTGCAACCCAAGTAGAAAAACGCGCAATACGCGAATCAGCAATGGGTGCTGGCGCTCGCGAAGTTTACCTAATTGAAGAGCCAATGGCCGCCGCAATTGGTGCAGGGCTACCCGTATCAGAGGCAACCGGCTCTATGGTTGTTGATATTGGTGGTGGTACTACCGAAGTAGCAATTATTTCACTAAACGGGGTTGTTTACTCATCGTCTGTGCGTATTGGTGGCGATAAGTTTGATGAAGCCATTATCAATTATGTGCGCCGTAATTTTGGTAGCCTAATTGGTGAAGCAACTGCCGAAAATATTAAACACCAAATTGGCTCTGCATTTAAAACCGATGAACCTATTGAAATTGAAGTACGCGGTCGTAATTTAGCAGAAGGTGTACCTCGCTCATTTACACTTAACTCGCACGAGATTTTAGAAGCGCTACAAGAGCCGCTAATGGGCATTGTAAGTGCTGTAATGGTTGCCCTTGAGCAATCACCACCTGAGCTTGCATCAGATATTTCTGCTCACGGTATGGTGCTAACTGGCGGTGGCGCACTATTAAAAGATTTAGATCGTTTATTAATGGAAGAAACAGGCATTCCTGTGGTTGTTGCCGATGACCCACTGACATGTGTAGCACGTGGTGGCGGTAAAGCTCTTGAAATGATTGATGTTCATGGTGGTGACGTTTTTAGTTACGATTAATGAAATTACTGTTTGGACAAACCATCTCTTTGCAACTGCGACTTTTTGTCGCAGTGCTTTTGAGTATAATGCTCATTGCGGGCGATAAGTTTACGCAAGGCGGCACGGTTGTGCGTACTAGCCTCAACACACTTGTCAGTCCATTAATTTACGTTGCCAACCTGCCTTACGAATTATTTAGCTTAGGTGCTAAAAGCCTTCACACTCGCGAACAGCTACTGAGCGAAAACGAAGCACTGAAAAAAAAGCAAATGTTACAAAGCGAGCAATTGCAGCAGTACCAATTTTTAGCTCGTGAAAATCAAAAGTTACGCGCGTTACTTGGCTCATCGGCTAAGCAATCTAATCGTAAAAAAATAGCTCAGGTGCTTTCTGTTCACTCAAACCCTTATAGTCATCAAGTGGTTATTAACCGCGGTACTACCGACGGCCTAAGCGAAGGTCAAGCTGTCATTGACGAAATGGGCGTTGTTGGGCAGCTTACTAAAGTTGGTTCTACTACATCGCGTGTATTACTTATGACCGACACAACTCATGCTACGCCGGTGCGTATTTTGCGAAACGACGTACGCACAGTGGTAGAAGGTATTGGTAAAATTAATGTGGTTAAACTTTCGCATGTACCTCATAGCCTAGATGTTCGCATTGGCGATGTACTTGTTACCTCGGGACTAGGTGGTACGTTCCCTGAAGGTTATCCGGTGGCTGTTGTTACCGAAATAAACCGTGACGAAGGCCGCCCATTTGCCCAAGTATTTGCAGAGCCTATTGCACAGCTAGATCGTATTCGTTTGTTGGTTATTTTATGGCGCAATCAACAGGAGCAAATCAGCGATGATTAATCGTTATTCATTGTTAATTGCCCTAAGCATCTTTTTTGCTTTAATTATGGCATTAATGCCACTGCCTTTTTCGTTTGAACCTTTTAGGCCCGACTGGGTATTACTGGTATTAATGTACTGGTCATTGGCAGTACCGCATAGATTGAATATTGGTACCGCATGGATTGTTGGTCTACTTATGGATTTAGCATTGGGTTCGCCACTGGGCGTAAACTCACTTACATACTCTATTTGCATATTTGTGACGGCGAGTAATTTTCAAAAAATACGTAATTTTTCGCTTTGGCAACAAAGCTTGTTGATAGGATTATTTTTAACCCTGTATCACTTAATGCAATTTTGGTTAAACCACTTTTTATTAGGTGTTTATTTTAATCCACAATACCTTTGGCCAGTGGTAACCGGCATGGTCAGTTGGTTTTGGGTCTTTTTACTTCTTCGTAAATACCGTAGACATTTTAGGATCAGGTAATGACAACCGCAGTATATTTGGCATCAGCCTCCCCGCGACGTAAAGAGTTGCTGAGTCAGCTAGGCATTAAGTTTGAACAATTTAGTGTTGATGCAGATGAAAGTCCCCTCGCAAACGAGACACCCTATGACTTGGTTGAGCGTTTGGCCCGTTTAAAAGCACAAACTGGTGTCGAACTCGGTTACACAGACCGCCCTGTGCTTGGTAGCGATACTGTGGTTGTTATTGATAACGAATCGCTGGGTAAACCACGCGACAAAAACGATTTCGTTGCAACACTCAAACGTTTATCGGGTAATACACATCAAGTGCTTACAGCAGTCGCTTTTGCTTCACCAAGCAATGTACTCAGCTGTGTGGTGAGTACCGATGTAACCTTTAAAACCCTTAGCGATGAAGAAATAAATAGCTATTGGGAGTCAAACGAGCCGCAAGATAAAGCCGGCGGTTATGGCATTCAAGGCTTAGGTGGTCGCTTTGTTACACACATTGCAGGTAGCTATTTTGCAGTTGTGGGCTTACCTTTATATGAGACCGAACAATTATTACATGCATTTTTAAGAAGGTAACATGAGTACAGAGCTATTAATAAATGTCACACCAAGTGAAAGCCGTGTTGCCTTAATAGAAAACGGTGTATTACAAGAAATTCAACTAGAGCGAATTGGCAACTTAGGGATTGTAGGTAATATTTACCTTGGCAAAATAAGTCGCGTACTACCAGGTATGCAAGCTGCGTTTGTTGATATTGGATTAGAAAAAGCCGCTTTTTTACATGCATCAGACATAGTTAATAGTGCCTCAATAGTTGAGGGGGTTGATGACGAACCCATTAAAAAAGTACAAGATATCCGTGAGCTGGTACGTCAAGGCCAATACATTATGGTGCAAGTGGTCAAAGATCCTCTTGGCACTAAAGGCGCTCGTCTGACGACTGATATTACGATTCCTTCGCGTTATTTAGTATTTATGCCAGACGCGACCCATGTTGGCGTAAGCCAGCGTATAGAGACTGAAGAAGAGCGTGCACGCCTTAAAAAAATAGTAGCAGAGTATGGCGACGATAACGGCAGTTTTATTGTTCGTACAGCAGCTGAGGGAGCAAGTGAGGCAGAGCTAAGACACGATGCTGAATTTTTACAAAAGCTGTGGCAAAAAATTGTATCACGCCGACAAAAAACCAATAAAGCCAGTATATTACACGAAGACTTAACACTTGCGTTTAGAACCCTACGCGATTACGTAGGGGAAGATATGGAACGCATTAGGGTTGACTCTAAGCTAACCTACCAAGAACTAAAGCTGTTTACTGAAGAGTTTGTGCCGTTACTGTCGCAGGCACTTGAGTACTACCCTGGCGAGCGCCCAATTTTTGATTTATTTGACGTTGAAACTGAAATTCAAAAAGCGCTACATCGTAAAGTTACACTCAAGTCAGGCGGTTATTTAATTATCGACCAAACCGAGGCGATGACCACGGTTGATGTGAATACCGGCGCGTTTGTAGGGCATCGCAACTTAGAAGAGACCATTTTTAATACCAATGTTGAGGCCACATCAGCCATAGCTAGGCAGCTACGATTGCGTAATTTAGGCGGCATTATTATTATCGATTTTATCGATATGATCAGCGAGGATCATAAACGCAGAGTACTGCACTCATTAGAAACTGCGTTATCTAAAGACCGTGCAAAAGCTAATATAAATGGCTTAAGCGCATTAGGCTTAGTCGAAATGACCCGAAAGCGTACCCGAGAAAGCCTTGAGCATATTTTGTGTGATGTGTGTCCTGCTTGCTCAGGGCGTGGCTCACAAAAAACAGTTGAAACCGTATGTTACGAAATACTGCGCGAAATAGTGCGTGTTAATCGTGCTTACGATGCTGATAAATTTATGGTCTATGCAGCGCCTGCGGTAAGTGAAGCCTTACTCAACGACGAGTACCATAACCTAGCCGAACTTGAACTATTTATTGGTAAGCAGGTCAATATCCAAACAGAGAGCCTATACAGCCAAGAGCAGTTTGATGTGGTAATGATGTAATGAAAACGAAAGCGGTCTGTTTTTTTTGTTTTAGAAAGTTATGGCAAACCTGCGCCATAATTTTAGTATTACTGGCCGTAATTGTTTCTATTTTAAAGTACACCTTACCTTATGCAAACGACTACAAAGGCGATATAGAAGCCTACCTGCACGATAAATTTGCCATTAGTCTTTCTATTGGCGCAATCTCTGCCAGTTGGCATGGTGCCGGCCCTGCCTTGGTGTTAGAAGATTTATCGTTTAAAGACAACGAAACTGCCCCTATATCACTTACTATAGCCAAAACCAGCCTAGAGCTTAATTTATGGGAGAGCATTAAAGCTTTTCAGCTCAAGTCTAATTACTTTGTAATTAATGGCTTTCACACTAGCGTAAATATTCAAAACTTGTTGAATAACTCCAATAATGAGGATGTCTCGTTTGAACAAAAGGAGTTAATTGAAGAGCTGTTTTTAGGTGACACAGGCCACTTTGCGATTGAAAATTCGAGCATTAATTTTATTTTAGAAGATGGCAAAGAGCGTAAGCTGCTACTCGAAAACATAGTATGGCAAAACCAAGAAAAACAACACCTAGGAAGTGGTAGTCTGGCCTTGCCTGGCATTAGTGTTGGAAGCTTTGACGCACGTATCGCACTAAGCGGTAAAACCATAGAGCAAATTGCAGGTGATATTTACGTACAAGCAAATAGCGTAGATGTATCTAACTGGTTAGCGCAATATATTAATACTGAAAAACAACAGCTTTACACTGACATAAACTTAAAGTCTTGGCTTAAGCTCGAAAATGGTTTTATCAGCGATGTAAAAATGCAGTGGTTACCCAGTTTTGTTCATTGGCAAAATGGCCAGCAAGCTAAGCAAGTAAGTTTAAGCGAAGGGGGATTTCATTTATTTCCTGAGGCAAACGCTTGGCACTTAAAAAGCACGGGCTTAGCATTTAGTAATAACGATACAACCTGGCCAAGTCTAGAATTTGAGGCCAACTTAGGTAAGCACAATAAAGTGTGGCTGCAGCAGGTTGATCTTTCTTTACTGGGTAACTTGGCTTCGTTAACTAATTTTGAAGCATTACAGCCACTTTTAAACCGCAAACCAAGTGGTTTTATTGATCAAGCCTACCTAGAGCTCAACCCAAATGAAATGTGGCAGCTTTGGTTTTCAGCAAATAATATTGGCTGGCAAGAAGTGTCAGGTATTCCTGCAGCGCAAGCGCTTAGAGTATCTGGGCTAATAAATCAGCAGCGCGGGCGAGTACAAATATTTGGTGAAAACGGCACTTTAATAACCGGCGATAGCTTCAGTAAAAATATTGATTACAACCAAATTAATATCGATCTGGATTTAGCAAAAATAGATAATTACTGGCGTGTAAGTAGCAATAATATTTGGTTTGATAATAACGAAGTGACCTTAGCGGCTGAACTAAATGTAAACCTTAGCGACGATCCCCGTTTAGATCTTTACGCAGAAGCCTATGCCGATGATGCCACCGTAGCAGGTCACTATTTTCCTTTAAAGGCAATGAGCCCTCAACTTGTAAGCTACTTAAACGGCGCAATAAAAGGGGGCGAAGTAGCTAAAGCGCAAGTATTATTTGCGGGCCCGCTTTCAGGTTTTCCTTTCACAGATGGCAGCGGCCAATTCGATGTACTCGCGCAAATAGATAATGCAACATACGCGTTTGACCCCAATTGGCCAGCAGTTACTAATGCAAACGTACAACTGCATTTTGCTAACGAACGTATGGATATTTATAGCCAGCAAGGCCAGTTAGTTAATTTAGAAGTAGGCGATAGCGTGCAAGTCAGTATTGCTGACTTAATGAATGCTGATGAACTCATTGTACAAATAGATAAACGTGCGCAAATGGAAAAACTGTACGACTTTTTTGCCGCCACGCCGATTGCAAACCCCCTAGCTAATATTTTTGAAGTGGTACAGGGCAAAGGGGAAGCCGATGCAAGTGTCACGCTTTTAATTGGCTCTAAATTTAAAGGCGGAGCCAGTGTAAGCGGCAAAGTAAAACTAAACGATTTACCTGTTTATATTTCGGCTCCAGGTATTGCGCTTGAAAAATTAAACGGCGAGCTTAGTTTTGAAAACGATACAATTAGCATGCAAAACGCTAGCGCTACTTGGTTGGGAATGCCGCTGAGTATTGACTACCGTAGTCAAAGCGAAGCACAGCAGTACACCGCTAATATTGATATAACGGCGCTTTTAAATGCAGATACACTAACAACCCAAGCGCAAGGCGTGCTGAAAGGCTACCTAAATGGGCAAAGTGACGTTGATATAGGCCTTACCCTTAATTTTACCGAACAAGGCTTTAATTATCGCGCTCAAGTTAGCTCAGAGCTGCGTGGCTTAACAAGCACATTACCTGCACCATATAACAAAACTAGTGAGCAAATTTGGCCGCTGAGTGGCGTTGTGCAAGGTGATGATATCTCAAACCTTATTACAGCTAATGCTAATCAACAGCTTTATTTTAATGCGATTTTAGAAAATGGCCAGCCGCAATTTAGCAATATGCATATCGTACTCGGTGAGCAAGATTTAGGACTAAACCAAAAAGATTTTAGCGTTAATATCAACCTTGAGCAAACACAACTAGAAGCATGGTTTGAATTAATCGACCAAATTATTAAAGCCGCTAAAGCTAAACCTGAGCAGCAATCTCCCGGTATTATGCCGCCATTAAATGAAGTGGTTGCGCATATTGACAAGGTGAACGTGAGCGACATTATTTTTAACGATTTTGAAATGCGCTTAGCACCACAACAAAACGATTTATATTTAAAGCTCAATGCCAAAGAGCTTCGCGCCGGCGTGTTTATTCCAAGCTCTCAACCCAGCCAACCAATACGTATTAATAGTGATTACTTAAGGCTTAATTTTGCACCTAAAGTAGAGGAAGATCTTGAGAACATTGATGTACTGCCAGAGCAAGACTTAGCATGGCTTAATAAAATACCTGCAATAGAGTTTGAATGTGCAGATTGTAAAGTGGCCAGTTATCAGCTTGATCAGGTTAGCGCTTCGCTAGTTGGTGAAGGTGATAAGCTGACTATTTCTGAGCTTGTGGTTGATAAGGGCGATCATATTTTACATACCAAGGGGCAATGGCAAGGCGGCTTTACACAATTTGATGGTGAGCTTAAAAGTGATGATATAGGTGCTTTATTTAACGAGTTTGATATCACTACTGCAATAAAAGACTCAAAGGCTGATATTAACTACACCCTTGCATGGCAAGGTGCCCCGTATGATTTTGATATACCGAGTTTAGGCGGTGAAGTTAAATGGAACTTAGGTGAAGGGCACATTGCTGAAATAAGCGATGGTGGCGCACGTGTTTTTTCACTACTCAGCCTTGATTCGTTAGTACGTAAATTAAAACTCGACTTTAGAGATGTATTTTCAAAAGGTTTTTTTTATAACAATTTAAAAGGCTCTATGCAGTTAGATAAAGGCATAGCCTACACTAAAAATACCAAAATGGATGGCGTACCAGCCGATTTAACCATTAACGGCTATGCTAATTTAAATACCCTAGAAATCGATTACGATTTAGCTGTGGCACCACAAGTAACATCAAGCATTCCAGTCATTGTGGCTTGGATGGTCAACCCTGTTACGGGGCTTGCGGCACTCGCGCTTGATAAAGTTATTCATTCAGCAAGGGTGATCTCAGAAATTAACTTTAAGGTAACGGGTAAAATGAATGACCCTGTAGTGCAAGAGCTTGATCGCAAAAGTAAGGAGGTTACCTTACCGCAAGCTGCACAAAATCAGCCGCAAGCAACTAGCACGCTTACACTTAAAGATGCAGCGGTAAAAGCAGCACAATGAGTACAGTAAGCCCTAATATAGTTGCTTTGCAAATGTGCTCAGGCACCAACCCCGATGAAAACATGGCAACCCTTGCCAATGCATTAAATAAACTACCCGCAGCTAGGCCTTTGCTTGTGTGCCTACCCGAAGCGTTTTTAGTATTTAGTAAAAGTGGCCATGAGACGTTAAAGGTTGCTAAGCGCATTAGCCACTATAAAAAGCAATTAAGTTTACTCTGTAAAAAGCATGCTATTTGGTTAAATACGGGCACTGTCCCCGAGCCAAGCAAAAATAATAAATACTATGCAGCTTCGCATTTATTCAATGAGCAAGGTGAATGCGTTGCTACGTATAACAAAATGCACTTATTTGACGTTGATGTGGCGGATAAAACCGCCAGCTATCGAGAGTCAGACTTTACCCAATCCGGTGATGATGTTGTAGTGGTTGCTACACCATTTGGCAAAATTGGCTTAACAGTATGTTATGATTTGCGCTTTAGTGGATTGTTTAATGCACTTGCGCGCCAAGGGGCTGAAATAATGTTAGTACCTAGTGCGTTTACAGTCCCTACCGGGCAAGCACATTGGCAGCCATTGTTAACAGCGCGAGCAATAGAAACACAATGTTACGTTGTTGCAGCGGCGCAGTATGGAACGCATCAAAATGGTCGCCAAACATACGGCCACAGTATGATTATTTCTCCGTGGGGTGAGCAATTAGCTACACGTGAAAACGGGGTCGGGTTTATTAGCGGTTACGCTGATCTAAACCAGTTAAATAAAATTAGACGAGATATGCCTGTGCAATCTCATCAACGATTTAGAGAGCATTTATTATGAATTCGGTTGAACAGCATTTATTACACGACAGCCAGCTAAATCGAGAAGAACTCGAAAAAACGCTAGGGTATATTCATCAGCACAAAGTGGACTACGCCGATTTATACTTTCAATCAAGCCATCATGAGTCATGGGTACTTGAAGACGGTTTAATAAAAGAAGGCTCTTACAACGTTGAGCGCGGCGTAGGTGTACGTGCCGTTAGTGGCGAAAAAACGGGCTTTTCTTACTCTGATGCCATTAACCTTGAAGCGTTAAACAAAGCGGCAACCGCAGCTCGTAGCATTGCTGATGCGGGCGCAGATAAAACCATTAAAGTGTTTAGCGACGTGAAAGCAAAAGCGCAATTTGCACCGCATCAGCCCATATCAAGCATGAGTGACAGCGACAAAGTGAGTTTACTACGTGAGCTTGAAAACTACATTCGCGAACTTGCCCCTGATGCACAGCAAGTAATTAGCTCAATGTCGGCGGTATACGAAGAAGTATTAATTGCTGCCAGCGATGGTACCTTTGCAACCGACATACGCCCGCTTATTCGTTTAAACTGCTCCGTTTTGCTTGAAAAAAATGGCCGCCGTGAACGCGGTGGCGCAGGGGGCGGTGCACGTTTAGATTATGGTTATTTTAAAGAGCTAGTTGAAGGCAAGCCGCGCTGGATGGGCTTTGCCGAAGAAGCCGTACGCCAAGCTAAAGTAAACCTAGAGGCAATTGATGCACCCGCTGGCACAATGGAAGTTGTACTTGGTAATGGTTGGCCAGGCGTGTTGTTACACGAAGCAGTAGGGCACGGCCTTGAAGGCGACTTTAACCGTAAAGGCGCGTCGGCATTTAGCGGTAAAGTAGGGCAAAAAGTTGCATCTGAGCTGTGTACTGTAGTGGATGATGGCACCATGGCTGATCGCCGTGGTTCACTTAATGTTGACGATGAAGGCACACCTGCAGCTTATAACGTACTCATCGAGAACGGTATATTAAAAGGCTACATGCAAGATAAGCTCAATGCGCGTTTAATGGGCGTAAACCCAACAGGTAATGCACGTCGTGAGTCGTATGCGCATTTACCTATGCCACGTATGACTAACACCTATATGTTAGGTGGCGAGCACAGCCAAGCCGATATTATCAGCTCAGTTAAAAAAGGGGTGTTTGCCCCAAATTTTGGTGGCGGCCAAGTAGATATAACTTCAGGTAAGTTTGTATTTAGCGCATCAGAGGCGTATTTAATTGAAAACGGTAAAATTACCCAGCCAATTAAAGGCGCAACGCTAATTGGTAATGGCCCAGAGGTTATGCAGCACATTTCTATGGTGGGTAACGATTTAGCGCTTGATAAAGGCGTAGGCGTGTGTGGTAAAGATGGCCAAAGCGTGCCGGTAGGGGTAGGCCAACCAAGTCTTAAAGTAGACCAACTTACAGTAGGCGGCACCGCATAAAACAATAGCGCGAAGCAATTTGTGCTTTAAAAGTTATATGAGCGAGGCTTAAGCCTCGCTTTTTGTTTCTTTGTTTTTCTTCGCTTCTTCGTACCACAAGTTCATAAAACACTCAGTTAACTTATGCTCAATCTCCAAGGCGTTATGAGTTGGGCAAAACAGTGTAAAGTTAGCTTTAAACTCACCAAGCTCCGTGGTACTAAAATGTATTACGGGTTCAGGCCCAGAAATTTTAGCATCTAACTTGCGCTCTATCATTGAGTTATAGCGGCTAGCAACCTCCTCAAACTCTTTACAAAATAGCTTCGCTTTTTCGTTTAGTGCCTCATAAATAGGATAAGGGTTAAAGCTTTCTCTTCTTACAATTGTAAAATGGTGCGTGGTAAAGCGTTTTACAAAATTTAAGTTTTTGATTGAGCTGGTTATAAGCTTATTATTAGGGATGTAAATTGTTTTACGAGAAAACTGATATGTATGCATATCAATTTCATGTAATGTGGTTTTTATCCAATCAGTCTCAGCTACTTCGCCAAAGTAATCACCTACTTGTATCCAATCACCGACTTTAAATGGGCGTGTTGTAACAAGGTAAAAAAAACCAATAACACACTGTATAAACTCGCGCGTTGCAAGCACAATAGCCACCGCAAACGCGGCAATAGACAGTGCAAAATTTTGTATTTCGGTAGACCATACAAACAAAAGCGACAGCACCATAACAAAATTAATAAAGTGCTTAATGTTATGGGTGATGTAACGAATGTCTTTTTCTTTTTTTTCTGCGCGGTTTCTTGCTAGTTTATCAAGCAGTACTTTAAGTACAAACGCGATGGCAAGTACGAGTACAGAAACTAAAAAAGGGTGCATGAGTATGTCTGTGAGCATAACATCCAAATAGTTGTAAAAATAAGCACGCTAAGTATATTGAGTAATCAAACAAATTAGCAAATTTAACCTGTATAAAATGACTTATTTACAGCTAGGCTGCTCGCTGTGTAATAGAATCCTGCGCGTGTTTAGCGTGTTTTTGGCAAAACAATACAAGCTCAATAGCAGCGATAAAAATAAGCGTGTAGCCTAGGGTTTCTATGCCTTCCTCAATAATGTTTTTAACCACACGTACATAATGCTCTGCCATAACCGCTTGCCAAAACTCACCTTTTCCCATCATTCTTGAGAACGCTAGTAAAGTAACCAAGCCAGATAAGCAAATACCATAGCTTGGTGTATGTGCATACGCTTTTAGGGAGCTATAAATATGCCCTTTTTGAGTGACTAAATACAGTATTATCAAGGCTAACAGAGTGTACACAATAGTTTGCCATGCGCCATCAAACACATACATATCAAGGTATGTATCAAATTCTCTTACGAACATCATTGCCGTTAGGGACGCTAATGATACGCAGGCTATCTTAAGTTGTGAATTGATACGTGAGGCATAAAAAAACAAAATAGAACTTAGAAGCGTTAAAATATCTTGCATGTGTTCAGTAAGCGTTTCTTCACTGTAGAGTGCGTTTTGCTGTAAATCAAAGCCTTCAAGCTGGATTAAAAAAGCTACACCTGCTAAGCACAGTAAGTAGATAAACGATCGCAGTAAAAACATAATAAGCTCAAATAGAAAACAATGCGCGGAGTGTAATTACAAAATAAGCTAAAAGCCAAAACATTATCGAAACTTTTTAAATATTTTGAGGTCTAAAATTTATATAGTTAAATTAATGGGTTAGATGTATACCCTGTGTGTTGTTTGTGGTGTATTGGGTTAATCAGTTGTGTAGTATTGGTATAAATGCACACGGCATAAAAAAGCCCTTACTCAAACAGAGCAAGGGCTTTTAAAATTATAACAGGCCTGCGCTTAGCGCATAGTAACAAACTCTTCAGAGCCTGTTGGGTGCAGCGCAACAACCGCATCAAAATCAGCTTTAGTTGCGCCCATTTTCATTGCTACCGCAAAGCCTTGAATCATTTCATCAACGGCAAAACCAATGCCGTGTAAACCAACAACTTTTTCTTCAGGGCCTACACATACCAGCTTCATGGCACACGGTTGGCGATGCTGCGTTACGGCAGTGTACATTGCAGCAAAGCCCGACTTGTACACTTTTACGTTTTCTTCGCCATGGCGAGCAATCGCTTCTTGCTCGGTTTCACCAATAGTACCGATAGGTGGGTGACTAAATACCACGGTAGGTACAAGGCTATAATCCATTTTTAAATCATCAGGCAGGTCTTTATTAAATAAACGCTCTGATAAGGTACGGCCGGCTTTTACAGCGACAGGTGTAAGTTCAATACCGTGCTCAATAATATCGCCTACAGCATAAATGCCAGGTACGTTTGTATTTTGATATTCATCTACTTTTACATAACCAGAGCTATTTAGCTCAACCCCTGTAACTGCAATGTTAATTACATCGGTGCTTGGCTCACGACCAATTGCCCAAATAACTTGGTCAACGTTTTGGCTGTAACCATTTTCAAAATGTATAGTTAAGCTACCATCACTCTCTTTAACCACTTCTTTAGGCGAGCATTCGGTGTGTAGTGTTGGGCCTTCTTTTTTCATGATATCTACTAGAGTATCAACCAGTAGCGTATCAAAATTACGAAGCGGTGCATGTTTGCGCACAAATAAGTGAGTTTCAGTACCTAGGCCATGCAATACACCGGCAAGCTCTACAGCAATATAGCCTGCGCCAATGACTGCCACTCGCTTTGGTTGCTCTGTAAGCTCAAAAAAGCCATTTGAATCTATACCGTACTCAGCACCTGGGATATTAGGTGTATGCGGGCGTCCACCTACTGCAATCAAAATATGATCAGCTGTGTAATGCTCGCCGTTTACTTCTACGGTTTTGTTATCAACAAATTTAGCAAAACCATTAATTACGGTTACACCGTTGTTTGCTAAACCATTGTCATATCCTTTATGAATACGGCTTATGTAAGCTTCACGGCTTTCGACTAACTTGCTCCAGTTAAAGTCTTTTACTTCTACATTAAAGCCATAATCCGGTGCATATAAATTAATTGCTTCAGCAACTTGTGCGCCATGCCACATTACTTTTTTAGGCACACAGCCTACATTCACACAGGTGCCACCCATGTGTTTTGCTTCGATAAGCGCTACTTTAGCGCCACGCATTGCTGCACGGTTAGCAGAGGCAATACCACCACTACCACCACCAATCGCAATGTAATCAAAATGCTGAGCCATGTTTAATCCTCAAAAATATATTTAACTATAATGTGCCGATGATAGCATATGCTAAGTGCAAGTCACCCAGCACAACACGCTAAAAAGCCGATAAACACAACAAACGAAATCCTTTATTGTGCCGATCAGTTTCAACCTAAGCTATATTAGACCCATTAATGGAGGCTTGTATTTCAACGTTTTGCCCCAACTTCAAATTCATAGTCAAATAAATTGAGAAAATTCATGAGCGAAGCACAAACAAATCCACTCATTGGCCTTGAAGGCTTACCCCCGTTTTCAAAAATAAAGCCAGAGTACGTAGTACCGGCACTAAAGCACGGTATAGAGCAATGTCGTAAAGCCATCGATGACGTGTTAGCCAAAGGCTCGTTTACATGGAATGATTTAGTACTACCCCTTGAAGAAGCCGATGACAAACTCTCGCGTATGTTTTCACCGGTGTCGCACCTTAATTCAGTGATGAATAACGACGAGCTGCGTGAAGCCTACGAACAATGCCTACCGCTAATATCTGAGTACTCAACATTTGTCGGGCAGCATCAAGGCCTGTACGAGGCGTATAATACGCTTTTTAACAGCGATGAATTTAAAACTCTGAGCACTGCGCAACAAAAAACTATAACTAACGCCCTACGTGATTTTAAACTTTCAGGCATTGCCTTATCAGCAGACGATCAAAAGCGCTATGGCGAAATTAGCACGCGTTTATCTGAACTTGCTTCTAAGTTTGGCAACAACGTAATGGATGCAACACTTGCATGGCATAAACACATTACCGATGAAAGCCAATTGGCAGGCTTGCCAGAGTCGGCGTTAGCGCTTGCCAGCGAAACAGCGAAAAGCAAAGGCTTAGACGGCTGGGTATTTACACTTGATTTTCCGTCTTATTTGCCAATTATGACCTACGCAGATGACCGCGAACTGCGCAAAGAAACCTACACGGCATTTTGCACCCGCGCTTCAGATCAAGGCCCTAATGCAGGTGAGTTTGATAATTCAGCCATAATGGAAGAAGAGCTTGCACTTCGCCATGAACTAGCGCAGCTGTTAGGGTTTAATAACTACGCTGAAAAATCATTAGCAACTAAAATGGCCGAATCGCCAGCGCAAGTTTTCTCTTTTTTAGAAGATTTAGCCGCTAAGTCTAAGCCACAAGCAGAGCAAGAAGTGGCAGAGCTAAAAGCCTATGCCGAGCAAAAACACGGTATATCTGAGCTTCAAGCATGGGATTTTGGTTATTACAGCGAAAAACTCAAGCAAGAAAAATACGCAATTTCAGATGAAGTACTGCGCCCTTACTTCCCTGCAGATAAAGTACTTAGTGGTTTATTTGAAACCGTTAATCGCTTATTTGGTATTAAAGTAAAAGAAGTAAGCGACTTTGATAGTTATCACAACGATGTACGCTTTTTTGAAATTTTTGACAGCAAAAACACATTACGCGGTCGTTTTTACCTTGACTTGTATGCACGTGAGCGCAAACGTGGCGGTGCGTGGATGGATGACTGTATGGGGCGTAAAATACGCGCCAACGGTGAGTTACAAACACCTGTTGCGTACTTAGTGTGTAACTTTAATAAAGCGGTAGGCGACAAACCGGCGCTATTTACACATGACGAAGTAACCACACTTTTTCACGAATTTGGTCATGGTATTCACCACATGCTTACCCAAGTTGATGCTGCGCCTGTTGCGGGTATTAACGGTGTGGCATGGGATGCCGTAGAACTACCAAGCCAATTTTTAGAAAACTGGTGCTACGATGAAGAAGCGTTGAGCTTTATTTCAGGCCATTTTGAAAGTGGAGAGCCATTACCAAAAGAGCTACTTGATAAGCTACTAGCTGCTAAAAACTACAATTCTGGTATGCAAATGCTGCGTCAAATTGAGTTTTCGTTGTTCGACTTTAGAATTCACCACGATTACCAAGCAAATCAATCGTGTCAAATTCAGGCAACGCTAAATGATGTACGCAGTCGCACGTCGGTAGTAAATCCGCCTGAGTTTAATCGTTTTCAACATGGCTTTAGTCATATTTTTGCAGGTGGCTACAGCGCCGGTTACTACTCGTACAAGTGGGCTGAGGTACTCTCTGCCGACGCATTTTCTAAATTTGAAGAAGACGGTATTTTTAATGCCGAGACAGGTAAAGCCTTTTTAGAAAATATTTTAGAAAAAGGTGGTAGTGAAGAGCCTATGGCATTATTTAAAAAGTTTCGTGGTCGCGAGCCAAATGTTGATGCTTTGTTGCGTCACAGTGGTATAGCTGCATAAACAACTACTTAACCTTATAAAGCGCCTATATGGCGCTTTTTTTATGTTTTTTAATATATTGGCCAATTGTTTTTAGTAATTTTAACCTCTCGTACTATGCTTTATGTATACACAGTAAAATGGACTAAGGCATGGCAAAGGTAGTACTAACAATTGATGACGACTTATATGTTCATCGAATTATAGAGGAGGCTTTAGCGGGCTTTTGTAAGCTTATTCACGCCAAAGATGGCGAACAAGGACTTAAACTAGCTAAACAACACACACCAGATATCATTTTACTCGATATAGAAATGCCCGGTAAGTCCGGCTACCAAGTGTGCCAAGCGTTAAAAGAGGATGAGTTAACACACGATATAGCGGTTATGTTTCTATCCTCTAAAGTTGAGCTTAGTGATAGAGTTAAAGGTTACAGCGTTGGCGCATCTGACTACATTATAAAACCCTTTAATACCGAAGAATTAATGGCACGAATTAAAGTACTTTATGAGTACCGACAGCAGTGCAAAAAGCTAAGGTTTGATGTGGCTAAAGCACAAACTACCGCCGCTATGGCTTTAGCTGAGTCTGGAGATATGGGACGGATAGTCAGGTTTGTGGCGCAAAGTTACCACTGTCATAACTTTCAATCGCTAAGTGAGCATTTTTTAGCGTTTTTTGGGCCATTAAATTTAGATGTTGTTGTGGTGTTTTGGTATCAAGGCAATAGTTTTTTTTATAGTTTGGAATCAGGAGTTTGCCCGCTTGAGCAAGAGCTTTTAGAGCAGCACCGCAATGCAGAGCGCTTTGTTGATATTGGCAGTAGTACCATTATAAATTACCCCAAACTCTCTTTGTTAATCAAAAATATGCCTATTGAGGATCGTGCTTTGTACGGCCGCTATAAAGACTTATTTCCGCACATACTCGAGGTGACAAACGAAAAGGTCGTTGCTATGGAAAGAAACGAAAATAGCTTTGAGCAAGCCACGCAAATCAGCACCGCTTTGCAAGATATTGTAAAGCAACTTACCAGCCAAAATGTTGTACAGAATGACTACACTAGGCAGTTTATAGAGCAGCTGCATGAACTAAACTGCGCTATTAAACAAACACAAGCACAGGCAAACCCTGCAGATTTAACCTTATACATGTCTCAATTAGACGAAACTATGCAGCTGTTAGTGACCGCAAATAGTGATCTAGCATTTATAAAATACCAGCTTAAACAAGTGACCGAGAGCCGCAACGAATTACTGTGCAGTTTACGCTCAAAAGTAGAAGAGGCCAGCTCACATAGTCTTGCGCACCAAAGCGATATAGAGCTATTTTAGTGCGTTAACGCTTGTTATACTGCAGCTGAAATTTTTCGTCGGAGTGTGTCGTGGTTATTCAGTGTGCTTTTAAAGAGTGTCGCCCGTATTTAAATGAGCTAGAAACGCGTTTTAACTTAGCCCAATGGGCGCAAAGTTGTAGCGGCTTTACTCTACATTATGACGATAAAGGTCTGAGCCTTTTAAAAAGCGATGAACCTAAACTTGGCGCAATAAACGTAGACTTTGTTACAGGCGCTGTTGCTCACAGGCGAAAATTTGGTGGTGGTAAAGGTCAGTCAATCGCAAAAGCGGTAGGGTTAAACAAAGGCGCAACCCCTGTTGTACTAGATGCCACCGCAGGGCTTGGTCGTGATGGCTTTGTATTAGCGTCACTGGGATGTAAAGTTATACTGCATGAACGCCACCCTGTGGTAGCTGCTCTATTATTTGATGGCTTAAAGCGTGCATACAACGATGCAGAAATAGGCCAATGGATGCAGCAAAATATGAGCTTAGTATTTGGCTCAAGCCACACGCTGTTAGAACAGTGTGAGAGTATGCCCGATGTCGTGTATTTAGATCCTATGTTTCCACACCGAGAAAAATCAGCGTTAGTTAAAAAAGAAATGCGAGTATTTCAAGAGCTTGTTGGCGCCGATACCGATGCCGATGACTTGCTAGAGTTTGCTTATCCACTTGCTAGTAAACGTGTTGTTGTTAAACGCCCTGATTACGCGCCGTTTCTGAACAATCAAACTCCCAGTATGCAAATTAAAACAAAGAAGAACCGTTTTGACGTGTATGTAAAAGCGGCTATGGTATAACGGCGTTTGGCGTGTTGATCGGTTTTAAGGATCTAGGATCTTAATGCGCTTTTATGTTAGAATTCGCACAATTTTTTGGCACAGTAAAGTAGCATAGCAATGATCTTAGATGATATTCGCATCGTTTTAGTTAACACTTCTCACTCAGGCAACATTGGTTCGGCGGCTCGCGCGATGAAAACCATGGGCTTATCAAAACTTTATTTAGTGGATCCTGCGTGTGAAATAGACAGCCATGCAAGCGCCTTAGCAGCGGGCGCAACCGATGTTTTAGGCAATGCCGTTGTTGTTGACACTGTGGCAGACGCTATTGCCGATTGTGCGTTAACCATTGGTACAAGTGCTCGTTCGCGCACGTTGTCTTGGCCTATGGTTGAACCACGTGAGTGTGGTGAAAAACTAGTCGCTGAGGCGGCGAATGGCCCAGTAGCACTTGTATTTGGCCGTGAAAATAGCGGATTGACCAACGAGGAGCTACAACTGTGTAACTACCATGTATGCATTCCTGCAAATCCTGAATATAGCTCGCTTAATTTAGCTATGGCCGTGCAAACACTAAGCTACGAAACACGTATGGCATTTTTAAATCAGCAGCCAAAAGTAGAGCAAGCAGAGGACGAGGTAGCTTACCCAAGTTCAAAACAAACAGAGCTATTTTATGAGCACCTTGAAGAAACGCTTAATAACACGGGCTTTATCATAAAACAGCATCCAGGCTTAGTAATGACGAAGTTACGTCGTTTGTTTAACCGAGCTCGCCCAGAAGAGGCAGAGCTAAACATACTGCGCGGCATTCTTACCTCAATTAATAAATCTATTCCTAAGTAAGCTATAGCAATTGGTTATAAAAACCTGCGGGTAAATAATCAGCTAATACTTGACTAAAACACTCAGGTAATTACAATACACCTAATACTTGACCAAAAAGGTCAAGTATTAAAAGTTTGTTAATAGAACAAGGTTCTTAATCAAATTTTTATCAAGTGATAATACTTGACTATTTTACTCTGGTAATTAAAATTTGCACTCTTTTGTGCGGGGGGCGTTATGAAGTTAACATCAAAAGGCAGATATGCCGTAACAGCTATGCTGGATGTTGCACTACATGCGAGTGTAGGCCCTGTAGCCCTTGCTGATATTTCACAAAGGCAAGAAATTTCTTTGTCTTACCTTGAGCAATTATTTGCCCGTTTACGTAAAAACGGTTTAGTTAGCTCGGTTCGTGGTCCTGGCGGGGGTTATTTGCTAGGCCGAGAAGCTGCGGTTATCTCTGTTGGTGATGTAATCAATGCGGTAGACGAATCGGTAGATGCAACACGTTGTCAAGGTGCCGATACCGGGTGTCAAAGTGGTATGCGTTGTTTAACTCATAGCTTATGGTCTGATTTAAGCGCACGCATCGAAGAGTTTTTAAATAATATTACCTTAGCTGAATTGGTAGAAAAGTCAGATGTGAAAGCAATCGCATCTCGCCAAGATAACAGCATCAATAATGCAATTAAGCAGTTGGAAAACATTCAAGTAAGCTGTCAACTATAACGTTGACCTATAGCGGAGAGAGAAATGAAGTTACCGATTTATTTAGATTACGCAGCGACTACGCCTGTTGACGAGCGTGTTGCAAAAGAGATGATGCAATGCCTGACAATGGACGGTAATTTTGGTAATCCTGCGTCACGTTCGCACCGTTTTGGTTGGCAAGCTGAAGAAGTCGTTGACCAAGCGCGCACAGACATTGCCGATTTAATTAATGCAGATCCGCGTGAAATTGTTTTCACCTCGGGCGCTACAGAATCAAATAACCTTGCAATTAAAGGTGCAGCACAGTTTTACAAAAAGAAAGGTAAGCATGTTATTACCGCTAAAACTGAGCACAAAGCTGTAATCGACACATGTCGTGAGCTTGAGCGCCAAGGCTTTGAAGTAACCTACATGGACGTTGAAGAAAACGGCCTATTAGATCTTAAAAAGCTTGAAGAAACTATGCGTGAAGACACGGTGCTTGTTAGCATCATGCACGTTAACAACGAGCTAGGTGTTATCCAAGACATCAATACGATTGGCGAAATGTGTCGTGAACGTAAGATTATGTTTCACGTAGATGCTGCGCAAAGCGCGGGTAAAGTACTCATCGACGTACAACAGCTTAAAGTTGATTTTATGTCGTTTTCAGGCCACAAAGTATACGGCCCTAAAGGTGTTGGTGCGCTTTATGTTCGTCGTAAACCACGTGCACGCTTAGAAGCGCAAATGCACGGTGGTGGTCATGAGCGTGGTATGCGCTCGGGTACACTTGCAACGCATCAGCTTGTAGGTATGGGTGCAGCATTTAGAATCGCTAAGCAAGATTTTGAAAAAGACCATGCACATATCAGCGCATTACGTAAACGCTTAATCGATGGCATTATGTCTGATATGGATGAAGTATATTTTAACGGCGCACAAGACCAATCAGTACCAGGTATTGTGAATATAAGCTTCAACTTTGTTGAAGGTGAATCGCTACTTATGGCAGTAAAAGATATTGCGGTATCATCGGGTTCTGCATGTACATCAGCAAGCTTAGAGCCTTCATATGTATTACGCGCACTTGGTCGTAACGACGAACTAGCACACAGCTCAATTCGTTTTAGTATTGGTCGTTTTACTACCGAAGAAGAGATTGATTACACCGTTGAGTTAATCAAAAACTCTATCGGTCGCCTACGCGAGATGTCTCCTTTATGGGAAATGCATCAAGATGGTATTGATTTAGATTCAGTTGAATGGGCTCACCACTAATACGTGTGAGCATCTACCGTAGCAGGTAATGAGGATAGAATTATGGCTTATAGTGATAAAGTAATCGACCACGTAGAAAACCCACGCAACGTGGGTGTTCTAGACAAAAATGATCCGTCAGTGGCAACGGGTATGGTTGGCGCACCAGCATGTGGTGACGTAATGAAACTGCAAATTAAAGTATCGTCTGAAGGCGTTATTGAAGATGCAAAATTCAAAACATACGGCTGTGGTAGTGCAATTGCCTCATCTTCGCTTGTAACAGAGTGGGTAAAAGGTAAAACATTAGATGAAGCTGCAACCATTAAAAACACTGATATCAGTGCAGAGCTTGAATTACCACCAGTGAAAATCCACTGTTCAATTTTAGCCGAAGATGCAATTCAAGCAGCAATTTCTGATTACAAAAGCAAACAAGCAAAGTAAGAGAGTCTCATGGCAGTGACATTGACAGATGCGGCAGCAAACCGTGTACAATCATTTTTAGCAAACCGCGGAAAAGGCATAGGCCTGCGCGTTGGCATTAAAACGACGGGCTGTTCAGGTCTTGCTTATGTACTTGAGTTTGTTGATGAGCTAAACGAAGACGATGAAACCTTTGCAGCCAAAGGCGTTACCTTAATTGTTGATGCAAAGAGCTTGGTTTACATTGATGGCACTGAGCTTGACTACACTAAAGAAGGTTTAAATGAAGGGTTTAAATTTAATAACCCAAATCAAGCCGATGAGTGTGGTTGTGGCGAAAGCTTTACTGTTTAAGCTCAACTACCTTTGTAGTATTTATAAGCCCTGCCAGTGATTGTAGGGCTTTATTATTTGTGAATTATATTGGTTAAAGTTATGCGTTATTTCGAGTTATTTGCAATACCCGTTGATTACAATATCGACTTGGCGACAATAAATAAGCACTACCTTGAGTTGCAGCGTGCAGTACACCCTGATCGCCACGCTAATTCGAGCAGCCGTGATAAGTTAATGGCTGTACAAAGTACTGCTGAAATTAACGATGCACTACAAACGCTCAAGCACCCGGTAAAGCGCGCAGAGTATATGCTTAGCGAACTTGGGGTTGATATTCGTGCTGAGCAACAAACCTTGCAAGATCCCTCATTTTTAATGCAACAAATGGAACTGCGAGAAGAGCTCGAAGAGCTAGAGTCTGCAAATGATCCAGATACTGCTATTACTAATTTTGAATCACAAATAAAACAACTAAAAGCTCAATACAGTAGTGAGCTTGCCAAGCAGCTTGCGAGCAACGATGAGGCGCAATATCAACTCGCTGCCGACAACATTCGCAAATTAAAGTTTGTATATAAGCTGCAAGACGAACTTGAGCGCATTGAAGACAGTTTATTTGACGATTAATTACTTGCTGTAAAGCGAGCAACACGAGTTTAAAGAGCATTATGGCATTATTGCAAATTGCTGAGCCGGGGCAGAGCGCGGCACCACATGAACATAAATTAGCAATAGGTATTGACCTAGGTACCACTAATTCATTGGTTGCAACGGTACAAAGTGGCGAAAGCCGCACATTAACAGATGAGCATGGCGCAGCTATGTTGCCATCAGTTGTACGCTATCAAGCCGGTGGTATAACGGTAGGTACTGATGCTGCCCAAGCAGCGACTCAAGATCCAGCCAATACGCTTATTTCAGTAAAGCGCTTTTTAGGTAAAACGCAGGCTGAAATTGAACAAAGCTACGGCCAGCTACCCTACCAATTTTGCGAGGATAACGGCTCACTTGCTATTGAAACCGAAGCTGGAAAAATCAGCCCAGTGAAAGCATCTAGCCACATTTTATCGGCGCTTAAAGCGCGTGCCGAGCAAAGCTTTGGTAATCAGGAAATTTTAGGTGCTGTTATTACCGTACCTGCCTACTTTGATGACGCACAGCGCCAAAGCACTAAAGATGCTGCAGAGCTTGCAGGAATTAACGTATTGCGCTTATTAAACGAGCCAACCGCTGCGGCAGTCGCTTATGGGTTAGACTCGGGCCAAGAAGGCATTATTGCTGTTTACGATTTAGGTGGCGGCACCTTTGATATTTCAATCTTGCGCTTGCACCAAGGTGTGTTTGAAGTTATGGCTACAGGTGGCGACTCTAGCCTAGGTGGCGATGATTTTGACTCATTACTCGTTGATTACTTTAAGCAGCAAACAGGTATTTCGTCGTTAGCACCCTCAGTGCTTCGTTTATTTATTAATAAAGCAAAAGCCTGTAAAGAGGCATTAAGCCAGTACGCAAAAGTGAATGTCGTGCTTGAGTTTGATGAGCAAAAATACACTGTAGAAGTCACACGCGAAACCTTTGATGAGCTGGCTATGCCGCTGGTTAAAAAAACACTTCGTTCGTGTCGCCGTGCTGTAAAAGATGCAGGCATCGAAAACGAAGAAGTACTGCAAGTCGTTATGGTGGGTGGTTCTACACGTATGCCACTGGTTCGCAGCCAAGTGGAAAGCTTTTTTGCAAAAGAGCCGCTTACCTCGATCGACCCAGATCGGGTTGTTGCATTAGGTGCTGCGCTACAAGCTGACGTATTAGTGGGCAACAAGCCAGATTCTGACATGTTATTACTTGATGTATTACCATTGTCGCTTGGCCTTGAAACCATGGGTGGATTAGTTGAAAAAATAATTCCGCGCAATACCACAATACCTGTTGCTCGTGCACAAGAATTTACTACGTTTAAAGATGGCCAAACAGCCATGTCTTTACATGTACTTCAAGGTGAACGCGAGCTTGTAGATGATTGCCGCTCGTTAGCTAAATTTAGTTTAAAAGGTATACCGGCAATGGCAGCAGGCGCTGCGCATATACGTGTTACTTTTAAAGTGGATGCAGATGGCTTATTAAGTGTATCGGCTATGGAAAAATCCACAGGCGTACAAGCTGAGATCCAAGTTAAACCATCGTTTGGCTTATCTGATGACCAAGTTGCCAATATGCTTAAAGAGTCAATGAGCAATGCTAAAGACGACATGCAAGCACGTATGCTTAAAGAGCAACAAGTAGAAGCACTGCGTGTTATTGAAGCACTAGAAGCATCACTTGCTAGTGATGGCGATTTGCTCGATGATATTCAACTTGCTAATTTAAAAGCTGAAATAAGCGAGCTTGCAAAAATACGTGAAACAGCGACACAGCCAAGTGATATTAAAGCAGCAATTGAAAAAGTAGATAACGCTAGCAGCGATTTTGCCTCGCGCAGAATGGATGCATCAATTAAAAAAGCCCTTACAGGGCAGTCAGTAGACAACGTTTAAAGAGGTTAGAATGCCACAAATTATTTTTCTTCCCCATCCGGAATTATGTCCTGACGGTGCAGCACTAGAAGCGCCAGCGGGCGAAACAGTCCTAGATGTGGCCTTAAAAAATGGCATAAGCATTCCCCATGCATGTGAAAAGTCGTGTGCATGTACCACGTGCCACTTAGTAATTCGCGAAGGCTTTGATTCACTAGATGAAAGCGACGAGCTAGAAGACGACATGTTAGATAAAGCATGGGGCTTAGAGCCAGAATCTCGTTTAGGCTGCCAAGCAGTAATAAGAGATGAAGACTTAGTGGTTGAAATCCCTAAGTACAATCTCAATATCGTTAATGAAGAGCATTAATTCTTAACGGCTTTGATTTAATAAAAACCGCTGTAGTTGCTTGGTCTCTACAGCGGTTTTTTGTTTTAGCGCTTTCAGCCGTTAGTTTTTAGTTGCTCGAGATGAAGGTTTAGTTATTTGTGTTAATAAACTGAAGTAGCTTTACATCTATTTCTCGATTTTTTAGCTTTTGATAGCTGATAGCTGATAGATGATAGCTGATAGCTGATAGCTGATAGCTGATAGCTGATAGCTGATAGCTGATAG
>NZ_CAWUKC010000001.1:0-112184 GCF_963922945.1 uncultured Pseudoalteromonas sp. | reverse complement strand
TGAGCGCTTAACAACGAATGATGCGCCATGGCTGATTGTTGGTGTTGAAGACTTAATTGAAAGCTAAGCTTATTTTAAGTTACAAAAAAACCGCACAACCTGTAGGTAAGTGCGGTTTTTTGCTATTTAGCAGACGACTTATTTACAAACGTCTGCGACAGCGTTAGCAAAGTATTCTATATTAGCATCACTGATACCCGCTACATTTACGCGGCTAGAACCAACAATGTATATGCCATACTCTTTTTGTAGGCGTGCAATTTGTTCTTTATTAATACCTAAGAAAGAAAACATACCGTGTTGGCGCTCAATAAACGAAAAGTCTTGAGCTATTTCTTTTGCGGCTAAGCTTTCTTTAATTAGGCTACGCAGTCCATTAATACGGTTACGCATTTCATCTAGTTCGCTGTGCCACATTTGGGTAAGCTCTGTGCTGCTTAAAATCGTGTTTACAATATCAGCACCATGCGCTGGTGGCATTGAGTAAATGCTGCGTACAACACTCAATAATACTGAATTTGAAATATCTGCCGTGGCCGTATCTTTTGCAATAAGTGAGCACGCACCAATTCGCTCACGGTACAAACCAAAGTTTTTAGAACACGATGAACAAATAATAAGCTCTTCTACTGCGTCAGCTAAAATACGCAGTCCACGAGCATCTTCTTCAAGAGACGAGCCAAAACCTTGGTATGCAATATCAATAAGTGGTGTAAAACCAACTTCTTTTGCAAGCTCTGCCACGGTATGCCATTGCGTTTCGTTTAAGTCCATACCACTTGGGTTATGACAACACGCATGAAGTAGCACAATATCCCCTTTTGGTACTTGCTTAAGGGTATTGATCATGTCGTCAAACAATAAATCTTTGTTTTGGTAATCGTAGTATGGATACTCTTTAACATTTAAGCCTGCTGCTTCAAATAAGCTAATATGGTTTGCCCATGTTGGAGTTGTAACCCAGACTGTTGCATCTTTGTTGCAACGTTTAATAAATTCAGCCGCAACACGAAGCGCACCTGTACCACCTGGTGCCTGTGCTGTACGCACGCGGTTTGCTAAAAGCGCTTGATGCTCACCTAAAAGTAGGTGCTCCATTTTTTGACAAAAATCTAGGTTACCCGCTAAACCAATGTAAGATTTGCTTGTTTCGTTTTCTAAGCGAAATGCTTCTGCTTTTTTAACCGCTTTTAATACCGGTGTATTGCCTTGCTCATCTTTATAGACACCGACACCTAAATCAATTTTATTAGGGTTTGTATCTTGTTTATAGGCTGCCATAAGGCCAAGAATAGGATCTGTTGGTAGTGGTTTTAATTCTGAGAACATTAGCTATCTCTTATCATTAATTAGGGGTTGGCTGTTATAGTAAGCTTAACATAAAAGCTTACCTCCTTGGCTAGTGATATTTACACTAGAAAGTGAGGAATTTTAATGCAGCACGCAACTAATACAGCCAGTGTACGACTATCAAAAAAGTCATTACTAAATGCCTCAGCATCAATAATGCCAATGCACTCTTTCTTCTCATTAAACAAAGGTAAACACGTTTCAGCTTTTACTTTAGGGTCACACGTGTAGTATTCCCCACCTTGTGCTAAATAGTGTTCCACATTGTTAATTACACGGCCTTGCTTAGATAGCGCTACCTGTACATTGTTGCTGCCTGCTGCAAATGCTTCAGTTAGGGGAAAAAGTGGCCGGCTTGGCGCGCCGTGATACGCCAGCTTTAATAATTGCGGGCCTTGAGCTGTGTCAACTGCTTGATAAATACCATACCAATCGACTTGTGTTTGCTGCTGTATGTAATTAACTATATTTTGCAGGTTTGCTAGTTTTTGCTCGTTTTGTGAAGTCGCGCTCACGTGATCGGTGAGCTTAAA
The DNA here is from genome assembly GCF_963922945.1 of uncultured Pseudoalteromonas sp. GTDB lineage: Bacteria > Pseudomonadota > Gammaproteobacteria > Enterobacterales > Alteromonadaceae > Pseudoalteromonas. The sequence continues at coordinate 110,301 of NZ_CAWUKC010000001.1, read as the reverse complement.
TGGCTTATCTTGTAAATAACCAAACAAACTACATGCACCGCCTTCACCAAGTTCAGGAATTTGGTACTCCCAACGCACAGACGGCAACGCGCTCTGAGCAATATAGTGTTCTAGCTGCTCTAGCTCTTTGGCAATTAACTGTGGGTCTATATTTAATTGCGCAATATCAAGGTAAGAAGAAATCATTTGGCCATCCATACATCTAAATTTTTTAGATAATACCATGGAAATTTTTTCTGAGCTATAGCAACTTATAACACAGTTCGACTTGGTTACCACTTGCGTTATACGTCACTTTTTCTGCCACTTCTTCGAGTAACGATAAACCGCGACCAAACTCTGCGTTGAGTTCGGTACGTTTTGAAGAGTCACTTGAAAACCCCCTACCCGAGTCACAAATAATAAAGTACAAGCACAAGGTATCTGGGCAATAACGCATATCAATAATGATCATCGCCTCTTTCATTTTGCTCAGTGCTTGCTCTCTTAATTCATAGTATTTAAAAAAGCCATCGTCTTGTTTTTTTATATCTGAATCAAGCCCTAGCACACCGTGATCAAGTGCATTGTTATACGCCTCAGAAAGTAATAAAAATATATTTGAGCGATGCGATCTAAGCCCCTCAACACTGCTTAATACATTAACAACATCATATACTGGGTCTGTGCATTTAATTTGTTGGGCGTTCAAGCTAAGAGAAAAGTTAAACGCTAAATTAGAATACGCCTCTTTGGCCTCAGGCTCTGGGGTTAACGGCAAACAATTAAGCAGCACTAAGCTTAAATCATCTAATTGCTCACTCCCATTGGCAAAAGTATTTACATTATCTATAACACGCTGGCTGCTGATCATGGGTTTGCTTTTAAGTGCGGCTAAAAAGCGCTGTTCACCATAAAAGATATCGGCGTCGTTATTTGTTTCTATTATGCCATCGGTTGAAAGCACTAAGCGGGTGTTTTTATCAACTTCTAAATTAATTAGCTCATATTCAAATTCATCACTCTCTAAAATTCCCAGCGCCATATGCTGAGACTCAAGAGTTTGCTTTACTTCACCATCGGTATTTATTAAGTAAGCATCAGGCAAGCCACCAAGCCACGCTGAAATACTTTTACCTGTGGCACTGAGCTCAATAATAGTCGCCGCGCAAAACATATGCTCTGGCAATAGATTAAGTAGTAATAGATTGATCTCAGATGCAATATCGTTAACAGCCATGCCTTTTTGCACCATAGTGTAAAAAACCCGTGATGCTGGTAATGCTCCAATAGCAGCCGCTAATCCATGCCCGGTAAAATCACCTAACATGCAATATAAATTCCCTATTGGGCTTTGTGCGACCAAAAACATGTCACCGTTAAACATAGAAGCAGGAGAAAGGCTAAAGTCGAGATGATCTTTGAATTTATCTTGGTTTTCGAGCGAATTATTGAAAATATGCTCGATTATTTCGTGCTCGCGTTCTATTTGGTTGCGGTGATATTCAAGCAAAGTGTTTTGCTGATGGGCTTTTTTACTTAATTCACGCGTCCGGCTATGTGCTTTTATTTTTGCGTTTAAAATTACTTTTTCAAACGGCTTTTGAATAAAGTCATCCCCTCCTACCGCTAAACAACGCTCAAAGCTGTCTTGATCTTCAAGCGACGTAATAAAAATAATGGGTAGGTAAACGTCGTTGTATCGCTGCTTTATCAGTTTTGCGGCTTCAAAGCCATCCATTACCGGCATAAGTACATCAAGTAAAACAATATCAATCGCTTCTTTTTCTAACACCTCGAGTGCTTCTAGGCCGTTAAACGCAATTGATATTTTATAGTTTTCTTCAAGCAGCATTTTTTCCAGTAGGATGCGATTAAGCGCCTGATCATCAACAATAAGTACGTGGGTCATTAGCTAATATCAAACTTTTTATCAAAACGTGATATTTGCAGTATTTTTTTAAGCTGAGGCTGACAATTACTGATCTCTATTGTTTGTACTTGGCTTTCAATCGTTTTTTTCATGTTGAGTAACATACCCAGTGCAGAGCTGTCCATATAGTCGGTTTCTCTTAAATCGATAATCACTTTATTTGTTTTAGGTTCTATTTGTGCATAGGCTTGGCGAAATGATTGGACTAAATTAAAGTCAAATTTACCTTTTATTTGTATTGTTAACGTACTTTCATCGACCGATAAGCTCTTAGTTAAACTCATTATAAACTCCAATAATATTTTCTTTGACCTAAATATAACCTGTTAAAAGTATTTAGCAAAAATAAAAACACTCGCCAGCAAATTTGTTATTATTTACTGCATTAATAAAAACGTATATTTAGGTAAATTATGAGTGATAACCGCTTAGTATATTCAACCGATGTGGGTCGAATCAGCCAGCCAAAGGTTGAACAAGAACCCTCTGTAAAACTATTTAAAGATGGCTTTATCCGCATAGAGCGTCAAACTAAGGGGCGAAAAGGTAAAGGGGTCATGTTGGTTGTGGGGTTCGATCCAAAAGCACACGATCTAAAAAAACTAGCTAAAACCATAAAGAGTAAAATGGGCCAAGGCGGCGCTGTAAAAGAAGGCGTAATTGAAGTTCAAGGTGATGATCGTGAAAAATTAAAAGGGATTTTAGAAACCCTGAAGTTTAAAGTAAAAATTGCGGGTGGTTAAACCCGCACTCTTTTATTTGCTACTAATGCTGTAAGACGCATCATTCAATTTTTTGTACAGCGCAGGTAGCTTTTGCTCGGCAACCGGTTTGCTGTAATAAAACCCCTGCACAATATAGCAATTATTATTTTGCAAAAACTCCACTTGCTCAATCGTTTCAACCCCTTCTGCAACAACGTCTAATTTAAGCTTTTGCGCCATGGCTATAATTGCCGCAGTAATTTCCATATCATTTGAATCGCTAGGTATATCTTGTACAAATGAGCGATCAATTTTTAATATGTCGACCGGGAATCGTTTTAAGTAACTTAGCGACGAATAACCAGTACCGAAATCGTCAATCGATATTGAAATCCCCAGCGCTTTTAGCTCATGCAGTTGCGTGATAGCCGCTTCAACATTGCCCATTAGCATGCTTTCAGTTAGCTCTAAATGAAGCCTTTTAGCACATACCCCTGTTTGCTCAATAATACTGCCAAGCATCGGGACTAAATTCGCATCTTTGAACTGACGTGCAGATAAGTTAATCGATACATTGTTATTATGCCCATTTTCAGCCAATCGAACCGCAAACTCACACGACTGCTGTAACACCCACTCCCCGAGCTCTACAATCAGTCCCGTTGCTTCAGCGATAGGTATAAATTTTGTTGGTGAGATTACCCCTTCTACTGGGTGGAACCAACGAAGTAGCGCTTCATAACCAACAACCTGCTGAGTTAATGAGTTAATTTGTGGCTGATAGTAAACCTCAAACTGTTTTTCTTTAATTGCATGGCGTAGCTCGTTTTCAATAAAGAGCCTTTCATTGGCAGCCGCGTTAAGCTCTTGGCTGTAAAAATGATAAGTATTACGCCCTTTTGCTTTAGCCTCGTACATTGCTAAATCAGCATGTTTTAAAAGCTGATCTTCTTCTAAGCTGTCGTATGGCGCCATTGTAATACCAATACTGGCACTTACTATAACCTCGTTATTGCCAAGCTTTATAGGTACGTTGAGTGTTTTTTGGATGGTATTGGCGACATCGCTTGCGTGATCTTGGCTTTCAATACCGCTAAGTAATACCGCAAATTCATCACCTCCTAAGCGCGCTATCGTATCCTCTGCACGTAAACGAGCTTTGAGGCGGTTAGCAACTTCAATTAATAACTGATCACCGGCATCATGCCCTAATGTGTCGTTAATACGCTTAAATTCATCTAAGTCAAAGTAAAAAAGTGCGAATGCATAATGGCCGCGCTCAGCCAAAGCCATTGATTTTCGTAGCTGCATTCTAAAAAAAGTGCGATTAGCTAAGCCTGTTAGAGTATCAAAGTACGCAAGTTGCTCCATTTTTCGCTGGCTTTCTTTCACAAATGAAATATCTTGTGCAGAGGCCACATAGCTGGTGATATCACCGCCATCTTCACGAATTGGAGAAACACTTAACGATACCCAGATTGGTTGCTTATCCTTTGCTTGAATCAAAGTATCACCACGCCAATAGTTTCTACTTCGAAGGTCAATATTGATATCTTCTACTAAAATAGCCATCTCTGATGCAATAATATTTAACAGTGGCGCACGGTTAAAGTGACTCTCTGGGTAGCCTGTCATCTCCAACATTTTTGGATTAACGTATTCAATCACAAAATTTTCATCGGTGATCACCACACCCGTGCCTGAGAAAGCAACTGCTTTAGAGAGCTTATTTGCAGCTTTCTCGGCAATTTCTTTTTCTGTAATTCGTTGATTTAGTCCATCTATAAGCTTACGAATTTCTACGGTCATATCTCTAAATGAGCCGTTAAGCGTACCTATTTCATCTTTATTTTCTGGCGGGAACTCAGTTAATAATTGCCCTTTACCAAAACTGGTAACCGAATGAACTAGCGTATGAATTCTTCGAAGTACTAATTGATAAAGCGCTTGATGTAATAATAAAGCCACTAAGACAGCATAAAGTACAAACAAGCCAAAAAACTTCAATTTTAAATCTTGTAGAGCTGAAAGCGTTGATGAGCGTTTTTTATATACGCCAATATACCAATCTAATTTATCAATCTTTCGAATGTTAATGATGTGAGCCTCATCATTTTGCGTGAACGAGTTAGCGTACTCAGGTAGTTTCATGGTAATTGCTTCATTAATAATGGCTTGTAATTGTGGGTTAACAAACTCGTTTGTTGTTATTGGTTTATCTTTACTGCCATAGCTTGCTTGTAATGCAGGGTTAAGGCTAGGGTGAGCTAGTAGCTGCCCTTTTTTATCAAACACCAATAGATGTTTTTCTTTATCCCCTACGGGTAAAAAAGAAATCAGCGTATTTAAGTCAATATCACTGCCTGTAACCCCTAAAAACTCATTGTCGACATATAAAGGGACGAGCAAACTAATTACCCACTTATGCCATACTTTATCGTAATAAACCTTAGACCAAACTGGTTCTCTACTGGGGTTTAACTCGCTTTGTATGTATTTAAATGTTGCGCCATTTGAACCACTAAGTTCAGGGGGAGCATTTAGTGCCCAATTAGGTGGTGAAACACGAATAAAATCGTCTTTTGTGATCATATAAAAATTAAAAAAATCGTGGATTAATGTAGGTGAAATAACTTTCCACAATGACTCTGAGTTATTAAATAAACGCTTATAAAAAGGAGAATAATGCTGTTGAGGAAGGAACGCAGCTGAAAGACCATCACTTGATGCACTGCGAATAGTGCCGTCACTATTAAACTGGAGTTGAGTTTTCTTAGATACATTAATTGCTGAGGTTTCACTAAATAATTGCTCAGACACCACATCATTAGCCTGCTTAGCAACAGCTGACTTGGTTTTGATTAGCGTATCAAATTGCCTGATAAGTAGTTCTGTAGAGCTTTTAAGTACTTCGTGCTCTTCAAACACTAACTGCTTTTCTTCAGATTTAAGCATTAATGCAGCAGCGCATACACCAGCAATTAAACAAATTGCCGATATGAGCAACGACAGCTTTACACTCAACGAATTAAGTCCAAAACGCGATGGAGGGCGTCTATACACCACAGGCAAACCTTATTTATTTTAGTTATTGTTATTTATAGTTAGTATCTGAAATATATCAGATCCCTATTCATATTTATAAACTATTTGTCAATTTTATCTAAAAGTTATCCACGCGCTAATAATTATTTATTATGCCCATTTAAACTGGCTTGCTTGTTGACTTTACCAGTCACACCTCATACATTAATAATATGAAAGTTATCTTATCTCGCACTTTTTTTTCTTTTTTTAGCTTCTTTATATAAAAGAGGCTTAACTGTTTGTGAGATAAAATCAATCGAATAGCAAAGCCTCCCACTTGGGAGGCTTTTTTGTTTTCGTTGCACTAAGCAACTTATTTTTGGAATGAGGAAACCAAAATGACCAACGATGTTCTAAACGCGCTCAGACACGATATTAACGAAATAGACTCTGATCTTTTAGTGTTATTAGCTAAGCGCCGTCGTATTAGCCACGGCGTAGTTGAGTATAAAATTGCGAACAATAAACCAATTCGTGATGAAGCGCGTGAACTTGCCTTACTCGAAAAGCTAATTGGTTATGGCAAGTCGCTAGGTCTTGATGCCTATTATGTAAATAACGTTTTTCAAACTATTTTGGAAGACTCAGTACTTCATCAACAAGCCATGCTGCAAAAAAACTTAAACCCCGATGCATTAAGCGAAACACATCGTGTTACTTACTTAGGCGGGCAAGGCTCTTACAGTCAGCTAGCATGCCATAAGTACTTTAGCCGCCGCCCAGGAAAATTAGTCGAAATTGGCTGTACTTCGTTTGATGAAATAACAGGTAAGGTAGAAAATGGCCAAGCGGATTTTGGCTTACTGCCTATCGAAAACACAAGCTCAGGCAGCATAAATGAAGTATTTGATTTATTGCAACACGCTCAAGTATCAATTGTAGGCGAAGTGACTCACAGTGTAGAGCACTGCTTGCTTGCAACCCCAGAAACTGAATTAAGCCAATTAACTAAAATTTATGCTCATCCTCAGCCATTTGCTCAGTGTAGCCGCTTTTTACAAGGACTGGGTGACTTACAACATGAAACCTGTGATTCAACCTCAAGTGCTCTTCAGTCAGCTTTAAATACACCAAACAGCGCGGCTATTGGCTCAGCACAAGCAGGTAAAAATGTTGGCCTTGAAGTTATTAAAGCTAATTTGGCTAATCAGAGCGAAAATCACAGCCGTTTTATTGTTGTTGCGCGCAAGCCATTACAGGTATCTAAACAAATACCCACTAAAACGAGTCTTATTATGGCCACTAAGCAACAAGCAGGTTCTTTAGCCGATGCATTAATGGTGTTTAAACAGCATCAAATAAACTTAGTTAAGTTAGAGTCTCGTCCTGTCCCGGGTAATCCGTGGGAAGAAGTGTTTTATGTAGACTTAGAAGCAAACCTTGCAGATAGCCAAGTACAACATGCCTTAGAAGAGTTAAAAGCGCATACTCAATATGTGCGTGTTTTAGGCTGTTATCAAAGTGAATCCCTACAAGCCGTAAGTGTTAATACTTAACACTACCGTAGTAATAATATGCTAATTACTTAAAAGGGCCTTTAATGGCCCTTTTTTAATGACTTGAACTTATTAATCTAACACCTTGGCATCATTTGCTTTATTAAGCAGACTACGACTTTGTGTTAAAAAGTGGGCGGTAGAATCTGAAAAATATGCTTTGGCGTCCGCAAATGCATCAATGAGCGCGTCTTTGTCACCCGCTTTTAGTTTATCAAGCGTTTGGGCAAAGGTATCTTGATACTGTGCTAATAAGCTCTCAACATTATCAAACTGCGCTAACATAATATCTGAATATAGTTCAGGAGATTGTGCGAATAAACGCCCTACCATCATCAACTCTAATTGATAGATTGGCGATGAGCAGCTTCTTAGCTCTTCAAGCGTATGGCTCTGCTTTGCTAAAAATTGCCCGTAAACAAAGGTGGTTAAGTGGCGCATAACTTGTATTATTTGCATCGCTTCATCATGCTTTTTAGCATCTAGCTCAACAAGTTGACAGCCCCATACCTGTAACTGCGCTAATAAACCTTTTGCTGCATTGGGTTCTCGGCCTTCACACACAACTACGGTTTGTTTAACCCAATGAGAAATATCAGGACCAAACATAGGGTGCAAGCCAACAACCGGTCCTGAGTGCGCAGCTTTTAATGCCTTGATAGGCGTTTGTTTAACTGATGTTATATCTACCAACAAGCAGTCATCATCAAGTTTAGGTAGTTTAGCAACCACCGCTTCAAGCGCATTGATAGGTACACTGATCATGACCAACTTTGCTCCAGCTAAAATGGCTTTAGCGTCACCTTGCTGCTCTTTATCCAAAATTTTAACTTCATAACCCGAGCGACTAAACTGCTTTGCAAATAACTGCCCCATTGCACCTTGGCCACCAACAATAACAACAGGTGATAACTCAGGTGCCGCACAGGCAAGTTTAGCTTGCTGGTTTTGATAGGCTTCACGCATCATGCGTCTTAATATATCTTCAACAAGCTCAGGGTTTACACCTTGTTTAATGGCTTCATCACGACGAGCAGCTAGCAAAGCAGCCTCTCTTTCCGGTGCATGCAAAGGTGCACCGTTTTGCTGCTTAATTGCACCAATTTTTTGGGTTATTGCGTTTCGCTTGGCAAGTAAAGCAACGAGTTGTGCATCGCACTCATCTATACCATCCCTTAATTGTGATAAATCACTTAATTCAGCCACGTTTTTCATTCCACCTGTAAAATACTATATTCGTAAATTTATATTTACATTTAAGTAAACTAATCAATACGTTAAATACTAACAGGATCAAGTATGCGTTAAAAGACTAATCTCGCAAAGCAAAGAGCCATTAGTCATTTCTATTAGCTTAATTATGGGGAGATAAACCTTGATATTAGCAAGTAAGAATTATGTTATTTTGATTAAAGAATATGAGTTTAGTTAAGCTTTAGCTACTTTGGCCGATTCACACTTATCCGCTTAGTAGTGAGTTTTATTTTGAGCTGGGAATGCGTATTGATAGCTAAGTAAAAATTGGCTATTTATATGCTTTAAAAAATAATATTTAAAATTAGGTAACGATTTTTAGCCCGGCAAAGTGATTAAATAATATTATGGATTGATATTACTATATAAGCATGTTGAGAAGATCAGCGTTACAGCATAAAACCAAAACGGGTTGCAACCCTAAGGCTGCAACCCGTTTTCTTTGCGTTGATAAACAGCGCGTATTAGTTAAGTTTTTCTCTAATACGTGCAGATTTACCAGAACGCTCACGTAGGTAGTAAAGCTTAGCACGACGAACCGCACCGCGACGCTTAACTGTTACGCTATCGATAAGAGGGCTGTGCGTTTGGAATACACGCTCAACACCTTCACCGCTCGAAATTTTACGAACTGTGAATGCTGAGTGAAGACCACGATTACGCTTAGCGATTACAACACCTTCAAAGGCCTGTAGACGCTCTTTGTTACCTTCTTTTACACGTACCTGTACAACTACTGTATCACCAGCGCCGAATGCTGGTACGTCTGTTTTAAGCTGCTCTTCTTCAAGCGCTTTAATAATATTTTGGTTTACTTTTGCCATTATGTTTCTCACTTTCCTAGGTGTAACTGTCTTCTAGCCACAAGCTTTTTGGTACTCTTGCTGAAATTGCGCGAGTAATACCGCTTGCTCCTCAGTCAGAGCTAGGTTATGCAACAAGTCAGGACGTCGTAGCCAAGTTCTGCCCAATGACTGCTTAAGCCGCCATTTTGCAATTTCTTGGTGGTTTCCACTGAGTAATACAGCAGGCACCTGTTTGTCGTCCAATGTTTCTGGCCGTGTATAGTGAGGGCAATCTAGCAAGCCATCCGAAAATGAGTCTTGCTCTGCTGACTGGTTATGACCTAACACACCTGGCACTAATCGCGCTACTGCATCAATTAATGTCATGGCTGGTAGTTCACCACCACTCAAAATAAAATCACCAATTGACCATTCTTCGTCAACATATGACTCTATTATTCTCTCGTCTATACCTTCATAGCGACCGGCAATCAAAATCAGCTTTTCAGAGTTTGCGAGTTCGCTAGCCCCTTGCTGATCTAATTTGCGCCCTTGCGGGGACATATAAATTACTTTTGCGCCATCACCTGCCGCTTTTTTAGCGTCAAGAATGGCTTGTTTTAATGGTTCAACCATCATTAACATACCTGGGCCGCCCCCGTAAGGACGATCATCTACGGTTCTGTGCTTATCTAAAGCATAGTCACGAGGATTCCAGCAGTTAAAGTCAATTAAGCCATTTTTCACTGCGCGACCAGTGACACCTTGGTGTGTAATAGCATCAAACATGTCTGGGAAAAGGCTTATCACCCCTACCCATAATGAGCTAGTTTGAGTCATTAAAACCCAGGATCCCAGTCTACGGTAATTTCTCTCGCTTCGTGTTTAACTTCTTTAATTACTGAATCAGTTAAAAAAGGAATCAAACGCTCTGCTTGACCAAATGCATCTTTACTGTTTGCCTTAACAACCAGTACGTCATTCGATCCTGTCTCCATCAGGTCATCGACAGTGCCTAAATTGTAGCCTTTATCAGTTACAACCGACATGCCAATGAGATCTCGCCAATAAAACTCGCCTTGCGGGAGTTCTGGTAATTGCGCTGAATCAACAGATATTTCTGCATGGGTATAAGCCATTGCTTCATCTCTGTCGTTTACTTGCGCAATTTTAGCGATAAAGCCTTTGTTGTGGCGACGCCAGTCGACCACTTCTAAGGTCTGCCATTTACCTTGTTGCCCTATCAACCACGGGCTGAAATCGAAGATCCCTTGGGGATCATCAGTAAATGAATGTACCTTAAGCCAGCCCTTTATACCATATGGGGCACCGAGCTTTCCTACGACAATAATTGATGAGGTGTTCTCTTGACTCATGGTTACACTTACGCCTATTAAGCCGCTTTACGAGCGTCTTTAACTAACTTAGCTACACGATCAGAAAGACCTGCGCCCTGACCTACCCAGTGATCAACACGAGGTAAATCTAAACGAAGTTTTTCTTCTTGACCTGAAGCAATTGGGTTAAAGAAACCAACTTTCTCGATGAAGCGACCGTCACGCGAGAAACGGCTATCCGCAACCACAATTTGATAGAAAGGGCGTTTTTTAGCGCCACCACGTTGCAAACGAATAGTTACCATACCGTCCTCTAAATAGATTGACTGTTTTCATTAATAAGATTTACTCCCCAGCATGGGGAGCTGGGGAATTGTACGAGTTTTTAGCAACAATGCAAGTAAGAAGTGCAGCAAAAAGCCACTTTAGTAGGTTAAACTATGATCTGAGCCACAATTAATAGATTATCATGCACCACACGCATAATTTATTCAACAAAAAAGGGCCGATTGGCCCTTTTCTTATACATTTTATAGTGGCTATTTAAGCGCTACATTAAAATTTAGGGCCACCGCCCCCCATCATTCCAGGTGGTAACATGCCCTTCATGCCGCGCATCATTTTTTGCATGCCACCTTTACCTTTCATTTTTTTCATCATTTTTTGCATTTGCGTAAACTGTTTTAGTAGTTTATTTATCTCTTGTACCTGTGTACCAGAGCCTGCCGCTATACGCTTTTTACGAGAGCCTTTAATAATCTCAGGGCGCGCACGTTCTTGCTTGGTCATAGAGCTGATGATTGCTTCCATTTGAATGAAGGTTTTATCACCCATCTGGCCTTTTACAGCATCAGGTAAGTTTTGCATACCAGGCAGCTTATCTAACATCGACATCATGCCACCCATATTTTTCATTTGCTTTAATTGCTCTGCAAAATCATCAAGGGTAAAGCCGTTGCCTTTAAATACTTTTTCTGCAACTTTAGCTGCTTTTTCCTTATCGACTTTCATTTCGACTTCTTCGATTAATGAAAGTACATCTCCCATGCCTAAAATACGCGATGCTAAGCGATCTGGATGGAATGGCTCTAGTGCATCGGTACGCTCACCCACACCCATAAATTTAATTGGTTTACCGGTTATATGGCGAATAGACAAAGCTGCACCACCGCGCGCGTCACCATCTGTTTTAGTTAAAATAACACCGGTTAGAGGCAACGCCTCATCAAATGCTTTTGCTGTATTTGCCGCATCTTGACCCGTCATCGCATCAACCACGAATAATGTTTCGATTGGGTTGATTGCTCCATGAAGGTCTTTTATTTCGTCCATCATATCGTTATCTACATGCAGACGGCCGGCGGTATCAACTAAAACAACGTCTATAAATTTCTTTTTAGCATGAGAGATAGCTGCAGTGGCTATATCAACGGGTTTTTGAGAAATATCACTTGGAAAGAAATCGACGTCGACCTCGTTAGCTAACGTTTCAAGCTGTTTGATTGCTGCAGGACGGTATACATCAGCACTTACTACCAATACTGACTTTTTTTTGCGCTCTTTTAAAAACTTGGCAAGTTTACCCACACTGGTTGTTTTACCCGCACCTTGCAAGCCCGCCATCATAACAACAGCTGGCGGCTGTGCGTTTAGGCTAAGCTCTTCGTTGGCTTCACCCATTGCTTTTTCAAGCTCTTCACGCACTATTTTTATAAATACTTGGCCAGGGCTTAAGCTTTTAGTGACTTCAACACCTACGGCACGCTCTTTAACTTGCTTTACAAACTCGCGAACAACAGGCAATGCAACGTCAGCTTCTAAAAATGCCATACGTACTTCACGTAGTGTATCTTTAATGTTGTCTTCTGTTAAACGGCCGCGGCCACTAATATTTTTTAAGGTTTTACCTAATCGTTCTTGGAGGTTCTCAAACATGTAACGGTTCCGATAAGACATTTGTATTGGTCAATAAGTATTTGCTTATTAGATGGGACCAATAGTATTAAATTTCAATTAAAAACAGTATACCGTAAATGATGGCGCACAATACAGTATTGAAGCAAAGCTTATTGAGTTTCTTTTTTTAGGTCTATGCAATTGCTTTGCTATAAAATACAATGTGTTTATAACAACAAGAATTATTTGACTCTAACTATAAGTGGCCCAAGCACAATGCTGATTATTAGTTTAACTATTATTGCCAGTTTATTTTATGTGTTAGCAACGTCTCATGTGTTAACACGCCTATTTCATCAACAAGGTCCGAGCCAAAAGGTAACGGTTATCTTAAGTACTGTTGCTATACTTGCGCACATGCTGCTGTTGGTAAACTCTGTATTTCGCTCCGACGGGCAAGACTTGAGTATCGTAAATGTAGCACTGCTCACGTGCTGGGTTATTGTAGTATCGGTGACTGCCGTCTCGCTGAAATTTCCTGCCACGTTGTTGTTACCAGTAGTCTATGGTTTTGCTGCTTTACTCACTATTGCAAGCTTATTTATTCCACATCATATTTTATTGCAAAGTTTTAGCATTAATATAGGCCTTGTAACGCATATATCGCTATCATTATTAGCCTATTGCGTTTTGATTATTGCCACTTTATACGGCGTACAGTTTTACTTCATTGATAAACGATTAAAACGAAAAGACTTAGCTATTGTGCATAGCCACTTACCCCCATTAATGGTCGTAGAACGACAGCTTTATCAATTATTAAATTTAGGCAGTGTATTGCTTACTTTTGCATTATTAACTGGCTTTGTATTTTTAGAAGGCATGTTTGCCCAAGCCTTTATTCATAAAACAATTTTATCGCTTATCGCATGGGTGATTTTTGTTACAGTTGCGCTGGGTCATATGAAAAAAGGCTGGCGCGGTAAACCTGTGGTAATTACCATTATGGTCGCTGCATTTATCCTCACACTTGCTTATTTTGGCAGTCGTTTTATACAAGAAGTGGTGTTAAATAAGTTTTAACTTGACTCTGTTAGCTCACTCTAGCTTAATACGCATTGGTTTATAAAAAAAGGATCCTTCTTTGGACAGCATATCTACGAGTGTTTTATTTATAATACTCGGTATTTTAATTTTATGTTCTGCATACTTTTCTGGCTCGGAAACGGGCATAATGTCAATAAACAGAATTCGTCTGCGCCATCTTGCTAAAGAAAATCATCGCGCTGCCAAACGCGTTAATAAGCTTTTAAGCCGCCCTGATAGACTTATCGGCTTGATCCTAATTGGCAATAACCTTGTTAATATAGCCGCCGCACAGGTTGCCACTATTATTGGTATTCGTTTATATGGTGATTTAGGGATTGCAATTGCAACAGGTGCACTAACACTCGTTGTGCTTATTTTCGCTGAAGTTACACCTAAAACCCTGGCTGCTTTACACCCAGAAAAAGTCGCTTTTCCAAGCTCTGTTGTTCTAAAAGGGCTACTTAAGATCCTCTTCCCATTTGTTGTTGTCGTTAATTGGCTAACTAATGGCATGCTACGTTTGTTTGGTATAAGCGCTGAGCAAATAGACGAGCACAGTATGAGTAAAGAAGAGCTAAAGTCTGTCTTAAATGAGTCAGGTGCATTAATACCTGCTCGTCACCAAAGTATGCTGACGTCAATTTTAGATTTAGAGCAAGTGACGGTTGAAGATATTATGATACCGCGTAACGAAATAGTCGCGATTGACATTAACGACGACTGGAAGCTTATCAGCCGCCAACTAACTCATGCTCAACATACTCGTGTATTGCTGTATCGCGACAATATTGATGATGCCGTAGGCTTTATCCACTCTCGTGATGCGCTTCGCCTGTTAACTAAAGAGCAATTTGATAAACCGTCGCTACTGCGTGCGGTACGTGAGATTTACTTTATTCCTGAGGGGACATCCTTAAACACTCAGTTATTAAAATTTCAACAATCAAAAGAGCGGATTGGTATTGTGGTTGATGAGTATGGCGATATCCAAGGTTTAGTTACGCTTGAAGACATTCTTGAAGAGGTAGTTGGTGATTTCACCACTACGCAAACACGTACCCCGAGTGAAGAAGTCACGATGCAAAGTGATGGCTCTTACCTTGTTGATGGCGGTGCTAACGTGCGCGACCTTAACAAAGAGATGGGCTGGGAGTTTCCTCTTGATGGCCCTAAAACACTCAGCGGTTTAATTGTGGAATACCTAGAAGACATTCCAGATGCTAATTTAAGCCTTAAAATAGCTGGCTACCCTGTTGAAGTATTAGAGGTAAAAGAAAATATGATCAAGCAGGTAAAAATTAAGCCCGAACAGCGCAACCTATAAGTTTAAATAACGTAGTAAAAAAGGAGCCTAAGCTCCTTTTTTACTTTAAGGTGATGTGCTTAGCCAAAGAGCAGTCGCTCAAACCAGCCTTTATCGAGCTCGTCTTCACAACGTCTAAGCTGCGCACCATAACGGCTTGCCCGGTGTTTTACTTTATTAGCAACACTCATTAGCCATTTTTTCTTTTTATAGGTACCGCGTTTATAACCGCCCCATCCTTCGTGATAGTTTAAGTATTGAGCATAAGCATCCCATTTAGAGATACCGTTTACTTTATGTGTTTTATAAACAAACCATGCCATAAAGTCGATGGCATCATCAAAATCGTCTCTGTCGGCTCCACTGTTACCCGTTTCGCGAATATAGTCAGACCAGGTTGGGGTTTTTGCTTGTGAATACCCATAAGCATCGCTGGCACGCCCAGTCGGAATTATCCATAAAAAGTATTCCATTGGTGGCGCGGCATCATGACGAAACGAGCTTTCTTGGTACATCATACTCATGAGCACGTGTTTAGGAGACCCCCACTTTTCTTGTGCGTCTTTTGCATCAAAGTACCAATCCGACTTTTCTTCAAAAATTTTACAAAGATCATTAGGTTGCTTGGGTGGTGCAGTGGCACACCCTGCTAAAGAGAGGGCGAAAGATAAAATAATTGCATTTTTTTTCATTTTTATACGATCTCACTGAACTTTTTAAAAAAGCGTGGGTCTGAATATATGAATGCAGCAGTATAGCATTGTTTCATCCCTGAAGAATATTTACGCAGCCACCCATGGGCTGCGTTTTTTTTGCTTAAAAAAACTTAAGCAGGTGCTTTGGCATTAAAGTATTCATCTAAAAAGTCAGTAAAACTAAGTGTGTCGGCGCGCTCAATCTCTTCTCGATCTTGATTTGATTGCGCGACTTGCTGCTCTAACCAATGTTTAGAGAACACATTGTAGTCAGCTTGAGCATGGCTTTGCTTATATTTATTAGCTAACTGAATAGCAAATAAACCGTTGTCTATACCCGCACTTTTTAACTCTTGCACATAACGCCCAGAGAAAGTCAGCGTTGGATCATCAACCCAAGTTGCCATTTTTGCGATGGTTTCACTGTAATAAGATACACCGTACGCCCTATCCATATACTCAGCTACTTTGCTTAGTTGATCAAAAATCGCTTTCCCCCAACTTTGTAAAGTGCGCTGTTGATTGTTATCGTTGAGCATAACACCTATTTCACGACCCTGATTAACCACTGTATCTAGATTTTCAGTACTACGCGCTTGCTCTTCCCAATCCATCTCTGGTGAGTCTTTCAATAAGCAATAGGTTAAAAACACATCAAGGAAATGAATTTGTTCTATATCGATGCCTGTTTCACTAAATGGGTTTACATCAAGGGCTCTGATTTCGACATACTCTATACCCGCTCTTAATAATGCATCTGTTGGCTTTTCACCACTTTTAGCATTACGTTTAGGGCGGATTGGCGAGTAAAATTCGTTTTCGATTTGAAGAATATTTTTATTAAGCTGCTTAGGCGTCGTTGTGGTGTAGTCGTCAATATCGCCATATAAGTCAGATGGCGTGTTGATAGCTTTTTTAAGCCCAGCAACGTACTCATCGAGTGAATTATACATTACGCGTAATGAAGATTGTGCACTGTTGGTGTAACCTAAATCACCTAAGCGTAACGCGGTGCCTACTTCTAAATAAAGTGTGCCTTTACCTAGTTTTTTAAACGGTAGGTCAGTTTTTCGCCCTTGTAAAAAAGAGTTACACAGCGCAGGTGAGGCACCAAACAAAAAACTAATCAACCAAAGCTCGCGCTTAAAGTTGCGAATAAGCGCTAAATAACCATCTGAAATAAATGTCTCTAGGCTTTGTTCACTTTGTTTTAGTGAATGTAAAGATTGCCAAAGTGTTTCAGGGAAAGAAATATTAAAATGCACACCCGCAATCGCTTGCATCATACTACCGTAACGGTTTTTTAATCCTTCGCGGTATAGGGTTTTCATGCGCGCAGTATTTGAGCTGCCAAACTGAGCAAGTACGATATCGTCTTGGTTTTCAATAAAGCATGGCATACTGATAGGCCATAAAAGCTCATCATCCATATGCTCAAGTGTAAACTTTTGCAGATCTTTTAATTGCGCTAAGGTTTCTTTTGCAGACTCACTAACAGGGGTAATAAATTCAAGTAATGACTCTGAAAAATCGGTAGTAATATGTCCGTTTGTTAATGCACTACCGACACCTTTTGGATGAGCTAGAGTGGAAATGGCGCCATTACCTTTAATGCGCAACGACTCCCGCTCAATACCACGTTTGATCCCTTTAATTGCGTGCTGATGCGGTGTTGCTGATAACGCGTTAAGCGCGCTAGATAAATCATGTATAGTCAAAAAATGCTTCCTCGGCCACGTGGCTTAATCTAAGGGTTATGGGGGCTAATTGCCCATACTCAAGATTAAATTGTTAAGAACAATATAATTTTTTAAAATTTTTAGCTATTTACCCTGTTGAACATGTGTTTGATACCATAAGCATCAACCAGCAAGCTAATCTTGCCACTGCTCAGGTTATTATACAATCGCTTTACTCAAGCCTAAAGACCGATAATTAAGCGATTTCACTTCATGAGCCCTAATATTTTAAATGCACTTTTTGATATAGATCATAAAAACTCGCAATTTTTATGACTATTTTACTTAACGCACACCCTTTACTTCACCTCTTTTTATTTACCCAATACAATTACAAGTTAATTAAAAAGGATGGTTAAAATTAACATGCGTCATAATCAAAGCTTAATGAACGAAGAGGTACACTTTAGTGACTCCCAGCAGCTCGTTTCCACAACCGATCTAAGGGGGGTCGTTACGTATGCAAATAAAGCATTTTGCGATGTAGCAGGGTTTACTGCACAGGAGCTCGTGGGTAAAAATCATAATATTGTGCGCCACCCAGACATGCCTAAAGCGGCTTTTAAAGAAATGTGGACTACACTTAAAAGTGGCCACTCATGGCGCGGAATAGTCAAAAATCGCTGTAAAGATGGGCGTTATTACTGGGTTGATGCGTTTGTAACCCCCATTTTTGAGGGGGATCAGTTAGTTGGCTATCAATCTGTACGAACAAAACCAGATAAAAAGCATGTTCTAACAGCCCATAAACTGTACGAAAATTTAAATAGCGGTAAAGCCGCGTTTAATTTTAAAGAGCGTACACACTTGCGCCAAATGCTTACGTTAGCCGTTGTATTTAGCTGGCTAATAATGAGCGGGGTTGCCTTTTCAGCCATGGCAGCGGTTATCAATGTATTAATTTGCGTGCTTATTTTGGCCTTAAATTATCAAGAGCTTGTGGCAACCCCTGCTAAATTAAACATCTATAAACAGCATTCTGATTCTATCTCGCGCTATGTTTTTTGCGATAACTCACCGCTAAGTGTAAGTGATTATAAAGAACAAATGCTACTTGCTAAACTCAGAACCGTATTGGGACGCCTAAAAGATGCCACCTTTACCTTTAATAACATAGCTAAAAACTTGGATGATAAATCGACGCTTTCCGAAAAAGGCATTGAGTCGCAAAACACACAACTTACACAAATCGCCACCGCTATGACACAAATGAGCGCTACTATTGGTGAAATTTCTAATAGTACAACAACGACCGCCGATAAAGTTAACTCTACTCAGCACAGTTGCGCGGATATAAAACAACATATTGCAGATAACAAAAAAATGGTATCTGAGCTGGCAACCCACGTAGATCATGCTGCCAATACTGCTAATAACCTCGCTCAAGAAGCGGATAAAATAGGCCAAGTAATGCATGAAATAGAAGGTATTGCCGAGCAAACCAATTTACTAGCGCTTAATGCCGCAATTGAAGCCGCAAGGGCAGCAGAGCATGGCCGAGGCTTTGCCGTAGTTGCTGACGAAGTGCGTGCTTTATCATCTCGTACGCAAAGCGCTACTGGGCAAATTCACAGTTCGATTAAAGATATACAAGATACATTAGTTAATTGGTCAAAAGTCATGCAAAGTACAAAACTACAAGCTGAGGGCTGTGTACAAACAACCGAGCAAACCCATCAAGAGCTCGACAGTATTTTTAATCAAATTAGTGAAATCGCATTGCTAACAAACAGTATATCAACGGCTGCAGAGGAGCAGCAGATGGTGAGCCATGATATTGCTAATAATGTAGACAATATAAAAGAGGTGAGTAGCGACAACTTAACGCTAAGTTACGGTGTTGCTAAAGATGCCGCAGAGTTAGTTGCAGGCTCGCAAAAGGTGAATAACTTACTTTATACATTTAAAGTATAAGGCAATACAATAAGCCGCCTACTTGGCGGCTTATTGTAAACCTATATTAGCGTTTTGAAAAAGTCAGGCCTTGCTCGTTTGCATCTATCACGACAATGTCCCCAGGGTTATAATCGCCTCCTAATAGTTGCTGCGCTAATGGGTTTTCAATGGTTTGCTGAATTGCCCGTTTTAATGGCCGTGCACCGTAAACAGGGTCAAAACCACTTGAGGCTAACTTATCCAGCGCAGCATCGCTAATTTCAAGCAAGTAGCCCATTTCTGTTAAGCGCTCGCGCAATTTAACAAGCTGAATATCGGCAATTTCTTTAATATGCTCGTTAGCAAGCGGATGAAAGACAACGGTTTCATCAATACGGTTTATAAACTCCGGCCTAAATTCGTTTACGAGCACATTCATAACCTTGCTCTTAAGCGTTGTATAGTCATTTGTGCCCGCTTGCTCTTGAATAATATCTGATCCTAGGTTTGAGGTCATAATAATAACCGTATTTTTAAAATCAACCGTACGCCCTTGCCCATCCGTAAGGCGGCCATCATCGAGTACCTGCAATAAAATATTAAATACATCCGGATGCGCTTTTTCTATTTCATCGAGCAAAATAACCGAGTAAGGCTTACGGCGAACGGCTTCGGTCAAATAGCCGCCTTCTTCGTAACCAACATAGCCAGGGGGTGCGCCCACTAAACGTGCTACAGCGTGTTTTTCCATAAACTCAGACATATCGATACGTACCATGGCATCTTCTGTATCAAACATAAAACCTGCAAGCGCTTTAGTCAGCTCTGTTTTACCCACCCCTGTTGGGCCTAAAAACAAGAACGACCCAATAGGGCGGTTAGGATCGGCAAGCCCTGCCCGAGAGCGGCGTATCGCATTCGCGACTGCAACAACGGCTTCGTCCTGCCCTATCACTTTACTGTGTAGTTGCTCTTCCATTTTTAATAGTTTTTCACGCTCACCTTGCAGCATGCGCGATACCGGAATACCCGTCCAACGAGATAGTATTTCTGCAATTTCGTCTTCGCCTACTTGATTTTTTAGTAAGCTCATTTCTTGCATTTCAGCTTGCGAGGCTAAATCAAGTTTTCGCTCAAGCTCTGGAATTCTTCCATATTGCAGCTCCGACATACGCTGTAAATCGCTCGCTCGGCGCGCAACCTCTAAATCAAGGCGCGCTTGTTCAAGCTCTGCTTTGATTACTTGCGTGCCTTGTAACGAGGCTTTTTCTGCATTCCATACTTCATCAAGCTCTCGGTATTGCGCTTCTAAATCACTAATGAGCTGCTGCATTTCGGTGCGGCGCTTTTGGCTTGCATCGTCTTTTTCTTTCGCAAGAGCGTTATCTTCAAGTTTTAGTTGGATAATACGGCGCTCAAGCTTATCTAAAGACTCAGGCTTAGAATCTATTTGCAGACGAATTGACGAGCCCGCCTCGTCAATTAAATCAATGGCTTTATCTGGCAACTGACGGTCACTAATATAACGGTGCGATAAATGCGCAGCAGCAACAATGGCAGGGTCAGTAATATCCACCGAGTGATGTAGCTCATAGCGCTCTTTTAATCCGCGTAAAATAGCAATGGTGTCTTCAACTGAGGGCTCTTCAACCAATACTTTTTGAAAACGGCGCTCAAGGGCGGCATCTTTTTCTATGTACTGGCGGTATTCATCAAGCGTAGTGGCACCCACACAATGAAGCTCGCCTCGAGCCAACGCTGGCTTTAACATATTCCCAGCATCCATAGCGCCGTCGGTTTTTCCTGCGCCCACCATGGTATGAATTTCATCAATAAATAAAATCACTTGGCCTTCTTCTTTAGCAAGCTCATTGAGCACTGATTTTAAGCGCTCTTCAAACTCACCGCGGTATTTAGCCCCCGCTACCAGCGCGCCTAAATCTAGCGATAAAACACGCTTACTTTTTAGGCCCTCTGGCACTTCACCATTTATAATACGCTGTGCTAACCCCTCAGCAATGGCTGTTTTACCTACCCCAGGCTCACCAATAAGCACCGGGTTGTTTTTAGTACGGCGCTGCAAAACTTGAATCGTGCGGCGAATTTCATCATCTCGCCCAATAACGGGATCGAGCTTACCTTGCTCTGCACGCTCAGTTAAATCTATGGTATATTTTTCAAGTGCTTGGCGGGTTTCTTCGGCGTTAGGGTCATCAACCTTTTGGCCACCACGTATGGCTTTTATGGCATTGTCTATTTTAGTTGCAGTGATATTAAGCGCTCTAAAAATATCGCCTAATGGGCCTTTGTCGTCACACGCTGCTAATACAAATAATTCGCTCGAAATATACTTATCTTTACGCTTTTGCGCGTACTTATCGCATAAGTTAATAAGCGAAGCCATATTATTTGAAAGCTGTACGTCGCCCCCTACTCCTTCAACTTTAAACAGCTTTTCTATTTCTTGAGAAAGCTTAGTATTGAGTTCATCCGCACTCACTCCTGCTTGGGCAAGTAAAGCGCGCACGCTTGAGCCATTTTGCTGCAAAAGTGCATACATTAAATGTACGGGTTCAATAAATTGATGATCGCGCCCGAGTGCTAATGACTGAGCATCTGAAAGCGCAGATTGAAATTTACTTGTGAATCTATCTAAACGCATAAGGGTTTACCTATTTAATAAACTAATTGCTTAATAAATGGGTATGTTAATAGAATTGTTCAAGGTGTTAAGAATAATATTGTGTGTAAATAATGTTTTATTTGCGCCAGATCAAACTTGCCATGCGCCCTGTTTTACCTTCTCGCCGATAAGAGAAAAACAGTGACGATTGAGAAACCGTACAGTAATCCCCTCCACTAACTTTAGTAACCCCAAGTTGCTCAAGCTCGATGCGAGCGATTAGGTAAATATCACACAAATATTTATTATTACCTTGTAATTTAAATGCCTCTTTAAACAACGGGGATTTTGCAATAAATCGCGCAGCAACCTCAGCGCCAACTTCAAATTTTTCAGCGCCAATGGCTGGCCCAAGCCATGCGTAAACTTGCTTGCTGGGCGCGTTAAAACAGGCAAGCGTGTTTTTAATTATGCCTTTTTCAAGGCCGCGCCACCCACCATGTATAGCCGCAACTTCATGGCCATCTTGGCTTGCAAGCAAAATGGGTAGGCAATCTGCACACATAATCGCAAGCGGCTGATTTTTAAGCTGGGTATAAAGGGCATCAGCACTGTGTAATGTTTGAAAGTTAAAATCTGTATCAACACTAAGCACATCGGCGCTATGCACTTGATTAAGCCAAACTGCTGGGTTTGGAAGAGATTGCTCAACCACAGCACGGTTTTTTAACACGTCCTCTTTGTTATCATCAACATGTAGGCCTAAATTTAAGCTGTTATAAGGCGGTTTTGATACCCCGCCTTCTCGGGTGGTACTGAGCGTACCTACCGAGGTTAAATTAGGCCAAGGAGCTGACAAAAAAGCCATTAATACTCTATGTTAGGGTTGGCTTTGGTATCTTCCCTTAGCACCTGAGTCATGGCCACCATGTCATCTGGAATAGGCGCTTGCCAAGTCATCATTTCACCCGTAATAGGGTGTGCAATACTTAACTTTACTGCGTGTAAGGCTTGGCGATTAAATGTACGTAACATTTCAAATAGCTCTGGCGTAGCACCTTTAGGTGGGCGCGGACGACCGCCGTAGGCTCTATCACCAATTAACGGGTGGTTTATATACGCCATATGAACACGAATTTGGTGCGTACGTCCGGTCTCTAGGCGAAGGCGTAAACGCGTATGAGCACGGAACTTTTCAGCAACACGGTAGTGCGTAATGGCAGGCTTACCCATTTCGTGAACAGCCATGTGTGTACGCTGCGTAGGATGACGGCCAATCGGCTTTTCAACCATGCCACCAGCGGTCATAGTACCATTACACAACGCTTCGTATTCACGGGTGAAGTTTTCGCGTTTTTGCAGTGCTTTAACTAAATGTGTTTGCGCCTGAATCGTTTTAGCCACCACCATTAAGCCTGTGGTGTCTTTATCTAAACGGTGCACAATACCAGCACGCGGTACGTTAATAATATCCGGAAAATGATGCAGCAATGCATTGAGCACTGTGCCATCAGGGTTACCTGCACCTGGGTGCACGACTAGGCCCATAGGTTTGTTGATAACCAAAATATCATCATCTTCATAAACAATGTTTAATTTGATATCTTGTGCTTCGTATTCGCGTGGTGCTTCAATGCTGGTTTCAACATTTACAACTTCACCACCGAGTAGTTTTTCGCGTGGTGTGTTATAGATTTCACCGTCAACGGTGATTTTATCATCCAATATCCACGTTTTTATACGTGAACGTGAATAATCAGGGAACAATTGCGCTAAAACTTGGTCTAGACGTTTACCGCCTAACTCGGTAGGAACCTCGGCTTGAAGTGAAATTTGTTCTGACATTAGTAACTTTACCCAATTTACCAGTGCAAGCTGTGCCTGACTGGGTTAGAATCGCTTTTAATAAAAGCATAATATAATACGTATAGTTTACTCGGTTTTACCGCCGTGGCCTAGCCGAAGACATCGAAGGTAACAAATAAAATGATAAATAAAATAGGGAAACGTGCATTCGCCATTGTTTTTTCAGCTTCTGTACTTACTTTAGGAGCCTGTTCTTCTGCGCCCGACCAAGAAGATATTCAACGCGTTCCTAACAAATCTGCACACGCTTTGTATGAAGATGCAAAACAAACGCTCGACTCAGGTTTATATGCCCGAGCAATCGAATTATTAACGGCTATTGATTCACGCTACCCATTTGGCCCTTTCTCTAAACAAGTACAAATGGATTTAGTGTATGCCCATTATCAATCAGGTAATACAGAGCAGGCATTAGCCACTATTGATCGCTTTATTCGTTTAAACCCAAACCACAAAGATTTAGATTACATGTACTACATGCGTGGTTTAGTTAACATTAAAGCGGATAAAAATGCTTTCCAAGAGTATTTTGGTATAGACCGAGCTGACCGTGATGCCAACCGTACACGCGTTGCATTTACCGATTTATCAACGCTTGTAAAACGCTTTCCAAAGAGTGATTACGCACCAGAAGCTAAACGCCGTTTAGTATGGCTTTTAAACCGCATGGCGCGTTACGAGCTAAAAGTAGCAAATTACTATTACGAACGTGAAGCTTACCTAGCAGCTGCCAACCGTGGTAAGTACGTTGTTGAGCACTACTCGCAAAGCAGCTACCTAGATCCCGCACTTGAAATGATGGAGAAAAGCTATGAAAAGCTTGGCCTTACGGATTTAAGTGAGCACGCCAGATTAACGCGAGAGTATAACAAGTCAAACAAATAAATATCGGAGTGGTTTATCATTAACCCTTTGTTAATTATTAAAAAGCCCTCATTGAGGGCTTTTTTATTACATACAAAACTAGCGTAGTTTTTATATCAATTTGTTTAATTAAATGAACTATTTAAAAGTAAGAACCTGTTAAGTGCTTGGAAAAACTATTTATTCGTTTCAATGAGCATTTTCAGCAAAAAACAGCAACACGTTTAGCCACACAGCATTGTTAAATAGGAATGCGACTGTTAACCTTTTAACACCCAGTACAAACAAAAAAGGTAAACCTAAGCTTACCTTTTAATTAACTCATTGCGGGTTATTAAAGCTCAAAATCTTTTTTGAATTTTAAGCCAAACTCGCTACGGTCATTACTGCGCATTACGCCCACAAAGCCTGACTGCTGTAAACGCCCTACATCGTAAACCTCATTTAGTACGTTTTCGCCGTATAAGGTTACTTCCATATCGCCATAAGGGTTAGTGTAAGAAATATTAAAACCAACTAACTCACGTGAATCGATAGTCTCGCTTTCGTTGTAAACTGACTGTCCTTGCATTTCACTTCTGTATGAGTAGTTAGCGTTAAACGCAAGCGTAGCACCACTGTCTAAATCCATGAAATAAGAAGGCGCTACCATTACAGTCCAACGTGGTGTTAATGCCGGTGAATCACCTTTGCCAATACCTTGTACGCCTGCATCTACTTCTGTAATTTCAGAATCTAAGTAACCTACAGAGCTGCGAATTGTAAAGTCATCTGTAACAGCCACAGTAGTTTCAAGCTCAATACCTTGCGCTTTAGACTCACCCGCATTTTCAACAATTGTCACGAAGCCACCACCTGCAGTAGGGTCAGAAAATGGTAAAGCTAGATCGGTGTAATCTGTAACAAATAAAGCTAACATCATCGACACATTTTCATGAACTTGGCCTTTTAAGCCCATTTCATAGTTAACTGCTTTGGTTTCATCAAACGATACAAACTGCGCTGGTCCACCAAATGGGCGTGGTGGAAAGCCACCTGTTTGGTACCCTTTTTGAATTTGACCATACACGTTCATGTTATTGCTAATTTGATATGAGGCGTTCACATCCCATGTTACGGCATCAAATTCTGCACTTACGTATTTACGTTCAGCAAATGTTGGGAAAATCGCATCGGCATCTTTTTCATCTTTTGAGTAACGAAGGCCACCACCGATACTTAAATCGTTGGTTAAATCGTAACTTGTATTAAAGTATACCGCGTATGAGTTTGTCTCTTGGTTGATTTCGAATTCGCCATAGCCGCCGAATGAAGGTGTAACACCATCGTTTAATAAGCCATTAGGTGTGTTAAACGGGCTAAATACAAACGGACCAGAACGTGTAAAACCATCTTCATTAAAGAAGTAAAGGCCTGATACAAAGTCCATATTGTCGTAAGTAGCGTTTAATTGGATTTCAAACGAGTACTGATCAGCACCACCCTCTTCTGGGAACTCAGATAAGTTAAGAGGTGATGCATCATCATCAAGTCCACCTTCGTATTCAGAAGTACGGTAACTTGAAATAAACTTAGCTGTGTAGGTATCATCAATATCCCAATCAGCAGTAAATGATGTTCCCCACCCTGAATATGATGTAGATTCAATACCAGCAACAGTTGTGCCCAAATCATCTGGGTCTGATGGGATCATATCCTGTGTTAATAGAGGGAAGTCACCATTAAATACATCATTTGCATCAAGCGGCTCAGTTAGCTCAATTGTGTAAGGTGATTGACCTGACTCGTTATCAACACCGTCAAGTGAAAAAGTAAAGGCTAAATCGCTATTAGCCTGCCATTTAAGCGCAACGCGACCACTAAACTCTTCTTCTTCACCAATTTCTTTTTCTGGATTCGCTAAATTAACCGCTTTACCAATACCATCGCGCGTTTTGTATGAAGCACTTGCAGACATACTCACTTCATCAGTTAGCGAGTTATTAAAATATACATCGCCCGCAATACGCCCACGACTACCAATTTTAGCTGAGGTTGTAACAATCCCTTCGTCACCAGGTTGCTTAGTAATTACATTTACTGCGCCACCTAAGGTATTACGACCATATAATGTACCTTGTGGGCCACGAAGAACTTCAACACGTTCTACATTTGGTAACGATAAGTTTGATCCCATTTGACGGCCTAAGTAAACACCATCTAAATACACGCCGACACCTGGATCGGTTGTAATAATATGATCTTGCAGACCAATACCACGAATAAATACAGACGCATGCGCCGCATTACCTACACCGTAGCGAGTGATATTTAAGTTTGGAACGTATTTGCCAATATCTTCTAAGTTACTCATATTGGCTTTATCAATTAGGTTAGCCCCAATTGATGTGATAGCTGTTGGAGATTCAAACAAGCTCTCTGTACGTTTACGAGCTGTAACTTCAATTTTTTCAAACGCGTCTTGTTTTGCTGTTGTTTTAGCTTCTTCAGCATTTACTGAGGTAGTGAGCGCAGCGACAATTGCTAGGCTTAACTGTGAGAGTTTGCGTAGTTTCAAAATATTCTCCAAAGGATACCGTATGATTTAGTTATGCAAACTTATTACCATGGGCATTAAGTTTTGAGCATAAAAAAAGACGCCTAATAGCATCTTTCCTCTGGAAGGGCATTATATGACATATTTGTGAAAAAACGTATAAAAATTTTCATTTAATAAACATATAGGTACAAATTAATTATAATTTTTGATTATTGTTGGATAACCTAC
Organism: uncultured Pseudoalteromonas sp.; assembly: GCF_963922945.1. Classification (GTDB taxonomy): domain Bacteria; phylum Pseudomonadota; class Gammaproteobacteria; order Enterobacterales; family Alteromonadaceae; genus Pseudoalteromonas. The sequence goes on along the minus strand of NZ_CAWUKC010000001.1, from coordinate 83,009 downwards.
ACAAAAAAATGGGCCTTTTGCTAAAAAAGCAATCACGTTACACACTCTAATCTTGTGCACCTTTTATATATTTACATATAAGAGAACCATTATTCCATAAAACACATTAATTAAAGCTTTGTATAGCTTATCGGACTATGCTCTATGATTGATATTAACCAAAAATAACAATATAGTATTAATAATGCATCTACGGACAGAAATTATGGATATTAAAAATACTCCAATACGCCATATAAAGTGCTTTAATAGTCCAGACTATACCTCACTCTTCTGTGTGGCAGCTAACTACAACATTCTATTAGTTAATTACCAAGCACTTAACGTTATAACAACCTACGAACTTATCAATCAGTTTATGCAGGATAACGGCTACATAAGCTTAGTTATATTTGATGTACCTAAAAATAGTGATGTACTCCCTTTAAAAGAGTGGCCAAATCTTAAAGGGCTTTTCTATGAGGATTCTGATGACTCTCTTTTCGAGCAAGGCCTTGAAGCCATTGAGCAAGGAAAACTTTGGTTTCCACGCGATGTTACTGACAGCTGGATGAGACAAATGTTAGCCTCTGAACAGCAAACCAACTTGCAGTCCAGTAATTTAACTTGTAAAGAAATCAAAGTATTAAATTTACTTTTTTCTGGCTTACACTCTAGCGCTATTGCTGATAGCTTATATATCAGTGAAGCGACTGTAAGAGTACACCTACATAAAATTTACCAAAAAATATCTGTGAAAAACAAACAACAAGCGCTGCTCTGGTGCCAAAAAAACTTAAGTAAAATTAATAATTAAGTGGGCTTATTTGAAAACGAATAACATCTGAATACTCACCGGCTGCTTGGCGAGTGAAATTTTCCAACTGGATACTCAGCGGAATGAAAAATTCAGATTGACCGGAATAAGCAAAGTTTAAATTTGCAGCCTTTGTTAAGTTAATTTCTTCTGAGCCTAGCTGTAAAGTATAGTTAATACCATATTTAGTACTAAATACTGAATGTATTAAACGGCTTTTATTCTCTGAGCTAACACTAAGCTGGATATCCGTATTTGTCGCAATTTGTAAGCTGGGTAACAGTGTGTATTTTTCTGCAGGCTTCAATTCCCCTAAAAAAACAGTGTTAGAAAAAGTGTTATAGCCTAATAAAGATAAACTTGTACGGGGTTGAATAGTTGTTTCTATTTCAATTTCTACTTCATCAATACTTTGCTTACTCTCATCATAAAGTTTCAATTGAAGTCTATCTGTATAGTATCCAGATTTCACAGGGGTCCCTGCAGGGATCACTAACCTGATATCTACTGAATTATTGTTAAGTTTAACTTGGTTGTTGGTTTTGCTTAACAACTGATTCTCAAAACGAATTTGGTAATTAATAAATTGAGAGTTACCTTTAAGAGCCCCTTGGTTTTGCGAAGAAAGACTAAAATACAAGGTGCAATCCGATGTATTTATTATATCTACTCGAATTGTTTTCTCTGCATCGTTTTGCGATTTTACGTGATAAAAAGATAAGTCATCAAACAAATACGCTATTTCACCAATACTCGCAGCGCACTGAGCATTAACTCTATTTGCTATAGATAGTAAGATTACACTTATTGCTAAATACACAATTTTAATGTACATAAATTACCCCTTTTCTTTGCAACTGTTCACCATCACGCACATTTATTGAAAATGTAGTGTTCGGTTTATTCTGTAAGGTTACTTTATAATCACAAGGTGCAAGCCCTGTTATAGCAAAGCGACCTCGCTTATTAGTAAAAAAGGTATACTCTTTGCTCGGTACTTTACTTGGGCAAATAGCCTTACCAACAATTAATGCTAAGGGGCTCTCATCTCGACTACGAAGAGTCGCAATAATAGAAATATTTGCTGCAGTGCCAATTATTGCTTTGTGCCCAGTTTTGTATTTTGGGTAAAAGCTAAGCATTCCAGAGCCGATATCATAGCCTGGGGCAAGATCATCAATATCTACAGGAATGTTGATATTGTCATATGAGCTCAAATCATTCAGTAATATGGTTTTAAAGTCCCTGTTATCAGCCCTGTATTGATTTTCAAATCGACCTAACGTAATCACTTTGTTGTCTAAACTCTTGTGCGCGTTGACCAAAGCAAAACTATCGTATATTGGCTTTCCAAACGCCCAAACATCATCTGCAAAGGCAACACTAGATGCAAGGCTAACGCGGCTTTGATGATAAGCAGAGCGCGCATTTAAATCTTTATAAAAACTTGCATGTTCAAAATTAGCGGCAAAGCGGTTAGCATTGTATTGCATGTTTAAATCAAAAATTGTTTTGTTTAAATCATTGCTTTCTAAACCAGCACGCAAGTTCAACGCACCTACAAACCGCTGGTTACTATCTTGAGTAAACTCAAGCCTGGTTTTATCTCGTTTTGAGCGATGAGACAGTTTAACCCTATGCTGGTGATTAAATTTGTAAGTAAATGATAAACTGACTCCCCACTCTCTCTCGCCTCTAAAGTCATCCCATTGTGCTCCGACAGTATACCTCCACTGGCTATTAGCTAAGTCGCCCGAAAAATTAATACCTAGAGATTTATCAAACTGAACGCTCTCATGATCACGGGAAATATTAGTAAAAAAAGAGGCTAATGTTCTATCGTTAACATAATAGCTATAATTTGCCTGAATATAATGCTCTCTATAGCGGTTATTGAACGTTTCTTGGGTTCTAAATCCTAGCGCTGCAAAATATTTTGAACTATATTCATAACCCAGCGTAAGCTCACTTCCAAAATCACTCGTGTTATAACCACTATAAACAGTACGATAGGCATACCCTTGATGCTCAGCGAAGCTAAGCGCCCCCTCAAAAGCTAGTTGACCTACCTTAGCTGCATAGATTTGTTTAATGCCTATTTGCTGAGCGTATTTATCACCTTGTACTGTAATCCCAGCAGTCCAGCTAGGTGTCAAGCCGTAGTCCAAATAGGCACTAAGAAAAGGTTTATCAGGTTCATACTTAAGCTTATCCCCAGCGCTAGCAGGCACGCCTAAGTGAACCTCATATTCAAGCTGTCCTTGTGCGAATAGGTCTAAACCAGTTGCAACATCAAAGTTTACATAGCGCACAACGCCAGCTATATCAGTAATTTTTAGAGAGATATTATTGCTACCCTCACTTAGCGGTATGTCATCTAAAGAATAAATACCCGCCACCAAATTAAGGCGCTGAATAATACGCTCATCTACATATACCTCTACACTTGAAGGGCTTTGAAGAATAAAACTACGCGAAGCGGTTGGCCTGATAGGCCTATCTGATAATAGAGAAAAGTCATGTGCTATTGAAAAACCTAACAAGCGAGAGGAGTTTTGGAAATAACCGCCTGAACTAAAATTATCCCCTAGAGAAAGGCGCATGCCTAAGCTAGGTAAATCATGAATTAACCGCGTTCCTTGACGCTTAAAGTTTGATGAAGCCGGCTGCGATATTTTATTATATTCAAATTCATTCTCTAACACCCACCCTTGCCAACTAGCGACGATTTCCGAACGTAATGCATATTGCTCTTGAACTTGCTGCTGTTCCTTATCATCTTGATGTACGTAACTTGCATAAGCGTTAACAAAACCACTTGTGTTAGCTGGCTCGATAGCCTTTAACTTTTTTCTTCGTTTTTGTGCACTTAATTTCTGTGGGCGAGTAAGCTCTACGGGAACAACAACGTCCAAACTAAAATCGCCCATATCAAACACAACACTAAAACCCAGTTCCCTTAATGAAGTGACCGCTAAAGTATTGCCTTTTAATACCTTGATTAGCTCGCTCTCTTTTTCTTCAAGTAAAATTTCGCGAAGGTGTGGCTCTAACTCATTCCACTTTAAAAAAAGTACATCATCTTTATCGACTTTAAGTGAGACTTGACCTATTGGGCTTTTATTTAATTGAGCTGACACGTTAAGTTCGATTGTCCTACTAGAGGGGTTTATTTTTGCTAACACGCTAGGTGGTAGGAAAAATAAAGCGAAGAGGAACACTGCTGAAGTTTTCATTGTACCAATTCTAAACTTAAGTGCTCTACCCCACGGCTCTCAATACTTTTAGGTAGCTTAACTTTTATGGTCTGTGTGGCGTAAGGCGCAAAAAAAACATCGTACCCCTTCTCCAATAAAGCGTGTTTTTCAAAAGTAGTTTCAACGGATTTATTTGTAGTTACTCTAATTTTGTAGTCACTGAGTCGCGCAGCCCCTTCTCCTTCATTTTTAACTTGGGCGAAAAGCTCGCCTTTTTCTATTTTAGAAGTCAGTATTTTTAAGTTAGGTAAATATATATCCCTGTTTACATGAACAACTAAATTTACATTCATTAGTATTTTAAGTTGCGAGGTATCGCTACCAATATTAGAAGCCAAAGGCTGCTCAACTAAACTTACTTGATAGCTTTTATCATATTTAGGAAGATTCTGTGCAATCCATCTAAATTGAATTTTCTGCCCTTGCCCCTCTTGCAAAAATAGTGAGGGAGGAAAGACCCATAACGGAGAGTCTTCTAGCCTTTGTAACGATGGAATCGATTCAGAAAAATTAATTTCATACACTTCAATATCAAATGCAATCTCTCTAGGCAATTGATTGTAAATTAGACTTGAAGGTATTTTTGAAGGCGTATCCGGTGATAATGTGATCACCATAGGTGTTACTTCAAGCGCACCTACCGATATAGTAATACTGCTAATTAATATTACTAAACCTCGTAGGAGCCACTGAACACACATCATTAGAATACAACCTCTAGCTCACTATTAGCAGCTTGAAACTCTTTTGGAATCGAAATCGAAATAGTGCTTTTAGAGTTTGGGAGTAAGATTTTGCCAGAGAGGGCTCTACTTAGCTCCATGCCTTCTAAAGTTAACACTTTATCCTGAGATTTAATGTTCCACTGACCCTTAGAGAGGCGAACATATTTATTTCCGCTATTTTCTAACGACACCTCCCACAACCCTTCTGCTAATTGCTTTTTATCATTAACGATTAGATTAGCTTTAGCGTTATCGGGAACAACATTGAATAGCGTTCTAAAACTTAGTGACATACCAACCCCTGATTGCGCATTATCGCTCAAATCAACTGACACTTGTTCTACAGTGATTCTATAAGACTTAGAGTGCTCAATAATAGGCTCGCCAATATAGCGGACAATGACCGATTGACTACTTCCTGGAGGAATAATGGTTGTCATAGGAATAATTAAGAAATCTTCTTCATTAATCTTTAAAGACTCAACCCCTGTATCACTTATACTCATATTAAAAGCTGAAACATCAATCGTTAGCGGTTTATCCGATGGGTTTATGATTCGAAGTGTTTGCTGTGACTGGCTTCCCTGAGCGCTGAGATCCGCGACCATTGGTCTTACTTGGAAGGCGCTAACAGAAAAAGAAAACAGACAAAATATAAAGATAAATAGAGCATGCATAGAATTCCCTCCTAAATTAAAGGCAGTGGCTATGCACTGCCTTTTGATTTAACTTTAATTAGCCGTAACAGTCAGCATTAGAGTATCAGCATAAGTACCTGCGTATACCGGTTCTTGAGTTACTTCTAAGTCAATCATTCCTGCGACGCCTGTCGTTGCTAATGCATTACTACCGCCGTTACTTTGAGAAACGCCCTGATCATTGATGCCATTATCAGCTGTCAAAGTAAAGTCATAAGGACCTGCTGTTAAGTGAGCGGTGTACCCTATCCCTCTGTCTTCATGATCAGCGTTTTGAAGATGCCCCTCAGAAGTAGTTAAAGTAAGTGTTGCACCATCAACATCATTACATTTCAAGTCAAAATCAACTGTTGTTGTATCCCCCAACGCAAGCGCTGGAAAGTAGTGAGTTGTTGCAATATTACTTACTTCACATACGGATGCGACCGCACCGCCTACGTTTAAGTTTTCTGCTAGTGCTGAACCAGATGAAATTGCTGCGATTGCTGAAATTACGATTAGTTTTTTCATTGTTATATTCCTTATCCATGTGACATATAGTTTGTTTTGTTAAATAAATGTGCGTTTAAAGCACGCCACCCGATACTACTGATGGTGTCATTTCTATGCGGATCACATCCTGGTAGCTTCCTGCATATATCAAGGGCTCATCAAGAGTTAACTGAATTTCAGCAATGCTATTAAATAAGATATCATCAATATTAAAGCTATATGTCGATTTGGTTGCCTGTGCCGATACAGACACACTTTTGTTGGCACCTTCCAATGACCAGTTAATATTATATGAACTTATTCTAGTGCTTTGCTCATGACTCAAACCGCCATTAAGTGACTGCATTGATATTCGCATTGGCGAATTACAGTTAATCTCTAATGAAGTATTAGCAACGCCGCCTGAAGAAAACTCTAGATTAGTATTTTGTGAGGTAAATTCACACACTGGAGAAATGTAGCCTACCAGTGTGATACTTACTTCATCGTTACTATATGCATTGGATGCAAAGCAACATAATACTAACCTTGCTAGCGTCTTCATCACTGTCACTTCCTTTGAACTACCTTGCTAATACAGTGATAATGTTAAGCTAAAATTCAGGTTTAGAAAGTTGTTATTTGATTACAAAACAAGGGGTAAAACTAAATAAATACTAAGCATGTAGGTTACTTGATATAAACATTTCAATGATTTTTTCGCCTTCAATAAAAGCGTTGTATTGTTATAGTACGTTTACATACGCTAATTGACTATGTTTAGTGTTTATAAACACGCAAAGCTTTGAATAAAACAAGAGTAAACAAGCAATTAAACAATTATCACGATTACTTAAATCGATAAATAAACAGTTTTATATTATTTAACTTCAATTAAATCAGTCACTTTATTTTACTAACATCGTTAAGTTAACAACTGTAAACTAAAATATAAACTAAATTACCACACGTTTTTTAACTAACTAGCTAAAATTATTAGATAAATACTAAAATCACTTCTATAATCCCCCTGAAATCAACATTTAAATAACAAATAGGAAATACATATGAAAAAGCTATCTGTAGCAGTAGCAATATGTGCCGCACTTGCATCTAGTTACACAAACGCTGAAGTTCGTATAAATGGATTTGCCTCTATCGTGGGTGGCAAAAGTCTAGACAGTGATCAAACTCTATACGGATATGATGATGATATCTCATTTAAAAATGAGAGTATTTTTGCATTGCAACTCTCTGCGGACCTTCAAGAGAAACTTAGCGCTACTGCACAAATAGTAGCTAGAGGTGAAAATGATTTTGACGCAGACTTTGAATGGGCCTACCTCACGTATGAATTTAGTGACGCACTACAACTAAGCGCTGGTAAAATGCGTGTACCATTTTATAAGTACTCTGATTTTCTTGATGTAGGCTACACATACCGCTGGGTTCGTCCTCCTCAATCCGTTTATAACCTACCATTTTCGACTTATGAAGGCCTTAGCTTACTTTACACCTCGCAAATTGGTGATTGGGATTCAAGTCTTCAGGTTATATATGGCGGCTTTGAGGATAATATTGCAGTTGTATCAGTAAATGGTGACACTGAGCTCAATGATATTGCAGGGCTTAACTGGTCATTAAGCTACGATTGGTTTAGTGCGCGTGTAGCGTACTTTGTTGCAGAAACGACGATTGATATTGAAAATGACACTGACGCGGGCATCGCACTTAATGGTCTAGAAGCAACTCTTCGCAGCTCAGGATTTATAGAGCAGGCAAATAACATTGCTGTAGATGAAGACGATGGTGCATTTTTCGCGGTAGGTTTCTCAATAGACTACAACAACGTTTTATTCGATGCAGAGTATACGCAATTTGAAGTAGATGACAGTGCACTGGCAGAGCAGTCACAATATTATACTTCATTAGGCTATCGTATGGATGAATGGCTTGTTCATGTTACCTATGAAAATAATGACGACAAACATGACAATGATCGTTATGACACGTTACCTTCTGTACCACAATTAAATGAAGGCATAAACACAGCATTAGAAGCCTCAAAAGCAAAGAGCAGTGTTTACACCATTGGAGCACGTTACGACTTCCACCCTTCAGCAGCTTTTAAAATTGACTTTAGTCGCTTTGAAGACGATATAACGGATACTGAAACCGATGTGGTTGCTGTTGGTGTAGACTTAGTATTTTAATTGGAGCAAAAAATGAAAAAATTAATCCTCGCTAGTGCGCTTTCAATTTGCTCTTTCGGTGCTTTTGCTGAAATAGCTGTCATTGTAAATCCGGGTAATGCAAGTACACTTGATGCCGATACGATTAAAAAGATCTACTTAGGTAAAGCAAAGTCATTTACTAACGGTAATAAAGTGAGCCCTGCTACTCAAAATGGTACCGCTGTGGCTGATGAATTCAATTCTAAAGTAGTTGGTAAATCAAGTAGCCAATTAAATGCCTATTGGTCTAAGCTTGTTTTCACTGGTAAAGGTACACCACCAGAGAAATTAGATTCTGATCAGGCTGTTATTGATTTTGTTGCTAGTAATGGCGACTCAATTGGTTATATAGACAGCAGCAAGGTAACAGATAAAGTTAAGGTAGTTGCTACATTTTAAGCGCGTTAGCTAAATATAAAAAACCACCGACTAGGTGGTTTTTTTATATCTAAATATTAAGGCTTTATCCAAATACGCTTAAATAAATGAGCAACCGAGTAGAAGGCAAATTTGCCACTAGCTGGGCCTTAAAGATAATTAAACATTATCGCGCATTGGTGTTATTCAATTTTAAACTTCGCAGTCGCATCTAATAGGTTATCTGACAGGTAGTGTAGATTTTTTGCTACATCCCTTACCGCAGCGAGTGAATCCATAGTGTCTTCAAACGATTCATGCATATTCGTTACATTTTCTACAACCATGGCTGCAACGGAGGTTTGCTCTTCTGTTGCGGCAGCTATTTGTGAGTTCATACCATTTATTTCGAGCATTTGCTCTGCAATTTTTTCTATCGACACACCGGTTTTTTCAGCGGCTGTTGCATTATCTGTAGCCATATCTCGCGCAGATGTCATGGCTGTTACCGACTCATTCGCAGCATCAGTTAGTGTACTTAGCAATTCTCTGATCTCATTCGTTGAATGAGCAGTGCGTGAAGCAAGCTCCCTAACTTCGTCGGCGACCACAGCAAAACCCCGACCATGTTCACCAGCCCGAGCCGCCTCTATAGCAGCATTTAAAGCCAATAGGTTAGTTTGCTCAGCAATAGAGGTGATGACATTAAGAATTTGAGATACATTTTTTGTATCATCGGCTAACTTATTGATAGTAGACGCGGCTTGGTTTATTTCATCACTGAGCGTACGCGAAGCAGTAACTGACATTTGAACTTGTGTTCTGCTCTGCTCTACTTCTTTTTCTGCGGTTTGCGCTGCGTTTGATGCGCTTGCTGCCGATTGAGAAATATCACCCACACTTTGCTTCATCTCTTCCATAGACTGTTTAACCACCTCAGCCTCAGTTGTTTGCTTTGTGGTTGCGCGCTCAGCCTGCTCCATACCTTGCACTAAGCGAGTTGAGTTTTCCATTAGAGGCTCACACACCGCGATTACCTCAAGAACTGTTTTTTTCAATAGAGCAATAAAGGAGTTGAAGTTAATTGATACTTGGCCAATTTCATCTTCTGAATTTACGCTCAGATTAGTACTCAGTGATCCTTTACCATTTGCCAGTAAACTGAGGTTATTTGCAGCATCACTTGCTGAGTCTGCGATACGCTTAGCAATCCAAATAGCCATAAATAGCAGTAAAATTAACGACACAATAGATACTACCAACATCAATGTAAGTGCGTGATCCGAGCGCTCTTTAGTACTTGCAACTAACTCAAAAAAGCGATCATCTGCTTTTACCTGAGCGATTTTAAATTTTTCAAGCACATCATTATACAACGCTGTTTTTCTTTGTGCTTGTTGCTGAATTTTACTAAAGTCAGCCGTGCCATTTACCATGCCGTTTGCAATACTTGATGATATTTTTTCGTAATTTGCTAACTGAACTTTTGTGTCGCTATGAATATACGAAGCGTTAATTCGCTCAACCGCACTTATGTTGTTGCTTAATGTGTTGTATGTATTAACAGCTTTCTCTACTAATTCTTGCTCACCAAATGTAACGGCTTGCGTGTAAAGCTCATCGAGTTTTTCCAACAGGCTAACATTTGCAGAAGTAAGCTTAACAACTTGATAGGAAGACTTTTCCATTTCATCAAGTGCAGCCCTATTATCATTCATTGCAAAGTAGTTAATTAAAACAATTACTAAAAATGCGACTACAGCGATACTGGTTATAGCATGAATTTTTTTACTTATGCTGAGATTTTGAAAAGAGAAGCCTGAAGCCATTGTTTGTACCTTATATTATTATCTAAACCTATTATCGGCTTATTACCCATAAGTGTTAACTAAATTTGTAATTTTTCTAGTTTTTTTTACAAATAAAGCGACTTTTATACAAGGTATAAATTACAAGAGTAGACTTAGTTTAAAAAACAAACAAAACTTACAAAAGACATAAAAAAACCAGTAACATTACTGCTACTGGTTTTCTAATTTGGTGCGGATGGGGGGACTTGAACCCCCACGCCCGAAAGCACTACCCCCTCAAGGTAGCGTGTCTACCAATTCCACCACATCCGCATTTTTTAAGCTTTCGCTTTGATGTTAAACTTGATGATTTATCTGAGGAGGATAAATCGTTTAACGTTAGCTTTACACTAAATTAGTTAGGTACGTCAGAGCTCTGCTGTTGAGTAACAGGTACATCTTCTTCAGCTGGCGCTACAGTTTCAACTGCAGGCGCTTCGCCAAGGTTTTCCCACTCATCGGTCTTTTTAATTTGACCGGCAGTTAAGTTACCTAAAACAATACTTAGAACAAAAAACACTGTCGCTAAGCTAGTTGTTGTTTTAGTCATGAAGTTTCCCGCACCTGACGAACCAAAAACTGTACCAGAGGCACCGGCGCCAAATGAAGAACCCATATCTGCGCCTTTACCTTGTTGGATTAAAACCATGCCAACTAAAGCTAAAGCTACAACTAAATAAACTACTAATAAAATTTCGTACATCTTATACGGTCCCTTTTGCACTGTTGCAGATCGCAGTGAACGAATCTGCTTTAAGACTAGCTCCACCAATTAGGCCGCCGTCTATATCTGGTTGTGCAAATAATAATTCGCTATTTTTTTCGTTAACGCTACCACCATACAAGATGGTAAGCCCTTGTGCTAAATCACTGTCTAATGAAGCAATTTTGTCACGGATAAATTTATGAACAGCTTGTGCCTGTTCTGGCGATGCAGTCTTACCTGTGCCTATGGCCCAAACGGGCTCGTATGCTACCACAGAATCTTTCAGTGCTGCTACACCTAATTTTTCAATTACTGCATCAATTTGTGCAGCAACTACGTGTTCGGTTTGACCGTTTTCTTGCTCGCTTTGACTCTCACCTACACACAAAACTGGAATAAGACCAACTTGTTGTGCGCGTGCAAATTTTGCGGCTACAGTTGCATTACTTTCGTTGTAAATACTACGTCGCTCTGAATGACCTACAAGTACGTATTTCGCACCTAGGTCTTTAATAAGCTGAGCATCCACTTCACCGGTAAACGCACCTGGTGAATTTTCGCTTAATGTTTGACACCCTGCTGTTACACCTTTCTCAACAAGAGCGGACACTAATGGAAATGGAGGAAACAATACAACATCTATTTCATTTGTTTTAACGCTGTTAATAGCATCAGACAGCTGAGTAACAAGCTCTAAAGAGCCATTCATTTTCCAGTTACCTGCGACCATTACTTTACGTGTTGCCATTTTCCACTCCAGATTAGAAAGCGGGCGAGATATTAACTTTTCTCGCCCAAAGTTACAAGAGGTTATTGTTCTTAATCAGTTTATTTGCTCATAGATTCGACAACTGCTGCAATTTTCTGTGCACTATCAATCACTAATTTCTCCTGCTCTGCCTCAACCATAACACGAACTACTGGTTCAGTGCCTGATTTTCGCAGTAAAACTCGCCCTTTGTCTCCTAAAGCTTGCTCTACTTGTGCAACCGCATCTTGTACTTCTGGTGCTTGCGTAGGGTCAGTGCCTGGTGTGTAACGTACATTAATCATTTTCATTGGGTATTTCGTAAAACCAGCTCCTAAATCTTGTAATGTGCGATTTTGAGCCACCATAGCCGCCAATACCTGTAGACTTGAGATGATACCATCACCTGTACTGATCAAATCCAGATTTAATACATGGCCTGAACTTTCACCACCAATTTTCCATCCTTTTTGCTGCAGCATTTCCATTACATAGCGATCGCCAACTTTACTGCGCGCAAATTCAATACCTTTGGCCTTTAATGCATTCTCAAGCCCCATGTTAGACATAACAGTGCCAACAACGCCTCCACCTAACATATGATCTTCAGCGGCTTGGCAAGCAATAATGTAAACTAAATCATCACCGTCAAATACTCGGCCGTTGTGATCCACCATCATCACACGATCGCCATCACCATCGTATGCTATACCTACATCCGCTTTATGCTCGAGTACTTTACGCTTAAGCGTATCTACGTGCGTAGCACCACATTCATGGTTAATATTTACGCCATTAGGCTCGCATGCATGTGTGATCACTTCAGCGCCTAGCTCACGCATGACTGAAGGTGCAATATGGTAAGTTGCGCCATTAGCACAATCTACCACAACTTTTATTCCTTCAAGTGATAAGCCTTGCGGGAATTGGCTTTTGCAAAACTCAATATAGCGGCCATCAGCACTCACTAGACGCGAGGCTTTGCCAAGTTTATCTGAGGCTACACAGGTCATAGGTTCATCAAGCATCGCCTCAATTTGTAGCTCAACGTCGTCATCCAGTTTTAAACCCTGGCCATTAAAAAACTTAATCCCGTTGTCATAATAAGGGTTATGCGATGCACTAATGACAATGCCCGCTTCGGCTCTAAAGGTTTGCGCCAAATAGGCAACAGCAGGCGTCGGCATAGGGCCAAGCAGCACGACATCTATTCCTGCGGCAATTAAGCCTGCTTCAAGTGCGGTCTCTAACATGTAACCAGATATACGGGTATCTTTACCTATAATTACTTTTTTTGTACCACTGAGAGACAACACTCGACCCGCTGCCCAGCCTAATTTCATTGCAAACTCAGGGTTTATAGGTGCTGTACCTACTAAACCACGTACCCCATCGGTACCAAAATATTTTCTTTCGCTCATTATAAAGCTCCTTTTTCGCAAGCTTGGAGTACACCAAGCACATCTGCTGTTTCTTTTACATCGTGTACACGAATAATTTTTGCGCCATTTTGCGCAGCAATTAGCGCACCGGCCAAGCTGCCCGCTAATCGCTCATCTGTTTTTCTGTTTAGCAAGTTACCTATCATCGACTTGCGTGAAAGACCTGCTAAAAGCGGGAGTTCAAATTTATTAAATGCCTTGAACTTAGCAAGAATTTCAAAATTATGCTCTAGGGTTTTACCAAAACCAAACCCAGGGTCAAGAATAAGTTGCTGTTTCTTAATACCGGCTGTTTTACATGCGTCTATGCGCTGTTCAAAAAAGTGGTTAATTTGCGCTAATAAATCAGTATAAGTGGGTGCACTTTGCATTGTGCGAGGCTGGCCTTGCATGTGCATCAAGCACACTGCTACATCTGGGTATTTGGCCACTGTACTGAGTGCATTTGGCTCTTGTAAAGCTCTTACATCGTTAACTATATCAGCACCAGCTAATATCGCCTGCTCCATGACCTGCGCTTTACTGGTATCTATCGATATAATACAGTCACTTTTAGCTCTAATGGCTTTTATGGCAGGTATCACACGAACTAGTTCATCTTCTAAGCTCACATCAGGCGCACCAGGGCGCGTAGACTCCCCACCAATATCTAAAATGGTTGCCCCTTCATTTAGCATAAGCATCGCTTGCTGAACAGCAAAGTCTGTATTTAAAAACTTTCCCCCATCAGAAAACGAATCTGGGGTCACATTTAAAATCCCCATTACAATTGGCTTTTCTAAATTTAGGATGCGCCCTCGGGGAAGCTTTATTATGTTAGTCATTGCCAACCTTTTAGTCATTTGATACAAAAAAGCCCCGAAGTTCGGGGCTTTTGACATATTATTTTAACGATTATTCAGCTTTGTCATCAAGGTTTGTTTCATCTTTTTTAGATGAATCATCCGGTTTTTGGCTTTCATCAACCGGCTTTTCTTGAGGTGCTACCGTTTTTGTTGGCTTATCGTCTAAACGGTCATGAGCATCACGTGGTTCACGCACAGGCTGACGCGCCATTAAATCATCAATTTGTTTCGCATCAATTGTTTCGTATTTCATTAATGCGTCTTTCATCGCATGAAGAATATCAATATTTTCTTTTAATATATCTTCTGCTCTTTGATAATTTCGGTCCGAGAATAAACGTACTTCGGCATCAATTACTTTAGCTGTTTCATCAGACATGCTCATTGAACGTGAACCGCCACCGCCCATGTACATCTCGTTTTGATCTTCAGCGTACAGTAACGGACCTAGTTTTTCACTCAAGCCCCACTGCGTTACCATTTTACGTGCAATATCTGTTGCACGCTCAATGTCGTTACTCGCACCCGTTGTTACTTTGTCTTCACCATAAATAAGTGCTTCAGCAATTCGGCCACCGTAAAGGCTTGAAATCATTGACTCTAGAAGCTCTTTTGAATGGCTAACACGGTCTTGCTCAGGTAGGTACATAGTGACACCAAGGGCACGGCCACGTGGAATAATCGACACTTTATAAACTGGGTCGTGCTCTGGCACCATGCGTCCAACAATGGCATGGCCTGCTTCGTGGTAAGCCGTCATTTCTTTTTCTTGCTCACTCATTACCATGGTCTTGCGCTCAGCACCCATCATGATTTTATCTTTAGCAGCATCAAATTCAGCCATACTTACTACACGCTTATTACCGCGAGCAGCATACAATGCAGCTTCATTTACGAGGTTTGCTAAATCAGCACCCGAGAAGCCAGGCGTACCACGCGCAATTACTGCCGCTTCTACATTATCGCCTAATGGCACTTTGCGCATATGTACTTTAAGAATTTGCTCACGGCCACGAATATCAGGCAAGCCAACCACTACTTGACGGTCAAAACGACCAGGACGAAGTAATGCAGGGTCTAGTACGTCAGGACGGTTAGTTGCTGCTATAACGATAATCCCTTCGTTGCCTTCAAAGCCATCCATTTCGACTAGCATCTGGTTTAGTGTTTGTTCGCGCTCATCGTGTCCACCGCCCATACCAGCGCCACGTTTACGACCTACAGCGTCAATTTCATCTATAAAAATGATACACGGTGCTGCTTTTTTAGCTTGCTCAAACATGTCACGTACACGAGATGCACCCACACCAACAAACATTTCAACAAAGTCAGAACCTGAAATGGTGAAAAACGGTACTTTTGCTTCACCGGCTACAGCTTTGGCAAGTAATGTTTTACCCGTACCAGGAGGACCTACCATGAGTACGCCCTTAGGGATACTACCGCCAAGTTTTTGAAACTTAGAAGGGTCACGTAAAAAGTCTACTAACTCTGTTACGTCATCTTTTGCTTCATCACAACCTGCTACATCAGCAAAAGTTGTTTTGACTTGATCTTCACTCATTAGGCGCGCTTTACTTTTGCCAAACGACATTGCGCCTTTACCGCCACCGCCTTGCATTTGACGCATGAAGAATATCCATACACCTATAAGCAGCAACATTGGGAACCAAGAAATAAAAATGCTCGCTAAGAACGATTGTTCCTCAGGTTGTACACCTTTCACATTGACATCGTTTTTAAGCAAATCATTGATTAGGTCTTCATCGTACATTGGCATTGTGGTTTGAAAACGCTCACCACTGCTTTTAGTACCTGTAATATTTCCCGTTCCACGGTCAATAATAACCTCTTGTAAAGAGCCGCTACGCACGTCTTTTACAAATTGAGTGTAACTTGTTTGGCGGTCTACTTGATCGCCACCATTAAAGCTCTGAAATACTGACATTAGCACAACTGCAATAACCAGCCAGAGTATTAGATTTTTCGCCATATCGCTCAAGGGGTTAACCTCTTGTATCCAATTAATTTAAATTCAACTAAACGCCAAGCAACTGTACTACAGTTTGTAGCCAGTCGCTACTATATATACTTCCCGAGAACGGGCACGTGAGGCATCAGGTTTGCGTATTTTCACTGCTTTAAAACTATTACGAACATCTTGCAAGTATTGATCAAAGCCTTCACCTTGAAACACTTTAACAACAAATGCACCATTTTTCTTTAATACTTGATGACACATATCAAGTGCTAATTCTACCAAATACATACTACCGGCTTGATCTACCGAGTTATTACCGCTCATATTTGGAGCCATGTCAGAGAGTACCACATCAACATTTTTACCATCAATGCGTTTTAACAAGGCATCGAGTACAGCCTCTTCGCGAAAATCGCCTTGTAAAAAGTCAACCCCCGCAAGTGAATCCATTGGTAATATGTCACATGCAATAACCTGACCCTTGTCAGATACTTTTTCAGCTAAGTATTGTGACCAACTTCCAGGCGCAGCACCTAAATCAACCACAGTCATACCAGGACGAAGTAGTTTATCTTTATTTTGGATCTCGTCTAATTTGAAAACAGCTCGAGAGCGCCAGCCTTTTTTTTGCGCTTGCTGAACATATTGATCATCAAAATGTTCTTTCAGCCATCGCTTTGAACTGGCTGAATGTTTTTTATTTGTCATAAATTAACACGCAACTAATTAGTAATATTCTTTAGATGGCGTTAGAATACCCTTAATTCAAGCCATATTCAGCAAAATTTGTATAAACATGACATTATCAAACAAACAAAAGCAGTTTTTAAAAGGCCAGGCACATAGCCTAAAGCCTGTAGTTTTACTAGGTTCTAACGGTTTAACCGAAGGCGTAGTAGTGGAAATTCAAAGTGCATTAGAAATTCACGAATTAATTAAAGTAAAAGTACCTACTGACGATCGTGAAACAAAAGCACTCATTTTTGATGCAATCGTTCGTGAAACCGGCGCAACTAAGCTACAAACAATAGGTCACACTGTTGTGCTTTATCGACAAAGCGCAGAAAAAAAGATTCAATTGCCACGCGCATAAGTTAATTATGCAGTGAGCTTTTTATAAAAAACCAGCATTAAGCTGGTTTTTTATTATATGTGCTTATTTATGCCATTAGCTTTAAAAATAAATTTAAAAACGCAGCTTTTTTGAGCTAACCTTGGCCTGTTTTTATTTAGTGCGTTTGTATTTTAATAAACGATCTATAAATTCAGTGGTTAATTCATTTATTGCGCCAGTTTCTGCATTAATTATCAAGCTAAAGCCCACGTTTAAATGCGGTAGAACAACCAAGTCGCTGCGATAGCCTTGCACCCAACCACTATGATAATAAAGGGTTTCGTCGTTATAATTATAAACACGCCAACCTAACCCATAGTAAGCTTCGTTTAGTTCCTTTTTCCACACGCGTCTATAACGCTCTTTTTTAGTATGCGTATAAGGGCGGGTTTGTGTTGCTAAAGCGTCTAACGAAAGTACACCTAGGTTTTGCCCTAATTGCGCTTTTAGCCATTTTGCCATATCAGTAGCACTTGCGTTTACACCTGCTGCGGGAGCAACTTTATAGTAGTTTTTTTTCAGTTTTGCTGTGTACCAACGTTTTTTACCTCTAACATGTGGCAGTGCATAATTTTTGTCTTGCACCATTGCATCGTAGCCTAAGCTAATATCACTCATTTTTAATGGTGTAAAAATGCCTTCTTGTAACCACTGCTCATACTTTTTATTTGTACCACTGTAAATAACATCATCAATTAAGCTAAACATCACATTTTGATAGCCGTAACACTGACCAGGTTCGCAAATGGGCTTAACTGTTAATAGCTTTTCAACAATGTCAGGGTAATCCATTCTTGACTCTATTAAGTTGTCATAAGCATTAGGTACCAAGCCGCTAGAGTGACTTAATAAATGAAACACTTTTAAGTTGTCTTTATAAACGGTGTCATTAAAGGCTGGAATATACGCACTCACGGGTTTAAATAAGTCAATTTGCCCTTCACTTGCAAGTTTTGCCGTCAGTGAGCCTGCGAATGTTTTTGATACAGAGGCTAACCTAAAACGCGTATGGCTGTTTATCTTAGTGCCACTTCTTGCCTTTGTACGCCCCATAGTATGGATATAATCAGCATTACCAATACTCACTATCGAAAGCGCAGCGCCAGGAATACCTTTACTGATGATTTTTTTTTCTGCGTAGCGTCCATACTTTTTTACGAATCCATCCCAGCTAGGGTCTACTTTAGCCACTACTTTGAGTGACAGAGCAAAACTAATAGCGACCCAAACATACATAAACTTAGTGAGATACTTCATTCGTTACAATTTTATACTTTTTTAACTACATCTATGTGCATAATATCATGAAGTTTTAGTAGGACTAACGTACAATGTTGCTATTATTGGCTTTTTAAGTGGATGTTAAGTATTTATGCGTTTTATAGTTGTATCACTTTTTATATTATTATCAGCAGGTTGTGCAATTACCAAACAATCGGCCGAGCCCTTGGCTTTACCGTTAAAGCCAACATTAAAGAGCGAAACTTACCAGCTTGAGTACAAAACGGACCATGCATCACCTAAGGTTAAGTCGGTACAATTACCGGCACACAAAGTAATCCGCGGCCAAACAGTGCGTATCACAACCGATAAAGTGAGTGTAACAGACACTTTATTAAAACAAATAACACAAGCCTTGAACGATAAAGGTTTAGAAGTGACTGATAGCAAAAATAGTGATTACACGTTAGCTATTCATCAGTTAGATTTGGCATTTACTGACGATACAAAATATGCGTTAACTCAACCTGAAAATCCCTATCCTTTGTTTACTAAAGTAGCGCAACAATACCCTACTCAGCAATGCGCAACTATACTCGCACAAGTGAGTATGCGCATTACGCACCGCGCCTCAGGGGATGTGGTGTGGTTTGCAAAATCATCTATCGACAGCGCAAGCTTCCACCGTGAGCCATTATTATTTAGCTTTGCCCAAGAGCAAAAAATTACAAACGAGCTAGAAGTAGCTGCATTTGTCCACCAGCAAAATACTGAGCAAGCCCGCATAGCGCGTGCAGGCAAAGAGGTCAGTGTACCTCCTTTTAAAACCGTTACTAAACTTAGCAGCTTAACTAAATTGCAAGGCCCGTGTACTCGCACAGAGGCCAGTGCGTTAACACCTATGATGCAATATTATTTAAGCAGTATTTTAATAGACAAAATAAAAGTGCAATAACGTAAAAAACTACATTTTTTTACAGATTCAAGGAATCACTTACCAATATACTACGCTTAATAACAAATAATAATTAGGTCCCCAGGGATGAAAAACGCTTTTTTACAGCATACTTTTATTAATAGCGTATTGTTTTGCGCCAGTTTTTTGAGCTTTCAAAGCCAGGCAAGCAATCGATACTATGCTGATAATACGCTCGAGCCTACCCAAGGCTTTGCGTGGGATTGGAGCGCTGGGGCTAGTTATCATGTGGAAGACTCTTACCTAATTGGCCTAGATTCATACGACGACGGCATTGAATTTGATTTAGGCCTGGCCATTTCTTATGAAAACTTTTACCTGGATATTGATCAAAACCAGCTCAGTGGTGGCCTCGTGCTGGGCTACAGTCTTATAGATAAATTTGATTGGGGCTTGGATATATTAGGCACTAATGTTCAAGCTGGCTTTGATGAAAAGGGCTTAGAGTTTTATAACCATGGTGTAATAGAAGAACTTGCAGGTATAAAGTCGCGCAATTACGACTTTGATGCCGGACTAAGGTTGACCCGCCGCTTTGAAAACTCACAAGTTTCATTTGAATTATTGCACGATATTACCGGTACCCATAATGGCTGGGTGTTTAACACCTTCTTTAGTCATATTTTACCATGGCGTAATTGGGAATTTAGATCTGGCGTAGGAGTGAGCGCTTATTCCCCTCATTTTACCAATTACTATTTTGGTATAGATGCAGATGAAGCCACTAATAATCGCCCTATTTATACGCCCGGCGGTAGTACCAGCATTATGTTTGAGTTTTACGCTGAGTACCCTATTTCTCAAGATTGGGTGTTTTTATCGGGGTGGTTAACAACGTGGTTTTCAAAAGAAATAGACGACAGCCCTATTATTTCTCAAGGGTATCAACATAAAGCCAAGGTAGGCCTACGTTATGTATTTTAGATGGCTTTGTTTATTATTGCTCTTCCCTGCTCTTTCATCTGCTAAAGCAACAGATAAAACAGCCCCTTTAATTGCGCTTCCTGACACCTGTGTTGCACTTCGTGAAGGTCGTAATTGCTATGCAGACGTTACACTTACTTGGGAGCAGCCTAACATTGGTAACTACTGCTTAAGAGACGCAACATCGAAGTATATAATGCAATGTTGGTTAAAACAGCAACAGGGCGTATTTGAATACACCTTCGACTCTAAGCAAAGTATTGCTTTTGAATTGTTTGATAGCAACACAGCCCAAGTTGTTGCCACGGCAGAGGTTAAACTACACTGGGTTTATCAAAATAGACAAAAAAAACGCCGCTGGCGCGTGTTCTAATTTTAAGGAAGCTTTATGGATAATTACGGCACAATTTTATTAGTTGAAGATGACGCCTCATTAGCTCAATGGGTGGGCGAGTATTTAACCGAGCAAGGTTATACCACCCATGTATGTCGCCGCGGTGATGAAGTGATAAGCCAAGTAAAAAATTTAAACCCTAATATTGTACTGCTCGATATTATGTTGCCAGGCCAAGACGGCATAAGTGTTTGCCGAGAGCTACGTAGCTTTTACACGGCACCCATTATCATGCTGACTGCACGCGATGAGGAAATGGATGAAGTTATAGGCTTAGAGGTTGGCGCAAGTGATTACATTATGAAACCTGTACGCCCTCGTGCACTACTTGCACGCATTAAAGCAGCGCTGCGTCTTAGTAATGAACCGAGTAAAGTGGCCAACAACGAAAATACAATTAAGGTAGGTGCATTGAGTATTGATACCCAGTCACGAAATGTAACTTTACATAATCAAGATATCACTATTTCGAGCGCCGAGTACCTACTACTTCATTATTTAGCCAGTAATGCAGGCCAAGTAGTTTCGCGTGACGCCGTGTTTAAGGCAACAAAAGGTCGTGAATATGATGGGCTAGATCGAAGCGTTGATGTGCTAATATCTGCACTGCGTAAAAAGTTTCATGATGACCCACAAAACCCAGAGAAAATAAAAACAATTTGGGGACGTGGTTATTTACTTGTAGCCACGGCGTGGGAATAACGCCCATGGCTGCTTAAATGAAAAAGTTTTACATTTCCCTACTCGGCAGCGCACTACTGTCTATCGTTTTATTGGGTTGGCTAATTGATGCATTTAGCCAACAAACCCAAACACCGCACGATGAATTTAGCCTACAAAGCAAAATGATTAACGGCTTTAGCAAACATTTAAGCAATGTTGCCATTTCGGAACGTCCAACATATGTAAAGCAATTAGCGAACGACTTTGACGTAAAACTCGATTACAAAAATAATGAATCGCTTGCACTTCCGCCTTCTTTAATACTGCAAATGCATACTCAAAGCGGCCTCATTTTAGAAGATAAGCAAGGGTTTTACATGCTCTACAGTAGCGAAACGCTGTCGCCTTTTCACCTTTCAATGCGTTTAGATAAAGGTGCTGAGGCAGATCAGCGCAACGATATTATTTTGACCCTGCTATTTTATGCTGGCTTATGTATTTTTATGGGCTTCATTATTGCCCCGCTCGCCAAACGCTTAACTGTTTTAAACGATGCAGCAAAAAAATTTGCTTCCGGTGATGTACAAGCGCGGATCAAACCCTCTCACTTTACCTACATTAGAGATGTTGAACTTACATTTAATCGCATGGCAAGCCAGATTGAAAAGCTAGTAGCAGAAAACAAATTAATGGCATCAAGCTTATCCCATGATATCAGAACTCCTATTGCGTGCTTGCGCTTTGGCTTAGATGCCGCCCTAGATAGCCAGAGTGCGCCCAAAATTCAGCAGTATCTTGTGCGTATGGAAAACGATCTCGATCACATGGAATCGATGCTAAAAAGCTACTTAGCTTTTGCCACGCTTGAGCAAAATGCCAACCAGCTTACCTACTCGCAAACAACCATATCGTATTATCTTGAAGATTTACTCACTCAGCTGTCGCCTAAAATTGAAAGCAGCCAATTAAACGTACAACTCGAAAGTGGTGATGACATCATCTGGGCTGATCTACATTGGCTCGCTCGGGCGATTAGTAATTTAGTTGGCAATGCCTGCGATTTTGCAAAAGAAAACATTTACATCAATGCAAAGCGTGATGAGCATTACTTATATATTACGGTTGAAGATGATGGACCCGGTATTGCACCTGAAAACTTTAACAACGTTTTTAGTCCTTTTTTTAGAGAAGAAAGCCACCGTAACCGTGCCGATAAAAGTTATGGCTTAGGTTTAGCTATTGTCGCTAAGGTTGCTGATTGGCATCACGGAAGTGTAAACGTTAGTAAAAGCACGCAACTCAAAGGAGCCTGCTTTATGCTTAAAATTGCTCAGCACCATGACTCGTAAATATTAATTTACATAGGGTTAATTAACATTTACCAAACAAAATCAACTCCTTAATTTAAACCTGTTGATAACATTAATTAAATGCGCGGCAATAAAATCATAGCTAACAACAATAATTGTCTTGATTGGACAAATAAGTACTTTTTATTTATTTGCAATTCCAGTAGATTGTCAGCGCCGTCAAAAAATAGAGAAGTACAATAATATGAGCGCAGTTAGAGGTGAGTTTAGCTCTCGCTTTGGATTTATAATGGCCGCAGCAGGCTCTGCAGTTGGCCTGGGTAATATTTGGGGTTTCCCTACCCAAACAGCAAGCAATGGTGGTGCAGCCTTTTTAGTTGCTTACTTAGCCCTCGCATTTTTTTTAGCATACCCTGCACTAATGGCTGAGCTTATAATTGGTCGTCATGGGCAAGCTAATGCGGTGTCGTCCTTAACAAAAATTACTTCACATCCATGGCAAAAGCGCTTTGCTTTTACTGTTGGCTTTGGCGGCATTTTATGTGCTGGTTTTATTTTAAGTTTTTACGCTATTGTGGCAGGCTGGATGCTCAGCGCCACAATTGAACCCATCACTTCATTAGCTGGTGCAAATCAGGCCTCAACCTGGTTAAGTGAGCAATCACTTTCACGAAACATAACTTTTACAGTAATATTTATCATCCTCACTGTGGCTATCATTAGTCGCGGCGTAGAAAACGGTATCGAGAAATGGTCTAAGCGCTTGATGCCTGCTCTTTTAGGTATTTTGTTTGCCCTAATTGCCTACGTTATGACTCAAGATGGTGCTATGCATGGACTCAAAGCCTACCTAGTGCCAGATTTCTCATCTATTTTTGATGCCAATTTACTCGTCAGCGCACTCGGCCAAGCTTTTTTCTCTTTGTCTTTGGGCACCAGTGTAATGATTATATACGGCTCATATATTAGCCAAAAAGAAAACCTCGTTACGCTCGGCGCTTACGTTACGCTTATTGATGTGTTTATAGCCTTTGTTGCAGGGCTTTTAATCATACCAGCTATGTATGTGGCACAGGCACAAGGTGTCGAAATTTTCTCATCAACAGGCGCACTTCTCTCTGAAGATACATTGGTTTTTCAAGTACTACCTGCACTGTTTGACGGGATGGGCTCGGTAGGTTTATTTATTGGTTTTGCATTTTTTGCTTTAATGAGTATAGCGGCACTTACCTCATCAATTTCAATGTTAGAAGCGCCAGTCTCGTACACGGTAGAGCGTTTTGCAATGACTCGCCTACAGGCAACCTTATTAATTGGCGCACTAATAAGCGCAGTTAGTATTACTATTGTATGTAACTTAGGGAGCTTATTTGGTTTAGTGATCACCATAACAACTAAGATTGCACAGCCTTTGCTTGGCTTAATGTGTTGTATTTTTGTTGGTTGGATTTGGTACCGCGGTTCACTACTAAAAGCAATTCAGCAAGGTAACCCTGAAGTACATAACACGCTATTTTGGAAAGTATGGCCTATATACACTAAGTTTGTGTGCCCTGTCGCCATTGGTGCTGTGTTTTTACACTCAGTGCTGAGCTAATAACATTCATTAAAAAGCCCACAAACAAGTGGGCTTTTTAATAGCGTAGAGTGATTAGAGGCTTATTTAAAAGCTTACTGTCGAGCTATTAACGCACTGTATTGAGCACCATATCTTGATGAGGGATGCCATCTTCTAGGTATTGCTCTCCTACCTCTTCAAAGCCAAAAGTACGATAAAATGCTAATAAATAGGTTTGCGCACCAATATAAATTTGGCGCTCTGGCCATTGCTTTTGGCAACATGCTATAGCAGCCTTTACAAGCTCAGTAGCTAATCCTTTACCTCGCTCACTTTTACTTACCAGTACACGACCTATTGCACTGTAAGTTTCGCTTTTTTCATAACAACGGGCGTATGCTAATAACCTATTATCATCAATAGCGAATAAATGCTGAGTATGGGCGTGAGTATCTACATCATCGAGTTCAGGATACGGGCAAGTTTGCTCTACAACAAATACATCAACGCGACCGCGCATAATAGTAAATAAAGTACGCGTATCAAGTGCATTAAAATGTACGCATTTAAACGGCATATAAAATCCTAAAAATAAAAAACCCAGACGAAGCTGGGCATAAGTAAACACCCTTTGACTTAGGCAAATAAACGTTCTAATTGATCACATAATTGTGATAAATTTACATGATCATGCTCTATGGTTAAGTCAACATAACCATCACCTCTGAATGCTCTATCAAGCTCAATTAACACATGTGTTTTATGTGCTTCAGGTACAAAAGATAACTCAATCTCTTGAATGCCAAACAAACTTCGGCTATTTGGCTTGTACTCTAATTCTTGATAACAGCCCGAAACAGACTGAAAAGTAGGTGCTCGTAAATGGCCTTTCTCAACATCAGCTTTTAATAAGCTAAAGCCTAATTTGTCCATTGCTTGCATACAGGTTTTAACAGCCTCATTCGGATATATATGCAAATGGTCTTTATCTGTTGGATCAAGGGCTAAATCAATATCAAGACCCGTTTCTATCCATACATGTGATTGGTTATAACCGGCATTAATCTCTGTAATTGGCGTCTCTGGGTGAAGGCGAGCTTCAAACGGAATACTTCTAACTTCTCCAGGTTCGATAGTGCCTATGTCAGTTATACGCCATTGATCAATAACGTGATTAGTAAAGTATTCACCTTCTTCGCCATCAACCTTAACACGTGTCATCAAATATAGATCTAGCCCTGTAATTTCTTGAGCCACATCACCTGCAGTAATAACAATATTGGCGTTAAAAAGTTGCCCTGGTTGAAGATGTTCAGTTTCTAAAATTGTATCTACTTTCGCAGCGCCAATACCAACCGACGCCAAAATCTTTTTAAACATATCTGTCTCCTTAAGCTGAGCACTTCAACGTGTTACTCAAGCTTAAATTTCTTCGTTAAAGCATCTTAACCATATTTAAAAGCCATTGTCAGTGAAAAAGTGTTATTTACATGCTATTTACGATTAAATACATACTTAATGTGCATTTTTTATACACATCAAAGCAAATACTTGATTAAACGCGCTCACTTATAGGGCTATTTTTATTTTCAATGGTATAAAATTTTCGCTACACTGATATCACAAATGAAGTGATATTAAGAATTATGGAACTAATCTATTTTGCCGCCGCATTCGTTTGTGGCTTTGCTGTTTATCAACTAAAACTTCCTCCTCTTATTGGCTTTTTACTCGCCGGTTTTGCATTAAATTTATCTGGTTATAAAAGCACAGAACTACTCGACACTATTGCCGCTTTAGGCGTAACACTTCTACTCTTTAGTATTGGTTTAAAACTTAAGGTTAAAAGCTTAATTAAGCCCCAAGTATGGGCTCCCGCAACCCTACACATTATTTTTAGTAGTGCCTTATTTAGTGGATTTATGTTATTGCTTGGTATGTTTGCTGTACCAATGTTTGTTGATTTAAGCTGGCAAAGTGCGTTACTAGTTGGTTTTGCACTTAGCTTTTCTAGTACAGTATTTGCAGTAAAAGTGCTTGAAGAGCGTGGTGAAATGGCTAGTCTACACGGAAAAATAGCCATTGGCATTTTGGTCATGCAAGATATTTTTGCCGTTATATTTTTAGCTATCAGTACCGGTAAAGTACCTAATATATGGGCACTTGCGTTAATTATTGCACTCCCCCTAATGCGCCCGCTTATGTATGGTGTGCTTAATCGCTCTAAACATGGTGAGTTATTGCCTCTATTTGGCTTTTTCTTTGCGCTGGTAGCAGGTTATAATGCATTTGATTTTGCAGGCTTAAAAGGCGATTTAGGTGCACTCATCATAGGGATGATATTCGCACCCCATAAAAAGGCAGGAGAACTGTCTAAGTCACTCCTTAATTTAAAAGATATTTTACTCGTCGGTTTTTTCTTAAGTATTGGTCTCAATGCAGAGCTTACCACTCACTCTCTCATCGTCGCGTTGGTTTTGATATTAGTGTTACCCATAAAAACCGTACTTTATTATATATTTACTAATAGATTTAGGCTCAGAGCGCGAACCTCACTACTGACTGCATTTAGCTTGGCAAATTTTAGTGAATTTGGTCTTATCGTGTGCGCTGTGGCAGCCTCTAGCGGTATGATCACCTCAGAGTGGCTGGCAGTAATAGCCATTGCCGTATCTATTACGTTTGTTGTGGCATCACCTCTCAATAAGCGCTCAAATGAAATATACGTAATGATTGAGCGCTGGTTGTTAAAGTTTGAGAGTAAAACTCGCTTGACTGAAGAATTGCCCGTAAATTTAACCGAAACTAAGATTGTTATTTTTGGCATGGGACGTATAGGAACAGGTGCCTACGAAACTATAAATGCCACTCACCCTAATGTGGTGGCGGGTATTGATATAAAACCAGAAGTGGTCGAAAAGCATATAAAACGCGACCGAAAGGTACTTCTTGCCGACGCCACCGATCCTGACTTTTGGCAACGAATGAATCACTCGCATGTAGAAATGGTCATGTTGGCTATGCCAAAACATATGCAAAATATTTTTGCGCTAGAGCAATTACAGGCTTCAGGTTATAGCGGTCAAGTAACAGCTATCGCCAACTATCCTGATCAACAAAAAGAATTAGAAAAAATGGGTGTAAACTCTACTTATAACTTTTATCTAGAAGCCGGTAGTGGTTTTGCAGAGCACGTAAAGCAAGAGCTATTTGAAAAATAGCACTTAAAAATCACACAAAAAATAAAAACAATACAAAAGCCTTTTATTTAATAAGGCTTTTGTATTAGTTTAATTTTAAAAACCCATCTTATTTACATTCCTTTACATTACTTCTCTCCATCTACATCAAAAAAAGATAAACTATTGCTGTTGCTTAAATAAACACCTTATCACCAATGCTACATAATTAGACTCCAGCTGATTAATGTAAGGTAAGCATTATTTATCAACATACATTTATTCAATTAGAGGGCCTACTCCCTCGTTCAATAGGCTGTTTCTTGCCCGTCACAGCCTATTTTATCTACTATCTTGTACTTATGACTGTAATTAAGTAATGGTACGAATTAATACCTTGCTATGACTATTTAATGCGTTTAGTACTAATACGCAGTACTATTACCGCTAAATGTTTTTATCAATTACATACTTATTATGGATACCACAGAACTTAAGCTTGCCATTAATACAATTATGCCCTTTGGTAAATACGCAGGCAGGCCTCTATTACTTTTGCCAGAGCCCTACTTAGTGTGGTTTAAGCAGCAAGGTTTTCCCGATGATAGACTCGGCGCACAACTTGCGATGATATACGAGATTAAATTAAATGGACTTGAGCAAATGCTGATGCCCTTACTAAAAAAGTGAAAATAATTGAGAACTTTTTCCACATCGGTGGGTCTATTATTTTGCTACTTGTTGATTTTGGTTTTTAACCACAAAAAGCGCCCTCGGCGCTTTTTTTATGCCTGGTGTTTTTAGGTAAGGTAACGATAAACTTAGCGCCACCAAGCGATGAGTCAGTGATTGAATAATGCCCTTTATGCCAAGATACAATTTTTGCCACTATTGCTAAGCCTAAACCAAAGCCACCTGTGCTTTTATCACGACTTTTATCTAGACGAGTAAAAGGTTTAAATACATTTTCTCTGTCGCTTTTTAAAATACCTTCACCATCATCTTCAACAATTAAGCCAATTGCATCACCTTGATCTTTAAGTGTGATATCAACGCGATTAGTAGCGTACTTTAACGCATTACCGATTAGGTTTTGCATAACACGTGCAATGAAATGCGCGTCACACTTGTACATTAGAGTCGGTGGTAATATCGCATTAAACTCTATACCGTTTGCAAAATTTAATTTATTGATGACCGATTGCGTCAAAGCAGCTAAGTCAACGTCACTTGTCACTAAATTTGGCTGTTGCGTGTCAAGCCTTGCGTATTCAAGCATTTCACATACAAGCGCCTCAAGTTCACTTATATCTGCCTGCATGTTAGTTAGGTAATGTTGCCCTTTTTCCGATTGTAGCGTTTCTTCTAACATGGCTATGCCAAATTTTAACCGCGCAAGAGGGGTTCTAAATTCATGAGATACAGAAGAGGTTAGTTCTTGTTGCGCACTAAGAAGCTGCTCTATGCGCTGTTGCATTACTTTTAAAGTATCCGTAACGGGCAAAAAAAACGATTTAGAAGGGCTACTCAAATTAAAGTCTTGCGAGCCATCAACCGCTTCACACGCATGACGTAGCTTAGAAAAATCACGCCATAATAAAAAGCTCCAAAGCCCCACTGGTAACCCTACAATAGCCAGCAACATTAAATATGGGATAACGGAGCTTTCGGCAGCTTTTATAACGCCGACAGGACCTATTTGGAGTAGCTTGTTATCACCTAGTTCAACATACCAAACGATACGTTGTTTTTTATCATATAGGTATAGGTAATGGTTTTTATCAAGCATAGCTTGTTGCTTGAGGGGTAAAATAAGATCGCGGCGGGCAATAATTTGGCTTTCAAAACTGTGTGTTAGCTTATGTAGCCCATCATCGGTTTGCGATAACAACCATAGTGCTTGGCCAAACTCATCATCTAACAGCACTTGCTGCTGCGTGTCTTCGTAAGGCCAAATTTGTTCTATAACACCACTAACAATAAATAAAGAAACAATGATATAAACATATAAACTTATAAATAGTTTGCCCATTTTTCTTTATTTACCCTCATGTATTATTTTTCCCAAGCGTCTGAGACGAACAAGTAACCTTGTCCCCACACGGTTTTTATCCGGTAGGGTTTATCACTGTTATCACCTAGCTTTTTACGAATACGAGACACGCGAACATCAACGGTTCGGTCTAAGCCATCGTACTGGCGGCCTATCATGTGTTGATGAACATGTTCACGGCTTAGTACTTGGCCAGCATTAGAGGCAAGTAGCCATAATAGCTCAAACTCATGGGATGTAAGTACTATTTCGTTTTCGTTTAATTTAACAATTCGGCTGGTTTTATCAATCACTAAATCGCCAAACTGAATCTCTTGTGCAGCTTTTACTACCGTCTGTCCACGACGAAGCAGTGCATTAACACGCGCTAATAAAACACGTGGCTCTGCAGGTTTTACAACATAATCATCGGCACCAAGTTCTAAACCAATTACTTGGTCAAAGTCTTCACCTTTTGCAGTGAGCATTAAGATTGGTAACGAATACTTATCACGTACTTGGCGACATACGCTAAAGCCATCTTTACCTGGTAACATGATATCTAAAATCATTAAATCAGCAGCGTTATTCTCAAGATAACTAAATACTTCATCACCACGGCTTAATACGTCTACTTCTAAGCCATTATGTTCAAGATAATCTTTTGTTAGTTGTTGCAAACCTAAATCATCTTCAACAAGTAAAATTTTTGGCATGAGTTGCTCCTAAATTAAAAATAGCTCCATGGAGAGCGAAGCCTGCGCCTACTTTTTTTAGCATCAGCACTTTGCACTTCAACGTGTGTTTTAGCAATTAACACACCGGTATGAGGATTGATTAGGGAGTATATTGTCTCTACCTGAACACGCGCTTTATATTCAAACTCTCCGACAGCCTGCTGTTGCCAGCATTTAATAAGCTTGGTTTGTTCGTATAGACATACATCACTTGGTAAGGCTTGTTGCCAATTAAACACTAAATTGAGGTCGCAAAACGCTTGCTGATCAGATACAACACACACTTTGGGAGAGACCTTTAAAAACGCATTTTTCGCGATAACGGGAGGGCTAAACAGAAAAGCTGTAAGCACAATCAACATTAAATACTTCATATTAAAAAGTATGATCAAATCCTATAAAAGCAGTCATTGAATAATTGCGTTCAAAAAGCGGACTGCCATCCATAGCTGAATAGTCGTAATATGCTACATGAAAACGAAGACTGTTAGCCTCACTAAACGGCCAACTGGCGTCGATTTTAGCATAAGGTTGCCAACTACTACCAACGTCAATTTTACCTAATGCGGTTTCTGCCGCTTTTAATCCATAATAGTAGTTGTTTAATTCAGCTGACTTATAGTTAATCCCAAGCGTAGGTTTTAATTTTAAACGCCCTATCTCACTGTGATATTGCCATTGTATAGCTCCCCTAGTGCCGTCATATACGCTACTGATATCGTGTAAGAGCTGTATTGATAACACATGACTTTGCTGCACATAGTGATAGCTCCCCCCTGCGTCTAAGGCTAAACGGCGTTTGTTAATAGTGTCGATATTTATTTTTTTAGGTTGGGCATTATTTTGCGTGAGTGAAGAAGCACCGGCGGTTGCAGGCACAACAAAGAGGTTATTTGGGTGCCAATCAATAAAAAAGCGTGACTCTGCGTTAAGTTCTGAAACGATATTAAAATGATGCTTTTGACTTTCTTTTAATGTGTAGCCAAGGCGTCCATTATCAAAAAACCAACGCTCACCATAAAACGCAATTCGCGGAATAATAGGAAGAGGAACGTTTTTACCGCCATGAAGTGGATTAGTAATAACGCCTGCGCCAACACTGAGGCTTATATGCCAGTGCTCAATAGCAATATGCTGGTCCGTATGCTCTTTATTAGATTGCGCAGCTGCACTGGGCATGCAGACAAGGCACACAACAAAGCAAAAATAATAAACAATCGTACTCAGCCGCATTAAATTAATCTAAATAAAAAAGTAAGTGACTCATAGTAGCAAGGTAAATGCGTATACGCGCTACTTAGTTACAATCATTCACAATTTTCACACATAAGCGTCACACTTATATGTCAGGCGCTATTTCAATACGGTTACGACCATGCGTTTTAGCAATATATAAAGCACGGTCGGCGCGCTCAATAAGCACCGAGCCTTTTGTAAATGGGCGTAAAATAGCAAGTCCAAAACTTGCAGAAATTGCACGCTTAGAATTTACATCTCCTTTTTTGCGGATCGTTAGTGAGGCAATATCTAAACGAATTTTATCAGCAAACACCATAATGTCGTTAATGCTGTCAAAATACCCAGTAATACAAAATTCCTCACCGCCATAGCGGTAAACGTTCAGGTTATCGGAGATATTTTGCGACACTTTTTTGGCCACTAGCTTAAGCATTTCATCCCCTTTTTGATGACCAAAATCGTCGTTAAAACGTTTAAAGTGATCAATATCAAACATAATGAGTACTGCTAATACGCTGTCATCAGCTTGCTCAGAATAAGACCGACAAAACTGCTGAATATCATCATCAAACTTTCTTCGATTAAAAAAACCTGTTAGCGGGTCTGTATCAGCGGCTTCTTGTGAGAGGTTAAGCGCCTCTTTCAAATCTTTAATTTCATTATAGGCTACTGCAAGTTTAGTTTGGAATTCTCGTGCATAGTCTTGCATAGCCACCGACTCGTCAGTTAAGCGTTCAACACAACCGAGTATCTCGTTAAACGAATTTACATTCGCTAAACTCGCCAACTCATTTTGAGAATCGACCAATGACGTAGTAAAGCTTTTAGAATGGTTAAGGGTAACGCTTATATCGTTCTGTACTTGCTCCATAGTGCCATGAAAACGATCTGCCATTTCTTGAAAAAACACTAAGTCATCTTCACTTAAATGCTTATCAAAAATTTCTTGCGCTTTATTTTGTGTACACGTTTGATACTCGGCAATGACGTGATCAAGCTCAGCATTCAATGCCGGCTTATTACCTTGCACGTAGCAATACCAAATCGCGTAATTGATGGGCGTTACCGGCATTCGGTGCTTTACCATCAGAGGAATTGCTTTTTTCAAACACTGAGCAGAGTGAGCAAATGATACAGCTTGATTCATAATTCTTATAAACTCTCATGTGTTATTTTTTTTATTATGAAGCTTTCATGTTAAGTAATAGTAAACCTATACGCAACTGCTAATCATACTATTTACTGAATTATATTTATTCCTTGAACTTTTAGATAACATTTGCGCCTATAGTTTGCGCAATATTCCACAATGCACTGATGGCAGGGTCGTTAAGCTCTTTTTTTAATACCGCCAAACCAATATCAAATCCTTCGGGTTGGTCATTTGTAATGGGGAGCACGTGTACTTTATCTTGCAAGGGACTATTATCTAGCACTATTTTAGGAACCATAGCGACACCTAAACCTAGGCTCACCATCGACACCATAGCTTCGTGCCCTGCCACTTGAGCGTAAATCTTTCCATGCACATTATTTTTGCGCCACCACTGCTCTAATCGCTGGCGAGAGAAACCTTGCTCAGGAACTATAAATTCAAGTTCTGACCAATCAATGTGCGACTCATTGTTAGCTATCTTTTCGCTAATTGGGCAGTGAATTTTAGGGCCAATGAGAACCAGTGGAGAGTGCCCTATGTTTACAAAAGCAATTTGAGAGGGCAGCTTACTTGGGCGTGCAGCAATGGCCATTGACTCATGGGCATCCAACACTCGGTTTATTGCCAATGCTGGGTCGCCGGTATTAAGCGTTATTTCTATATATTGATGCTGCGCACGAAGCTGCTCTAATATTTGGTGCAAAAAACTATACGAGGCGGTAACTGAACAATAAATGCTAACATTGCCATAAATGTGTTGGGAGGGGTCTTTTACATTCGCTTTAAAGCGTTGCCAATTAGCCAAAGTAGAGGTGGCGTAATCAATAAACGACTCCCCTTCTTTTGTTAATTTTACACTTCGGTTATCCCGCACAAATAAAGCTACGCCCACCTCATCTTCAAGCTGTTTAATATTACGGCTTAATGTAGGGGCACTTATATGGCAAAGCTCGCTTGCGCGGGCAAAGTGAAGTGTTTTAGCTAACGCTAAAAAGTAATTTAAATGCTTGTGATCCACAATACACCTTAACGTTTCATTTTTTGAAATACTTTAATTCAAATATATCATTTTACGCAAGCTAAGTTTTTTCTTATGGTGTCCTTAAGCAAAGTAAATACGCTTTGCATCTAACAAACACGAATTATAGGACACTAACATGGCGAATTATTTTAATACCTTACCTTTACGCGAGCAGTTAGCTCAGTTAGCGCAATGTGAATTTATGGACCCAAGTGAATTTACCGATGGTGTTGATGCACTTAAAGGCAAAAAACTTGTTATTGTTGGCTGTGGCGCACAAGGTCTTAACCAAGGTTTAAACTTACGTGATTCAGGCTTAGATGTTTCATACACACTACGCCAATCAGCTATTGATGAGCGTCGTCAATCATACTTAAATGCATCTGAAAACGGCTTTACTGTAGGCACTTACGAGGAACTAATTCCTACTGCTGACGTGGTATTAAACCTAACGCCAGATAAACAACATACAGCCGTTGTAACTGCCATTATGCCCTTAATGAAACAAGGCTCTACACTTGCTTATTCGCACGGTTTTAATATTGTTGAAGAAGGCATGCAAATTCGTGAAGACATTACTGTAATCATGGTTGCGCCTAAGTGCCCAGGCTCTGAGGTTCGTGAAGAATACAAGCGTGGTTTTGGTGTACCTACGCTTATTGCTGTTCACCCTGAGAACGACCCTCAAGGCCAAGGCTTAGCACAAGCAAAAGCCTATGCTGCGGGTACCGGTGGTCATCGTGCTGGCGTACTTAAGTCATCATTCATTGCTGAAGTTAAATCTGATTTAATGGGTGAGCAAACAATTCTTTGTGGCATGTTACAAACGGGTTCTATTTTATGCTTTGATAAAATGGTCGAAAAAGGAATTGATGCGGGTTACGCGTCAAAACTAATTCAATACGGCTGGGAAGTCATTACCGAAGCACTTAAATACGGTGGCGTAACGAATATGCTTGACCGTTTATCAAACCCTGCAAAAGTAAAAGCGTTTGAACTAAGCGAAGAACTTAAAGTTATTATGCGTCCGCTTTACAACAAACACCAAGATGACATTATCGACGGTACTTTCTCACGCGTAATGATGGAAGATTGGGCAAACGACGATGCAAACTTACTTAAATGGCGCGCTGAAACTGCCGAAACTAATTTCGAAAAAACACCAGCAGGTGATGTAGAAATTTCTGAGCAAGAGTTTTTCGATAACGGCATTTTAATGGTTGCCATGGTTAAAGCGGGCGTTGAGCTTGCATTTGAAACCATGACTGCTGCAGGCATTATTGATGAATCTGCGTATTACGAGTCTTTGCACGAAACGCCGTTAATTGCAAACACCATCGCACGTAAAAAGTTATTCGAAATGAACCGCACTATTTCTGATACTGCAGAATACGGTTGTTACCTATATAACCATGCGTGTTTACCATTACTTGCCGATTTTATGAAAAACATCGACACCGATGTTATTGGTAAAGGTTTAAGTGAGCAAAGTAACCAAGTTGATAACCAAACACTGATTCAAATCAATACAGCACTTCGAGAACATCCGGTTGAAATTGTGGGCGCTAAGCTTCGCGGTTACATGTCAGCCATGAAAAAAATTGTATAATTAGTTTCGCTTGTTAGAAACCAAGCCCACATGCATATGCTGTGGGCTTTTTCATGTAAGTAATTAACCTAAATAAAAATAATTTTATGCACATAACGCAATAATTAGCGCCTAATTAATAATGTGCTAATATGGCTGACTACCTAGATGTAAAGTTAAAATAATATGCCGATAAAAAACCTAACTATCACTCAAAAAATCACCATTTTAGGCAGTGCCATTGCAATCTGTGTGGCTGCATTGATTGGTTTAACGTCTTTATATAGCTCTGAAGATATCATTGAGCAACGTATGATAGAGTCTGAGCTTCCCAGCAAATTACACAGTATTAGCAATCAAATTGGCGGCGAAATAAATGAACTTCTAGGTGCTGCACAGCAACTATCATCAAACGAATTTATTTTACAGTGGGCGCGCTCAAACAACCAAGATGACACACTACTGCTTAAAGAGTTAAACCGTGTTGCCAATCAATTTGATCTAGCCACAGCGTCGTGGGCTAACCGTGAAACAGCGCAATACTGGAATCAGCATGGCTTTTTGCGTGTGCTTCAAAACGATGCGGCTGATGGATGGTTTTTTGGCTTTACCAACTCAAATAACCCTTACTCTATCAGTATTTATCAAGAGTCGCCGACTGATGTAAAAATGTTTGTAAATCATCAGCAAACAAATGGACTCGGTTTAGCGGGACTTGCAAAAAGTATCACCGACATGCAAAAGCTCTTGCAGCAATTTAAAATAGAGCAAACTGGCTTTGTATTTATTGCAGACAAAAGCGGGTTAATTCAATTACACAAAGATGCAAATAAAGTAGCTAAAGTAAACATAGACACACTTTATGGTAGTAATATTCATCGCACTTTGTATAACCCCTCTGGTTTTGCAATTACAGAATTATCACTTAATAACGAAGCTACATTTTTAGCAGCCATGCCAATTGCAAATACCGACCTATACGTATTAGCGCAAGTACCTAAAAGTGAGGTATTTGCTAGCGTAGGAACATTACAATGGCAAATATTTACCTTTACGCTAGTCATAGCACTCATTGCGAGCATGTTAAGTTACCTGTTAGCGCGCTCTTTAGCGTCACCCCTTTCAAAAATGGCTGAGCTTTTTTCACGTCTAGGATCTGGCGATGCTAATTTAGCTTACCGTTTACCAGAGTCTAACCAGCCAGAACTTAATAATTTAAGTCATGGCTTTAATCAGTTTATTCATAAAATTGATACGGCTATAAAACAAGTAGCAAACGAGAGTACCGAAATACGCCAAAGTTCTAACCACGTATTTGAACAAGCAAAAAACAACTCCCAGTCTATTGATAATCAAAAAGAGCAAACTATTTCCGTAGCTGCAGCCATTAACGAAATGGGCGCAACCGTACAAGAAATAGCTCAAAGTGCCGCTAATGCAGCCAAACTTACACATAGCAGTCAAAAAAACACGAACCAAAGCCACCAACAAGTGCTACAAAGCCAAACCACAATTTCAGCACTTGCCACTGACATTGACGGCATTACCGAGCAAGTAACACTGCTCTCTAAAAAAACCATTGATATAGCTAGTATTGTTGACTCTATTCGCGGAATTTCGGAGCAAACTAATTTACTGGCCTTAAATGCAGCCATTGAGTCTGCGCGCGCAGGAGAGCATGGTAGAGGCTTTGCTGTGGTAGCTGATGAAGTACGCGCACTTGCTAATCGTACCTCGCAATCAACCACCGAAATTCAGTCAATGATTGAAGAGCTAACCACTATCTCTGAAGAGGTAGTAAACGATATTACCCAATCAAAACAAAAAGCCCAGCAAAGCGTAGGTGCAATGCAAAACTCTGTTGAGTTACTTGATGCAATAAGCGAAACGGCAAACCAAATAAACGATATGGCCACCCTAATTGCAACAGCAACCGAACAACAAAGTAATGTAGTTGCCGATGTAGGACGTAATATTGAGCAAATAAGTGAAATAAGCGACCGTGCTATGAATGAGCAAATAAACACTGAGCAAGCTATTCGCGATTTAGCAAATAGCGCTCAAACACTTGATGCACTTGTGGCCACCTTTGAAAAACACCACTAAACACCTTTTGTAACACTTTAATAAACCACTCACGCATATTACATCTACACTTATAGATGTAGTATGCTGGAGGTGGTTTATGAACATATATTGGTTTAACGCATTATTACTTAGTAGTTGTTTATATTTAAGTGCATGTAGTACTTCAGTGCGCGAGCCACCCCCTCTTATGCTTGCTAATCATTCAACCTTTAACCGCATTATGGTTGAAACTCAGCAAGACATATTCAAACTTAATAAAAATATTACCACAGAACTTGATACCCATTTAACCAGCAAGCGAAACGCCCAGCATTTAGCAAACAGTATTTTAAGTTTTTTATTAAAAAACGGCGATAACTCGTTAACCTACCAAAGCGGTGCCACACTAAGCGCCTCACAAACCTACCAAAATTTAAATGCCAATTGTTTGTCGTTATCAATATTGGCATACAGCCTAGCTGACTATTTAGGTGTTAAGGCACGCTTTCAAAAGGTGCATATTCCAGAATATTGGGCGATGACTAAAGGCGTAAATTTACTAACAGGCCATATTAATTTATCCATCGAAAACACATCTATCCACAACCTTCCTGCGACAATGATTTATCAACGAGATAAACACTTAACGATAGATTTTGACCCAAATATAAGAAA
Organism: uncultured Pseudoalteromonas sp.; assembly: GCF_963922945.1. GTDB lineage: Bacteria > Pseudomonadota > Gammaproteobacteria > Enterobacterales > Alteromonadaceae > Pseudoalteromonas. The sequence continues at coordinate 45,045 of NZ_CAWUKC010000001.1, read as the reverse complement.
ACAACACTTTAAAACCAGCCCAATTAGCAAAGCGTTTGTTACGGCTATGTTTTATAACAACAAAGGGGCTTTGGCTTTAGTGAATAAAAACTATAATTTAGCATATAGCTACTTTAGCGCAGCGGTTGAAGCGGCACCGCTATACAGTGCTGGTTGGGGAAATTTAGGGATCGTATTTAGGCAGCTTAATTACTTAAAAGAGGCTGAGCAAGCTTATAACTATGCTCTGTTACTTGATAAAAATAATCATACAGCCATGGGTAACTTAGCCGTACTGTACACGCTAAGTAACCGTGCACAAAAAGGCCAGCGAATACTTAAGCAGCTTAATGAAAAACGCCAAGCGAATCCCTATTATCATATATCACTAGGTAACACCGAGCTGGCACTAAAAAATTACATGTTGGCACTTAAGCATTTTAAAACAGCTTACAAGCTGGATGCTCATTTACATGAAAGTTATTTTGGTTTAGCTCGAGCTTACTACTTAACCGGCAATATCACGCTTGCTAAAAAGTATATGCAACTAGCAGGTGTCAATGCTGAGTTTAACCACGATAAAACCCGTTATAAAAATAAACTCAACGTATTAAAAAATATCACCGCTTCTCTTAGTCGTGAGTAAAACACTTTACGTAGTCTTCCTTTTGAGGCCTCGTTAGTTTTTTAATTTGCCACTCAAGCTTACTGGCTTCGCTTTTCGTGCCTACCTGTTGTTGATGAATTAACACTAAGGGGCCTTTGCCTTTTAAATTTTTTGCGCCTTTACCTGTTTGATGCGTCACTAAGCGCTTTTCAACATTGGTTGTTATACCCGTATACCAGTGACCAAAACGAGTTTGTACTATATACAGATACCATATTGAAGGCTTTTTGGATGCTTTACTTATATTTATGCTTAAACTTTTTTGTGTGTTTGCGGTCAAAACTTTATCTCAACTCAGGTAACTAAAAACAATTTATAAAAGGGTTTTACCTTCAGTGACTAATCGGTATCATGCAGATTATAAAAAATAAGGATCACAACTAACAATGCAGTCGTTAAAAACTTTTTCTCTTTGGCTTATCGTTGCGCTGACATTCAGCTCTTTAGCAGGTTGCTCTAGCTGGGTATACAGAATTAACATTCCTCAGGGTAACTTTTTAGAGCAATCAGATGTAGATAAACTTCGTGTAAACATGACTCGTGAACAAGTTATTTATGTTTTAGGCCGACCTATTGCTGAAGATGCGTTTGATAATAGCACATGGCGTTATGTGTACAGTTTTAATAAAGGCCGCGATAATGAGCAGCATAAAGAATTAATTATCAAATTTGAAAACGAGAAGCTTGTCGCTGTTTCTGGTGATTACGAGCAACCAGAAAACTTTGATACTCCACTAGAGCAATAAACACTTTAGCTAAAAAAAGGTGAGCACTGCTCACCTTTTTTATTAGCCAAACAAAGCACGTTTACAATGGACGCCCACCAGTAATTTTATTAGCTCGCCCTTCCTCTTTTGCTTTTTCTGCACGCTTTCTTCGCGCGTCTTTAGGGTCTGCAATAAGCGGGCGATAAATTTCTATTCTATCACCGTCTTTTAATTCGTAATGTGCTTTTACTGTTCTGTTCCACACACCTAAAGTAAGCGCAGTGGGGTCTATTTCAGGACACTTTTCAATGATCCCTGATTGAATAACTGCTTGCTCGGCTGTGGTTCCTTGTACAACATCAACAGTTAAAGTAGTTGCTTTAGTAGGAAGTGCAAACACTATTTCAACGCTAATCATTATCTTGCCCCATATACATCTTTTGCACGTTGTGTAAATGCACTCACCATATTTTTAGCTACATCGTTAAATATTTTACCAAACGCCAATTCGATAAGCTTACTAGAAAATTCAAACTCAAGCTTAAGTTCAACTTTACATGCTGTTTTATCTAACGCTTGAAAGTGCCAACGCCCCTGTAATGTTTTAAATGGGCCATCAACAAGCCTCAATTGCACGGTTTGCTCATCAATAAACGTATTTTCAGTAGTAAACCACTTTTTTATACCCGCCTTGGATATTTCTAAACTCGCGGTCATGTTATTATTGTCCTGCGAAACGATTTTAGAGTCTGAGCAATTAGGTAAAAACTGCGGGTAAGCTTCTACATCATTAACTAGGTCAAACATCTCTTTAGTGCTGTACATAACCAGCGCACTTTTTTCTATTTGTGGCATACTCACTCCCAACTGTGTGGGCGAATTTTAGCAAGCTTTACGCGTTTCCCCAAATTTTCATGGTCTTGCGTTTATTTGATTATTTTAAAGACGCATATAAATAAATCTATGTAAAACATCTCTTAATACGTATATTATAGGGCACTATGGCTAAGAACAAATCATCAAAATCAAACAGTAATACCATCGCGCTTAACAAAAAAGCACGTCATGAGTATTTTTTACACGACAAGTTTGAAGCAGGTGTTGAATTACAAGGCTGGGAAGTAAAAAGTATCCGAGCTGGTAAGGTAAACATCTCAGAAACTTACATTCACCTTAAAAATGGCGAAGCTTTTTTGCTAGGCAGTCAAATCCAGCCTTTAAATAGCGCCTCGACTCATGTTATTTGCGATCCAATGCGCTACCGTAAGCTTTTATTAAGCCGCAGAGAACTTGATAAATTAATAGGCGCGACCGAACGAGAAGGCTACTCACTTGTAGCAACAGCTATGTATTGGAAAAAGTGCTGGGTGAAGCTTGAGTTTCATTTAGCTAAAGGTAAGAAAATGCATGACAAACGCGAAGATGGCAAAAATAAAGATTGGTCGCGTGAAAAAGAGCGCCTCATGAAGCACAAAGTATAAACACAACGCCTAATTTATTTAGGCGTTTTTTTTAATTTTTCACTGGTCAAATTTAAAACAAGCTGATCAAATTAACCACAGCTTTATTTAACTCTCCCATGTGCATAATATAAATAAATTATTACACTTTATTTATTTTTTTAATTTCTTTAGATACCTGCCCATTTTAGTGCGCAAATTTTATGGTATAAAGCGAGTAATTTAGCCTTGTCTATCCCTTTTCGTTGTTTCTATTATTGAATATTATTCCCTCAACACTCTATAAAAACTCATACTAAAATCGCAAAGGGTGTAGATTGATAACACTTAAGTTACATGATATTAATGTCAGCGCTTGTTAAGCAACTAAATTTATAACATATCAACAAGGACTTAAGGATGAAGCAATCAATTGCATTTACACCTAGCATTATTGCAGGTGCTACAATCGCACTTTCAGCAGGTTTTACAACAACAGCATATGCTGCTGAAGAAGCAAAAAAAGTAGAACGCATTGAAGTAACAGGTTCGCGTATTAAACGCACAGATATCGAAGGGCCGTCGCCAGTACAATCTATTGGCAAAGCGGATATCGAAAACATGGGTTACGATAACCTTCAACAACTCCTCGAAAGAATGCCAGTGGCAGGTAGCGGTACTTTCTCAACACGTGGTAACAACCAGGATTCAACTGCAAATGGATCAGCTGCGGTCAGCTTACGTGGTTTAGGTGCAGATGCTACCTTGGTTCTAATTAATGGCCGCCGTGTGGCTATTAGTGCCTTTGCCGAAGGTATTACAAACTCATTTGTCGATATTAATAGTATTCCGGTATCGGCAATTGAACGCATTGATATTTTAAAAGATGGCGCATCAGCAATCTACGGCTCTGACGCGGTTGCGGGTGTGGTCAACGTTATTTTGAAAAAAGATATAGATGGCGTTGAACTAAACTTAGGCTACGGTGGTACTGATGGCCCTAACTACGAAGAAACAACAGCGAGTTTAGTTTGGGGCACAACGAGCGAAAAAAGTAGCGCCTCTATTATTATTGATTACTTTAAAAACACCTCTCTTTCATCAGATGAAATGGGCAGCTTAGGCACAGCCAATCAATCACCCTACGGCGGGGAAGATTTCCGCTCTTCTCGTGGTTTCCCTGGCTACTTTTATGTAGATGGTGTTAAGACAATTGACCCAGACTGTCCTGCAGAAAACGCAACCGCAAGCGGAAGCTGTTTATTTGATTACGGCCCATTTGGCTACATTGCCCCAGAGTCTGAGCGTGTAGGTGCTATTTCTCAATTTGAATATAATTTTGACAATGGTATTACTGGCTTTTTAGAGATGGCAGTTCAGCATAATACCTCTGTTGCCGCCGGTGCGCCTACTCCACTTGATGAAGATGCAGGCTTAACTGTACCAGGAAGCCATCCTAACAACCCATTTGGTCAAGACATTGATATTGGTCGTTACCGTACCGTTGATGCTGGCGCTCGCCAATGGGATATAGAATCAGACACACTTCGTTTTGTAGCCGGCTTAAGAGGCGAAATTAACGAATGGAGCTGGGAAGCTGCAGTTCAAAAAGGCCGTAGTAAGTCAATGCAAACAGGTGATAGAACACAAGGCTGGGTACGTACCGACTTCTTACAACAAGAAATTGATGCAGGCAATTACAATCCATTTGGTGGCACCTATAACAGCCCTGAAGTCATCGACAGAATTACCACAAGCTTAGTACGCCGTGGTGAGTCTCACATGACCTCGTTTGATGCTAACATCTCTGGTGAAGCATTTAGCTTTGGTGATGATGTGGTAATGATGGCCGCCGGTATTGAATACCGTGAAGAAGATGTAAGTGATACACCGGATGATCAATTTCAGCGCGGTCTAATTTTTGGTACTGAGTCTGTATCTGCTGCTGCAGAGCGTGATCAATACGCAGCTTACGTCGAATTCTCAATCCCTCTTGCAGAAAATCTAGAGCTACAACTCGCTGGCCGTTACGATGATTACAGTGATTTTGGTAACACAACAAACCCTAAAGTAGCTTTACGTTGGGCGCCAACTGATGAAATAACTATTCGTGGTTCGTGGGCGCAAGGTTTTAGAGCCCCATCGCTTGCACAAGTAGGTTTAGGTCCATCACAAGAAAGTCAGTTCTTTGTAGATACGTATCGTTGTGAAGCCACAGGTCTTGATTGTGATGCGCTTGATTACAATATTGAATTTGCCGGTAATCCTGACTTAGAAGCCGAAGAGTCAGAATCATGGAATGTTGGCTTTATTTGGGCCCCTTCTGCTGAGTTCGGCTTAAGCGTAGATGTATGGAGTATTACCCAAGATAATAAAATTGATGAGCAAGAATTTGGTCCAATTTACAACTCTGAGTGTAATAACCAAAATAGCACTGTATGTGTGCGCTTAGCACCTAGTGGTGGTAATAGCTTAGGGACTATTCAAAAAATATACAGCACTTTTGAGAATGTCTCTTCGCAAGAAGTATCGGGTATTGATTTATCAGCAAACTACAATCACTCTTTGGATGAGTTAGGTCTACTTAAATTTAACCTAGAGTGGGCTTATCAAGATAAGTTTGAAAAAGATGGCCGCGATTACACGGGAGAGTATTACTACCCAGAGCATCGCTGGATTTTCTCAACAAACTGGGAAATTGGCCAATTTAATACCAACGTAAATATTAGCTACGTAGGTGAGTTTGAAGATACGCCTGATATTGATTTTGATGGTAACTTAGACTTTGATAGCAATACATCACGCATGGTTGATTCGCAAGCCTTGGTAGATTTACAAACATCTTACCGTATCAGCGAGGCAGCAAAAGTGTCACTTGGTGTCAATAATGTGTTTGACGAAGAACCACCATTTGCCATTGGTGATGGCGATGCCGACCTTTACGGTTATGCATCGGGCGTACACAACCCACGTGGTCGTTACTTCTACACTAAAGTAACCTTCTCGTTTTAATTTAATATAGCCCATTTGCGAATGGGTTATATTAAAAACAAAAAAAACCGCCAGTTGGCGGTTTTTTTTATTAAAAAAGCAGGGCTAAATTATAGCTCACCTTCGTTTTCAGATAGGAATTTAGCAACACCTTCAGGGCTTGCGTCCATACCTTTTTTACCTTCTTCCCAACCAGCAGGACAAACTTCACCGTTTTCGCTGTGAAATGCTAGTGCATCAACCATACGGATCATTTCGTCGATGTTACGACCAAGTGGTAAATCGTTCACTACTTGGTGACGTACATTACCTTCTTCATCAATTAGGAAAGAGCCACGAAATGCAACGCCCGCTTCTGGGTGTTCAACGTCGTATGCTTTACAAATTTCGTGCTTAACGTCTGCAACTAATGCGTATTTAACTTTACCAATACCGCCGTCTGCTACAGCAGTGTTACGCCATGCGTTGTGTGAGAATTGAGAATCGATAGAAACACCAATTACTTCTACGCCACGCTTTTGAAATTCTTCGTAACGCTTATCAAACGCGATTAGCTCTGAAGGACATACAAATGTGAAATCTAGTGGGTAAAAGAAGATTACTGCTTTTTTACCTTTAATTGTTTCATGAAGGTTATAGCTATCTACAATTTCACCATTACCTAGTACAGCTGCAGCGGTAAAGTCTGGTGCCTGGCGGCCTACTAATACACCCATTTTATTCTCCAAATATTTTGAGTTTGTTGTCGATTGCTAACGCAATACTGATACTTATATGGGCGCTAAACATTAAAAAACAATAGCGCCAACACATAATTACGTAACATTTTAAATTTAATAAATAAAAAAGAACAATCGTATTTAGCGATGTGTACAATCGAAAATACCGAATAGATATTAAAAGTTAATTACACTTATAAAAAAACCTGCAGTTGCAGGTTTTAATACGTATTTAATCCATTATATCGGAAGGCATATCGCCTTTAATATTTTGCCAAATTTCACCCGTTTGATGGCCAAATTTACGCATCATCGAAATAGCCCCGTCGTGCTCGCGATTTTCAGCCAATACTGTTAAGTCTTTATAAAATTGACGTGCCAACTGGCGAGTACCTGCATCGGAAAAATAATGACACCCAATTTTAAAATAAAAGCCTCTAAAACCGTTAAGTATAAGTACGTAAATACGGTTATTACCGGCTACAGCTAGTTCATGGTGAACTTTGTAATCGTAGTCTGCAAACGCTTGTGCGGTGTCTTCAACTTCGTCACTTTGTGCTAATATCTCAATAACACGCTCAGGGTTATATTTAATAGCAGCACGTGTATAAATAGCGCTAATGTTTGTACGTGCCGATAAAAGTTGATCGGTCAGCTCTGGCATTTTATCTTCGTCTAAACGCGCCAGAGTCTCAAGGATATTTAAACCCGATGTTTCCCAAAAGTTATTTACTCGTGTTGGCTTGCCATGCTGAATCGTAAGCCAACCATCACGTGCTAAACGTTGCAGTACTTCACGTAAGGTTGTTCTAGTTACACCAATTAACTCTGAAAGCTCACGCTCTGCAGGAAGGATTGAACCTGGAGGGAAATCGCCGTTCCAGATAGATTCAACTATATACTCTTCAGCAAATCCTGCTGGGCTTTTAGCTTTAAAAATTCTCATTCAATTCCCACTCGAATTAATCACAACTCATCGTTTTATACGGATAACTAACAGATTGTACCAGATGAAATTTAACTAACAAGTAAACTCGTTGATATAAGTGTCTACTAATAGCGGAAAATTTTGCAATAATCACGAATATGTTTCAGCATATTTTTATTTTACTAATTTTGCCAAGATAACCTGCTTTGTTCATCGTACATACATATATTTTATCGACCTTTTTACAAAGAATTATCTGGTATTATTAAATTATTAAGTAGCCTTAACCACAACAAAAATTAATGTTAGCGTGTATTTAGCTGTGAGTGTAGCTATACATATATTGGTACAATTCCAGCCGAGGCCTGCCTTATTCACTACTTGACTGCTGCACTGTTAATTTTATATTTTATGTGAGTAAGAACTAACCTTACTTTATAGTATTGTTTTATATCGCTTCATCCTAAAAAGTGATGTCGGTAGCTTTTTTGCCCTTTTTGTTGCTCGTTACTTTATCCTAGTACATAATTCAGCAACTTATTTCAATGCGGATATTTTATGAACTGGCTAGCACACCTCCCTACTCAACGCGCTCCGTGGCTATTATTTACTGGCATTGTGTTTTTACTAGAAGTCACCGCACTATTTTTTCAATACCAAATGGGTCTTGCGCCCTGCATTATGTGTATTTATCAGCGCACTGCGGTACTAGGCTTACTAGGGGCTGGAATAATTGGCGCTACTAAACCGCAGAGTAAGTTAGTACGTATGATAGCTTATTTAACGTGGGGCATATCAAGTGTATGGGGATACTTTATTGCGCGTGAGCACATTGAAATGCAAACAACAACAGACCCGTTTGCGTTTAGCTGTGAGTTTGAGCCAAACTTCCCCGCATTTATGCCATTGCATGAATGGATCCCTAGCTTTTTTGAAGCTACAGGGGATTGCGGTAATATCGATTGGCAGTTTGCAGGATTAAGTATGCCCGCGTGGATGGAGATATTATTTGCACTATTTACTATTACACTGTTTGTAATTATTACTACTCGCTTTATCACTAAAAAGTCAATTTAATATGTTTACGTTTTTTACCAGTCAATTACCGGAGTTAAAGCACCTTAAGGTACGACAACGCCAAGCCGTAGTTGCTATTGCGCTTAGTATGTTACCAGCTACCGACAGAGTGTTATTAAGAATAGTAAAGTTGATATTGCTCAGTCCATTGTTTTTATTATTTACTGTTTTTAAAGGGTGGGAGCTCATTCCCTTTTTAATTTTAGGCGGCCTGTGTTACCCGCTTTTAACAACACCAGTTGAAATAAACTTTGCTAAAAAGTACTTAGTAAAAGCGCTAGAGCAATATTCACAGGGCGCATAGCGCCCTGCCTATTATAAAGACACTTTGCCTTCTAATTTTGCAACCAGTCTTTTCCCTATTCCCTTTACATTAGCCAAATCACTAATATCCTTAAATTTTCCATTTTCTACCCTGTAATCAACAATAGCTTGTGCTTTCTTTTTGCCAATTCCGGGTAACTTAGCAAGCATTTTTGAGTCCGCACTATTTATATTGATGACCGCCGGTTGCGACATTTCAACCTTGGGCTCTTCCATTGTTGGGTTAGCGTAGCTAAACGCACTAAAGGTTAGAAAGCTCATGATAAGTAGTGTTAGTAAGTGCTTCATTGTTATTCCTTATTTTTGTTTATCTCAAAGCGTTTTAATTAAAAGGCTTTAAGTAGGTGCTCAATTTTGTTTACGGAAATAAAACTCAATAAGGAACTGCTTACATCACTTATTTTATTTCCAGTGCATTATCACCTTAATCCGAAAACCTAAAATGCAGCTGGAACTCCAAAGTGATGCTTTAAATAAAGTAAAGCCGGCCTTTTTTGTCAAATTTATGACTAGCTAAAAGGTCGCGGAAACTTGCAATTTGTCACGCAAACATTTACTGTATAAAAAAACAGTGACCTACAGGTCAGTAACCACATTACCACACAATCAAGCAGGAGAGATCATGGCTGTTGTTGTTAAATATGTTGTAGAACGAAACGGAGTTGAGCGAATGACGTTTACTACTAAAAAAGAAGCGGATGCCTATGACAAAATGCTCGATATAGCAGAGTCGCTTGAAGTAATGCTGGAAAAAGTAGATGTACCTCTGAGTGAGCAACAAGTCGAGTCGCTCGCACTTGAAATCGCAAAGAGCAAAGATGACTTTATGGCGGTACTAAAAGGCGCGAAAGAGCCCTCAACAAAAAGCACAGCTAAAGTTAAAAAAGCCGACAACGTAGCATCAATAAAAGAAAGCGACGAGCAACAAGCTAGCTAGTATCCAACTATTTTCAATAGAGGGCTGCTACTAATAGCAGCCCTTTTTTATTAATTTTTGAACAGTTACAAATTTTTTCTGGCTTTTTAAACTGAAATTGATACATTAATCCGGTTAATAGCGAGTGTTTGTGTGCCATGTCAGTATTTATTAAGTCTTTTTACCAAAAGTTTTTTCCTGCCCGCCAGCTACTTATCCGTCAAAACGGTGAAGTTAAGCATGTGATTTTGGCATCTTGGTTTCAGCTTTTTACAGTACTACTTGTTTTAACGACTATTGTTTGGGTCGCTATTTCTAGTTTTCGTGTTTATAGCCAAACAAACAAGATCACCAATATTGAACAAAGCCAAATCGACGAACAACAAGCTTGGCAAAAACAGGTCAATGAACAAAAAGCATTACACGCTAAGCAATTAGAACAGCTTGCGGTTTTAGAACAAAAACAAGCGCTTTTACAGGGCATGATTGAATCTCTCCCAACGTCTATTAGTAAAGAGACAATTAAACTAGAAGAACAACTTGAATCCCCTGTTAATGAAGACAAAGGTGAGTTTCATGAACCACTTGTCGATGAAGAACAAAAAAATAAACACGCAAACCTCTTAACGCCGGTGACCTTTGCTGCACGATATGAGCGCTTAAATAAGTACTACGAACATAATTTTTCACTCATCGATGCACAAATTAATCAACGCCATGATGCTATTTTAGCAATGCTAAAAGGAGCAGGGCTAGAGTCTGCTCTTGAACAACATTTAGCAAAAGGCATGCAAACTAATGCGCAAGGTGGTCCTTTAGATTTATTCGATGAATCAAAAATACCACAGCAATTTTTAGCTATTGCCGACAAGTTGTTATTACTTAACACACTTGAGAACTTTTTAACTGAACTACCTAAAACACTCCCGTTACCAGCCGCAAAATACTATATTTCAAGCAACTTCGGTCTTCGTAAAGACCCTATAAATAATCGCCGAGCTTTTCATAAAGGCGTTGATTTAGCAGGCTGGCACAAAACTGAAATTTTTTCTCCAGCCGATGCAACGGTTCTTCGTGCAGGTAAAAATGGTGGCTATGGTAACTTTATAGAGCTTGAGCACAAAAATGGTTTAGTCACCCGTTTTGGCCACTTAAATAAAATTAAAGTTAAAAAAGGCCAAGCAATCGCTAAAAATGAGGTGATTGGTTTGATGGGCAGCACCGGTAGAAGTACCAGTACCCACTTACACTATGAAGTGTTACTTAATGGTAAACATGTCAATCCTCTAAAAATAACAAAGGCGCTTTCTCGTGTTCGGTAAAAAAAAGCAATCAAGTAGCCAAGCTACGTTAAAAAGAGTAAACCATACCCCTTCTATTATTTCTGAAGATGTGCGCTTAACTGGCACACTCACTAGCCAAGGCGAAGTGCAGCTTGATGGACGTATTGATGGTGACATAAAAGCAGAGCACCTAGTAATTGGCTCTAGCGGCATTGTTGAAGGTGTAGTTGAAGCTAAAAACGTAGTAGTAAAAGGTAAGATTATTGGCTCGCTTAACGCCAGTGAAGTGAATATCCAAAGCAGTGCTCACGTACACGGCGATGTTTTTCACGATACACTAAGTATTGAGGCAGGAGCCATTATTGAAGGCAGTTTAAAACAACGCTTTGAAAAAGAAGAACCAGAACTTATTAGCGAAGATTTAAAGCCGGCTAAAGAAGTAAAAACCTTACTGGATGACGCTGACAGCGACTTGTCATTTGTTAATAAGCAAGCCGCAGATAAAGCCAAATCTAAATAAGCGTTAATTATTTTTTCTCGGTTATGTACATTGTAATATCTGCAGTGAACACCAGTTCATTGCGGGTATTATAAAGCTTAACTGGTACCACTAAATCCTCTTTATCTTGCCATTGGCGAGGCAAGTCGATTTCTGCAATAGCAGTTACATCGGTATCAACTTTTGCTAAATAACTTACCGTCATTCCTTTAGGGATCCAGCGATGCGTTTTATAAGGCACGGTGGCATCAACCATTACACCCGCACATAATTCCGCTAAATTACATTGTGCAATAGCATGAATAGTGCCTATATGGTTGTGTACACTTCGACGATTTTTTACCACAGCACTACAGTGCCCTTCTCTTAAATCGAGGACATAAGGTTTCATTGAGCCAAAATAAGGGGCTTTCATGCACACTGCTTTGCTAAACAGCCAGTTACCAAAAGGTAAGCGTTTAAATTTAAGCCAGGTTTTCAAAAGGGCTGATTTATTACTCATTGTTCTTTCCCATTTTTTGTTTATAAATCCAAACTAACACATCAGACCAGTTAAAAAAAGTGCAATTCTCTGTGCTGTTAATCCTCATGTCATAAAATATTTATCACAATGGTGCGCGGCTCAACCATAAGTCCTTTCTTTTTTATAAGCGGACACCTAAAATAGCCAGCAAAAGGAGACCTAATGCAAACACAGCCCGCTAAACCTAACTTGATTTTATTACTTATCTTAGCGTTACTCGTAATATTTTGCCCTATGGCAATTGATATTTATCTTCCCGCTTTTCCAACTATTGCTGCGCAATTTAATGTAACCGAACAACAAGTTCAGCAAACAGTGGCTATTTTTATGCTTACCGTAGGTTTAGGGCAGTTAATTGCTGGGCCACTTGCAGATAAGTTTGGCCGAAAGCCAATAGCTGTTGTTGGTGTTAGCTTATATGCAGGCTCAGCTCTGCTTGCTTATATAGCCCCCTCTTTTGCTGTATTAATGTTTGCGCGGGCTCTGCAAGGCCTAGGGGCATGTGCGACCTTTGTAGTCGCATTTGCGATTGTGCGTGACAAATATGGCAGCGAGCGAAGTGGGCAAATGATCACTTATCTAAATGGTATTGTGTGTTTTATTCCTGCGCTTGCACCTATTTTAGGTGCTTGGCTTACCGTGCAATTTGGCTGGCGCATGAACTTTATGTTTTTAACTTTATTTGCCTTAACGGGGTTGGTTATTACGCTCACTCTATTTCGAGAAACTCGCCCTGCAGATAGTCACTATCAAGGGCACATTTTAGACCTACGTCGCTTTGTGCCAATAATAAAAACTCCGATATTTTTATTTAATAGTTTACTGTGCATGGTTGCCATGTCGGCAATACTTGTGTTTGTTACCTTAGCACCAGGGTGGATAATTACGCACTTAGGTGGCACCGTTGCCGACTTTACTTTTTGGTTTACACTCAATGCTGTATTAAGCATTATCGCAAGCTTTATTACCCCCATTTATATTAAACGTAATAGCCAAAAAGCACTGCGGGTTGGAGTAAGTATATTGGTGGCTTCTGGCATATTAATGATTGCACTTAGCCGCATCGAATCGGCTATTGCGCTTATGATCCCGATTTTGATTGCAGCACTTGGCTTTGCTTTGAGCTTAGGATCTGCAGCAGGCATGGCATTATCACGTTTTCCAAAACAAGCAGGCACAGCCTCTGCTCTAATTGGTGCTATGCAAATGAGTGGTGCCAGTGTGCTTGTGTTTTTAACACAATATTTAGGTCTTAGCACGCCATGGTTAATTGCTTTTCATTTATTATTACTTACCCCACTTTGGCTTATTTTAATGAGTAAAAAAGCCCATACATTGCACCCGGTTAATACATGATCAACCCTGATTTCTTAGCTTCGTTTTTACTGGCTAGCTTTTTAATTGCAGTGGCCCCTGGGCCATCAAATGCCTTTTTAATGGCGCAAACATTTGCCAATGGCAGAGCAGCAGGCATGCAAAGCGCATTTGGTTTTGCTTTAGGTGGGGTTATACATACCTTTTTTGCTGTAATTGGACTAAGCGCGGTGTTAAAAGCGTCACCTATAGCATACAGCGCAGTGCAATACCTTGGCGCTGCTTATTTGTGCTACCTAGGTATAGTAATGATCAAAAGCACTTTATCGACATCAAACTTAGTTGAATTTGATAGTGATGACAAACCCCATGTGAGCACCAGCAAAAAGTCTAATGTGATGTTCCAAGCTATGATGACCGAGGTATTAAACCCTAAAGTAGCCCTATTTTTTATAGCATTTATACCGCAATTTGTAGATCCTAGCTTATCGTCGGCAACGTTTCAGTTAGCATTTTTTGGCCTGCTTTACCCTATTTTTGCATTCCCAATTGACTGCACGTATATTTATTTTGGCGATAAAATAGCGCAGTTTTTCAAAAAACATCCGCACAGCCAACTTTGGATTGATAGAGTGACAGGTATGGTATTTATTGCACTGGCTATAAATTTATTATACTAATTACCTTAAGCCTTGGTTATTAAAAATAAGATGCAGCATGGAACAAAAAAAACAATCGCTACCCGCTAATAAAAATATTGCCCTAGTCGCGCATGATGGTAAAAAAGCCGCGTTAAAACTTTGGTGCGAAAAACACAAAGACACTCTAAGTAAGCACACCCTTTATGGGACAGGTACTACTGGCCATTTAATCGAAAAAGCCACGGGGCTCGAGGTTATTCAGCTATTGAGTGGTCCAATGGGGGGCGATCAACAGCTAGGTGCTAAAATTGCAGAGCACGAAATTCATGTATTGGTGTTTTTTTGGGATCCGCTGGCATCGCAGCCACACGACCCGGATGTTAAAGCATTACTGCGTTTAGCTGCTGTTTGGAATATTCCTGTAGCCTGTAATGAAGTCAGCGCAGATATGCTATTAAGCTCGCCCTTGATGGACACTGAGCTTGAACGTACTTTGCCAGATTACGAAAAGTACCTCGCAACCCGACAAATCAGTCTTTAAAGCCTTTTAAGCTACCTATAAAGCATGCTGGCCCATTTTGTTAGGCCAGCCGTTACACTGCCAAAGTGATCGCCGTTGAGCATTTTTATATCACCTAAATGCTCACTTAACGCGGCTTTAATAAGCGGTGATTGCGCACTCCCCCCCGTTAAATAAATAACGTCTGGGGTGGTACCTGCATCAGTAATGGCTTGTTTAGCTAACGTCACTATTTGGCTGATACTGCTTTCTACTGCCACTGCTAAATCGCTAACCGATAGGTTTTTATAAAGATCACTATCTAAAAAGCGTAGGTCGCAATCAAAAGCATCTGCCGATGACAATGCTATTTTAGCCGCCTCGCCTTGCTGTACTAACTGATGGCCCTGTTTATTTTGCTGTAAATTAATTAAGCGTTTGAACAACTCAGGTGCACTTACATCACGTAATTGTGTGCTAAGTTCTCGGTAATGGCTTTCGCTATAAAACTGACTTTGTAAATTTACATCATTAATTTTACAGGCTTGCCAAAAAGGTTGGTTTGGTAAAGGTAGGCCCGATTTCAAGGTACTGCCTAAACCAAGCAATGGCATTAAGCCATGAAAACTAAGCGCTATATCTAAGTCATTCCCACCAATACGCTTACCACTGTGGGCTAAAAAGTCATTATCGCGTTCACTATTGCCTCTAAAGCTTGGCCCCATTTGCACAAATGAGCAATCGCTGGTACCACCGCCAATATCTATAACCAATACTTTTTGATCTTCCATCAAGCTACTTTCATAATCAATACCGGCAGCAAGTGGCTCATATAAAAACTCCACATCTTTAAAGCCCGCCCGCTTAGCTGCGCGCTCTAAAATACCTACGGCTTGCTGGTTCGATTGCTCACCGCCAACGGCCTGAAAGTTAACTGGACGACCAATAACCGTTTGCGTAAGTGGGGTCTTAAGTGAAAGCTCTGCGCGTTGCTTTATTTTTAAAATCATTGCCGTAGCAATGTCTTCAAAAAAATTAATTTGCCCTTGCTTTAAGCCTGTGGCACCAAAAAACGATTTAGGTGATTTTACAAAGTAGCCCTCTTCAGGAAACTGTACATATTCGCTAATAGCTTCACGGCCAATAAAAAGTGTTTCGTCATCTGGCTGTATATCTAAGTCTGATTTAATACGTGGGAGTGTATTTAATAAAACTTGGCGCTGCGTTAAAAAGTCATGCTCGTGTGTTGAGCCTTTTACATGCTTTGCCACAAAGTCGACAACTAATGCGCTATGGTGTGTATAAAGAGTAGAAGGTAAATAATGCTTTCCTTGCTCTAGTGGCACTAACTGCACTTCCTCTTGCTCCATAACCCCCATGGCACAATTAGAACTACCGTAATCAAAACCTACAAACATACTTCACCATACATTAGAAAAAGGCCGCGCAATTTAGCATACTTTGCCAAAGTTATAAACGCTAATGACCCTCCCTCACCCTTAAAAAGCTAGCAAAACGTGGTAAGCCATGTTTTGTTAACCCATGGTAGCGATACGTTACCGTGCTACCTATAACTGGAGGTGTTTGTCGCTGTTTGTTACTAAAACCTGTGCCTATTTTAAATATTTTCCCACTAGGTGTTTGTACTTTTAATGCACCTAGCATACCGGTGTATTTTCCTTTACCTGGTAAATGTGCAATCACAACCGCTTCTGCATCAAGATAGGGCTTTAACTTTAATAGTGTATTGCTGCGCCCGCTTTTATATTTAGCATTGGCTAAATGCAGCATCACCCCCTCAGCCCCTTGCCTAGTTAAATCTTCAACGTATTTTGTTAATTGGGCTGTGCTAGTAAAGCGATGTTGCTTAACTGCAGTTATATGCGGCTTGTTGATTTGTTTTACTAAAGCTTGGTAGTTTTTATAACGCGCACTAAAAGGAAGGGTTGAGTCTGGCATATCAAATATTTGATAGCGTATCGCGTGCCAATCTGAATTGCTGGGGCGTTTAGTTCTTACAATCCCGCTGACCAAAGAAAATTGACTGCGTGCTATCCACAACTCCCCATCTAACCAAACATTGGGTAATGGCGCCGTAAACCAACTGGGAGCGTTAATCGCATTGCCTTTACGGGTAATAAATTTATCGCCCGTCCATATTGCTCTCACGCCATCAAATTTTTCACTAACGAGGTATTCACTAATATTGCCATGCTTAGATTCATCATATACTTTTGCCAATAACACCTGAGGCTGCGCCGCAAAAGCAATCTTTGAAACAATTAAACCGACAGTTAATAGTAAGTATTTTAGCCAAGCCATTACTGCATCCCTGCAAATAAAATAAGGCTTTAACTATAGTTGAGATTCTACCCACTGCCAAAACTCACCTAAGTTAGCCATTTTGTAGGTCGCCTTACTAAAATCATGATCAACCGTGTGATGATTTGCAATCGCAACAACGCTAACCTGTGCATTAGTTGCAGCGCATACACCGGTAAAGGTGTCTTCTACAGCAATGGCCTGCTCTGGCGCTATATTTATGTGCTTAAGCGCTAAAAGGTAAGGGTCCCCTGCTGGCTTTGGATTTGTTACATCGTCTTTTGTCACTACAGTATCAAATAACTCATAAAAACCGAGCCCTTTTAAAATAGGCATGGCTTCGCTGCGAGCACTGCCGGTAACTAACGCCATTTTTAGACCACTTTTTTTAACAGCGTGTAAGGTTTGCTCAGTAAAAGGCATAACAGGTGGTAAATTAGTTTTCACGTATTCACCAAATAATCGATATTTTTCATCTGCTAAAAATTGTGCACTGACGGCTAAATTATGCTCATTTTTAATATCAATTGCTGCTTCTAACGTTGGGCGCCCTGAAAAGCGCTGACAAAACTCCACTTCGTTATAACTTACATTGTAGGGTGCAAGCAGCTGGCTCCAACACTCAAAGTGCATGCTTTCAGAGTCAACTAGCGTGCCATCCATATCAAACAATACTGCGTTCAAGCTCATCCTCATTCCTTAAATTTTAACGTTAAAAAAAGGCGCCTAGGCGCCTTTATAATATTATGCCGTTAAGCCAGCTGGTGGCTCAGCAAATGCTTCTTCACCGGTTTCAACATCAACCAATTCATAACCTCGGGCTTTGCGCACAACCTTAAGTACCGGTTTTTCTAGCGCCGTTTTTAAACGTTCGGCATCAGCTGCTAGCTCATCCAATGTTGTACCAAACGGAGCTGCGCCTGTTTCTGACCAATTAGTTACTTTGCCATTTAAGTTATATTCTACTTCGTGTATTTGGTATTGCGCAGCTTCGTCTTTCGTTGCTTCACAAAAAATTACACGGTAGTTCCAAAATCCAGCCATTTGTTTATCTCACTCAATTTAATTAACGCTACTTTACCAGCTTTATAAAAACATAAAAGCCTGCACAAGGCAGGCTTTTAAAAATTAATAAAATTTAAAGTTATCTTTAGAAGAAGTTAACTTTAAATTCTGCACCAATGTAGCGCTCTTCATTAACAATACCTGTATTGTTATTGAAGTCTACCGCACCAATTGCTTGTTGCTCATCAAATAAGTTACGAACAAATGCCGATACTTGGTACTCGTAGTCACCTTCAGCCCACTCGTAACCTGCACGTAAACCTACTTCTGTTAATGCTTTACCTTCAAATTCTACTGAATCGTATAAGAACATGTTAATTTCGCTACGGTAAGAAATATCACCTAGTGCGAAGAAGTTACCATCTTCAAGCTCTTTGTTGTAACGAAGGGTAAAGTTAGAGATCCACTCTGGCGCATGCGGTAAGCTATTACCATCAAGAACTGCTAAACCTGCGCTATTAATAGGGTCATTTACAGTACATTGTGCACATACAGCTACAGCTAACTCATCATCTTTAATTTCAGTTTTATTGTAGCTTAAGTTAAATGTTGCATTAAACTCATCGCTTAATACCCACTCTGTATCTAGCTCAAAACCGTAGCCTGTTGTTTTATCAGCGTTAACTAGGCGGTTAAAGTTAGCCCCCCCCCCTACAGCAGTAAGCTGTTGGTCGTCCATTGTGTAATAAAATACCGTTGCATTTACACGGCCTTGGCCATCAAGAACGTCTGACTTAATACCGGTTTCGAATGAAGTCACGGTTTCTGATTCAGCTGTTGTTACCTCATCACCAAACAAAATACGACCTTGTAAGCTAGGTGCACGGAAGGTGTTTGCTACACGGCTGTACCAGTTTACATCGTCATTAACTTTGTAGTTTGCAGATAAGTCCCAGCTTACGTGGCTGTCGCTTACGCTGCGCTCTACATATAAAGCACCACCGCCGATCGGGCTAATAGTACGATCTGCAACAAAGTCTTTTTCATCATCAGAGTAACGAAGGCCCGCAGTAACTTTTAACTTATCTGAGAAGATGTAATCTGCTGAACCAAAAATAGCCCATGCGGTTGTATCTTGCTGCTGCTGAACATAACCGTTTAAAGCGCCAGCAGGTGAAGAGAATGTATCGTAACTAAAGTTTTCGATTGTAAGCTCTTCATCAAAGTAAAAAAGACCAACTTGGTAGTTAAAGTCGCCGCTAAAGTTACTCGCAAGGCGAAGTTCTTGCGTTAACTGATCTTGTTCAGGAATGCCATCGGCACTTTCTGAAGAAAACGGAATAACACCTGGTCCCATGTAATCAGGGATGTAAGAAGCGCCGTAACCGCCGTCAATGTCAGCACGTGAGTAAATTTCTGCACTTTCCCAACCTGAAATAGAGGTTAGCGTGTACTCATCGCTAATATCCCACTCAAGCTTTAAGCTTGCGCCTTCAGATTCAACTTGCTGGGTATTGCGTACAGCCGCATCTTGATAAACCACATCATGCTCGTAGTTGTCTACTAAATCGTTTGAGCCGGCTTCAATAACGTTTGCACGAAACGCGATAGGCGAGCCGTCTAAGTCACGTGTGTGGTAGTTAAGTAGTGCGGTAAAGTCATCGCCTTCGTATAAAAACTGGATACGTGCTGCTTTTTCTGTGTAGCCGCCTTGCTCGTCTTTTGCTTCAAAGCCAGGCGCTTGGTTGTCAATGTAATCATCTTTATCTTGCCATAGCAAAGAAACACGTGCAGATAAACGGTCAGTTAAAGCACCACCTACAGCGCCCTCAGTATCTACAGCGCCACGGCTACCGTAAGAAACAGCACCGTAACCTTCAAATTCTTGACTTGGTTTAGCAGTATCAAATTTAACTAGGCCAGCCGGCGTGTTACGGCCAAACAATGTACCTTGAGGGCCACGTAATACTTCTACGCGCTCAACATCGAATACTGGAAAGCCTTTTAAAATAGCATTTTCTTGAACAACTTCATCAACAACTAATGATACAGGCTGTGAAGCATTAAGATCGAAATCGGTATTACCCAGACCACGAACATAAAAACGAGGGAAAGAACGTCCAAACGAAGATTCGATTGACAAACTTGGGATTTTCGCACTCATAAAGCGAATATCCATACCAGCAGAGCTATACGCATCAAGGTTATCACCTTGTAATGCAGATACAGCAACAGGTACTTCTTGGGCATTTTCTACACGTTTACGAGCAGTAACTTGAATAACTTCTAATTGGTTATTTTTTTTTGCAGTTTCTTCTTCAGCAGCAAGAGTAGAAACAGAGGTACCAGCTGCGGATAGTAGAGCAGCATTGATGATGGTCGCTATTGCAGTTTTTTTGATTGCTTTCATGTCGGGTATTAACCTTTTGTATGCACTCTTGTTCAACGGTTTTTGTGTTGCGCAATGTATTCATTGCGGGCTCGGCCAATTTTTCGCGACTAAGAAGTTGCGCGGACCTCATTACCGAGAGTACAAAAACGGAGTAATGAGGCTGAACGAACGGTGAAGATTATACCATCGTATTACAAATTTACTGCATAAATATGTACAAAAAAAGAAACTTTTTTGCAACATTTAACCTCTTTTTTAAGCATTTTCACCCTATTTTAGATGCAAAACACCAATAATGCGGACATATGTCCTTTCATTTTAAAGCTATTTTAAAGTAGCAAGTTGTATGTTTTTACAAATAAACCCAAACTAGAGACACGTAGTTAAAGCCCATTAATACTTGCTAAATGTTAAGGCTAGATTTATTAAGTGCGCTTTAGCGCGATTTCTCCATCAATGTGAATATCACGCTGTGGGAATGCAATCACTACATCGTGTTTTTCAAAAACGGCATAAATACTAAAGCGGATATCGCTACGTACTTTTCTGAGCATGGTTTCTGACTCTGCACAAACCCAAAAAATGGCATTAAACACCAGTGAGCTATCAGCAAAGTCGTCAAATAAAACAGAGGCTTTTGGATTTGCTAATATTGCGTCGTGTTCATCTAGCACTTGCTGAATGAGTTTTTTAACTAATAATACATCGCTACCATAAGCAACGCCTACGCTAACCGAAGAGCGTGCATTACCGTCTATTAGCGTCCAGTTGGTCACTGTGTTTTCGAGCAATTGCGAGTTAGGTATAAGCATATGCACACCATCGTTTCTACGAATGCGGGTAGAGCGTGTATTAATTGTTTCTACCACCCCTTTTGCATTCCCCACTTCTAAAAAGTCACCAATACGAATGGGGCGCTCCCACATCAAAATCCAGCCACTGATGAAATTATTAATAATATTTTGTGCGCCAAAACCGACCCCTATAGCTATTGCTCCAGACACAAAAGCAAATGCAGTAAGTGGAATACTCAATACTTCAAGGCAGGTAAAGATTAATATCGCGATACTCAAAATAAAGTAAATGCGCGTAAATAAATGAACCGCATCTTGACTTATTTTTTTAGCGAGCAAAGTTTTTTTAATTAATTTGCCAACACGAGTCACAACAAACCACATAATAAATAAAATTAACGGTACTTGTATTACCTTAGCTACAGTGATGTTGACATCGTCGTAGGTAAAAATAACAACATTCAAATAGTGTTGGATATGTTCAAGCGTCATGTGCTCTCCTAAACGATTCTTTTTATAAAAAAACGGGGGGATTCAGTATTCGCTAAGCTTAGCACGGCATAATAGGGTTAGAACGCTAAGTTAATAGATTAAAACACCAATTTATTAACTATTTATCGCACTGGGTGCTATATAAATAGTGTAGACGCACTGGAGAACGCTTATGTCACAAGTTACACTCAATCAAAGACTCGCTACCTTGCAGCCGCAGGTAGATTTAAACTTGTTCGAAACCAGCCTAGATTACCGCAATAAAATTTTGTGCCTTCTTGCTGAGCAAGAGCAAACGCTTTCGAGTATTAACAAAGAATTCGGTCAACA
Source organism: uncultured Pseudoalteromonas sp. (assembly GCF_963922945.1). Lineage (GTDB taxonomy): Bacteria > Pseudomonadota > Gammaproteobacteria > Enterobacterales > Alteromonadaceae > Pseudoalteromonas. Next base: position 23,204 of record NZ_CAWUKC010000001.1, on the reverse strand, counting down.
ATCAAGTAGCTTTGGCTCTGAAAAACGCTATGTGCTTGGCTATAACTAAGCAAGTTTACGCACACGCAACCTAAAATTTAAGTAGCCTTACGTTTATTTTTAAGGCTACTTTTACCCCAAAATAGCATCTTCAGTAGTTAATTTGCGTTTAAATCCCGCTTAACACCGATAAACTTTATTGTATAAACGCCAAAATTTGATAAGTTAACTAGGTTTTCGACTCGAAAAGCCTATTTCGGCTCATCTTTTTATGGAGTTATTATGCGTAAAACACTGATCGCCACTACGATTGCTAGTGCCCTTATCCTAACAGCTTGCTCATCTAATGAGACACAGAGCACAGCCAAAGAGAGCGCAGCACAAGTGCAAAATATGAACGCAAACAATGTATTATTCAAACCAAGCCCACTACAATACATGGCACCAGAGTTTGATAAGTTTGGTACAAAAGACTACGAAGCTGGTTTTGATGCTGGCATTACCGAGCACACTGCGCAAATTAAAGCGATTGCTAACAATCCTGAACCAGCAACATTCGAAAATACCCTGGTTGAAATGGAAAAGTCAGGTGAGTTATTAAACCGCGTATCGGCTGCTTTTTATAACCTATCGGGTTTAATCTCAGATGACGAATACCAACGTATAAGCAAAAAAATGGCGCCGGTATTATCTGCTCACTCTGATGACATTTACCTAAATGGCGCGCTATTTAAGCGTGTACAAACTATTTACGACAATAAAGATGCGCTTAACGCTGAAGATCAACGCTTAGTTGATTTCTACTACAAGCAATTTGTAAAAGCCGGTGCTAAGTTAAGCGATGCTGAAAAAGCAAAAATGCGCGGAATAAACGCACAACTTGCAGAGTTATCTACCGCGTTTTCTCAAAACATTTTAAAATCGTTTAAAGAAGACGTTATTGTTGTTACAGACAAGTCTAAACTTGCTGGCCTTTCTGAGGGTGAAATTGCAGGCCTTGCGGCGGCAGCTAAAAAAGCAGGCAAAGAAGGCTACATGATAACCTTGGTTAACACGACACAACAGCCAATTTTATCAAGCCTTGAAAACCGTGAGCTTCGCGAGCAAATTTTTAAAGCCTCTACAAACCGTGCCGCTAAAACTAACGGCCCTATCATTATTGAAGAAACTAATCTTCGTGCGCAAAAAGCAGAGCTATTAGGCTTTAAAGATTGGGCATCGTATGTAATGACATCACGTATGGCACAAACAACCGATAACGTGTACGGCATTTTAGATGACCTGGCGCCAAAAGCAGTTGAAAAAGCAAAAGCAGAAGCGGCCGCTATCCAAAAAGTTATTAACGATTCTGGCGAAAGCTTTGAGCTTAAGCCATGGGACTGGGCGTTTTACGCAGAAAAAGTACGTGCTGAAAAGTATGACCTAGACCCTGCGCTAGTTAAACCATACTTTGAAATGAATTCTGTGATCCATGATGGTTTATTCTTCGCAATGAACAAACTTTACGGTATCACCTTTAAAGAGCGCCAAGACTTACCTGTTTACCACGAAGATGTAACAGTGTACGAAGTATTTAACGCTGATGGCAGCGCTATCGGTCTATTTTACATGGACCCATACGCACGTGAAGGTAAGCGTGGCGGTGCATGGATGAGTGCATACGTAAGCCAAAGCGGCTTAAAAGGCACTAAACCAGTTATTTACAACGCACAAAACATTCCAAAACCAGCTGAAGGTGAGCCAACGCTAATGACCTTCGACGAAGTATCGACTATGTTCCATGAATTTGGTCATGCTGCGCACGGTTTATTCTCAAATGTTAAATACCCAAGCCTAGCGGGTACTGCTACAGCACGTGACTTTGTTGAATTTCCTTCACAAGCACACGAAGATTGGATGATTGAACCGTCGGTACTTGCTAACTACGCTAAGCACTACAAAACAGGTGAGCCAATTCCTCAAGCATTACTGGATAAAGTATTAGCATCGCAAAAATTCAACCAAGGCTTTGGTACTACTGAATACTTAGCAGCTGCTTTACTTGATATGGAATGGCACTCATTTGGTTCTGATAAAAAAATCAGTGATGTTCAAAAGTTTGAAAGCGATGCGCTAAAAGCACACGGTATTGATTACTACCCAGTGCCACCGCGTTATAAATCAAACTACTTTAGCCATACGTTTGCCGGTGGTTACTCAGCAGGTTACTACGCCTACCTATGGACTGAAGTATTTGCTGCAGATGCCTTTGCACATATGGAAAATAACGGTGGCCTTACCCGTGAAAACGGTGACAAGTTCCGTGAAGAAATCCTATCAAAAGGTAACAGCCGCGACTTAATGCAAAGCTACATTGAGTTTAGAGGCCAAAAACCAACAACAGACGCACTGCTTAAGCGCCGTGGTTTAGTTGATTAATAACTTAGTTTATTAATTTTTGCCTTATAAAAGCCCGCTTGCGGGCTTTTATTGTTTATAACAGATAAACTAGCCACACTATAAATTATAAAAAACGACAATTATGGGCTATTTATTTGCAGTTACCCTACTTTGGGCTTTTTCATTTAGTTTAATTGGTGTGTACCTAGCAGGTCAGGTGGATGCGTGGTTTAGCGTATTAATACGAGTTGCATTAGCCACATTGGTTTTTTTACCCTTTTTAAAACCTAAACTCACCTCAAAACCCCTCGCAGTTAAACTCATGCTGATAGGCGCTGTGCAGCTGGGTGTAATGTACAGTTTTTACTATCACTCCTTTTTATTTTTAAGCGTACCCGAAGTGCTGCTTTTTACCGTTATGACGCCGCTATATATAACGCTTTTAAACGATGCGCTTAATAAGCATTTTAACCCGCGCTTTTTTGCGGTTGCACTTATCGCCGTGCTGGGTGCTGTGGCTATTCGCTGGGAAAACCTGAATAGTCACTTTATTATTGGTTTATTACTGGTTCAGGGTGCCAATATAAGTTTTGCTACCGGCCAAGTAACTTATAAACGTTTAATGGCCACTAATCAGCTCGATGATAAAACCGTTTTTGGTTGGTTTTTTATTGGCGCCTTAGTGGTGGCAAATGCTTGCTACGTTTTATTTGGTAACCCAAGCAAATTACCAACTACAGCTACCCAGTGGGGTATTTTAATCTATTTAGGGATTGTAGCCTCGGGCCTGGGTTACTTTTTATGGAACAAGGGCGCAACTAAAGTGAATGTGGGCGCATTGGCGGTAATGAACAACGTGCTTATTCCTGCTGGTATTATTGTTAACGTGCTTATATGGAATAAAAATGCCGACATAATACGCTTAAGTATAGGGGGTGCAATTATGTTAGCAGCACTTTTAATTAATCAAATAGGGGCAAATAAACAGAACGTCACATCCTTGTAGCTAATTTGTCATTGAATGCGATTAGGGTTGAATAAAATAATATGAAGGATTAAACATGAAACATCTCACCCTAATAACAAGCTCAGTAATACTTGCATTACTGAGCGCCTGCGTCGACGATGTTGAAGTTGCAAAAGGCGAAGCGCCTGATATTCAATTAGGTACTCGTGCCGACTATCTAATTAATGATATGGCACAGAGCGATTTAAAAACAAAATTAGAATCGTGTACAGATGGGCCATTTTACCGTACAGATTTTTCTATTGCTCATCGTGGTGCGCCAATGCAATACCCTGAACACACAAAGGAGTCTTATATCGCTGCAGCGCGAATGGGCGCAGGTATTTTGGAATGCGATGTAACCTTTACCAACGACAAAGAACTCGTTTGTCGCCACTCTCAGTGCGATTTGCACACCACCACTAATATATTAGCCATTGACGAACTTGCCGCTAAATGCACCGTTCCTTTTACTCCCGCTAACGCGGCAAGTGGTACGCCTGCCAGTGCTAAATGCTGCACAAGCGATATCAGCCTGAGCGAGTTTTTAACGCTTGAAGGTAAAATGGATGGCGCCAACACCCAAGCCACCACTGCTGATAAATATATGCAGGGCACGCCCAATTGGCGCACCAATTTATACGCTACAAATGGTACCCTAATGACCCATAAGCAAAGTATTGAGTTATTTAAAAGCCTAGGTGTAAAAATGACCCCAGAGCTAAAATCGCCGCAAGTTAACATGCCCTTTAAGGGCATGACACAACAGCAATACGCGCAAAAAATGCTTGATGAGTACACGCAATTGGACGTACCAAGCAATGATGTGTACCCGCAATCATTTAATCTAGATGATGTGAAATATTGGATAAATAACAACCCCGACTTTGCAAATCAAAGCGTATATTTAGATGGCCGTGACAGTGAAGCGGGCTTTGATCCAAGCAACCCTGCAACGTGGCAACCAAGTATGCAAGAGCTAGTAGCTGATGGCGTTAAAATATTAGCGCCCCCTATTTGGATGATGCTCACCATAGACAACGAAAGTAATATTGTCCCCTCACAATATGCTATTGACGCAAAAGCTGCAGGACTTGAACTGATTGCATGGAGCCTTGAGCGCTCAGGGCCTCTTAATGAGGGCGGTGGTTACTACTATCAATCAATCGCCGATGTTATCGATAACGATGGCGACATGATGACAGTGGTTGATGTACTCGCGCAGGATGTTGGGGTTATGGGTATATTTTCGGATTGGCCTGCAACCGTAAGCTACTACGCAAGTTGCAATAAAATGCCTGCAAGCATTTAAAAAATGCATTATAGCAATCGTTTATTCTGCTGCGCTCAGTTACCATTACCTTATTAAATAATTTAACTGAGCGCTTTTATGATAATCCAACACCATAATACCGACTTACCCACCCCAACAGGCCTAATGCGAACCACGGTTTACCGCCCACAAGCAGCCGGCCAATACCCCAGTATTATTTTTTACTCTGAGATTTTTCAGCAAACCGCGCCTATTGCGCGCAGCGCTGCTATTTTAGCAAGCCATGGTTTTGTGGTGTTAGTGCCTGAGGTATTTCATGAGCTAAACCCAATTGGTACTGTACTTTCGTACAACGATGCAGGTAAAGATAAAGGCAATGCCGATAAATGGCAAAAGCCACTTGAGCACCACGATAGCGACACACAAGCACTCATTGACTTTGTACAAAGCCAAGATTACTGCACTGGCACAGTGGGCGCTATGGGTGTGTGCATTGGCGGGCATTTAGCTTACCGAGCCGCATTAAACCCACACATAAAAGCCGCATTTTGTTTATACGCCACCGATATTCATAGTGATACTTTGCCTGCTCAAGCCGGTAATAACTCATTTGAACGCATGGCCGATATTCAAGGTGAAATACACTTTATTTGGGGTAAGCAAGACCCACATGTACCGCAACAAGGCCGAAGTAAAATTTACCAGCAATGTGTAGCCACGGGTATTAATTACCAATGGCAAGAAGTAAACGCACAGCATGCATTTATGCGTGATGAAGGCGAGCGCTATGACGGTGCACTTGCAATCACCATGTATCAACAAGCGGTTGCGTTATTTAACCGTACATTGTGATTAAGTAGTGTTTTACGTATTTTTTAGTAGCCCTAAAGCGGTATGTTGCTTCACAAAATAGGCTTTTAAATAATCAATAAACACCCTGAGCTTTTTGGAGCCTGCCGCCCCTGGTGGGAATACACCAAAAAGCTCAATATCTTTTGTTTTATAATCATCAAGTATTATTTCAAGCAACCCAGCCTGAACTTTAGGCCATGCATCATACAAAGGAATACGACCAAGCCCATGACCTGCCTCTACAAACGCTGTACGTGCTGCTGCATTGTTAGTGCTTATGCCTCCTTGGAGTATGACATCGTGTTTTTTACCATTTTTGCTAAGCGTTAATGTTTTACTACTAAGTTGGTAAACAACCCATTTATGTAAAGCTAAGTCAGCTGGCGTTTTAGGTTTGCCAAAGTGCTCAAAGTACTCAGTCGACCCACAAATACACGTACTCATGGTCGTTAACTTAGTGGCTTGTAAATTTGAGTCGCTCAAAGCAACACCGCGAATAGCAATATCAAAACCATTTTTAATAATATCTACTACATCATCAGTGAGCTGTAAATCGACATCAATTTTTGGGTATTGGCGCTTAAACGTATTAATCGCAGGGACTATTAATTGCATGCCAACATTAACTGGACAGCTAATTTTTAATACCCCTTGAGGCTCGCTTTTTATGTTTTCTATTTGTTGATTAGCCGCATTTGCTTGCTCTGTGATCACCCTACAGCGCTCGTAATAAGTTATACCCGCCTCTGTCAGTGTCATGGTGCGAGTTGAGCGATTAAGCAGTATGACTTCTAACTGCGTTTCTAATTTTTTAAGGTGATAACTAACCACCGCACGTGTTAGCCCTAGCTGCTTTGCTGCTGCTGTTAAGCTGCCCTGCTCTACAATCTGTGCAAATACCACCATGCTTTTGAGTTGCTCAAACGACACTTTCATCGTAAACCGCTTTTTGCGTATTCATGCCAATATTGTATCAATTATTAAACCAATAAAGTCAAATTTATCATCGTTGTTTTAATCCTTGTAAGTACATATAGTATTTACAACGTTTTGGTAAAAGCTAAACATAAATTAATTTACTCAATAATCGAAGGAATATTGTTATGGCTAAAAAAATACTTATGGTACTTACCTCACATTCTGAGCTTGGTAACACAGGCGAAAAAACAGGTTTTTGGGTAGAAGAGTTTGCAGCGCCTTACTACGCATTTGTTGATGCTGGTGCAGAGGTAACGCTTGCTTCTCCTGCTGGTGGCCAGCCTCCTATTGACCCAACCAGCACACTTGCTGATTTTGAAACCGAAGCAACCAAGCGCTATGACAACGACAGCGCAGCACAAACGCTGATGGCAAACACCAAAGTATTAAGCGAAGTAAACGCAGACGACTTTGACGCGGTATTTTACCCAGGGGGCCACGGCCCATTGTGGGATTTAGTAGATAACAGCGATTCTATCGCACTTATCGATACGTTTGTAAAAGGACAAAAGCCAGTCGCGGCTGTTTGTCACGCAAGCGCTGTATTTTTAAATGCTAAAGATACAGAGGGTAAGGCACTCGTAGCTGGTAAAAAAGTAACGGGCTTTACTAACTCAGAAGAAGCTGCTGTACAACTAACAGACGTCGTGCCATTTTTGGTTGAAGATGAACTCATTAAAAAAGGCGGCGATTATCAAAAAACCGACGACTGGGGCGTATTAGCCGTAGAAGATGGTTTAGTAATTACAGGTCAAAACCCAGCAAGTTCGGAGCTTGCGGCTAAAAAGCTATTAACTAAGCTTGGTTAAATAGCCCCTATGCGCGGCGTACAACGCCGCGCATATTAAATCGCTTTTAATAGCGAAAACATACTCCTATACTGGTACAAAATAATCCTACTAAGGCGTTTATATGCCATCTACCCCATCATCTTCACTGATAACCAGTACGCGATTTGCAATATTTAGCGTTGTTTTTATATGCCTAATACTACAGGTGATCAACAGCTTACCTGGCATTACGCTTAATAGTTTAGGTATTTACCCTCGCAGTGTTCAAGGGTTAATCGGCATTTTGTGCGCCCCATTTTTACATGGCAGCTGGTGGCACTTTGCAAGCAACATGCTTCCTTTTGCTGTACTTAGCTGGCTAATTTGCCAATACAGTGTAAAACGCTTTTACACCGTGTTTATTTTTACCGCGTTAATTGGCGGGCTATTAGTCTGGGCCTTTGGGCGAAGCAGTTTTCATGTCGGTTTAAGCGGCGTAATTTATGGTTTATGGGGCTTTATACTGTGCTATGGCGTAGTTAGGCGCTCGTTCAAGTCGATTGTTATTGCCGTTGTGGTTGCGCTACTTTACAGCGGATTTATTTGGGGTGTGCTACCACAGCGCTTTCATGTTTCGTTTGAAAGCCATTTGTTTGGGGCTTTAAGCGGGTTCTTTTTAGGTTACAAGCTTGCAAAATCAGATAGGCTAAAAGGTAAGTAATCGATCTTTAATTGTGCTTTTTTGCCCTTACTTATTATTTATCAGTAAAATTTTATTTCATTAATTGAGGTTTTTTTATGAGCAACAATAACGAATACACGCCAGCAAAAGTTTGGACGTGGGAAAGTGAAAGTGGCGGAAAGTTTGCCAATATTAACCGCCCTACAGCAGGTGCTACTCATGATAAAACCTTGAGTATTGGCGAGCATCCGTTTCAGCTTTATTCTCTAGCTACACCTAATGGTCAAAAGGCCACAATTATGTTTGAAGAGCTTCTTGAGCTTGGCCTAACCGATGCAGAATACGATGCCTATTTAATAAATATTGGCGAAGGCGATCAATTTGGTTCGGACTTTGTGGATATTAATCCAAACTCTAAAATACCTGCGCTAATGGATCACTCAACCACGCCACCAACACGCATTTTTGAATCGGGCTCAATACTGCAATACTTAGCAGAAAAATTTGATGTGTTAATTCCAAAAAACTTTAACGCCAAGACACAGTGCCGTAACTGGCTATTTTGGCAAATGGGTGCAGCGCCCTATTTAGGCGGCGGATTTGGTCATTTTTATAGCTACGCTCCAACAAAAATGCAGTACCCGATAGATCGCTTTACTATGGAAACAAAACGCCAGCTCGATGTACTGGACCGCCATTTAAGCGAAAACGAATACATGGCGGGCGATGAATACTCTATTGCCGATATTGCCATCTGGCCGTGGTATGGCTCACTTGTACTGGGTGATCTTTACGATGCCGCCGAGTTTTTAGATGTGGCTTCTTATAAACACGTTACTCGCTGGGCTAAGCAAGTATCACAGCGCCCAGCAGTTAAACGTGGACGCCGCGTTAATCGCATCTGGGGTCCTGAAGAGGAGCAACTTAGCGAACGACACAGCGCCAGCGACTTTTAATCTATCAGCCCATAGCAAGATATTGTGTTATGGGCATTTTTTTATTGAAAATCTGCATTTTTTCCATCATTAAACTATATTTATCATTGTGTTTTTATAAAATGTAACCCGATTTACCTGCATTACTTTCATAGGGCTTTGTGAGTGCAATATAAAAATTTAAACAATGATGAACGAAGAGAAGCCGTAAAGCTTTTATATTCTAATGCTTTATCTGGAATTAGCGTCTCCGCCTTAGTTAGCTTTGTCCTTGTATTTGCCTTTGACCTAACAAACGAAGTAAGAAATCAAGAAAAAGTAATATGGCTTTTTTTCATGCTAATCGTTTTAGCGGTTAGGCTAATGGATGTTATTTACTTTAACTACAGAAAAGGCAATGAACGACTCTTTAATGCCACAAACTTTCTAAAACGCTTTTCATTAGGGTGTATTGCTACAGCTATTTTGTGGTGCTGTTACGCGCTGTGGTTTCATAAAGGTGCGTCAACGGTTGAAATTACCACCACAATAGCTATCTTATCAGCATTTGCTGGGGGGTCAGCTAATTTACTCTCAGGCAGTCGTTTTACTTCGGTAAGCTATAGCATCATTTTATTACTGCCTTACTCATTAGTGCTCGCCTTATCTAATGACTATTATCACTATGTACTTGGCTTTTTGGGTATTACTTTTTCGGCTATTATGTTGGCCTCTTCTTATAAATCAGCCGAATTTACTCAGTCCGCTATAAAGCTGCAAAACCAAAACCGTGAACTTCTTAACGAGATGGAAAACAAAGTAGAAGTTAGGACAGAAGAAATCTACCGCTTGTCAAATACCGATCCATTGACAGGTTTATTAAATCGCACCGCATTTTTGAAACTTGCCAATAAACAACTTGCAAATCACCCCAACGAAAAACTCGCTTTGCTTTTTGTTGACCTAGATGGCTTTAAACAAATTAATGACTCCATGGGCCATAAAGTTGGTGACCAAGTACTTAAAGAAATAGCAGAGCGACTCACTCATGTGTGTAGCCGTGATTTGTTTAAATGCCGTTGGGGCGGCGATGAGTTTTTAATTTTAACTACCTATAAAAATGAGCACGATTTATGTAATTTTGCCAAAAAGGTGATTAAAAGTATTAGTGCTGAGCATGAACGATATAAATACCAAAGCTGGGTATCTGCCACTATTGGTATAGCGTTATTCCCTGAGCATGAGGGTGATTTAAGCGCGTTAATTCGCTCTGCCGATTTAGCCATGTACCATCAAAAGCGCATTGCCAAAGGCTGCGCTAATATTTACAACAACGATTTGAAACGCCAGCAAGAGCGAGAGCAATTGCTCAGTAAGCGTTTGGCCAGTGCAATAAAGGACAATGGCTTGCGATTGGTATTTCAGCCTATAATTGACAGTAAAACAACAAAGGTAACATCGTTTGAATCACTTTTACGTTGGCAGTTAAATGACGAAGCGATTTTTCCCGATGAGTTTATTGCCATTGCCGAGCAATACAATCTCATAACTGAACTTGGTTTATGGGTGATTGAACAAGCCTGTATGCAAGCAAAAGCGTTTAAAAACCTTCAGCCGGCAATTGCTGTGAGTGTAAATGTGTCGGTTATACAACTGCAAGATCCTAGCTTTGTCAGTAAAGTAGCAAATATCGCTAATCAATACGGTATAAAACCAGAAAACCTGCATCTTGAAATTACCGAGTCTGTATTTGCTGAAGATAAACTCACTTTTTTAACCGCCGTAAAAGAGCTGCAAAAACAAGGATTTTGTATTTCTATTGATGACTTTGGTACTGGCTATTCATCCTTGTCGAGCATGTTAGATATAGGTGTAGACATAGTAAAAATAGATAAAAGCTTTATTCAAAACATGGATAAACGAGGCTTAAGTATTATTCATGCAATTGTGCAAATGGCCTCAACGCTTGATTTTATAGTAGTCGCCGAAGGCGTTGAAACCTTAGAGCAAGCCAATATGCTAACAGAGATTGGCGTATCTCACCTACAAGGTTATTATTTTTCTAAACCTATGGAGCAACGCTTTGTAGATTCATACCTTAATGAGCAAAACAAATTGTGTAGTTAGCTGTATGAAAAAACTCACCAAAGAGCAAGTTTATAAACGCCTTAATAACGATGAGGACGCACGCGCCTGTAAAGATATAAACGAAAATGACTGTAAGGAAGTCGCAGGAAACTTTATTCTTTTATTAACAAGCCAGCTTTTTAGTAAATTTGCCGATGCCCTACTCAATCCTAAAGTAACCCTACCTTGGTTAATGCAAAGCTTAAATGTGCCAAGCGCGTTTATAGCATGGCTCGTGCCTATTCGAGAGTCAGGTTCATTATTACCCCAATTAGTCATCGCTAATATCATCCGACAGCTCTCAGTCAGAAAATGGGTGTGGGTCTATGGTGCAGTTGTCCAAGCTGCATGTATTGGCGCTATAGTGGGCATTTCATTTGTATTAGAGGGTACTCAGGCAGGCTATGCAATTTTAGCTTTGCTGATACTCTTTAGCCTTGCCCGCGGGTTTAACTCAATTGCCGCTAAAGATGTATTAGGTAAAGTTATTCCTAAAAAAAAGCGAGGTAATATTAGTGGTTTAGCGGCAAGTATTGCCGGCTTTGCAACACTCACCTTTGGGTTAATGATGTGGTTTTTTTCGGGGCAAGGGGAGCTAAACACGGTACTGATTGCACTGAGTTTAGGTGCGATTTTATGGATTATTGCTGCGCTTTTTTATAGCCGCATAAACGAGCATAAAGGGGCAACACAAGGCGGTAAAAATGGTTTTTTAAATGCGCTAAGTAAAGTAAAGCTGCTTTACCAAGATAAACAATTTGCACACTTTGTAATTACCCGCGCCTTTTTACTTTGCTCAGCCCTAAGCGCGCCATTTTATATTATTTTAGCCAGTGCTCAGCAGTTTGAATTTTCGTTGTTGGCAGTATTTTTAGCTGTGTCTGGCTTAGCAAGTTTAATTTCTGGGCCAATATGGGGAAGACTCAGCGATTTTTCTAGCCAAAAGGTGCTTGTGATCAGTGCATTGCTTGTCACTATAAACGGCTTAAGTGTGTTTATTTTAGCCACATGGTATAGCCAGCTATTTGAATATGCTTGGGTAATGCCTGGTTTTTATTTTTTACTTTGTATTGCTCATCAAGGTGTGCGACTTGGCCGTAAAACCTATTTGGTTGATATGGCACAAGGCAACAAACGCACGGATTATGTATCTGTTAGTAATACTGTTATTGGTATTTTACTTTTAATGTTAGGTAGTATAGGGCTTTTTGACGCGTTTTTATCGACCGCACAACTTATTCTACTCTATAGCTTACTCGGTTTAGTAGGCGCTATTAGTGCGATTTTTCTACCGCAAGCAGAGTAATACCAATGTGCAAAAACACTTAATTAAGCGAATTGGCATAATAAAAAAGCCCAGCAAAAATAGTCGCTGGGCTTTGGACTTAAGACCTAAGGATAAACGCTCAGCTTTACCTCAAGTTATAACACCTAAGCTGTTACATTTAGCAGTGAATCGCCTTCACTAAAGCCAAATTTTTCTTGTACCGATGAAAGAATTGACTCTTTATCTTCATCTGATAGCTGACTTGAATATTCAGTTAATAACTCATCTAAATAGCTAACCATTTCGTCAGTATCAACAGATTCTAGAGAGTTTTGCGGCGGCGGTGGCGGGCGCTGCCCTTCAGGGCGTCCTGCATCGCCAATACTTTTAGCGTCAAAATCAAGCTCGCTCATTAAATCAGCCAACTCTTTTGTAGGCGAAATCCCCTGCTCTGCAAATGCGGCTTGAATACTTTGCGCATCTTCCGTGCTTAGGTTTTGTGAGTCAAACTCTGCAAGAGTTTCTTTAACAAACTCCGTTTGCTCTGAAGTTAGAGCGCTTACTTGGCTAGATTGTTGCGTCATAAAACTCGCTGAGCTACCAATACTGTTGATCATATTTTTTTCCTTAACGTGCGCGGCGTGGCGGCTTGTGTTCAGTTAATTCTTGTTCGCTAATTTCGCCATTTCCATCAGCATCAATTTCGTTAAAAATAGTTTGCGCATCGCCATGAGGTGGCGCGCTTTCGCTAAATTCAGCAAGGCTAATCACACCGTCACCATCTGTATCTATGCTTGAAAAGTCAGGTTTAGGTGGTGGGGTATCACCGCCTCTGGCTGCAACATTGGCTGAAAAAGCCACTGATAATAATGCAGCAATGGCAAAAGTAGAAAAATGCTTCATCGTGGTCACCTTGAGTTAAATATTTATAAAGCGTATGGGTATAAAGTACGCTAAAAAAACGCAAATAATGTGCAAAAAATAAGGAAATAAAACCTATTTTTAAGGGGGTATTTTTACCCTTTAAAAATTTACTTTAAGGTGATGAAGTGAAGGTTTCTATACAGCCGCTACCTTATATTAATAGTGCTTTAATTAATAACGCTTTGAACACGACATAAATCATAAATACAAAACGACGTAAGTAAAAGCACGCAAATAAGGCGCTAAAAAATACTTCAGTTGATAAAAGTCAGAGGCTGTTTACTTATTTGGGATGCACAAACCGGTAACCAACACCGTAAACTGACTGAATAACACTATCGGTTTGGGTAACTTCATCAAGCTTTTTACGTAACTTTTTTATGTGGCTATCGATAGTACGGTGGCTAACAATACGTTGGTCTGCGTACATGGTGTCCATTAAACTATCGCGTGAATAGATTCTGTTAGGGTTTGAATACAAGGGCTTAAATAGCTGAAATTCAAAATTAGTAAGTTCTATACTGCTATTTTTATAGTTAACACTGTAAGTACTTTCATCCAGTATCATGGCATTATTTACCGGCTCTTTTGTGGTATTAACACGCCTTAAAATTGCTTTTACACGCGCCACCAGCTCAGCATAACTAAACGGTTTGCAAATGTAGTCATCGGCACCCAGCTCCAGCCCTAAAAGTCGGTCAATCTCTTCCACCTTTGCTGAAACCATAATAATGGGCACATTAGAGAGCTTTCTTATCGCTTTGCACAGCTCTATACCACTTTGCCCTGGCAACATAATATCTAATAAAATAACGCATGGACGATTACTTTCAAGCCAGCTAAGTACTTCATCTCCATGATGAATAAGGTGCGTTTGATAATGATGACTTGTTAAAAAGTCGCGCATTAAATTGGCAAGTTTTATTTCATCTTCAACAATAAGTATCTGCTCTTGCATACTGTCCTCTAAACCTTTACTAAAGGTAGGCGAATAATAATCGCTAAACCACCTAAACTTGCTTTTTCAGCCGCTATTTCACCTTGGTGGCCTTTAACGATATGTTGGCAAATTGATAAGCCCAAACCAGAGCCTCCCTTTTGGCGATTACGCGAGCTGTCAACGCGGTATAAGTATTCAAACAAGTGCGATAAATGCGTTTGCTCAACGCCTATCCCGTTATCTTCAATTACAAGCTCTAAATAGGCGTGGCTTTTAATATTTACGTTATTGGCACTTAAAGAAATAGTAGAGCACTGCGCGTAGTGCACTGCATTCATTAATATATTATCTAGCAATTGCAATATACGTGTTTTATCTGCGTTTACTGTGGTGTTATTAGCGCTATTAAGAAGGTAAAAATTAATAGCGTGCTGCTCAAAAATAATGTGATACTTTTGCTCTATGGAGTTAAGTAAAGAGCCTACGTCGGTAGGTTGCATGGTGTAATGCATGCCGCCTAGCTCTGCGCTGTTTAACATGTGTAGGTCGTCAATCAAGCGCTTTAAATGCAGCGCTTCATCGTTAGCAGAACTAATATTATTATGTGAAGGCTCGCGTACCCCTAAGAGCATGGCTTCAAGTTCACCAAGTAAAATGCTCATGGGCGTTCTTAGTTCATGAGAAATATTTGCAAGCCAACGTTTACGTACTTGCTCATCTTTAGCGAGCGTAAAGGCCAAAGTATTAAAATCTTCACTAAGCTGGCCCAGCTCGTCTTTTCTATCTAATAAAAGTTTGGTACTGTACTGCCCTTTGGTTAGCTTATGCATACCACTGGCAATTTGCTTTACAGGGCCAACTAAATGCCTTGCCAGTAAAAAAGACAACATTAAGGTAAGTAGCCCTGCGGTTAACGCAATAAGCCATAAGTAGTTAGTTTGTTGCTTTAAAAAATCCAGCTCGTACCCATCTGCTAGGCTTTTTCTTTTTGAAACAGCAAGGTAAGCAATTACTTTACCCTCAAGCTCAATAGGCGTTTTAATGTACTTTAAATCCTCAAATAATTTACCAAAAATACGTTGCTGGTTTTCATCAAGTAGAGCATAGTGCGCGGCATGCTCAGGCGGTGGACGGCGATCGCGTTGCGCCATATGCTGTGGAGGTCTGGGTCTTTGTTCGCCACGAATTTCCGAGCGCTGTGGTATCTCACGTAAACTAGATAAAAACTGACTAGATTGTAATTGCGATTCAACCAACCTTAAAAAGCGCTGATCGTTACCTATAATTTTATCCCACGAGGGCTTTTGCGCGTATTTATTAGCCAGCTGTACCGTTAATGGCTCTAATGCTTTTACTTCTTTGGCGTTTACAAAATCAATAATACCTTGGCCAATACTATACTGAATAAGCACAACAAGCCCCGCAATAATGCTAAAGGTGAAGCTAAATAATATTAAAAAAAGTTTGTTATGAATTTTCATTTATTTTTTATAAACCTGACTCTAAAAGCATTTGAGCTGTTATTTATTGCGTATTTTTTACTGCTAAAACATATTTTTAAAAGCTCTAAGCACTTTCAAGAATAGTCTGTAATAACAATTGTATTAATTGCGTGTTCTATTATAGCGACTTATAAATAGCGCCTTTAATAACAACGTATAACGTTAACAAGTAAAAGTGCAAACAATGTGCATTATATAAAAAATTAAGCTCAAAAAAGGCGACCTAAGTCGCCTTTGTTATTAATCGTTTTTTAAATGCTTATCAAAAAAGTCTAAGAACGCTTGTAACGTTTTAATTCTATGCGGCTGATAGGACAAGTAATGATCGCCATCTTCTAGCTCAATGTAAGTAACATCTTTATCTTCGTCATCTAGTTCATCTTCCATTTCTCTACTATGGTAAATAGGGACAACACTGTCGTCGCTACCATGCACAAGTAAAACAGGTTTGTTGATTGATTTAGCAAAATTGACCGGCGAATTGGCCTCTAACTTATCGCTATTTGTTCCAAACTGTTTTCTTACTATGTCTTTGTTTGTAAAGTGTCGGGCTTTACTCACAATATGCTCAAGGTCAGTTACCCCTGCAAAACTTGCCGCACATTTAAATGTTTCAGGGTGTTTAATAACAGCCATTAAGGCGGCATATCCACCATAGCTTGCGCCACCAATACAAATTTTATCTGGCTGAGCAATCCCTTGGTCTATTAACCAGTTAGCTCCATCTTGTAAGTCATCTTGCATGGCTAAACCAAAACCTTGGATCGACTGCATTAAAAAGTCATAACCATAACCACTTGAGCCACGAAAGTTAGGCTGTAACACGGCATAACCATTATATGCCAGTAGCGCAGTCCAATAGTCAAAGCCTGCATAGTCTCGCGCCATAGGTCCACCATGTGGAAATATAATAGTGGGTAACTTATCGCCTTTCTCATAGCCAACAGGCAGCGTTAAGTAGCCTTCTATAATAAGCCCGTCACGAGCTTTATAGCTGATGTGCTCTTTACCGGCGTATACGCTTTCATTAATGTGTGGGTAAACGTCTGCAAAAAATGTTAATTCACCTCGCTTTCTGTCACCTAACATGTAGGCGCCGGATGTTTTATCTGAGCTGACATAAAGTACATATTTTTGCTGATCGTCGCTGGTGCTAACAATATCCATTTCAAATGAATCTTTAGGTAATGATGCTCGTAAAGAGCGATGTAGCTTGTCTAAGTCTTCATCCCAATACGCAATACCATCTTCTAAATGCGAATGCGTAAAGCCTGCCACTTCGCCAGTTTTACGGGAGTAAAAAATATCGCCATCTACATCATACTTGTCGTCGCTAAAAATGAGCTCACGTTTGTTAGTTGTTAGATTAAGCTTAAATAATGCATCACGCCCTTCATGTAACGCAGTGATGTATAAAAAGTTAGGGTCTTTATCAAAGCCAAGTATCGAAATGCTTTGCTCACTAAATACTTCGTAGCTAAATAGTGTTTGCCACGACTCATTTTGCTCGTTGTACAGCTCGTAAGTAAATTGTGTTCCATCCATTTTTTTAGCAATACGAAC
The DNA here is from genome assembly GCF_963922945.1 of uncultured Pseudoalteromonas sp. Taxonomy (GTDB): domain Bacteria; phylum Pseudomonadota; class Gammaproteobacteria; order Enterobacterales; family Alteromonadaceae; genus Pseudoalteromonas. Next base: position 6,048 of record NZ_CAWUKC010000001.1, on the reverse strand, counting down.
CTTGCCTTGTCTATCAGCAAACCAACTGGTTACATCTGCACGAGCACGTTGTATTTGTTTTTTGCGTAAGGTAGTTAGGTCAAGTTCATACACCGCAGGGGTATTGGCAATTTTAAAGTCGCCCTGCACGAGTATTTTATTTTCTTGCTCCGGTAAAAAGCTAATAATTCGGTCAGAAAACTGAGGCTGCTTTTCATCACGCGTGTTGTTTGCTCTAAACGCCAGTTTTATTCCTTTATCATCACTTAGATTATACGAATACATTAAAGTAGATGCATACTTAACCCCACCAAATTGATATTTAATGTATCGTGCGCCCAATAACAAAACATCATTATTTGCCCAACTAAACCAGTCAAAAAATACAGTGTGGTTATCCGATTTAATAATCGGCTTGCCCTTGCCTGTTGTAAGGCTTTGCACCATTAAAACTAAATCGCCATCAAGGTTTCTAACATACGCAATGTTATTTCCATCAGGTGAGAGCTTAACTTGGCTTATGCTTTTTAAGCCTGCAAACGCTTCTATGGGTAGCTTTTTATCAGAGGCTGATAGGCAGCTAAAACTAAGTAGGGCAAATACTAAAGTGAGGTAAAGTTTAGACATTCAATATCCATTTGTTTTTATCAGTAACGCTTAATGAGTTAACAGTAAGTGTATAAAGTTAATCTGTTATTTTACAATTGTGGCCGCTTTAGTACAAATTTATCTTTGGTAGAGCTAAAGTAGTCTCCGCCCATTTTGCCTACGCTGTTTAAACGCGTGGGGTCTATGTAGCCATTCACTAACACGTTATCGTCAATATGAATTCCGACCACGTTGAGTAGCATAATTTTGCCGCCACCTGGTTGGTCGCTTATTTGAATAATTTCTCTTAAGGTGCACTCGTATCTTACTTTAGCTGCTGCAACGCCTAAGGATGCAACCTGCTTACTAGCAACTGATTCAATATTTGCCGCCTCAAATTCACTCACATTATGTGGATAATTAGCGCAGCTTTGATTCATTTTCTCTACCAGCTCCTCGCTGACAATATTAACCACACAGTTGTTAGTGGCTTGAAGATTTAAAAGCGTGTCTTTATTAGCTTTGTCGCGTGGGTTTACTTGAGTCACACTCAGCACTGGCGGGTTACAACTGGCCACTGTAAAAAAAGAGTACGGGGCAATATTAGCAATCCCCTCCTTACTAAGTGTGCTTACCCAGGCAATAGGCCGCGGGCTAATACCCCCAACTAAATAAGAGTAAACATTGTGCTGCGTGCTTTGCGTTAAATCTAAAAACATAATTTTCCTTTATGTGCCTTATTGTAAATCGTAAAAGCGCTTTAGTGCGTAGAGTATTTCATAACTGCAGCCACTTTTTTAAATATGCGCGAAAAAATAAACATAGTGTGGTTTAAACGCGATTTACGCCTTAGCGACCATCAACCACTTAAAAATGCATTTAGTGATGATTTACCCACGTTACTGCTATACAGCTTTGAGCCACTAATGCTTGAGGATGCACATTATAATGCGCGCCATTGGCGTTTTGTTTATCAATCAATAGGCGAAATAAATCAGCAGCTAACTCGCTATAAAGCAACGCTGTATATTTTTAACCAAAACATGCTGACACTGTTAAACACGCTTAATCAAACATACCAAATAGTCAACATATTTAGCCATCAAGAAATTGGCTTAAACAATACCTTTGAACGCGATAAAGCCGTGGCTATATGGTGTAAAGCTAACAAAGTTAACTGGCTTGAGTCACAAACGGGCGGCGTTATTCGTGGCAAAAAAAACCGTAAAGATTGGAACGCACGCTGGCAACAAACAATGCAGGCCCCTGTTGCTATTCCTAATTGGAAAAACATAAAAACCATTACCCTTAATAACTACCAAACACCCAATTTGCCCGATAACTACACGCAAAATGATGACAACTTTCAAGTGGGTGGCCCTTTAACCGCGCGCGCAATATTGCAAAGCTTTTTTACTGAGCGCGGTAAGGGATATCAAAAAGGCATATCTAGCCCCAGTTTAAGCCGCACTTATTGCTCTCGGCTTTCACCTTATTTAGCATGGGGTAATATTAGCCTTAAACAGGTATACCAAATAGCAATTGATGAATACCATTCTAAATCCCCCAGCAAAAAAGGCTGGAAACGTCCGCTCGCTGCTTTTGTATCGCGCCTGCATTGGCACTGCCATTTTATGCAAAAGTTTGAAAGCGAATGCACCATGGAGTTTAAAGCATTAAACCCTGGTTATCATGTATTTCCGTATCGTACCGATGAGCGTGTAGAACGCGACATTGAGCGTTGGGCGCAAGGCCAAACGGGTATTCCTATTATTGACGCCTGTATGCGCTGTTTAAAAACTACGGGCTATATTAATTTTAGAATGCGCGCTATGTTGGTAAGCTTTGTAACTCACCATTTAAATATCAGCTGGCAGCAGGCAAGTTTACCGCTGGCAAATTACTTTTTAGACTTTGAACCGGGTATTCATTACCCACAAATACAAATGCAGGCATCGGTTACGGGCATTAACACCATTAGGCATTACAACCCAATTAAACAATCTGAAGATCAAGACCCAACCGGTACATTCATTAAAAAGTGGTGCCCCGAACTTGAAAAACTACCTATAGAATATTTACACGAGCCTTGGCAACAAACACCAATGGAAGCATTATTTAACGACTTTAAACTCGGTGAAGACTATCCTGAGCCCATGCTTGACTTAACCCAAGCTTCTAAAGAAGCGCGCGAGCGTTTATGGCAATATCGTGAGCGCGCCGATGTTAAACGTGCGATCCCCCATATATTAAAAAGGCATGTGGGGCTTACTCGCACAGTAAAACAAAAAGCAAAGAGGCATTAATATGGCGCACAAAAAGTTAAACCTGCCACAAAAGATATGCCCTGTTTGCAACAAGCCTTTTGCGTGGCGTAAAAAATGGCAACGTGATTGGGATAACGTTATTTACTGCTCAGAGCGCTGTAAACGTAGTAAAAAGTAAAAGATACTAATTCTCTATGTCATACAAGAGCTTGCTGGCGTCTATTTTGCAACAGTGTATACAACACGACTTTTGAGGCTGAATTTAGGTGTTTTATGTAAATAGCACTTACTCACCCTGAAAAGCTTACATACAACGCAAGGAGAAGACGATGACGATTAAAAAAACGGCAAACTCAACTTGGTCTGGTGATATTAAAACAGGTAAAGGCAGTATTTCTACGCAAAGCGGCGCACTTGATAAACAACCATTTGGCTTTAATACTCGCTTTGAAGACGAGCCTGGCTCTAATCCAGAAGAATTAATCGGTGCGGCGCACAGTGCCTGTTTTAGTATGGCGTTGTCACTTGCACTCGGTGATGCCGGTTTTAAAGCTGATAAAATTGATACTAAAGCCACCGTAAGCCTAGATGAGGTTGATGACGGCTTTGCTGTCACTCACATCGCACTTGAAGTAAAAGCACGTATCAGCGACATAGCCAATGAACAATTTCAGGCATTATGTGAGCAAACTAAACAAAGCTGCCCCATTTCAAAACTACTCAATACCGAAATTTCACTTAGCACAAAACTTGACTCACCCTCATAAAAGCAATCTTGAATTTTAAGGTTTGCACGCTACGCGTTAAGCTAGGTAACCTGTTAGTTGGCTTAACGCTCATCCCTAACCGTTTTTGAGTCGTTTAAACTTAATAGATCGTTAAGCAGCGCTATACCTATCCCTATAGCAGGCCATACCACCCATAAATAATCGGGCGATGTTATTAAATTAACCACAGTAAAAAAAGTTAAGACGACAAGGTATTGTTTTAAGTTATCAAAAAAAGTTGATGTATTCATGTTTGCTCTCCTCTTAAAATGTAGGGTTATTATTGCCCTAATTTTTAAGCCAGAAAGGTGCTATTTGTCATCAGTTAACATGACATTAGTCATAAATTTATAGCAGCCCCTTTGAGCGCATCTCTACAAATACTTATACAAACATACAGTTACTTACAATTATTTAGATGTGTTTTCACTTATTTTAAATGCAATTTATCTATTTAAAGCGCAATATAATCACCAAATTAATAACACCAACTACATTGGTTTTACTGTTGAGACTGACGACGAAATAGAGTCGTGGGATTTATCATCACGTTACTTTGCTTACCTTTACGATAAAAGCTACATTACTGTAAATATTGACTACCTAGATGCTGGTGATAACCCTTTTTTTAATGTGCTGGCAAATTATTACTTTAATAAACATGTAGCAGTTGGCGTTGGTTTATACGACTCAGATTTAGTTGTTGAAGGTAAATGTTTTATTAACGATAGCTACTATTTCAGCGCTAATTACACTGATAAAAATAACTACGATATATACAATCTCAGTATTGTAGCCCAGTTTTAATAAATACAAAAAAGCCGCCTTGCTGGAGTCACTTTAGTTAGACAAGGCGGCTTTTAAATTAAAACAGCTATAGCTTACATATTACCTAGCTCTATCATCATTGCCGTATACATACGTAAATTAAGCGCCAATTGCTCAAGCGTTATAAATTCATGCTCAGAGTGGCCTGTGTAACGTTTACCCGGCATTGAAGGGCCAAACGAAACTGCATTATCAAATAGTTTTGCGTTAGTGCCACCACCTATAGATACAAAGTCAGCTTTATTGTCGCCGGTAAAATGCTTAAATATATCGAGCAGCTTTTGTGAGTGCGGTGCGTTATCTAACAGCATGGGTGTACCAATAATGGTTTCAACTTTAGTAAGCGTTACGTTATTTGTAGTTTCCCACCCTTTGATAGCGCTATTAATTTGTTGTTTAAGTAAGTTTTCCTCTTTGCCTACTGGGCGGCGCGCGTTAATGGCTAACGTTAGTGCATTACCATCGCGCTCGATTAGGGTAGGCGCCACTGTCATTGGGCCCATAAAATTATGCTTGTAAGCAATATTACCAAATTGCTTACCATGAATATCTAAGCCAATTAATTGGTTTACAAATTTAATAAGCTGGCCATCGCTGTTATTTTCAAGTGCGACGTCTTTAAGTAACTCACTCAAATGGGCAATAGCATTAACGCCCGACTCTGGCTCAGATGAGTGCGCCGACACCCCTTTAGCAGTTATTTTTAAGCCCTTACCTTGCTCTTCAAAATTAAACTCAACTTCACTCAGCGTTTTAGCTTTTGCTTTTAATGAGGCAATAAGCTTAGCACTTGCATTATGAAGTATTAAGCTTGCATCTTCTGGTATTTGGCTTTTAAACGCGCCACCTGCAACGTCACTTACATAGACGCCTGTTTGTTTTGAAGTAGCGTTGAAGGTTGGGGCAATTAAGCTCCAGCCTTTTTCGGCTACTACAACTGGGTATGATGCATCAATGGTTACTGCATATTTTGGTTGCTCATAGGTTTTCATAAATTCAGTAAGTGGGCCCCAGTCTGACTCCTCGGCAAGGTAAATCATCAACTCTATACTGTTATCAAGCTTTATGCCTTTATCTTTAATCGCTTTCATAGCGTAAAGCGCAGTAGCTATAGCGCCTTTGTCATCTTCTGTGCCGCGCCCTACTAATTTGCCTGGCTCTGAGGTATCAATAATAAATGGGCTTTGTTTCCACTTACTCGCGTTAGCTGGCTGTACGTCACCGTGAGTAACAACGGTAACCTTTTCGTTTTGATCGCCCATACCTATAAGCACGGTATAGCCTAAGTCTTGGTAATCAAACCCAAGCTCTGCGGCTTTCATTTTTAAGAGCGACTTAAAATTAATAAAGTCAGGATTTTGTGGCGCGGGTATTGAGTCTTTATTTACCGTAGGAAACGCCACTAAGTTAGTTAGCGTATGCACTTGAGCTTTTTGGTAAGTGTTTACAGCGTAATCGGCAACACTATCAATATTTTCATGTAATTGCGCATGAGTATTAAAGGCAAATAAAGCACTGCAAAGCAAAACTAACTTTTTCAAAACGTATCCCTTTGTATGACTAAATAAGGGCCGAATTATAGCCCTGCAGCATAATATTAAATAGCGCTTTGCGACAGG